>JBFXAM010000085.1:0-19011 GCA_050184295.1 Phycisphaerae bacterium | reverse complement strand
GCGGTCGAGGTGCGGGTTGGCGCGCTAAGGTCGTGATGGGGAGGAGGTCCGCGCGCCGGCGTTGTGCGCTCGGACGAGAAGAACCGCGCGTCCACGCGGTGGGAGCTGCCTGACGGTGTCGAGCGCTTCAGCGAGTGCGATCGGAATCGACATCGGCGGCGGGACGATCCGTGCCGGCGTGGTCGATTCGAAGGGCGTCATTCTCCATCTCGAACGTGCCCGCACACCGGAGAAGGGCGCGCCGGCAGAGCTCGCGGCGCGGATCTCGGGCTTGTATCGCGCGCTCCTGGGCGCGTGTCCGGACGCACCGCCCGCGGCGATCGGCATCGCGCTGCCGGGTGTCTGGGATCGTGACACCGGCGTGATGCAGCGGGCTGTGAATCTGCCGCGGTTGGAGGGCGTCGACGTCGTCGAACTCTTCGCGCGCGTGTGCGAACGCACGGTGCGCGTCGAGACTGACGTGCTCGCCGGCGGCTGGGCCCAGTGGCGCGCCGGGCAGCGGTCCGTCGAGCGCTTTGCGTATCTGTCTTTCGGCACCGGCGTCGGAGGATGCGTCATCCTCAACGGCGAATTCGTGCGACACACGCGCGGCGGCGCCGGGCAGCTCGGTCATCTCATCGTCGACACCAGCCCCCATGCGCCGCGCTGCCGTTGCGGGGCGCGCGGATGTCTCGAAGCGCTGCTGAACGGCGCCGCCGTCGAGCGCGCCCGGTCCGGAGGATCGCGGCGCGGCGGGCGAAATCGTCGCCCGGAGCGCCGCGAACGCGGCACGCCCGACGCGGAAGTTGTGGCGGTGCGGTTTGATGTTTCGAACCCGTTGCCGGCGGATTCGCCGCCAACGCCGCACGACTCCCCGCCCGAACGCGTGCATTCAGCAGCGGGGCCGGCGGCGCGCGAAGCGCTTCCCCATCGGCGCGGCCCGCAACGCGATCCGCCGCGCCCGATCGGCGGCCGCGCGCTCGCGACGCTCGCGGACGCGCTGGCGATCGGGCTGGTGCAGATCGCGCATCTGTACGCGCCGCAGGTTGTGGCGCTGGGCGGCGGCGTCATCGAGCACGAGCCGCAACTGGTTGTCGCGGCGCGCGACGCGTTCACACGCCGCCGCGGGTCGCTTGCGCCCCCGGAGATGCGCATCGAGCCGGCGCCGCTGGGTACGAACGAGGCGGGCGTGATCGGCGTGGCGCAGTTGGCGGCGGGGTGGTAGCCGCATCGGGCTGCGGACGCCGGACGGGGCGTGCCGTCCGCGGCGCACCGCCGGGCGGTGCGCGGAGCGGCGTGTGGGCTCGGGCTGCGAACTGCGCTATACTGCCGCCCCATGTTGCGATCGACACTGGCTGGGTCTGGCGAACGTACGGGGCCGGCAGCGTTCCGCCGGCGCGGTACCGAGGTTTCGCGCATCGAAGCGCTGAGCGATGCGGTGATCGGGTTCGCGATCACGCTCATCGTCGTCACGCTCGACGTGCCCGCGACGTTCGCCGGATTGATGTCGGCGATGCGCGGCTCGCTGGCATTCGGCGTGTGTTTCGCGTTGCTCGCGCTGGTGTGGTATCGACACTACGTGTTTTTCCGGCGCTATGGATTGAGCGATCGGACGACCATCGTTCTCAACGGCGTTTTGTTGTTCACCATTCTGCTCTATGTCTTTCCGTTGAAGTTTCTGTTCACGCTGGTGCTTGGCGGGACCGTCGGCGGCGGCCGGCGCCCGACGATCGAGTTTCATGAGATCCCGTCGCTGTTTACCGTCTATGGGGCCGGGTTTATCGCGGTCTTTTCTTCGTTCGCGGCGCTCTACATCCACGCGTGGCGGAAGCGCGCCGCGCTCGAGCTGACCGCGGTCGAGCGGTTTGACACGCAGTGGGCGATCGTCGACAACCTGTTGTACGTTGCCGTCGGGGCGCTCTCGGTCGCGATCGCCAACTTCGCGCCGGTGGGCTACCTGCACCTCTCGGGCTGGTGCTACGCGCTGCTGGGCGTGACCGGGTTCACGCACGGATTGATTGGCGGAATCGTTCGCGGGCGCGTCGTGCGTTTGGCGCAGCGGGACGTGCCTGCGTAGCCGCTACCCGTCGCGCGGCGAGTCACGCGCCGCGGAATGGCGCTCACGTCGATCGCTGTCCCGCGCGCCAGGGGTTCCAGGATCAAGGTGTGTGTTCCTTCGCCGCGATTCCGAGCCGCCGCGCCGCCGGGTGATCCGTGCTCCGTGCCGGCACGATCGCAATGCCGGTGATCAGTAGCGCGGTGGGGCGCAGCGGCTTGTGCGTATCCCATTTCCAGTGATGCAGTTCAACGTGGTGGACGCCTGCGGCGAGCTCCAGCTCGCGATGTTCTACGTGGTCGCCGAGATTCCGCGTCACCGGGATGTGACTCTCCCCGACGACGTGCCCGTCGTGCACGAGCCGCAGTCGCTGACCCTCCCAGTAGTTGCGACACGCGACCATCAGCGCGTATCGGCCCGGCTGCTCGATCACAAACTCGATCCGGCTCAGCGGGCCGACCGTCCAACGGCAGCGCGGCAGGTTGTCCTTGGGATACGGGCCTTCCCAGTCCAGAAAACCGCTGACGGCGCGCCAGCCCGGGTAGCTCGGATCGATCTCGCGCGCCGGGGGCAACGCGGGCCGCCCCGCGTCGAAGCGGATTTTCCGTCGCAGCCCGAGCCGGTCGCGCATGCCGCTGCGGTCCCACGCGACGAAGAGTCGCTGATACGCCGTCGCGAGCGAGAACTCGTTCTCGGCGAGCATGCGCCCCCACGCGCCGAGCTGCGCCCGGCGGTCGGCGTCGTGATAGAGCGTGCCGATCGAGTCGGCGAGGGCGCGCGGCTCGGCGCGCGTCGCGAGCACGCCGCTAACGCCGTCGTGGATGGCTTCGGGCACGCCGCCGACGGGGTAACCGATCGCGGGCGTTCCGCACGCCGCCGCCTCGATGAACACCTGCCCGAACGACTCCTGAAGGCTCGGGCCCACAAAGACGTCAGCGGCGGCGTAGAGCGTCGCCATCTGTCGAGGGTCGGAGAGATAGCCCATGGCGCGCATCCCCGCGATCGGCGGCAGTGCACCCGGGTCAAAATGTCCGACGCCGACGACCAGGATGTCCGGGAGGTTCAGCAATTCGAGCGCCGCGGCGAGATGCGCGATTCCCTTTCGCGGGTCGGCTGCGGACGTACCCGAAGTCAGGACGATGAAGCGATCGAGCGGCAGATCGAGTTCGCTTCGACACGCGTTGATGTCGCGCGGGCGAAACACGTCCGTCGGTACGCCAAGGCGAATCGGCTCGACACGGGCGGCGGGGCCGGCAATCGCCGGGTCGCGCGCCGGGCCCGCGAGCGAATGCCGCGCGAAGTTCGCCATCCACGCGCTGTTCGCGAGCAGAACCGGCGCGTGTTCGCCATGCAGGGCCCGTCGTTTGGTTGCAAACGCGCCCGCGATCCGCGCCGGTTCCAACGCCGGATACTCGGTCGGCGTCGGACACGTGTCGTCGCAGCCAAGCAGGTGCTTCGTGCAGTCGCCGGTGTACGCGCAACGGCCCGTCAGCGCCCATTGATCGTGCAACACGATCATCGTCGGCCAGCGGCGCGCGAGTTCCGACAACAGCGCGGGCGGGAGCGCGGCGGCGTGAAGATTGCCGAGCACAACCGCGTCGGGCTGGTATTCGGCGACGCGCGCGACGACGGCGCTCACCGGCGCCGGCGGCGTCGCGTCGTACGTGCTCGACTGCGTGAGACAGAGCGGGACGACCTCCTGCCCCGCCCACGCACATGCCGTCGCCAGCCGGCCGTGGGCGATCCCTGCACCGGCGTTGAAGCCCATGTCGTTGAAGAACACGATGCGCCGTCGCGACTCGCCGAACGTGCGCCCGCCGGCCTGCCACGAGTGGCCGGTGCGCGCGAGAAACTCGCGGCGCACTTCGTGCAGCTCGCGATAGAACTTCTCCTCGGCCACGGTCTTCTGGTCGGCGTGGACGCGGAACTGCGCGACGGGCCGGCCGATGACGTGCAGCCTGGCGCCGTGCTCGGCGAAACGCAGCCAGAGCTCGTAGTCCATGCTGAAGAACCAGCGGTCGTCGATGCGACCGCCGGCGCGCCGCCACAGGTCGCGCGAGAACATCACTTCGGGCTGATAGAAGAACTGGCCGCCTTGCCAGCAGTGGTCGATGTCGAGCAGCTCGTCGAGCGGCAAGGGGCCGTTGTCGCAGCTCGTCAGGTGCTGCTCGAACAGCTCGTCGTCGCGCCAGATTTCGCAGATGCCGGCGACCATGTCCGCGCCACGCGTCGCGAATGCGAGCGCGACGCCGGCCAGCGCGCCGGGCGCGAGTCGGTCGTCGCTGTTCAGCCACGTGAGGATCTCGCCCGTCGCGACTCGAAAGCCCTTGTTGAGCGCGTCGCCTTGGCCCCGGTCGCGCTCGCTGACGACGTGCGCGAGCGTCGGGCGGTGGCGCTCGATCACGGCGCGCGTTTCGTCGGTCGAGCCACCGTCGATCACGATGTGCTCGACGTTTGGATAGCCCTGGTTCGCGACCGACAGCAGCGTTTCCTCGATGTAGCGGCCCTGGTTGAAGCTCGGCGTGACGATCGAAATCTTCGGCCACGGTCGCCCGTCCGGCAGGGTCGCGGGCAGCGGCCGCGCGTCGGCGCGCGCGAACGGCCAGGGGCCACGGCCGCTCGCGCCGCGCAGCCCACGCGCGGTCAGCAATTCGAACTGCGCCGCGCGCAGCGCGGCGCCTCGATCGTCGGGCTCCGGCGGCCCTGCCGCACCGATCGCGGGCGTTGACGCGCCGTCCGCGGGGGGCGACACGCCGCCCGGCGGCCGCGACGCGTTGTGTTCGACGCGCGTCGCCGCGGCGCGAAGCCGCTCGTGCAACGAAGCGCGAACGGCGTCGAACGGCGCGGCCTCGAGCACGCCCGAGCGGCTCGTGCCGCCGCGCGCCGCGACCAGCAGCGCCGCGCCGCCGATCTCGCGCAACACGCGCACGGCGCCGGCGTCCGCAGCGGCCTGCACGCCGGCGCGCACGCCGGCGTCGTCGGCAAAACGTTCACACACGATGGGTGCGCCCGCGGGCAGACGCGCGGCGCGTTCGAGTGCGGCGCGGAACGCGTCGGGCGACCGGGGCGCGTGAATCAGCACGAGCGTCGGCGCGAACGGCAGCTCGCGTGAGAATCGTTCCAGGTCGCCGACAAACGGCGCGCCGTGCGACTCCACGGCGTGAGCCCGGAGTGCGTCCGTCCACGCCAGCAAGCCGGCGGCGTCGGTGTCGATCGCGAACAACTGTGGATCGTTGCGCCGCCCGGCGTCGCGCGCGGCGAGCGCCCCGCGGAGCAGCGCGAGCGCGGCGCGCGGATCCGGCGGCCCAACCGCGAGCATCGCCGAGCCCGCGACACAGCCCAGTTCGAAGAGCAGTTCCGACTCTTCGCGCGTCGCGCGGCCCGCCGTCGCGCCGACCGCGTCCCAGACGCATGACGCGGCATGGTCGACCTGGCGCGCATGAAAAGGCCAACGCGTGCGATCGTCGTTGACGCGCGGCGCGAGCGCCGAAGCTGCGGGCGCCAGCGCCACGTCGGGTGCCGGCCGGGCTCGCGCGGCAGGCGGTGACTGAGTTGGTTCAGGCAAGTCGGGCCCTCGATTTCGCTCCGGCGCGCGGCGATCGGACGCGCCGGCGGTCGCCCGGCGACTCAGGCGGATGCGTCGCCATTCTCCCACGCGGCGCGGCGTGCGACGCCGAGCCGAAGTCCGATTCGTCGCCAGCGCGACTTCCGCAGATCCTCGACGCGCTGGCGGTAGGTCTCGACCTCGCGTCGCAGGCGGTCGATGTCGGCCTGGCGCTCGCGACGCTCCGCGTGCAGGTCGTCGACCGCGTCGGTGATCTGGTCCCAGTGGCGATACGCGTCGCCGAAGCGGCTGGTCTCCTGGATTTTCTGCATCAGCGCGCCCATCACGAGCCCGTAGTCGTGGTTCATCGTCGCCAGCGCCTGCTCCAGGTCGGCGACGCGCGTCTCCGATGCGACCAGCTGCGCGCGAGTCGCCGACAACGCCGCGGGTGCATCGCTGGCCGGTCCGGACTCGGCGTTCATCGTTGGCATGCTCCCGTGCGATCGGCGATCCGCGGCGTCGCCGACGAAGTTCGACGTAACCCGCGCCGGTCCCCGTGCGTCCGTGCGGACGGTGAGTTCGGCGGTCGCGGCGGCGACGAGTTTACCGCCGGGCGCGGCGCCCGGGAACGGTGCGCCGCACGCTGAGCCGCAAGCGGTGGCGCGAACCGCGGTCGGCGTGCTGCCCGGCTCGGCGCGTGGGGCGTTGACGCCTACAATTCGCGACCGGAACGGCGGGAGAGTGGCGTTTCGTTTGCGGAGCGTGCAGCGATGGAAAATCGCGGGCTGGCGGTCGTGCTCGAAATGATGGAGCGCCACGAGCGCAGCCTCGCGGAGCTGACGCGGCGCATCGGTGCGGTCGAGCGCGAAGTGCAGCGCATGGAGCGCGTCTTTGCCGAGCTCACGCGCCAGAACGAGACGCGCGACCAGTCCATCACGGCGCTCGGACGACGCGTCGACGCGCAGGCCCGCGAGCTGTCGGTGCGGCTGCGCTGAGCGCCGGTGCGCATCGTGCGGTTGGGAGCCGTGCCGAAGGCGGTCGGAATCCGCCGCGTGGATAGCCGTGGCGTGTGCGGCGTGCGTGGCTTGGGCCTGCGGAATCGCGCCGGACGCATTCGTAGCGCGTTGCGGCGCGGCCGTCGCCGTTGACTTGAAGCGCTTGCGGGTTAGAATCACGAGTCTGTCAACCTTGGACCACCACCGCACTTCGGTGCGAGGAGAAGCGTCCCATGGCGGGTCAGAACACGCTCAAATTCGACGACGCCAATTTTGAAGCCGAAGTGCTGAAGTCGAACGTCCCCGTGCTGGTCGACTTCTGGGCGGAGTGGTGCGGTCCGTGCCTGATGCTGGCGCCGACGATCGACGATCTGGCGACCGAGTACGCCGGCAAAGCGAAGGTTGGCAAGGTCGATGTCGAGAAGGCGCCGCAGACGTCGATGAAGTATGGCGTGCAGAACATCCCGACGGTGATTCTGTTTCAGAACGGCCAGCCCGTGCAGCGGATCGTCGGCGCCAAGCAGAAGCGCGACTACAAGACCGCGATCGACGCCACGCTGGCCGCGGCGAGCTAGCCGCGAGCGTGGGTAGGGCGTGAACTCCGAATCGCCATCATCCGGGCCGGCCCGCCGCCGGCCCGCCGTATTGTCGGATTGAACGCGCCGTGCAACGCCGCCGGCGCCGCGAGGTGTGACGAATGAACTTCGAGCTGCCGGAGCGTCTCAAGGCCCTGCCCGCGTATCTCTTCGTCGAGATCGATCGCAAGAAGCGCGCCGCGCGCGAGGCCGGCAAGGACGTCATCGACTTCGGCATCGGAGACCCGGACCGACCCACGCACGACTTCATCCTCACGCGCATGGCCAGCGCCCTGCGCACGCCCGCAAATCACCGCTATCCGCGCGGCGACGGCGCGCCCGAGTTTCGCCGCGAGGTCGCCGCATTCTTCGACCGCCGCTACCAGGTGAAGCTCGATCCGGATCGCGAGGTGCTCGCACTGATCGGCAGCAAGGAGGGCCTCGGCCATCTGCCGCTGGCGGTGGTGAACCCCGGGCGCACCGTGCTCATTCCCGATCCGGCCTACCCCGTGTACCGGGCGGGCACGCTCTTCGCCGGCGGCGTGCCGCAGACGATGACGCTCGCCGAGCGCAACGATTGGCTGCCCGACCTGAATGCGATTCCGGCGGACGTCGCACGCGACGCCGTGCTGATGTTCGTGAACTATCCGAACAACCCGACCGGCGCGCTGGGGAGCCGCGACTTCCTCGAGCGTGCGGTGGCCTTCTGCCGCAAGCACGACATCATTCTCGCGCAGGACGCGGCGTACAACGAGATGTACTTCGACCAGCCGGCGGAGCGGCGGCCGGCGAGCGTGCTCGAAGTCCCCGGAGCGCGCGAGGTCGCGATCGAGTTTCACTCGCTGTCGAAGACGTTCAACATGACCGGCTGGCGGCTCGGATTCGCGGTCGGCAACCCCGATGTGCTCGCGGCGCTGGCGCGCGTGAAATCGAACGTCGACAGCGGCCAATTCACCGCAATCCAGGAGGCCGGCTGCGAAGCCTACGCCGGCATCGACCGCTCCGAGATCCGCGCCGCCCGCCGAATGTACCAGGAGCGCGCCACGCTGCTCGCCGACGGGCTGCGCGCGCTCGGCTTCCGCGTCCGCCCGCCGGCGGCGACCTTCTACATCTGGGCCGGCGTGCCCAACGCCTACACCTCGATGTCGCTCGCCTCCAAACTCCTCGATGAAGCCGCCGTCGTGTGCATCCCGGGCACAGGCTTCGGCGACGCCGGCGAGGGCTACGTGCGCTTCGCGGTCACCGTCGACGTCGAGCGTACGCAGATGGCGCTCGAGCGGCTCCGCAGGCTGAGTTGGTGAGCGGCATGCCCGCACGCGGCGAGTTGATCGGGTCATCGCCGGTGCGCGGCGGCGTGTTCATCGCGCTCGGCTCCAATTTGGGCGACCGCGCCGCGCACCTCGCAGCCGCGCTGCGCGAGATGGACGCGTCCGGCGACATCGAAGTGCTGCGCTGCTCGCGCTTTCACGAAACCGCGCCGGTCGGCGGGCCGGCGGGGCAGGGTCCATTCCTTAATGCGGCCGCTGAGCTGCACACTTCGCGCTCACCGCGCGGATTGTTGGAACGATTGCTCGAGATCGAGCGCCAGCGCGGCCGCGAGCGGCGGGAGCGCTGGGGCCCGCGGACGCTGGACCTCGACCTGCTGTTGTATCGTGGCGAGCGGATCGACGAGCCGGATTTGCAGGTGCCGCATCCGCGGATGTGGGAGCGGCCGTTTGTGATGGAGCCGCTGCGCGAAATCTGCGACGAGCAGACGCTGGCGGCGGCGCGGGAGTTGGGCGAACACGTGACCGGCGACTGAAGTCGCCGGCTACGATCGCTCGCCCTCCGGGCGAATCGACGGTTCGTCCGACCGTGCGGCGCGCATGGGAATTGTTCGACTGCATGGCAGGCCTTGGAGTCGTCCGACTGGACGGCACGCATGGGGATTATTCGACTGTATGGCAGGCCATCGGCCCGTTCGGTGCCTACAGGGGTTGTTCGATTGGTTGGCAACAAGCGGTCCGTGCGATCCGCGGGTCGGTGATCAGACTTTCGTCCGGCGTTTCGGTGATCAGACGTTCGTCCGGCGTTTCGGCGATCAGACTCTCGTCCGGCGTTTCGGCGATCAGACTCTCGTCCGGCGTTTCGTTGATCGAAACTTCGTCCGGCGGTGCGATGATCGGACTTTCGTCCGGCGGTGCGATGATCAGACTTTCGTCCGGCGTTTCGGTGATCAGACTCTTGTCTTGCGGGTCGCCGTTCGGCCGCTCGCCCGGAGGGCGTACGAACGTAGCCGGAGGCTTCAGCCTCCGGTCCGCGAGCCGGCGCTGCATGCTTCCTGCTCTTCTTCCGCGTGCTTCTCAATAGTGCCGGCGGAAACTGCGAACAAAGGAGAGCTCTGAAGGAACGGCGCGCCGGCAGGGCAACGTCAACGCCCGCTCGCCGACAGTGCAGGATTACAGCCTGTGTTGCACACTCTTCAAACGCCCCGAAAAAGGAACCGCGTGTACATCGATGTCACGGCACGCCGCGACGACTGGCGCGAAATCTACCGGCTGTGTATTTCGTTCATCAACCCGCGCCCCATCGCGCTCGTGTCCACGCTCGGGGCGGACGGCGCGCGCAATCTCGCGCCGTTCAGCTTCTACAACATGGTCGCCGCCAACCCGCCGGTGGTGATCCTCGGCACGGGGCTGCACCGCGACCGGCGACCCAAGGACACGTACGTCAACATCCGCGACACGCGCGAGTTCGTCATTGCGACCGTCACCGCGGAGATCGCCCGCCCGATGGTCGCCGCGGCGACGGAGCTGCCGTATGGAACGAGCGAGTGGGAGCGCGCCGGGCTGACGCCGGCGCCCGCGACGCGCGTCCGCCCGGCGCTCGTGCGCGAGTCGCCGGTCAATATCGAGTGCACGCTGCGGAAGGTCGAAACGCTCGGCGACGGTCCGGGCAGCGCGCACGTGGTGTTCGGCGACGTGGTTGCGATTCACGTGGCGGACGAGTTGCTCGGCGCCGACGGGGCGATCGACCCGCGCCGGCTGCGCACGGTGGGACGGCTCGGTGGAAAATGGTATTGCACGGTGACGGAGCCGTACGAGATGGAGATTCCGCCGGCTTGAGCGGTGTGCAAGAGACGAGCGGAAGCCTCGCGCGCGAAGTTCTCATCTGCTCGGCGTTCGCATCGGGCGCTCTCGCGCACGCTGCGTTCGCGCGATGCGCCGTCGCCCGCTCTGCCTTCGCCCGCCGGGCGCACGATCGTTGCCGGGCGTTTCAACGCCTGGTCGCGCGCTCACGCTCCAATCTTGCTCTCCATCTTGAAGTTCCCCTTCAAGGCCGCGCGGGCCGTCCACCCTTGCGCGGATCGCTCGCACCGGCCAGCGATCCATCGCGCAGCCGCTGAATCGCCTGCACCACCCCGCCGCGACGTTTCTCGCTGAGCTTAAGCCCCGCGGCGCGGAGCGCTTCGACGTCGGCGTCACGCGGCGGTCGGTCGAAGTACACTTCGTTCGGCTTCCACTGGTGATGCAGACGCGGGGCGTCGATCGCCTCGTGCAGCGGTCTTTCAAGCACCACCACGTTGAGCAGCACCTGCATGACCGCGGTGATGATCCGCGGTCCGCCGGACGCACCGAGCGCCAGCACCGGCGTTCCGTCGCGGAGGACCAGCGTCGGCGACATGCTGCTCAGCGGGCGCTTGGCGGGCGCGACCAGATTCGCATCGCCTTGCTGCAAGCCGAACAGGTTGGCCGCTCCCGGAACGGTCGTGAAATCGTCCATCTGGTTGTTGAGGATCACGCCGAACGGCTCGACGACCAGCCACGAGCCGTAGCCGCCGTTGATCGTTTCGGTCAGCGCGACAAAGTTTCCTTCGCGGTCGGCGACGCAAAAGTGCGATGTTCCGCCGTCGTCGGGGAGTTGGCGGCCGCCGCGATCGGGCTGCGGGCGCTCGGGTTCGCCGGGAATGTCGCGGCTGCCGAAGCTCTCGTCGTCGTCGATACTCTTCGCGGCAAGTCGTTGCGCGTAGGCGGCGCTCACCAGCGCGTCGACAGGAACGCGCGAGAAATCGGAATCGCCGAGCCATCGTGCGCGATCCGCAAACGCGTGTCGCAGCGCGTGCACGAGCATCGGCGGATAGCGGTCGCTGCGCGCAGCGCCCGCGATGCCGCCCTCGATGTTCGCGGCGGTCGCCCGCAACACGTTCAGCGCCTCGAACAGGCACACGCCGCCCGACGACGGCGGAGGCATCGACACGATTTCGAATTGTTCGAACGCGGCGCGCAGCGGCGTCCGCTCCTTCACTTGGTATCGGCGCAGGTCGTCGAGCGTCATTACGCCGTCGGCGCGGTTTACCGTGTCGACGATCGCCGCAGCGAGCTCTCCCTCGTAGAACGCCGCTGCGCCGCCGTCCGCGATCCGCCGCAACGTCGCGGCGAGGTCGGCGCGCTTCCAGCGGCTGCCGACGGGACGCGGCGCGCCGTCCTTCAGCAGGCGCGCCCGCAGGGCGGCGTAGCGCTCGCGGGCGGCGGGATGGGCGTCGATTTCGCGCACCGCTTCGCGCACACCGCCCAGTGTCGTGTCGTCCACCGCAAAGCCGCGATCCGCCAACTCGGCGGCGGGCTTCACAAGCGTTTCCCACGGCTGCGATCCAAACTGCCTGTGAATCTCGGCCAACCCCGCGACGAGACCGGGCACACCGACGGCGTTTCCGCCGTGGATGCTCGGCGACTCGCCCCGCGGCGCGTCGGCGGCGAGGCGCGCGTAGCGTTCGGCAGTGGCCGCAGCCGGCGCCATCTCGCGGTAGTCGAGCGCGATGAACCGCCGATCGCGCGCGCGGTACGCGACCATGAACCCGCCGCCGCCGACGCCCGTGCTCTCCGGGCGGCAGATGGTGAGCGCGAATGAGGTCGCGACGGCCGCGTCAAAGGCGTTGCCGCCCGCGCGCAGCGCGGCGGCGCCGATCGCGGACGCTTCGGCGTGGTCGGCCGCGACGAGCCCGTCGGTCGAGCGCACGATCCAGGAGGGCTCGTCGGCGCGAGACGCGGTCGCGAGCACAAGCGGCAGACAGAGCCACGGAAGACGGCGGCGGATGTTGAAACATCGAAGCGCGTGCGACATGGTTGGTCCCGTTTCGTGGTCGTGCGTGTTCGTGCTACGACGGATCGGTCTCATCCGCCGTCGCGGCGCGGCGCAGCCGGTCATGAATCGCGGCCCATTCGGGGGCGCGCGGCGGCTCGTCGACGATGATCACCGATACGCCGGCCGCGTCCAGCTCGTGCAGCGCGGCGTACAGACGAGCGGCATAGTCATCGGCCGCGTGCGGCATGTCGAGCGCGACGACCGCGGCGTCGACCGGAGTTGGCGCACCGCGCTGCAACCGCAGCCATCCGACGCGCTCGCCGCGTGTCATCGCGCGGCGGGTTTCCGTTTCGCCGCCCCGCGGCGCGACGACCAGGCGCGCGTGCGGCGCGTAGTGTCGCGCGGATTGACCCGGCGAGCGCGGGCGCGCGGCGTGGTTCGAGGCGGCGTGTCGCACGGCGACTGCGACGGGTTCGCCGATCGCCGCACTCAGCGCGTCGGGCGTGACGAGTCCGAGGCGCAGGACACGCGGAGGCGCGGTCGTGAGGTCGAGCACGGTGGATTCGATGCCGCCGGTGGTCGCGCCGCCGTCGAGAATGAGATCGACGCGTTCGCCGAGGCCGGCGCGGACGTGCTCCGCGGTGGTGGGGGAGACGCGCGTGGAGCGATTGGCGCTCGGAGCGGCGATCGGCGTGTTCGCCGCGCGGAGCAGGGCGCGCGCGACGGCGTGCGCCGGGACGCGCAGCGCGACCGTGGGGCCGCCGGCGGTCGTGATGGCCGGCACGCGGTCGTTCCGGTTCAGCACGAGCGTCAACGGTCCTGGCCAGAAGTGCCCCGCGAGGCGCTGGGCGATCGCGGGCCAGTTGTCGACGAGTTCGCGCGCGGCGTCGGTATCGACGGCGTGAACAATCAGCGGATTGGTTGCCGGTCGCCCCTTCGCGGCGAAGATGCGCTGGACTGCGGCGGCGTTCAGTGCGTCGGCGCCAAGCCCGTAAACCGTCTCCGTCGGAAACGCGACCAGACCGCCGCGACGCAGCAGGTCGGCGGCGCGCTTGATCGCGGCGGCGTCAGCGGCGAGAACGAGCGGAGCGGCGTTGGGCGGGGTGTTGCTCATCGCGTGCGTCAAGCGGCGCGCCGCGCAAGCCCATGCGGCGTGGTCGAGCCGCGCGTCATTGCCATTCGATCGTCGCGGGCGGCTTGCTCGACACGTCATACGCGACGCGGTTGATGCCGCCGACTTCGTTCATGATCCGGTTGCTGACGGCGGCGAGCACCTGGTAGTCGATGTGCACCCAGTCGGCGGTCATGAAGTCGGTCGTCTCCACCAGGCGAAGTACGCAGAGATGCTGGTTCTCGAACGAGCGCGCGTCGCCCATCACGCCGACCGTCGCGACCGGCACGAGCACGGCGAACGCCTGTGCGACCTTTCGATACCAGCCGGCCGCGGTGAGCTCTTCGAGCAGGATCTCGTCGGCGTGCCGCAGAATTTCGAGCCGTTCCGCCGTGATGTCGCCGGCGACGCGGACCGCGAGGCCCGGTCCGGGAAACGGGTGTCTCCAGAGCAGGTCGTCGGGCAGGCCGAGCGCTTCGCCGAGTTGGCGCACTTCATCTTTGAACAGCATGCGCAGCGGCTCGACCAGCTCGAACCCGAGCTGCTCGGGCAGGCCGCCGACGTTGTGATGTGCCTTGATCACGGCGGTGTGTCCGCCGGGGCCGCCGCCGGACTCGATCACGTCGGGGTAGATCGTGCCCTGGGCGAGGAACTTCGCGCCGTCGATCGAGCGCGCTTCGTGCTGGAACACCTCGATGAACACGCGGCCGATGGTGCGGCGCTTCTGCTGTGGATCGACGACGCCGCCGAGCGCCGAAAGGAAGCGCTCCCGCGCGTCCGCGACCCGCAGCGTCATGCGGAAGTGATCGCGAAAGGTCGCCTCGACCACGCGCGATTCGTTCCGCCGCAGCAGCCCGTTGTCGACGAAGATGCACACCAGTCGATCGCCGATCGCACGCTGCACGAGCGCCGCCGCGACGCTGCTGTCGACGCCGCCGGACAGTCCGCAGATCACGCGCGCCGCAGGTCCGACCTGCACCCGCACGCGCTCGACGGCCTCTTCGATGACGTTCGCGACCTTCCAGTCGCCGGTGCAGCCGCACACGTCGTACAGAAAATTGCGGATGATCTGCGCCCCCAGCGGCGTGTGCGTCACCTCCGGGTGGAACTGAACGCCGAAGACCGGGCGCGTTCTGTGCCGCACGGCGGCGATGGGGCAGGCGTCGGAACTCGCGAGCATGATGAAGTCCGCGCTGATGCGGTCGACCCGGTCGCCGTGGCTCATCCAGACCGAGAGTTCGGCGGGCAGGTGGGCCAGCACGCCTTCGCCGCGGTCGACGCGGACGCGGACGCGTCCGAACTCGCGCATCTTGCCGGCGGCCACGTCGCCGCCGAGCACCTGGCAGACGATCTGCATGCCGTAGCAGATGCCGAGGACCGGCACGCCGAGTTCGAAGATCGCCGGGTCGCAGCGCGGCGCGCCGGGTTCATACACGCTTGCGGGGCCGCCGGAAAGGATGATGCCGCGCACGCCGCGGGCGCGCAACTCGTCGGCCTTTGTGGTGGGCGCGAGCAACTCGGAATACACGTGGTTGTCGCGGACGCGGCGCGCGATGAGCTGCGAATACTGGCTGCCGAAGTCGAGAATCGCGACGAATTCGCGCGGCTTCATGGGTGCGTCGGCCTCCGGGCCGCGGGGATCACTCGGCGCTGATGCGCGGGGCGGCGCCAAGGCGGCCTGCCGCCGGGGCGTTGGGTCTCGCCGCCGCCGCGACCGGCGTGTCGCCCCACGCGGCAAGCGCCGCGCCGATTGCGACGACGAGCCAGACCCAGTTCGTTGCGGCCCCGCTCGGGCTCGCGATCAGAATCGCGGCCGAGAGTGCCAACAGCGCGCCGACCAGGTGATACGATCGCGGTGCGACGACCGACCGCATCATCAGCGCGAGCAGCAAGCCGACGACGGCCACGACGAGCTTGGTGATGCGTCGCGCCATCACCTGCCGCTCGACGCCTTCCGCGGTGTCGCCCGCCCAAACGCTCCACGCGGAGATTGCCGGCGGGGCCGCGTCGCGCGCGGGGAGCCAGGTTGCTTCGAGCAGCGTGCGCAGCCGGCCGATGAACCCGCCGTCCGCGGCGCGATAGCGCGGGAGCAGCGCCTGGCGCGCCTCGGGTGAGGTGTGCAGCGTGCGAAACGCGACGTCGGTGGACGTCACACCTTCACCGAAAACGACGCGCGGCTTGCCGGCGTCATCGGAGAGCAGGGCGCCGCCGTCGCGGCTGAGCAGAAAGCGCCAGAGCCCGCTCTTGAAGTCGCGCGCCGCGGTGTCCAGGGTGGCGGCGCGTTCGATTCTCACGCTGCCGTCCGACTGCATGGTTGCGGTGTGTCGCGGTGCTTCGCCGGCGGCGAGCAGCGCGCCATCGCTGCGCGGGGGCGCGGGGCGGACCAGCGCAAAGACCATGCCTGCGACCACGGCCCCGCCGGCGAGGAAGCCGAGCACGCTGCCGGCGCCCTGCGCGCCTTGGCGCGCGAAGTAGACCATCAGCACGGGCAGCGCCAGCCACGCCCACGGCCACGCGAGTCCGGTGAGCACGAGGAAGAGCGTCGCGAGCAGGCCGGCGACGCCCGGCAAGGTGGCCAACACCAGCGTCCAGACCAGCATCATCGTGGGGATCATGATGTCCGGGTGCGGCAGACACTCGATCACGCCGGGAAACACCGAGAAGAGCGCGCCCACGGTCAGGCCCATGCCCGGCGAATGCACGCGCCGCCCGAACGTGACGAGCCCGAACAGCGTGAGCAGATACACGACCGCGTTCACGAGCCGCACCGCCGGCTGCGCGTTGAGCTGCCACCAGTTCTCCACGTCCCACGCGCCGCGGCGCTCCCACGAAATCGGCACGAGCGCTCCGTCGGCCTCGACCTGCGGCGGCATGAGCTTGGCCGCTCCGGCGTGCACCGCGTAGGTCAGCGGCGCGTGCGCGTCGTAGCCGGTCGTCTCGCCATAGGGCAGCCTGCCCGTTTCGGCGAAGTAGACGCCGCCGACCAGCGCGTCGCGCGAGTCGTCGGTGACGGGCGCGTCGGCGAGACTGCTGAAGGCGAGCGCCATGCCCGCGATCGTCAGCACCAGCAGCGGCGCCTCGGTCACGTTGCACTCGCCGCGCGGAACCGCGGTGGCGCGCAGGAGCTGCACGCCGCGGATCACCCAGTAGACCGCCGACAGCGTGAGCAGGGCATAGACGATGGTCTGGGTCGGGTATTCTCGAAAGAGCGGCTGTTCGTTGTCGCGATTGGGCAGCAGCAGGCAGACGAGTGCGAGGACCAGCCCGTCGACGCTGCGTTGCGAGAGCAGCGGGCGGCTGGTGAGCGTGAGCACGAGGATCACGATGATCGCGAACCAGTGGGTCGCGGGCAGCTCCGGCCGAGAGATCGCGATGCGGTCGAGCACGCTTCGCTCCACGACCGGAATCTCGGGCGCCGCGGGCCGCCGCGCCGCGCCGAAGGGCGCCGGCCGCGTGGCAGTGTCCTCGTCCCCCGTCGCTTCCGCCGTCGCCGGCGGCGTGGTGTCTTCCCGCTGTTCGTCTACTGCGGGCGTCGCGCCGCGCTCTTCGCGCGGCTGGCCCGGGTGGGCGCGCTCGGGCGCCGGCTGGGCGAGCGCGGCCGATCCCAGTGCGAGCACCGCCGCCCAGAGGCCCAGTCGAACAAGCGTGTTCCAGTGATGGTGATTCATGTTCGGGATCCGACAGGGTTCGGGCGGCGGGACGCACCGCCCCCGCCGCGACGCGCATGCTACCGCGCCCCCCGCAGCGCGAACAGCGGCGTGCGGACCGGCAGCGGCGCCCCGACAACTCCCGGCAACTGGCAGTGGATCAGTTTCGCGAAAAAGTGAATTCGAAAGGGTGGTACGGGCGTCTCGCCCGTGTCTGCCGCATGAACGGGCGAGACGCCCGTACCACCCCGATGAAACTGACCCAGTACCCGGCAACTTGCGACATTTGGCGGCGCCGCCGCGCGGCGCTACACTTCGCGAATTCGCAGCGGTATTCGACGCGCGCGGGGGTTTCTCGCGGCAGGCGACCAGGAATGAAAGGGTGATTTCCGATGGCAAAGGCGGCGACCCACGGCTTCGGCGAGTTCGAGCTTCTCCGGCGTCTCACCGAGGCGCCCGGCGTCCCCGGCCGCGAGGAGCGCATCCGCGAGATCGTGCTCGAGGAAACGCGCGGCATGTGGGACGAGACGCGCGTCGACAGCCTCGGCAACCTGATTTGCCTGAAGCGCGCGGCGCGGCCGGCGGCGAAGCGCCGCGGGGCGAAACACGGGACCGGCGAGCCGGCGCGCGCCCCGCGCGTCATGCTTGCGTGCCACATGGACGAGATCGGATTCTATGTCCGCTACATCGACGAGCAGGGCTGGCTCCGTGTCCAGAACGTCGGCGGCTTCGACACGCGAAACCTCTTCGCCCGCCGCGTCCGGGTGCAGGGACGCCGCGAGCTGATCGGCGTGATGAACCCCGTCGGCCGGCCGATTCATCTCGCAACCGACGAGGAAAAGAAGAAAATCCCCGAGGTGAAGGACTTCTACGTCGACCTCTTCATGCCGCGCAGCAAGGTCGTCGAGCTGGTTGAGATCGGCGATCCGGTGACGCTCGTCCAGAACACCGAGCGGATCGCCGACGCGATTTGTGGTAAGGCGATGGACAACCGCGTGGCGCTGTGGGTCGCGATCCGCGCCATCCGCAAGGCCGCCGCCGCGAGCAAGTACGACGTCTACTTCGTCGCGTGCGTGCAGGAGGAGGTCGGGCTGCGCGGTGCGGGCGCCGCGGCGTACGCGGTCGACCCGGACGTCGGGATTGCCATCGACACCACGCTCTGCTGCGACACGCCGGGTATCACGCGCGACGACGCCGTCACCGAGTTCGGCAAAGGCGTCGGCATCAAGGTGATGGACTCGGCGAGCATCAGCCACCGCGGACTGTTCGAGGAGTTTGTCCGCGTCGCGCGCGCAAACAAGATTCCGCACCAGCTGGAGGTGCTGCCCCGCGGCGGGACCGACGCGGGCGCCGTGCAGCGCGCGCGCGCGGGAAATCGCACGATTACGCTGAGCGTCCCGACGCGATACATCCACACCGTGACCGAGACGATCCACCAGGACGACGCCCGAGCCGCGGCCGACTTGCTGGCGGCGTGGCTGACGGCGTAAGTCGGGCGTCACGACGCGCAACGCGCCGCAAGCGCCCCTTGGCGCGGCGTCCGCGCCGCGGCCGACTAGTCATCGCAGAAGATGAAGCAATCGTCGTCGTCGTCGTCGTCGTCGCAGAAGATGCCGAGGAAGCAATCTTCGTCGTCGCGGTCGATGTCGATGAAAATGTCCGTTACGCCGGGAACATACACCGAGCAGCTCTGCAACAGCGGCAGCGTCAGCAGCGCCGGAGCGCAGAGCCGCAGCGCAAGCAGCCAGGCCGACAGCTTCGATCGCACCATGAGTACCTCCTGCACCGCTCGATCGGGCGAATTCGATTCCGCAAGGCGCCGCGGACTCCGCGCGGCGACTGGGGAGTATAGCCGCATTACGGCGCTAGACACGCCCGGGCGCGCGAGGTTGGCCTTGCGGGCGCCGGGCCGGGCGCGGTTGGATTAGATGGTGTGCCGGTGCGGCTGCCGGGGCGCCGCCGATCGAGGTGCGTCGCGGCCCGGCGCCGTGCGGGTGTGGAGGCGCGCGTGAACGCGAGTGATCCGACTGCGCGATTCTCGGA
>JBFXAM010000084.1:0-19060 GCA_050184295.1 Phycisphaerae bacterium | reverse complement strand
AGCGCCCCACGACCGCTGACGCGCTTGCCCACGCCGGCCGCCGCGCACCGCACGGGTCGCGCCGCGCGGCTGGGGATCGGCTGCTCGACGCCGCACGTGCCGCGCACCGACCGCCCGGTCGCGCGGTCGCCCACCGCCCGCCGCGCTTTGCCGCTCGAACACCTCCGCGGTAACATCGGTGGCAACACGGCGTTCGACGTTTCGCGCGTCCGCCGCCGAGGGAATCCCGGATTCTTCGATGTCCACCCATCCTCCGCCGCTGGTCGACGCATCAGCGCTCGAAACCCTGACCCGTCGGCTCGGCCACGAGATCTTCGATCGCATCCGCGGCAGCAGCCCGTGGGTTTTTCAGCCCGAGTGGTGGGAGGAGAAGCTGCTGCAACAGTGCATGCAGAACGAGTGGTTCAAGGTCCAGTCGTTCCGCTTCATCGACGTCCTGCCCATGATGCGCGACGATCGCGATGTCGCGCGCCACCTGCGCGAGTACTTCGCCGCGCCGGTCGGCGCGAACGGCGCGCGCCGCGCCGCCGCCGGCCACAATGCGGCGCGCCGCGGCAGCGGCAACGGAGCGGGCCACGGCGCCGCCCACGCCGCGCCCGATGCCGCCGATCTGCACGACCTCGCGCCCCCGGCGTCCGGCGCGGGTTTCGTCGATTGGATTTCACGTGCGATGGACTTCGAGCATCTCGACTCGCTGCGGGCCCGCGTCGCCGCGTGGTTCGCGCGGCGCGGGTCGGTGAAGATGGCCCACCGCTTCATCGCCGGTTCGACCCCCGAAGAAGCCATCCGCACCATCCGCCGCATGCGCGATCAGCGGCTCGCGTTCACGATCGACGTGCTCGGCGAGGCGGCACTCTCGGAGGCCGAGTCCGAGCATTACCACGCGATCTACCTGCGGCTCATCCGCTCGCTCTGCGCCGCGGCCCGCGGCTGGCCCGAGATCCCCCAGATCGACGTCGGCGACGCCAAGCCGCTCGCCCGCGTCAACGTCTCGGTCAAGCTCACGTCGCTCTACTCGCAGAGCGACGCGATCGACCCCGACGCCAGCAAGCGCGTGCTCAAGGAGCGCCTGCGGCCGCTGCTGCGCGAGGGCATGCAACACGGCGCGCACGTCCATATCGACATGGAGCACTACGCGATCAAGGATCTCACGCTCGAACTCTGCCGTGAGGTGTTCCTCGAAGACGAGTTCCGCGACTATCCGCACTTCGGCATCGTGCTTCAGGCCTACCTGCGCGACGCCGACCGCGACGTCGCCGAGACCATCGAGTACGCCCGGAACCGCGGCACGCCGTTCTGGGTGCGCCTGGTGAAGGGCGCGTACTGGGACACCGAGACGGTGCACGCCGAGCAGCAGCACTGGCCCTGCCCGGTCTTTGAGCAGAAGTGGGAATCGGACGCGTGCTATGAGCGCTGCACGCGCGCCCTGCTCGAAAACTGGCAGTTCGTCCACACCGCGTTCGCCAGCCACAACGTCCGCAGCCTCGCCCACGCGCTCGCGCTCAAACGGCTCATCGGCGTGCCGAGCTGGGCGTTTGAGCTCCAAATGCTCTATGGCATGGGCGACCCCATCAAACGCGCCTGCCGCGACCTCGGCGAACGCTGCCGAATCTACACGCCTTACGGCGAATTGCTGCCGGGAATGGCGTACCTGATCCGCCGGCTGCTCGAGAACACGGCGAACGAGTCGTTCCTTCGGCACAGCTCGACCCGCGATGTCTCCGAAGACACGCTGCTCGAAGCCCCGGCCGAAATCGGCCGCCGCACGCCGCCGATCGAGAAGCCGCCGAAGCTCCTCTTCGAGTTCGAGGAACCGATCATGGATCCATTCGAGAACGTCCCAAACACGGATTTCTCGCGGCGCAACGGCCGCGATGCGCTTGCGGGCGCGATCCGCGAGGTGCGCGCAAAGATCGGACGCGAAGTGCCGCTGGTCATCGGCGGCGAGCGCATCGTCACCGGACAATGGGTTGAATCCGTCAATCCTTCAAAGCCCGCCGAGGTCATCGGGCGCATCGCGCTTGCCGACGCCGCCAGCACCGAGCGCGCCGTCGATCTCGCGTTCGACACGTTCAAGCAATGGCGAAGCGTTCCGCCGCACGAGCGCGCGGAATACCTGTTCGAAGTCGCCCGCATCATGGAGCGCCGCCGCCACGAGCTCTCCGCCGTCATCGCCCTCGAGTGCGGCAAACCGTGGCGCGAAGCCGACGCCGACGTCTCCGAGTCCATCGACTTCTGCAACTACTACGGCAAGGAGATGATCCGCATTGCCGACAACCTCCGGCGGCGCGACATGCCCGGCGAAACCAACGAGCTTTTTTACACGCCGCGCGGCGTCGTCGCGGTCATCAGCCCGTGGAATTTTCCGCTCGCGATCCTGACGGGCATGACGACCGCGGCGCTCGTGACGGGCAACGCCGTCATCATCAAGCCCGCCGAGTCCGCCAGCGTCATCGCCTCAAAGCTGGCCGAGATGTTCGAACAGGCGCGCCTGCCGAAAGGCGTACTGACCTATCTGCCCGGCAAGGGCAGCGTCGTCGGCGAGATCATGGTGAAGCACCCGAAGGTCGCGATGATCGCGTTCACCGGCTCGCGCGAGGTCGGCTGCCGCATCAACCGCAACGCCGCCGAGGTCGTCACGGCCCAGCCCGCGCTCAAGAAGGTGATCGCCGAGATGGGCGGAAAGAACGCGACGATCGTCGATACCGACGCCGACCTCGACGAGGCCGTCAAAGGCGTCGTCTACTCCGCGTTCGGCTACGCGGGCCAGAAATGCTCGGCGTGCTCGCGCGCGATCGTGCTGGACGGCGTCTACGACCGCTTTGTGCCGCGGCTGATCGAGGCGGCCCGCTCGGTGCAGGTCGGACCCGCCGAGGATCCCGGGACGTTCGTGCCGCCCGTGATCGACAAGAACGCGTGGGAGTCGATCCGCAAGTATGTCGAGATCGGCAAAGGCGAGGCGAAGCTCGGGCTCGAGGTCGACGTCCGCGAACTCGTGCAGCGCACCGGCGGCTACTTCATCGGCCCGACGATCTTCGTCGACGTGGATCCCAACGCGCGGATCGCGAAGGAAGAAATCTTCGGCCCCGTGCTCGCCGTCATCCGCGCCCGCGACATGGACCACGCCATCGACATTTTCAACAACGTCGACTACGCCCTCACCGGCGGCATCTTCTCGCGCAGCCCCGCGAACATCGAACGCGCACGCCACGAGTGCGACTGCGGCAACTTCTACATCAACCGCAAGATCAGCGGCGCACTCGTCGATGTGCAGCCCTTCGGCGGCTTCAAGATGTCCGGCATCGGCAGCAAGGCCGGCGGACCCGACTATCTCATCCAGTTCTGCGAGCCGCGCTGCATCACCGAGAACACCTTGCGCCGCGGCTTCGCGCCCAGCGAGGAAGTCGCGGAGGCGCTCGGCTGACGATGGTCCGAACGCCGCCCGTCCTGTCCGGCGAACGCGTCCTGCTCCGCATGGCGGTGGAGGACGACGCGCCCGCGATCGTCGAGTACTTCGAGCGCAACCGCGCGCACCTCGAGCCGCTCGACCCCACGCGTCCGCCGGGCTTCTACACTTGTGAGTACTGGTCGAAACGGGCCGTCACGAACCTCACCGAGTTCTTCAACGACCAGAGTTGCCGCCTGATGCTGCTGGCCCGCGACGACGACGACCGCATCATCGGATCGGTGAATCTCTCGCAGATCGTCCGCGGACCCATGCAGGCCTGTTACCTCGGTTACGGGCTCGACGCCGAACACCAAGGCCGCGGGCTCATGACCGAAGCGTTGCGGCTCGTGATCGCGTACGCGTTCGAGTCGCTGCGGCTGCACCGCGTCATGGCGAACTACCAGCCGACGAACGTGCGCAGCAGCGCGCTGCTCCGCCGACTGGGCTTCGCGATCGAGGGCTACGCCCGCGACTACCTGTACATCCACGGCCGCTGGGCGGATCATGTGCTGACGAGTTTGACGAACGAGAAGTGGGCGCCGGCGTAGACGATGGCCGGCTATCCGCGTCCAGTGGCCTGCCTGCCGCGAGGATCGTGCGACATGGAGCGCTTGCGCCTGACATCGCTGACGGTGCGTGGCTTCAAGTCCCTCGAAAAACTCGAGGATTTCGCGCTGCGCGATGTAAACGTCCTGATTGGCGCGAACGGCGCGGGCAAGAGCAATCTCGTGGACTTCTTTCGCCTGCTGCGCGCGATCGGGCAGGCTCAACTGCAGAGTTTCGTGTCGGATCAAGGGGGTGGCGACTCCCTTCTCTTCTTGGGGCCCAAACGCACATCGAAACTCATTGCTCGCATCGCGTTCAGTGACATGATCTATGAATTCTGCCTGAAGGCGACCGCCGCGTCGGCGCTCATGTTTACGTCGGAGTCCGTCGAGGGATTGCCGGGATGGCCCGCCGCCCGCACCTTCCCCTCCGGACACCTGGAATCCAAGCTGGTCGACTTCAAGAACCACAAGCCCGGTCGATCCGGCGACCCGCCCAACACGGGGCCAATCGTGAGGGCGCTGACTCACTTGCGAATTCACCACTTCAACGACAGCAGCAAGCTGGCGAACGCCCGAAGGCAGCACTCAATCCGGGACTACGAATATCTTCGCGATGACGCCTCCAACCTGGCGGCAATCCTTCTGCGACTTCGGCAGAAGCACTCCGATCACTACGAACGCATTCGCGACACCGTACGCCTCGTCGCCCCTTTCTTCGACGACTTCTTGTTGCGGCCCGAAGAAACCGGCGGCGAGGAAAAGGTGGGCTTGGAGTGGCGTCAGAAGGGCAGCGATTACCCGTTCCAGCCGTCGCAGCTCTCGGACGGCACACTCCGTTTTATCAGCCTCGTGACCGCGCTCTCGCAATCGGATCCACCGTCCATCATCGTCATCGACGAACCCGAGCTCGGCTTGCATCCGGATGCGATCTCGCTCCTGGCCGACATGGTTCGCGCTGAATCGACCCGCACACAATTCATCGTCTCCACACAGTCACCAACGTTCGTCGACCAGTTTGACGTTGCGGACATCATCGTCGTTAGGCGCGAGGAAGCACATTCGGTGTTTGAACGCCTGGATCACGCCGCGCTCAAGAAGTGGCTGAAGGACTATACGATCGGCGAGCTTTGGCAGAAGAACGTGGTTCGGGGCGGACCTGCCCATGAATGAGCTGGTCATCATTGTCGAGGGGCCCACCGAGCAGTTCTTCGTCCGGAACGTTCTCGCAGGTCATTTGGCGATCCACGGTGTCGCCGCATGGGCAGTGCTGCCGGGCAAACACCGCAGTCAGGGTGGAGTGCGAAACTGGGTCGGCGCGAGGCGTGACGTTTTGAGCACCATCAAGGAAGGGCGCTACTGCACGACCATGTTCGACTACTACGGCATGCCGAAGAGTTGGCCGGGTCGCAAGTCTGCGACAGGTTGTCAGCCGATGGAGCGCGCCACGCTTGTCGAGCAAAGCATGGCCAGGGATATTGCGAACGCCTCGGGATCCTCCTTCAATCCGACGCAATTCATCCCCTACGTTCAACTGCACGAGTTTGAAGCGCTGCTCTTCTCCAATCCGACCGTCCTAGGTGAAAAAACGAGTGCCCTTGCGGAAGAGCCCGCGCCAGCACTGACGCAGCAGTTTCAAGAGGTTCTGGATGTGGCCGGCGCCCCCGAAGCCATTAACGACGGCCGTGAGACATGCCCGTCGGCGCGGATCATTGCTGCGGTGCCCGCCTATGGGAAGCGCAGGGACGGCCCGATCATCGCAAGCGCCATCGGCCTCCCGACGATTCGCGACAAGTGCCCACACTTCAACGACTGGATCACGCGGCTCGAATCACTCATGTCGCGTGATTGATGCGCGCCCGTGCCCGCACAGGTTCGTCCTAGTCCTCGTCCCCCCCCGCCGCCGGCGTCGCCGTCTCCCCCTTTTTCAATCGCTGCCGCAGCCGCGCGTCGATATACGGCTGCAAGTCGCCGTCGAGCACGCGCTGCGTGTCGCCGACCGCCACTCCGGTGCGCAGATCCTTTACGTGAATCGTCGACCCGTGCAGCACGTAGTTGCGAATCTGGTTGCCCCACGCGATGTCGCCTTTTTCGCTGTACTGCTTGGCGATCTCGGCGTCGCGCTTCGCGCTCTCGATGTTCTCCAGCCGCGCCTGCAACATGCTGAGTGCCAGGCGCTTGTTCTGGCTCTGGCTGCGCTCGTTCACGCATTCGATCACGATCCCCGTCGGCTTGTGCCGCACGCGCACCGCGGTCGCAACCTTGTTCACGTTCTGCCCGCCGGCCCCGCTCGCGCGCCGGAAGAACTCGATCTCCAGGTCCGCCGGCGCCAGCTCGATCTCGGCTTCCTCGATCTCCGGCAGACAGTCGACGCCGGCGAAGCTCGTCTGTCGCTTCCCCTGCGCGTTGAACGGGCTGATCCGCACCAGCCGGTGCACGCCCACCTCGCACGCCAGATAGCCGTACGCATACGGCCCCTCGACGCGGAGCGTCACCGACTGCACGCCCGCCTCCTCGCCGTCGCGCCGATCCAGCTCCTCCACGCGAAGGCCGTTCTTCTCCGCGTACATGATGTACATGCGCATCAGCATCGCGGCGAAATCGCATGAGTCGACGCCGCCCGCCCCCGCGTTGATGCTCAGGTAGCAGTTGCCGGCGTCGTGCGGCCCGCTCAAGAGCGTCCGCAACTCCACCTCTTCGGTCTTCCGCGCCAATTGCGTCAGCTCGCGCTGCAACTCCTCCTGCGCCGCCGGGTCGCCGCTCTCCGTTGTCAGCTCGAGCAACACCGCGGCATCGTCGGCGCGGCGCAGCAGGTCGCGCACCGGCTCCGCCAGCGCGCGGAGCGTCTTCAGCTCCTGCACCACCTTCTGGGCCGTCTCCTGGATGTCCCAGAAACCCGGCTGCGCCATCCGCTCGTTCAGCTCATCAATGCGGCGAAGCTTCGCGGGCAGGTCAAAGAGAGTCCCGGATCGCGTGGATGCGGGCGGTCAGGTCGGCAACGGCGACAGCGGGATCGAGCACAGTGTTCATGACTTCCTATTCTACGCCGCGACCACACCGCGTGCGACCGTTCAGCAACACGCGCCAACGGGCGCGTGCGCCGCTCGTACGCGCGCCGCGATCTCCACATACAGCCGCTCGTACGCCGCGCGCTGCACGCCGCGGGTCGCGCCCGCGGCCAGTTCGGCTGCCGCCCGCAGCTGCGTCGCGTTCGCGTCCGGCGCCTCGATCGTGCGCAGGAGTTGGCGGGCAGCATCCTTGGGCACGCCGGGTTCGAAGAACCGCGCCACGCCGGCTTGCGACAGCACTTCGCGCACCGCGGCGGTGTCGGCCGCGACGATCGGGACGTGTGCCGCCGCTGCCAACAGCAGCGCGTCCAACGAACCCGCGTCGCAACCCGCGGAGATCGCGACGTCCGCGGCCGCGACAAGTGAACCCAGCGAGCACGTCGGGCTCGCGACGCGCAGGATGCCCTCCCGCTGGCAGTCTCGCACCACCGCCTCGAAGCGGCGCGCCGATTCGCCGCCCCCGGGCACGATCACCCGCACGCCGGGCAATACGCGCTCCAGCAGCAGGACCGCCCAGGCCGCGAGAAAGCCGGCGCCGCGCCCCAGCGGCGGCAGCGCGAGGACCGCGACGTCCTCGGGATCGAGTTGCAGCCCTGCCCGCGCCGCCGCCCGGACATCCGCGGAGGGCGTCGTCTCCCGATCATCCAAAGCACTGCGAACCACGAACAGACGATCGGCCGGCACGCCCAGCCTGCGCAAGCGTCGCATTGCCGCGTCGGTCCGACACACGATGACAGCGTCGACGCCCCGGTGTATCAGCCCGCCGCCCCGTACGCGCCGCCGTTCCGCGGCGGACAGTTCCGCGTCGATCACCAGCGCGACGCCGCGGAGCGTCGGACCCAACAGTCGCCGCGGCGCGAGCGCCGCCGCACACGCCTCCCCGGCAGCGCGCGACCATGCGTGCACGATCGCCGGGCTACTTCGATGCACCGCGGCGCGCGCCACGCGCACCGCCCGAAGCCACCAGCCGCCGGCGTCCGGCGAGGTTGCGCGGGCAGGCGGCAGAACCCGTCCGGTCGGCCCGACGCCAAGGCAGAACGGGATGTGATGTATGCACCCCTGGCGCGCCTCCCCCGGCGAACGGTCGGCCGAATCCGTCGTGACGCCCGCCCGGTCACGCGCTTCACCGCGATCGCGACTCGCCGGTGCGAGCGGCTCGCGGCACAGCGCGCCCAGCGCCGCGCGCGCGTCGTCGCTCGCGTCGGCGGCGATGAAGTGCAGCACCTGGAGCGCCGCGGAGGCGTTCATGTCGGGATTCTGCCCGCGCCAACGCCGAGTTTCGAGCCTGGATGCCGCGCTTCAGCGCGCCGCGGCGCGCCGTCGCACCGTCCAGAAACAGCGCCGGGCCCGCCGATCGCGGTGCGCGATCGACGGGCCCGTGAGATTTCGCAGTGCCGATCCGTTCGCGCCTCACCGGCACGACGCGGCGCACCCGTGCACACGTTCCAACCGACTCTGCCCGCGGATTACAGGTCCGCCAGCATGTCCACGAACGCGTTGATGTCGAAGTTGTTCACCAGGCCGTCGCCGTTCACATCCGCACACAACAGATTACAGAGCGGGAACGACGTGGCGTAGCCCTCGGGGCTGCTCAGGGCCATGACGAACGGGTCGATGTCGAAGTTGTCGACTACGCCGTTGCAGTTCATGTCGCCCGGAGTCCAGAGCGAGTGAAACGGAAAGTCCATGTTCGCGGCGTTATAGACGGTCGCGGGGCCGCTCGCGTTCGGCGCCTGCACCAGCGCGACGATCGCGATGTCGTTCTGCTGAGCCCAGCTCGTCGAATTGAACGTGATGTCGCGCGTGATCGTCTGGCTCTGCCCGCCCGTCAGCGTAATCGTCTGGGGCGTTGTGGCCTGGATGAAGCAGTTGCGATAGTGCGACGAGCCGACGGGGTAGTGATCGAGCACCTGGAGTATCTCGACCTTCATCGCGCGATTCGTGGTGACCGACGACTCGAGGCCGACGAACGCGCTGATGCGATAGGTCTGTCCGTTGAGATGCTCCGCGCCCAGCCGCACCACCGTGTCGCTGGTCAGCGGGCGGCCGCGGAAGTCGTTGACGTAGGTCGAATCGCCGTACTGCCCGACGCGCACCAGCGTGCCGTCCATCCAGGTCGTCGGATAGCCGGTCACGTTATAGAACGCGTTGCGGGCGTTGCCCCACGTCGTCGCATAAATGTCCGACCCGTGCACCTGCACGAACGCGAACCGTGTCGGGTACGAGTCCATGATATTGCCGCACACGATCCCCACCGGCGGGCAATAAACGCACCAGGTGGCGGTGAACATCTCCTGGAGCACCGTACGCGGCGCTGCACTTGCCGACGACATCCCGAACAGGGTGGCGAATCCGACGGCGACGCCGACGAGCGCACCGCAACGCGCGCGTGTGGGACTGCCGAACATGCGAGACTCCTTGTCGTTTTCCGGTCGATCGATGGAAAGGAGACGGCCCGAGAGCCGCAGCCGACGTGCGAACCAGGCGCGGGCCGCGACCCCGTCACTGCCTAGCGTAACGAACGAATACCGGATGTCAACCCGTTCTTTGCACCACCCCGCGCGGGCTCAGCACCCTGCGGGCTCGCCGGAATTCCGCGCGGCGGGCGCCGGCCCGCGTCGGGGATCGAAATCGCACCGCCGGCGGGGAGCGCCGGGGTCGCGCGACGATCACCCGCCCAGAAACGGCGGCGGCGGCCGGCGCGGGCCTCGCCGCACCGACCGCCGCGTTCGATGATAGCTCGAGCAATGCCTACTGGAAGTTCGTCACGTCATCGCGCGTCCCGTACAGCCCGTCGCGACCGGCGCTGATCAGAATGAACGAATCCTTCTTCACCGGCGTAACCGTCTGCTCGTTGGTCGTTTCGTACGCGTTGCGGTTCATTACGTAATAGCAAAAAGTCTCGTTGTCGTCCGCAACGTTGGTCCGGTCCGGTGGATCGGTCGGGCCAAAGTTCGAGATGTGGTGCTTGCCGGCGCCGAAGTCCCACCATGGCGTCGTGCAGATCGCACCCGTCCGCGTCCCGAGGCAAAGCCCCGTCCACAACCCGTTGTCCTTGAACTGGTAAATGCCCTTCACGCCGCTCGCCTCGTCGAAACGCGCCATCGGTGCGCTCGCGTCGGCCGAGCGCTGAGTATTCGCCGAGTAATACAAAATCGGGTACTCAAACGTGTCGAGCATCACCGGCTGTTCCATCGTCCGGTCATCGGCCCGCACGTCCGCCGTATTCGTCGGCGGAATCGGTGCGCCCGGCACGTCCTTGGGCTGCGCGGTTCGGATGCCCTCCGCCGGCAGGTACGGCCCGGAGCGCGGCAGCGCGCCGATCGTGTTGTAGCCCGTCGGCGTCGTCACGTACCAGTCGCGCTGCTCATATCCCGTGACTGCGGCGTCGATCATCGCACGCGGCACGCTGCGGCGCGAGACGTACCCGTTGAAGTCCTTCCCCATCAGATATCGGACCAGAAGCTGCGCGCCGGAGATGTGCTGATTACCCGACTCGGTCGGGTCGTCGCGGTTGAAGCTCGGGTCCGTGGTGTTCGTCGTTCGCGACGGCGGATAGCCGCGGAACTCCGACTCCAGCTCATTGCGGAACAGCTCCAGCCCGTCGCCGATCGACTTCAGCGCCGCCTTGGTCTTCGCGTTCTTCGCCTGGTCGCGGGCTTTCGAGAGCGACGGGATCAGAATTCCGATCAGCAGCGAGATGATCGCGATGACGGTCAGCAACTCGACCAGCGTGAACGCGATCCGCCGGGTCGCGGAAGGCAAAGTCGGTCTTCGATTCATGCCCGTACCCTCATTTCGGTAAGTACATCAAGCCGGCGGGCGCGCAAGCGCTCACACTCCCTATTCATTATCGCCCGAGTCTGCCCGCAAGGCAATGCCAAAAGCCCCCGCGCCGGTTCTCCCGCACCAATCCGCGGCGACGACGCGCCGCACCAGACCATTGCGTGGCTCGCGGGCTCCCTCGCCGCCGGGCTTACGCGCGCGGCTTTTTCTCGAGCACGACAAACTGATAGAGAAACGCCGCGACGATCGCCCCAAGTGTCGGACCGACCCAGTACACCCAGTGCTGGCTCCAAAACTCCGGCGACGCGATGAACAGCCCTGTTCCAAGAACCCGTGCCGGGTTCATCGCCGCCCCCGTCAGCGGCCCCGCCAGCAGGATGTTCACTCCGACCATCAAGCCGATGCCGAAACCGCCCACCTTCGGTGCCCGCGGATCCACCGCGGTTCCGAAGATCGCAAACATCAATAGGAACGTGATCACCGCCTCGATGATCAGCGCGCGCTGTGCCGCGCGCATGGCGTATGGGCCGCGCTCCGAAACCGCGGTCGCGGGCATCGCCCCCGGCGTGTCGCCGAGTTTCATTACGTCGTAGTAAGGCGTGCCGTTCCAGGTCTTCGTCACTACGTCGGCGCGGTCAGCCGCCTCCGCGTTGACGAACAGCACCACAGAGAGCACCGCGCCCGCCGCGATGCCGCCCAGGAGCTGCGCCGCGATATAGCCCGCGGCGCGCCCGATCGGGATCCGCCCCACGGCGAGCATCCCGATCGTCACCGCGGGATTCACGTGCCCGCCGGAGATGTTCATCGCCCACGAGACGCCGATCGAGAGCACGATCCCGTGCGCCAGCGCGATGCCCAGAAGGCCGAACCCCGACTCGCCCAGCATCGCGTCGGTCATGATGGCGCCGCCACCCACCAGGCACAACGCAAACGTCGCCACCGCTTCAACCACCAGTGCCGGAAGCATCAGTTCAGCTCCACGAAGTTCAATCGGATGTGCGCCCAGACACCCACCGGTGCGGTCAACTTGCCCCGATGCGGCCGCGCGTGGCGGGCAGAATAGCAGTGTCGCGCGGGATGACCAAGCGGGCGGTGGAACTTTCGCGCGGTGCTGCGCATAATTCCGCGGCATGAGTCAGCGCGGGCGATTGGTCGTGATCAGCGGCCCCTCGGGGGCGGGCAAGACGTCCATTTGCGATGAGCTGCTGAAGCGCCTCCACGACGCGCGCTGGTCCGTGTCGGTCACCACTCGCCCGCGACGCGGGCATGAAGTCGACGGACAGCACTACCAATTCGTCGATCGTGAGCGGTTCCAGGCCATGCTCGACGGAGGCGAGCTGCTCGAACACGCCGAGTACCTCGGACACCTCTACGGCACGCCGCGCCGCCCGGTGGAAGCCGCCCTGGCGCAGGGCGCGTTCATCATTCTTGAAATCGATGTGCAGGGCGGCGCCCAGGTCGCAGAGCGAATGCCGGACTCCGTCCGGGTCTTCGTCCTGCCGCCCACCATGGCGACGCTGCGGGCGCGCCTCGAAGGCCGCCGGACGGAGTCCGAGACGCTGCAAAAGAAACGGCTGGCGGAGGCGGACGGCGAGATCGCATTTGCCCGCGCCAGCGGGTGCTATCCGTACATCATCACCAACGATATACTGGAGGATTCGGTGAATCAGGTGCTGGACATTATCCGTCGGGAGTGCGCGCAGGCATGATCGAAGCCCTCAAGAGCGACGAAATCATCAACCGCGTCGGCGGCCGCTTCAAGCTCGCCGTGCTCATCCAGAAACGCTGGCTGGAGCTCATGCAGGGCGCGCGCCCGATGGTCGACACGCACGGCAAGACACCCATGGAAGTCGTCATCGACGAAATCCTCCAGGGCAAGGTTGCGATCGACTACGAGTCCTCCGGGCTGGTCGATCCGAACGACGCTGACTAGCGCCCCCAACGCGAGCCGCCCCCGCTTGACCGCGCCCAACGCCAACCCGAACGACCCCCGCGCCGCCGGGGGCCCGTCGCTCGCCGGCCGTGAAGTGCTCGTCTGCGTCGCGGGCGGCATTGCCGCGTACAAGACCGCCACGCTCGTCTCGACGCTCGTGCAGCGTGGCTGCGGCGTCGCGGTGGCGATGACGCGAAACGCGCGGCGATTCGTCGGTCCAGTGACCTTCCAAGCGCTCAGCGGCCGCGCCGTGCACCTCGACCCCTGGCGCCCCGCCGACGCCGGCGACATTACGCACCTCAAGCTCAGCGAGTCCGCCGATCTGATCGTCGTCGCGCCCGCGACCGCCGACGTGATCGGCAAGTTTGCCGGCGGACTCGCGGACGATCTCGTCAGCGCCCTGCTGCTGGGCGCGGCCTGCCCGGTGATGCTCGCGCCGGCGATGAATGCCCGCATGTGGCAAAACGCCGCCGTGCAGCGCAACGTCGCGCTGCTGCGCGATGCGGGCGTGCTCATGGTTGGACCGGAGAGCGGCTGGCAGGCCTGTCGCGCGGTGGGCGTCGGTCGCATGAGCGAACCCGACGCGATCGTTGCCGCGATCGTCGAACAGCTACGCGCCGCCGGGCCGAGAAACCCACGCGGCTGAGTCGGCGCCGGCAGTTCAAATGAAATGACCCGTCTTCGCTCCCGCGCCACCGGTCGTCGGTCACCAGTCGGCAAGCGACGGCCGGCGCGGCAGCTCGCGCGTCAGCGCCCGGGGCTGCGGATTCTCATCACCGCCGGCCCGACGCGCGAATACCTCGACCCGGTGCGTTACCTGTCGAACGACTCGTCAGGAAAGATGGGCTTCGCGCTCGCGGCGGAGGCGCTCCTCCGCGGCCACCGCGTGACGCTGGTTCACGGTCCCGTGGCGCTGCCGCCGCCCGAGGGTGCGGACTGCATCGCGATCACCAGCGCCGCGGACCTGCTGCGCGCGTGCCGGCGGGCCTGGCCGCGCCAGGACGCGTTGATCATGGCGGCGGCGGTGGCCGACTACACGCCGGCGGCGCCCGCACGGACCAAGCGCAAGAAGTCGGCGACCGATCTGATCGTACGCCTGAAACCGACCCCGGATGTGCTCGCAACGCTCTCCGCAGCGCGTCGCGACCGCCAATTGGTGGTCGGGTTTGCGCTCGAGGATCGCCGCGCCCGCGCTCGCGCCGCCGACAAGCTGACGCGAAAGAATCTCGACGCGATTGTGCTGAATCGCCCCGCCGCGATCGGGGCCGACCGCTCGCGGGTCGAATGGCTCGTCCGGGGCCAGGCTTGGCTAACGCTGCCCCCCGCCGACAAACGCACGACCGCCCGCCGGCTGATCCGCGCCATCGAGGCGCTCGCCGCTCGCGGCCATCCGTGAGCCGCCGCGAATGCGCCGCTCAGCGACCGGTGTCCGCCTGGTGTCGCACGATGTAGCCGGTGGACAGGAAGATCACGTCCTCCGCGATATTCGTCGCGTGATCGGCGATGCGCTCGAGGTTCTTTGCGATCGACAGCAGATCGAGATACGCCGCGATCGCGCCCGGCGACTTCGGCGCGTGATTGACGATGTGCCGAATGATCTGCTGATACACGGCGTCGATCGCCGAGTCCTCCGTCAGCACTTCGCGCGCGGCCTCGGCGTCCTCGGCGCTGTAGGCCCGCACCGCATTGCGGAGAATCCGCCGCACCACGGGACACATCTGCTTCAGATCGGGGCAGCCGTCGGCGATCGGCTGCACCTCGAGGTGCCGGGCGCGCTCCGCGATGTTCACGGCGCAGTCCGCCACGCGCTCCAGGTCGTTGTTGACCTTCAGCACGGTGCACAGCAAGCGCAGGTCCACGCCGACCGGCTGATACAGCGCCAGCAGCCGAATCACCTCCGACTCAACCTGCACTTCCTCGGCGTCGACCTCGGCGTCGCGCATCATGACGCGGCGGGCGAGCGCGTCGTTGGGTGCGAAGACGCAGTCGGTCGCCTCCTGCACCATGTCCTCGACCTGCGCCGCCATGCGCAGCGACCGGCGGCGGAGTTCGTCGAGCAAACTGACAAAGTGGGCGGTCATCAGCGATCGATTGTAAGGAGTTTGTGAGCGCGCACAACGTGGCCGCGGTTTTCAGGGAGTCGATCGCGGCCGGGCTCCCGGGCCGGCGGGCAGCGGCGCGATCAGCCGAAGCGGCCGGTGATGTAGTCCTGGGTGCGCTGGTTGGTCGGCTTGGTGAAGATGACGCTGGTCAGCCCGACTTCGACCAGCTCGCCCATGTACATGAACGCCGTGCGGTCGCTCACGCGGGCCGCCTGCTGCATGTTGTGCGTCACCAGGATGACCGCGTACTGCGCTTTCAACTGATCGATCAGATCCTCCACCCGAGCGGTCGCGATGGGGTCGAGCGCCGAGCACGGCTCGTCCATCAGCAGCACCTCCGGCTCCAGCGCGATCGCGCGCGCGATGCACAGCCGCTGCTGCTGCCCGCCGGACAATGCCAGGGCGCTCTGGTTGAGCTTGTCCTTCACTTCCTCCCACAGCGCCGCCTTGCGCAGCGACTGCTCCACCAGGTCGCCGATGTTGCCCCGATAGCCGTTGATCTGCGCGCCCCACGCCACGTTCTTGTAGATGCTTTTGGGAAACGGGTTCGGCTTCTGGAACACCATGCCCACGCGCCGCCGCAGATCGACCGGGTCCGCCCCGGGCCCGTACACGTCCGCGCCGTGAAACAGCACCTGCCCCTCGACGTGCGACCCCGGGACCAGGTCGTTCATGCGGTTCAGCGAGCGCAGCAGTGTGCTCTTGCCGCATCCCGATGGACCGATGATCGCCGTCACCTGCCGCGGCGAAAAGTCCATCGACACGTCGTGCACGGCGCGAAACTGGCCATAGCGGATCGTCAGACCCAGCGTCCGCATCACCGGCTCGCGCGGGCGCTGCGCTTCCGCGGCCTCCGCGGCGCGCGTCGGAACCACGGGGCGCAAGAGCGGCGAAGGCGGCGCCGAACGCTCGAGGCCGTCCGCGGGCGGCGACATCACGAGAGCTTTTGGTTCTGCTGCCATGCGCGGATCCCAATGGCGGCGGCGTTCATCGTGAGCAGCACGCCGAGAAGAACGATGATCGCTCCGGCCGCGAGGCCGTGAAACTCCGGATCGGGCTTCTCCGCCCAGTTGAAGATCTGGATCGGGAGCACCGTGAACGCATCGCGCAGCCCTTGCGGCGCCTGGAAGACATAGGTCGCGGCGCCCACCAGGATCAGCGGCGCCGCCTCACCGATCGCACGCGAGAGCGCCAGGATGATCCCGGTCATCATGCCCGGCAGCGCCGCCGGGAGCACATGGTATCGGACCACCTGCCAGCGCGTCGCCCCGAGCCCGTACGCCGCCTCACGCAGCGAACTGGGGACCGCCGAGATCGCTTCGCGGCTGGCGATGATGATCACCGGAAGGGCCAGCAGCGCCATCGTCAACGCACCCGATACGACGCTCCGCCCCAACGCCATCCACCGCACGAAGACCGCCAGGCCCAGAATGCCGTACACAATCGACGGCACGCCCGCCAGGTTCGCGATGTTCAGCGCGATGAAGCGCGACAGCCGCCCGTGCCGGGCGTATTCCTCGAGGTACACCGCCGCCCCGATGCCGACCGGCACCGCCACCAGACCCGTCAGCCCGATCAGGAGCACGCTGCCGATGATCGCCACCTGGATGCCAGCGCGCTCCGGGTTCAGGTCCGAAGGCGGATTCGTGAAAAAGTGCGGCGTGATGTACGCCCAACCCTCTGCAAACACCCGCGTGAGCAGCATCGCCAGCACCACGAGCGCGAACAGGCTGAACACCAGGCACAGCAGCGTGAACACGCCGCCGACGAACCGGCGCCGTGCGAGCCGCGGCGCGAAGAGCGACGGCGCGGCGCTCACTCGTACACCTCCCGGTAACGCCGCAGCACGCGCGACGCGAACCAGTTGATGCTGAACGTCATGAGAAACAGCGCCAGCCCCACCGCGAAAATCGTGTGATACTCGACCGAGCCCGCCGGCGTGTCTCCCATGCTCACCATCACGATGTGCCCCGTCATCGTCTGGACGCTCTCCAGCGGATTCAGCGTCATCCGCGGCGTCATGCCCGCGGCCAGCGCCACGGCCATCGTCTCGCCGATCGCGCGCGCCAGCGCCAGCAGCACCGCCGCAATCACGCCCGAAAGCGCCGCCGGAAAGACGATCCGAGTCGAGACCTCCAGCTTGGTCGCCGCCAGTGCAAAGCTCGCCTCGCGCAGCGTCCGCGGCACCGCCCGGAACGCATCGTCGCACAGCGACACGATCGTCGGGATCGTCATGATCCCGACCACGATCGCGGCGCTCGCCGCGTTGAACACGCCCACTTCGTTGAAAAACGGCTTCAGAAGGTGCGGCGTGATGAAGCTCAGGGCAAAATAGCCGAACACCACGCTCGGAATGCCCGCCAAGATCTCGATCACCGGCTTGAGCGCCTGTCGCAGCCAATGCGGCGCGTACTCGCTCAGAAAGATCGCCGTCGGAATCCCGATCGGCAGCGCCACCAGCAGCCCGCCGATCGCGACCTGCAATGTGCCCACGATCAGCGGCAGCGCGCCGAAACTGCGCGGCTCGAACTGCGGCGCCCAGCGTGTGCCGAACACGAATTCCCAGACCGGCACCTGCTCGAAAAAGGGCACGGACTCGGCGATCAGGACGATCGTAATGCCGGCGGTCGTCAGAACGGTCAGGCACGCGCAGACGAAAAGCGCGACGTGGACCGCGTTCTCGCGTGCGTTGCGAAGCGTCCTCATGCGATCCCTGCGCTCCCCGCTGACGCGCCCAACGCACCCGGCGCCGGCCTAGGGCTTGCCGCCGTACAGTTCGGCAATCGGGCGGGTCTTACGCTCCGCCGTCGAATACACCGTGCCCGTAATCTTCTCCCGAAAGCGTTTCAGAATGTTCTGGTAAAGCTCGTCGGGCAGCGCGACGTAATTCACGCGCGGATGCTCGACGATGCGCTTCGCGTTCAACAACAGATACTCGACAAACCCGACCACTTCGGCACGCTCGGCGGCCCCGCGCGCCACGTAGATGAAGAGCGGCCGCGAGAGCGGGTGGTAGCTGTGGTCGCGAATCGTCGCCAGCGACGGCTTGATCGCACCGCCGCCCGTCGCGTCCACGCCGACGAGCTTCAGCCGCGCCTTGTTCGCCTCAAAATACGAGAACCCGAAGTAGCCCAGCGCGCCCGCCTCGCCCTCTACGCCGCGCACAAGCACGTTGTCATTCTCGCTCGCGGTGTAGTCGCTCCGACTCGCATCCTCTTTACCTACAATGGCTTCCGTGAAATAGTCGAACGTGCCGCTGTCCGCCCCGGGGCCGAAAAGCCGCAGCCGCAGGTCGGGAAACCCGGTCCGCACGTCCTTCCAGTTGTCGATCTTGCTGCCCGGCGACCAGATGCGCTTCAGCTCGTCGACCGTCAGGTACTCGCAGAACTTGTTCTGCGGATTCACCACGATCGCGATTCCGTCGTACGCGATCGGAAGCTCGATGAACTCGGCTCCCAGCTCCTTCGCGCGGCTCAACTCCTGCTCATGGATGGGGCGCGAAGCGTTGCTGATGTCAGTGCGAAGCGCCGCGTCGGTTTCGAGGAATTTCTTGAACCCGCCGCCCGTGCCGCTGATCCCCACCACCACGTTCGTGCGGGGACTGTCGGCACGGTACATCTCGGCGGCCGCCGCGACGATCGGAGCGACCGTGCTGGAGCCGTCAATCCGAATCTTGCCGGAGAGACTCTTGTAGTCGGTGCGCTTCTCCTGTCCGGCTTGCGCCCCTGACAACGAACTGCCAATCACGACCAGGCCGACCGCGACGACGCTCGCCGCCAACGTTCGCGAAATCACGATGGACATCGCGCAGCCTCCCAAATGCACAACCCGCGAAGTGCGGCTCCATCCGCCGCCCTTGTGGTACACCCCGACCGTTAAGATTGAATTAATGGGGGAGCCCCGACCGTGGAATGGCCGGGATCGGTTGCGCCGTTCGGGCCGTAGCGCACCCGGTTTCGCCGCCACCAACCGCGCGCCAGCCACGTTAACGAACCGTAATATTTTTAAATGAAATAAGTTATGGTCAATCCAGATGACCCGCCGAAGCAACCGTTCTCTGCGGAATCGTGACCGTGAAGCGCGTCCCCACGCCGACCTCGCTGGTCAGCTTGATCGCCCCCCCCATCGCATTCACCGCGTGCCGGATAATCGAAAGCCCCAGCCCGGTCCCGCGCTCC
>JBFXAM010000083.1:0-19171 GCA_050184295.1 Phycisphaerae bacterium | reverse complement strand
CGGGTCGTGTACATCGCCCCGATGTCGATCGCCAGCGCGCCCATTCCGAGCATCACGGTCGAAAACAACGCCACCTGCACGACGACGCCGCCACGGCGCGCACTGCACCCAGCCGCCGATTGCACCGGTTGGGGCGCGCGCGCCTCGAACGGCGCCGCTCTCAATCGGGATCCTCTGAAACGCTTCATCTTCTCACCTCCGGAACCTCTGCGCTCCCCCACCGCGAGGGAGACGCCACATCCGTTCACGGAAGCCCGCCCCCGGAGTTTTCGGTCACGATGCCGCGCCGCGTTGACCACACGCCGCGCCCACGGCCCGTGCCGCGGCGGCCGGCTGGACACGCCCGCGGTAAGGCCCGCGATTCGCGCATCCAGCCGGCACGCCGCGAAATTCTCAGTGCCCTAGTCGTCATCCGCCGACGCAAGCCCCACCGGGCCACGCATCCGCGCGTCCGAGCCGTTCTTCGGCTGGGCCGGCGAGCCCGTCGGCGGCGCCTGACCCTTCACATCGCCGGGACGCACCGGCCACACGCTGCCCTCGCGATGCAGCGGCGGCGGCGGACTCGCCGGCTTGCCCTCCAGCTCGCCCATCACGTACACCTCCCAGTCGTTCGGGCGAACCATGTTTCCGCCGGGAACCTTCGTCACCTGGTTCGGCGAGACGGGCTCCACCAGCTCCGGCGTAACGAGCACGACCAGCTCGGTCTGCTCCGAGCGATATTCGGTCGAGGTGAACAATGCGCCGAGCACCGGCACGTCGCCGAGCGCTGGCACCTTGCGGGCGGTGCCGCGCACGCGCTCGCTTAACAAGCCCCCGATGGCAAACGTCTGACCGGAGCCGAGCTCGACCACCGTGTCGACGCGGCGTTGGACCAGCCCCGGCACCACAAACCCGCCGATCGTCACCGCCGAGCTGAAGTCCGGCTCGCTGACTTCCGGTGTGACGCGCATGCGGATCACATTTTCGTTCAGCACGGTCGGCGTGAACTGCAAGCGCACGCCGAACTCGCGATACTCGATGGTGACGGCGTTGTTGGCGCCGCCCTGCGGCACGGGGATCGGAAATTCGCCCCCCGCGAGGAAGTTCGCCTGTTGGCCGTTCACCGTCACCAGGTTCGGCTCGGCGAGAACGCGCAGCAGCCCGTTCTCGCGCAGCGCCTGGATGAAAATCTGCATGGGAACCCGCGGAAACCCGAAGCTCAGGGTCGTGTTGCCCGTGACGGGAATCCCGTCCTCGCCGGTCAGGATCGGAATGCGACTGGTCACGTTGGCGCCGGCGGCGGCGCCGATGTTGGACGGGTTGATGCCGTTCAGATTGCTGAGCGCGAACATGTCGCGCACGTTGTCGCCCGCGATCCAGCCGTTGAAGCCCAGTTGGTTGACGGCGCGGCGGTTCACTTCGGCGACGGTGCAGCGCAGCAGGACTTGCTGCACTCCGGCGACCTTCATGTGGTTCATCACGTCTTTGCTGTACAGGGTCGTGATGTCCATCACGCGCTGCGCGGTCTCAGCGTCGGGCACGGTGCCGGTGAGCACCACCGAGTTCAACACCGCGTACGCTTTTACGTTGGAGCGCGGCGCGACCGCGCGGATGCTCGCCGTCAGCCGGTCGAGCTCGATCTCGACCGCGATGTCGAACACCTTTTGCGTCTTCTCATTGAGGAACACGACGAGCTGCGTGGCGCCGAACGCCTTGCCCGTCACGAGCAGCTTGTTGGGCGCGACCGCCGCCACTTCGGCGACGTCGGGCTTCGGAACGCGCGCTTCGCGCACCGGCTGACTGAACTCAATCACGACCGACTTGCCGGCCGGAACGCGGATCAGCTGGTCGGAGCGCGACACGTCGCTGACCGTGATCTTCACTTCGTGCGCGTCGCCGCCGTCGGCGGACTGTCCCGCCGCTGGCGCCGCGAAGAGCACAGCGCACGCGGTGAGTCGCAGCGCGCGGCGCAGCGCGCCGCAGATGACCTGTGGGGTGTTCTTCACTTCGGGCTTCATCCGTGGAGCTCCTCGGGCTCAGGTTGCGGATCGTCGGACGTCTCGGGTTCGGACTGCATCAGCGGGTTGTTCACCGCCGGCGACGACGGTGCAGCCTGGTGCGGTTGCGCCGGCGCGTGCGCGCCCGCCGCGGGCGGCCCGGCCGTGGGGTGCGCAAAAAAGTCGGCCGGATCGGCTCGGCCGCGACGCCGACCGTCCGAGCGCAGCTCGACGCGGTCGATCGAGTCCATCTTGAACCAGCCGAACTCGGACACGCCTTGGCCGTGGATCACGCGCATCGTCCACGCCAGCTTCGGCGCCGCCGGCGCCGCGAGCGGGTCCGCCGCCGCTTTCACGTTCGGCCGGACGGCCGCGGGCGTCGGCTTCGGGGTCGCGCTCGCCAGGAATCGGCTCAGAAAACTGTTCGTGCTTTTCTGCTCCTGCGCCTGGCGCTCCTTTTCCGCCTGCTCCTCGGCGTTCGGGCCGAGGATCGACTCCTCGACCGCGGTCACCGCGGTGCCCACGCTCGCGACGTCCTCGACGCCGCGCATGCTGAGCTTCAGCTTGCCGCGCTGCTCGGCCCAGAGCAGGGCCGGCACGTCCTGCGGCTTGACGAAGAGCGTCACGGCACGGGCCGGCTTGGCGCTCGTCGAGCTGCCGCTCTTCGATTTCGACTTATCGTCCTCGTCGGCACTGATGCGCTGCCCGACCGCGGCGACTTCAACATTCTCAAGCAGCGTGCGCGCGATTGTTTCGCGCCGCTTGCCGCGCGGATCGGTGAAGAACCCCACCACGTCGACGTGCGAGCCGGGCTCAATGTGATAGTCCACGCTCGAGCTCTCATCCACCTTGACGGCGACCGCGCGGAAGCCTTCCTTGACGAAGATCCCCGCACGCGCGCCCGGCGGCAGAAGCATCGAATCCAGGACCGGCAGCCCCCCGGGGGCCGTGACGCGCGGCACGCGCCCGACGATCTGGTCCTTGTCCTTCTCGCGAATGGCGCTCGCCGGCACGCCCTTGGCGGGAAACGCGATTGTCTGGAGCATCGCCTCGTCAATCGTCGTCCCGCGCGGGATGTCCTCCCGCGCCGCCCAGACGCTCACCGTGGGCGCCGGTGAACCCTGCGCCTGCTTGAGCGAGTTCCAACCCAGTTTCAGCGCGAGCCCGCCAATGCACAGACCCGCCACGAGCGGTACGATCGTTCTCGGGTTCATAAGCCCTGCTTCCCTCTGGGAGCTCTACATCCCTCTGCGGCCGCGACTCGGTCCGACGCCCGTCCCGCGCACGCGAGATGCGGGCGTCGCGTCCGGCTCGCCGGCCGGGCCCCACCGCGCTCTCGGACCCCCGTCGGACCGGGGCGCCCGGACACGCCGCGCCGCGCCCGCCGGCGCGACCGTCCGGCGGTCGCTTTGCGGACGCTAATCGAGTCCTTCTTTCCTCATCGAGCAAGTCGCCCCGAGGTTGTAGTTGGTGCTCCCAAAATATGCTCCGATCAGCGTCACGTCCGAGTAGGGGATCGTGACGTGAACCGTCTCGATCGGGTTCTCGACCGTCGCCCGAGTCAGGTTCGCGGTGTAGGTCGTCAGACCCAGGGGCTGCAGGTACTGCGCGACCCGAGTCTGAATCTCCGTGTCCGTCGATCCCGGTAGAGACGCAATCCGCGCCCCCTCGCGAGCCGCGTTCGTCAGGCTCTGCCGAATCGTGAACACCCACCCGTACTCGATGATCCCGAACACCATCGTCAGCAGCAGCGGCGTCACGACCGCCATCTCCACCGCCGCCGCCCCCCGTCGGCTCCATCGGCCGCGCCGGATCTGCCTGCCGCGCAGAATACTCACGTCAACCACCCTCCCGTGTAGTAGGTCAAGAGCACGCCGATCGTCCCCGCCGTCAGCGGGACGCCGTAGGGCAACAACTGGCTGGTCGCGCCAAACGTGCGCGCCCCGCCGTATTCGCTGAACGCGGTATCCACGCGCCGCAGCTTCGTCAGAATGGTCTGGAAATTCGCGAGCGCGTGTACGGTGCGGCCGGTGGTCGTGATCATGACGACGGCGGCAATGCCGCCAACGATCGCGCCGGCGACGAAGCTGATCAGCGTCAACCAGGGTCCGAGCCAGCACCCGATCGCCGCCATCAGCTTCACGTCGCCGGCCCCCATCCCGTGCATGAGCCACGGCACGATCAACAGTCCGAACCCCACAGCGAACCCCGCGAGTCCGCGTCCCAGTCCGTCGGCGCCGAACCAGCTCGCCTGCGCCGCGAGCCCCGCCAGCGCCAGCGCCGCATTCAGCCAGTTCGGCACGCGCCGTTCCGCGAAGTCGACCCACGACGCGTAGAGAATCCCCGGGATCAACACCGCCAGTGTGATTTCCCAATAGCCCAGTTGCATGTGTCACCCGCCCCTGTGCGTGTCCCTGTTTTGCTCTTCACGCCGCGCTGCGGCGCGACGCCTCGTGCGGGCGCGCCGACCGCCCCCTCCGACGCCGGCGCGCTCTGTTGGTAAGTGTGCAATTCGTTGTCGGTCGCGACCAAGCGTCGGCGTTGCCGCGCGGCGCCGGTCGCTACCGGACGCGCCTCTTGGGGCGCGAGAAAGCCGGACGGCGGCCGCCGCTGGTGCGACGCCGCCGTCCGGATTCGTGAGTCAGGCTCGCGCCTGCGACGGATTAGCTACCGTCCGGCAGCGCCGTCTCGACGTTGGTGAAGATCGTGTTCACCTTTTCGCCGAGCAGCGTAATCGCGGCCAGCGCCACGATGATGATCAGGGCCAGCATCACCGCGTACTCGGTCGCGGTCGGGCCGTCTTCGCTCTTCAGAAACTGCTTCGCTCGCGTCAGGAAAGCCTTCATCCGTTTCCTCCCGTCGCGCCGGCCGCGGCGCCGCCTTGCGCCGCGCTCAGACGCACTGATCGTGCCCGCCTTGGCCCTACGCTCATTCCCTTCCGGATCGCAACAGGACCCCCCTGCGGCGACCAGGCGGCGGGGCGCCTCCCGCACCATACCGCCCGCTCCAACCGAACCGCCGGGACTCGCCGGCGATTCGCACCGAGGCCGCCCGTCGGCCAACGGCTGACGAGCGACACCTTCAATTTCGAAAACAACCGGCGGGCACGCAAATCGCGGCGTGGTTTTCGAGCGGCCGCGCGCGCGGCGGGTATTCGGTGAGTCCGCGCGCCGCGCCTGGGGCGTTTATCAGTCGCCAGCCCGGGAGGCGCGCGGGGCCGCGAAGCACTGTGCCGAGAACGCGGCCGACCGTTCTCGCGTTCACGGACGCACGCCTCGCGGCGGCTAGTAAAGCATCGACGTGGAAGCGTCTCGCGATTCAGCGCTGCAAGCGGAAGAGAACGATGAGTCCGAGCGAGACCAGCGCAAGGAACAGCCACTGGGCCACGCCCGCGAGCAACGGCCGCAGCCCGGCCCGCCGCAGATCGTGAAAACCGGCCTGCAACCCCACGCCCGCCATGCCGATGCACAGCAGCCACAGATCGAGATGGAGCAGCGCGTCGCGCACGGCCGGCGGCATCCAGCGCAACGAGTGGATTGCCGCGAACACGACGAACAGGACGAGAAACCACGGAACCAGGGGGACCGTCACCGGACCCACGGCTCGGTGCTCGCGCCGCAGTTGCCAACTGAGGTAGAACACGATCGGCGCGAGGAGGCAGATTCGCGCCAGCTTTACTGCCGTACCGGTCACCTTCGACAGTTCGCTCACTGCGGCCGACGCGGCCACAACCTGCGCGGTCTCGTGCAGGCTCGCGCCCGCCCACACGCCATAGGTCAGCTCGCTCAGCGGCAGAACGTGAAAGAGCGCCGGATACGCCACGATTCCGACCGTTCCCAGCAGCGTGATGATGCCCAGCGAATACGCCGAGTCGCTCTTTTCTCCCTGCACGACCGAGTCCGCCGCGACGATCGCCGACGCGCCGCAGATGCCGCCGCCAACGCTGAGCAGCAGGGCGAATTTCTCGGGCAGGCCCAGCCGGCGTCCGATCCACCACCCAAACCAGACGGCGGCGACCGTCGACATCACCACGACGAGCAGCGTCCCGACGCCATAGCTCGCGAGTTCGCCAAGGCTGAGCTTCAGCCCCAGCAGCGCGACGCCCCAGCGCAACACCGGCTTCTGGGCAAATGCGACGCCCGCGTGCGCAGCCGCCGGCGGATGCCAGAGCGATTTGAGCACCATGCCGAGGAGGATTACGAGCAGCAGAGGACTGAGCAACAGTTGCCGCTTGAGCAGCGGCGTTTCCGCGAGGTACATCGCCAGCGCCGCAAGGACCACGGTCAGCAGCACGCCCGGCGCGTAGTCGCGAATGCGGGAGCCGATCCGAACCAGGGAGCCGCCCACCCGCGCGTCACTCCGTGCACTTCAGGTCACGCCGCACGCGGCGGTACCCGCCGTCCACCGGCTCGAATGCGTAGCACCAGCTCATGTCGCCGCCGTAGACGTGAATCGTCGTCGACGGTGTTCCGTCCGCGTTATGGATCGTGTGATAGTCGAATGGCGGAATGAGCGCCCCGGCGTCGCCGAGTCCGGCGAGCACCTCGCGCTCGTGCTCAAATCGAACGACGGGCGCCTCTTCCGAACCGACCAGCGAGTACGAATTCACGCGGATGTGCCCTCGATAGACGCACTCGACGCACCACATGCCGGCGTGGCTGTGCAAAGGCGTGCCCTGCCCCACGCCCCAGATCATCGCCAGCACCGAATAGCGGCCCTTCGGGTCGCGATGCACCAGATGCCGCGCGTACTTCTCCGCGCAGGGGCGCGACTGCGCCTCCGTCAGCAGGTCGGCGTGCGCCGGCAGGAACTCCTCGAGCACGCGCTTCACGCGGCGACAACACTCATCCTCGCGCCCGGACTCCACCGCTTCATCGAGCAGGCGCACGAATTCGCGCAGCGCGGAATGGACGGCGAGCATGTTCAATCCTCAGGCGATTCAAAAACGCGCCGGGGCCGACCCCGCCGAGCCCAACGCGGCTCGCCCGGTCCGATCCGGCCCGCACACCTTTCACAGACCCCATGCAGTGTAACCACTCGGCGCCCGCCGCTCAAAGCGCCGCGCGCGCGGCGCGTGTCACGCCCTCAGGGGCACGCGCCCGTGAGACAAGCCACGAACGGGTCGATGTCGAAGTTGTTGACCATGCCGTCGCTGTTCACGTCGCCGTGGTTGATGTCGCAATTCGGAAAGGCCGCGGCGTACCCGGCCGGGTTCGAGAGCGCGAGCACGAACGGGTCGATGTCGAAGTTGTTGAGGTCGCCGTCGCAGTTCATGTCGCCGCAAACCGACAGGCACCCCGCCGGTGTCACCGTCAGGCGCCAGCCTTCGTCGTCGAAGCCGACCGCATTCGTCGCTCGAATGGTCACGGTGTGCGGCGAACCGACGGCGGTCGGGGCGTGCCAGGACACGACGCCGGTCGTCGCGCTGATCGTCATGCCGGCGGGAGACGTGACGAGCGACCAGGTGACCGGGTTCATACACGCCGCGTTGGTGAGCGCGGGCGTCGGGCCGATGTACGGCACGCCCGCGGGAATCGTGGCGTTGGAGATCGCGTTGACGATCGGCGCGACGAGATCGACAGTCACGGTCCAACTCTCGTCATCCATCCCCGCCGCGTTCGTGGCGCGAATCGTAACCGTGTGCGGCGATCCGCTGATCACCGGCGACGGCCACGTGACGACGCCCGACGAGCTGTTGATCGTCATTCCGGCCGGACCGGCGATCAGCGACCAAACGACGGGACTCATGCACGTCGGGTTCGTGAGTGTCGGCACGGGGCCGGTGTAGGTGCCCGAGCCGCAAGCGACCGCGGTGTTGCCGATCGCGTTGATCACGGGCGGGAGCCGCCCCTCGACGAACGCAACGTTGAGCCGGAAGAACCCGTCGTCGATCGCGGTGCTGAAGTGCGAGACGCGAATGAGCACCGTCTCGTTGGGCGCCAATGTTGCGGCGGCGCGCGAATCCCGGATCAGGCCGGCATCACCGGCGCACGCCGGCGACGCGTCATCGTTGCACGCGCGCTGGTTCGCGGTCGTGCCGGGGCAGGATCCATGAATCGACAGCACGCTGTCCATCCCGGAGTCCTGCCCCAGACGATCATGCGTCCCGCACGTGTCGACCGTGAGCGTGCCGCCGCACGAACCCGCGGTGAACGAATACCACGCGTCCGGGTTGGTCGCGCTGCTGCCGCAAGTCGCCGAGCCGTCATTCGTCGCGAGCGCGAGCGAACCGGTCAATGCCACGCCGGCGCTCACGGGAACGGCGTTGGCGCAGTGATTGTTGCCCGGCGCGAACGGCCCGCCGACGTTCAGCGTGATCGCACCCGTCGCGCCGGCGTAACCCGCCACACGGATGTAATAGGTCGTTCCACTGACCCCTGCAAACGTCACGCACGAATCGAGCCCGCACGCCCCACCGCAATCGTCATTGCACGCGATCTGGTTGCTCGGCGTCGCCGGACAGCCCGCGTGAATCGAGAGCATCGTGTCAAAGCTTGATCCGCAGGTGTCCACGCTGATCGTGCCGGTGCCCAGCGCCGTGATGCGCCAGAACACGTCGGCCCGCCCGCCGCCCACGTTCCCGCTCAGTGATCCACACGCGAGCGCGGCGCCATCGGTGCTGGCGTTGGCGTTGCTGCCCGAGTACGTCCCGCTGCCAGGCAGCACGATCGCGTCGTCGCACGTGTCGTTCGTCGGCGGGTCGTTCAGCGGGCTCAGGCACGTGATGGCATCGGCGTGCGCGTCGATCTGGGTGAGCGACAATCCGCCGCTGTTGTTGAACGTGTTGGCGCAGGCGATCGAGGGATTCATCGTCGAGGATGGGCACGAACAGTGCGTCGCACCCCAGAGGTGCCCCAGTTCGTGTGCCGCCAGGTCGGTTTGACACGAGAATGTCGCGCTGAAATCGCTCTGCGAATAGCAGAACGCCCCGTTGTCCACGCCGGACGTGCAGAACCCCTCGTTGTCGCAGATCTGCCCGAAGTTCGCCGCCTGGCCGATCGTCGCGCCGTCGATGTTCCGGCCGGTGAACAGCTTGGCGACGTCACGCACGATCCCCGCTTGATTGTCGGTCCACTCCGTGATGAATTGGCACAGCAGCGCGTCCGAGTTCGTCGTCGTGTACGGATCCGGCTCCGCGGTTCGTACGAGCACCGTCGTGATCACGTGCGTGATGGCCGCCTCGCGCACGTACTGGTGGTTCATCACATTGACGATGGCATGAATGCGATCCTGCGTCGCCAGCGAGTTGCTGCCGCGAGCCGTGAAGTACTCGAAGTCCGCGTCGCACGCGAGCTGCGCCACGCATGCGCCGCCGCCGCACGAGCCCAGCACGACCGTGCCGCCCGCAACGGCGGGCGCGTCGCCCGCCTCGGTGTTCCCGCAGAATCCCTCGCAATGTGTGTCCGTTCCGCGATAGACAACGTGCAGCGCCGGATCGCCGCCGGCCACAAGGTCGGTGAGCGGCTGGATCCAGTGCCGCTCGCCGTCGGAGAATACGACGCAGGCCAGCAGGCCCTCGCGCGTCCAGCTCGCCGCGACGAATCCGTCTCGCTCGCCCGCGACATGGCCGGTGTAGGTCGACTCCGGCCCCGGATCGACGCGCCGCCACGACCCGTCCGCAAGCTGCTCGCGGAGCTGGTATCCTGGCGCCCGGAGTGAGATGGGCCGCAGCTCCAAGCGCACCGTCTTCCGATCGATCAGTGGGACATAAACGGCGTGTGCCGCGTGCGTCGTGGGTCCGCCGGCAAGTTGCACAACGACTGCCTGCGCGAGGCCCTGGACGCCGAAGTCGGACGCGGGTCCGACGACGATCCCAAAGTCGCCGACAGCCGGGACGACTTGTCCGATGAGCGCATGGCGCGTCGCGGCGCGGCCCGCAGCGCCCGCTTCACGCGGCGTGTCCGCCAGCCCAACGCCGCGGAAGTACGCGATGAGCATGCTCAGCCCGGCCGTGCGAAATGCATTTCGAATCAAGGGTGACTCCGCAGAACGCGTCGAACACCGGTGGCGCGCCCAATCGCAGCCGGTGTTCGACGCAACCGAGAACAAGCTCATGTGGCGCGAATTGCGCGTCTTCGACCCAGCGCCGATGATCGCAAACGGAACAATCAAAGTCAACGATCATCAGGGTTTGGCGTCAGCATCGCCCGGGAGCGCGTCCGGCGATGCGCGGCACGGCTCCCGCCGGCCACGCCCCGCGCGCCACGAGCGATGTGCCGCACCGGCCCGCCGCGGCTGCGTCGCGCAAGTGATCGGTGGGTCGGAGCGACCGCCAAGATCGTCGGTCCGACGTGGATCAGCGCGTGTTGCGACGGGTGCTCAGGGGCACGCGCCCGTCAGACAAGCCACAAACGGGTCGATGTCGAAGTTGTTGACCATGCCGTCGCCGCTGATGTCTGCATTGCCGATGTCGCAGTTCGGAAACGCCGTCGCGTACGCCGCCGGGTCGGTCAGCGCGAGGACGAACGGGTCGATGTCGAAGTTGTTCACCACGCCGTCGCAATTCAGGTCGCCCGGCAGGCAGCCGCCCGTCACCGTCGTCATCGCGCTCGCCGGTGCTCCCACGCCGCCGCGACCGTCGCTCGGCGTGACCGTGCACATGATCGGCTGGCAGCCGGTGGGCAACAGCGTCCGCGGGATCGCATCCGACAGCGCCGCCGAAGTCACGTCGCGGACCGGCGTGCCGCCGACCGTCCAGACGTAGCGGTACCGGACAATGTCCCAATCGAGATCGTCCAGTGTCAGCGAGCTGTTCACGCGACAGAACAACACTTGTCCCGCCGCCGGAGACGCCGGATCGAACGACACGGTGATCGGCTCCGGCGGGCGGTTGAACGCCGGGTCGCGCGTCGCCACGACGGTCACCGGCGCGTCCACGAGCAACACGCCGTTGACGTACTGCTGAATCCGCCACTCACCCGCGATGGAGCGCATCGCCGGGATGTTCCAGTTCGTCCAGAACCAGAAATGGCGATAGCGCACGGAGTTGTTGAAGTTGAGATTGCCGCTGTCAAATTCCTGGGTTCCGTTGGGGCGCAGGAATCGCACGCGGACCGTGGAGTTGACTGGCAGGACGCAGCCCATCGCCCACACGTACACCAGCGAATCCGCGAACGACATCTGCGCCGAGCGCGGCAACACGTTGGGGAACGGCGACGTGTTCGGGTTGAGGTGTGTCACACCGAAGTCGTTCAGCACTGTGTTCGCCAGCAGCGCGGGCTGATCGACCCATCCGCTCGGGCCCGCACGACACGCGCCCGCGTACGGCTCATAGACGACATTGTTGTCGCGCGACTCGAAATGCAGGTGCGGGGCCGTGCTGCACCCGCTCGACGCGGTCATGCCGATCTGCTGCCCCGCGACGACGTTCTGCCCGACGCTTACCGCCACGCTCCCGTTGCGCATGTGCCAATACCAGCCGGTGCGGCCGTTGCCGTGGTCGATGATCACCGCGTTCGCGTCGCCGACACAACTGGTGTTGCGATCGAAATTCCCATCGAGCGCGTAGACGACGGTGCCGTCGAGCGCGGCGAAGATCGGCACGCCGACGTCCTGGTGGCCGAAGTCGCGCAGGTCGACGTCGTGCCCGCCGTGCCCGTTATACGACCAGTCCGAGCAGTCGTAGGAGAGGACGGCCCCCGACGCGTCGAGGTCGACGAAGTTGTTCGTGAGCACATCGCCCCACAGGTTTCCCGCCTGGGGGTGAAAGGGATAGAGCGGCGGCGCGCCGGCAAGCGGTGTAGCCGACGAAAGCGGCCCGAAGGTCGCCTCGTACTCCGCGAGGCGCGCGGCGACGCGCTGCTCCTCCGCGGTCGAGATACAGGTCTCGCCGCCTTCGGGAGCCACGGCGCAGGGCTGCAGGTGCATCTCAAGCAGCCGCCCGCGCTCCGGTTGGGCGCGCGCATGCGTGAGCGGCAGGAGCGTCCCGCCAGCCGCCGCGACCGCGATGACGAGCGCCCGCGGCCCGCCGCACCGCCGCGGCACGTTCCCATGCGAATCGGTCATAAGGACTGCCCCCAATCTCTCGACGCCGATAAGACCCGCGAAGGCTCCGACCAAAACATCGGCGCGTCCGCTCGCTGCTTGGGTCGAGCCGGACGCGCCGTCTGCACGTTGCGAGTCGGTTACGGACGAGCGCCTACGGGCACCCGCCGGTCAGGCACGCCACGAACGGATCGATGTCGAAGTTATTGACCATGCCGTCGTCATTGATGTCCGCGTTGTTGATGTCGCAATTCGGAAACGCCGCCGCGTACGCGGCCGGATCGGTCAGCGCCAGCACGAACGGGTCGATGTCGAAGTTGTTGACGACTCCGTCGCAGTTCAAATCGCCGATCAGCCCGCCCGCGGGCGGCAGATACGTGATGTACTGCGCGTTCACGCCGGTCAGGATCGACGACCACATCTCCGTGGTGGAGTCGAACTTGAACACGCCGATGCTCGTCGCGACCAGGTAGTTCCCGTCGCCCAGCAGATACGCGCCGCGCGGCACCAGCTCGCCGAACTGCATTTTGGCGCTCTCGGTGTTGATATAGCGGCGCAGCGCGCCGTCCGGCTCGTAGTGATACACGCCCTCGATGCCGGCGGTCGAAATGCTGCTCACCGCGATCACGCTGCCGTCGTCCAGCACCAGAATCTGCTGCGGGAAAATCACGCCCGTCGCGAAGTTGTTGATGAACGCGCCGGCCGTGGTGTACCGCTCGATGTTGTCCGGCCCCTCGTTCGCGATCAGCACGTCGCCCGCGAACGGCTCGACGTCGAACAGGCTCGCACTGATCGGCCAGAAGCTGAGCGGCGTGCCGCTCGTGTCATACGTTGCGATGCCGCGGAGCGCCGCCGTGCCGTGAAAGACCGTGACATACACGGTCGTTCCGTCCGATCCAATGCCGCGGATGTTGTCGAGCACGCCCCCGCCGGGGTGCGCCGTGATGCTGCTCAGGAAGTTCCCCTCGCGATCGAACCGATGGACGCCGTCGGTCACCTGGTCGGCAACCCAGATCTCGTCATTTACCAGCATCGCCTCTTTCGGCGTCGTGAACGCCCAACCGACCGCGCCGATGTCCGTTAGCCAGTCGGCGTCGATCAATGCCCCGGTCTGATCGTCGAAGAGCATGATCCGATCGCCGGTGCCGCTGTCGGGGATCATCAGATCGGCCGTCGCCGCGCCGACCCAGGCCCACGCGGTCGCCGCCGCGATCCACGCCGTCGAAGTTCGAAGCATCACGTTCGCTGGCTTCATGAGCGCCTCCGTATTCAGAAGAAAAAAGCGGGGCGCCGGACGTCGACTCGACCCTTGACCTCGACGCCCGGCCCGTAGATTCGCCAAACGTGCAGGCTACCAAACGGCGACCGCGCCGCACAAGCCAATTCTCCTGCGCGATTCGGCCGATTTTTTCTCGCCGCCGCTCCCGCACCCGCGAAAGAGAGCCGGTCGCCGCCGGAACGCATTTCGCGCCCCGCCGTCGACCGGTTCCGCACCTTTCCGCGATCTGCCCACGTGCCGCTACGGCCCGACGAGCAGCGCCACGAACGCGTCGATGTCGAAGTTATTGACCAGCCCGTCGCCGTTCGCATCCGCGTTCAGAATCGGACAGTCGGGGTACATCGCCGCGTACGCCGCCGGGTCCGCCAGCGCCAGCACGAACGGCGTGATATCGAAGTTGTTCGCCACGCCGTCGCAGTTCAGATCGCCTGGCGTTATCGCGGCACCGGCCCAGCACGGCACGACGCCCTGCTCGACGCGCTCACTGCCGGCGCTGGTCGTTCCGACGGCGAACTCGCCCAGCACCGTGATCGATCCGTCATCGAGCACTTCGCCACTGCTCGAAAGCACCGGGCGTAACACCTGCGCCGCCGCCCCGCCGGCCGTCGCCGCCAGCACCAGCATCGCCGCGAACGCTCGCCGCCCGCCGCTCCGCCTGCGCGTGGTTCCATCGGTTCTCATCGTGTGGTGATTCAGCGTGGTCATGGTTACCGTCCAATCGTCGCCGCGCCGCCGCAGGAGCGGATCGTCATCGGCGTGCTGATGGTTAGAGTTTCGTCGTACGAGCCGGATTTGATGTTGAGCACCGGCTGTACGAGCGGGATGCGCGTCCCGCTGTAGATGTTCGCCGCGCCGGTCGCGACCGTCGCCCACGGATAGCGATGCGTGCCGGCGCGCGGCGCGCTCGCGCCCTGCTCGACCCACACGTCGAACCGCGGCGAACGCCACGACTCGCGGCTGAGCGCGGTCTCGTTGATCAGCCGGGCGTTGTTTTCGTTCACGATGCACGGGTTGTTGTCGTTGCCGGTCGGCTGGCCGTCGTGATTCACGCCGGGGTTCGAGAACTTCGCGATGCGCGTGAAGTCGCCGGCGTTGTTGTTGTACGCCATCACCGTGCGCCAGCCGCTCCCGCTGTTGCCGAAAAACCGCCAGCCGTACGCATAGCAGGTCTCGTTGCAGCCGACGCCGGCGTTGCCGAAATCGTGCGCACAGCCCTGCAAGTGTCCGATCTCGTGCGCGAAGCTGATGTTCGACACGGCCTGGCTTTGCAGTACGACGCAGAAGCCTTCCTCGGGGCCGGTCGGCGTGCAGAACGCCACGCCGGCCGCGTTGGAGTTGTTCACCGCGGCCACGAAGAGGCAAACGAAGTCGGCGCCGAACTCGTCGCGATCGTCGTGCAGCGCGTCGAGCTGGTTGTCGGTCGGATCCGCCAGCGCGTCGCGGTCGTCGTAAATGTCCTGCGATTCGACATACGGCACCTGCTTGGTGAACAACAGCGTCATGCGCGGGTCGATCTCGCTGTCGTCGTACGCCTGGTTGGCCTGATCGACCGCGAGCTGCGCCACCGCCTGGATCGCCGTCGTCCCGCCCGCCTCCGCCGCCGCCGCCTGCGTGTACGCGATGATCACGTCGAAGTTCTCCGGCGGCGCGGGACATCCTCCCGCGATGCCGCCTTCGTCGCCGTCGCCGCCGCGTTCGCTCGCACGCGCGGATGCGCTCGGCGCCCCGGACACCGCGGGCTGAACCGCGCCGCGATTCGCCGCGCCTGCGTTCGCGGGCAGAGCACACTCCGGCGCGTTCCGCCGGTCGATCGGCGCGATCTGGCTGACGCCGTCGCCCAGATGCACGAGCTTGTGCAGCGCCCCGTGTACCGGCGACTCAAAGATGCCGGCCGCCACGTTGTCCTCCACCGCCAGGATGAAGTACCCGTCCGCGTCGTCCGCGACGCGGCCGAACACGCTGAAGCGCGTCGCGCTGCGCCGTTCGATCCGCTGCACGACGCCTTCCAACTCACGGTCCGCGGTCAGCGCAAACCTCACTGGCTCGTCCGCTCGCAACGCGCTCAGCAGCGCGACGTCGACCGCGATCGGCACCGCGCCCGGTTGCAGCGCGACCGCCGGTCGCGCCGGCATCGTGGTGATCGCGAACGCGCGCTTCACCGAGGTCGGCGCCGCCGTCGCAGCGCCGCCGGCCGGCACGTTCGCATCCACCGGCTGCGCGCCGGCCGTCACGCTCCACGCCGCCGCGAGCGCCGCCGCCGCGACGACTCGAGTGTTGCATCGTTTCGTTCTCATGGCTCTGGTGCTCCTTTCGTTTCGCGTGTGTTACTGGAGGTTCACCAGCACCAGGACGAGCCCGCGCTCGCCCGCCGCCAGCGGCGACATCGCCTTGCCAAGCACCGCGCCCTGCGCCCGCGCGTGGTCCGTCACCTTCATGGCGCAGCCCGGCGCGTCGGCGGTGGTCAGCAGGTCGCCCGGTTCGATCCCGCCCGCGCTGGCGTCACACCGCACCCACACGCGCCCCGTGAGCGCCACCGGCAGCTTGCCGTCGGCGATCGTGCCGGTCTGGCTCATCACCATGCCCGGATTCACGCCGCCCGCGCCGCTGATGACGCCCGCGATGGTGCGGTCATAGGCCTTCTCGCTGACGAGGAGCTTTCCGGGGTTCGCCGGGTCGATGCAGACGACGACGCCCGCTTCGATCGCGGCCGTGTTCGTTCGGATGTCGAAGCGCTCGGAGAGGTCCGAGCCGCCCGTGATCGTGAGCACACCGGTGGTGGTCGTGCCGCCGATCGTCACGTCGCCGTCGAAGCTCGCGCTGCCCGAAGACCCGTAGATGGCTGCGGTCAGATCATTGCTCGTGTTGTAAAGCGCCAGCGACGAGGTCGTCGCGACAAAGCGCTGGTCGCTCTGGCTGCCGACGTTTCGCAGCTCCATCGACGCCGGCACGATCGCGCTCGTGCCTGCGCCCGCCTTCACGGTGAACACCGGGCTGCCGTCCTGGTAGTTCAGTTGCAGATAGCCGCCCGAGCCCGGGTCGCCGAGCGCGGTGTCGCTCGTCGCCGCCAGGATTGCGGTCGTCACCGCCGTCCCGCTTGCATCGACGCGTCGGAGGCGCACCTCGCCCGCGCCGGTCGCGTCCGGGTCGAAGTTCCCCGCGATCTGAACGGTCTCGCGAATCTGCCCGCTCTGCGCGCCGGCAAACAGCGACAGCTCGGGCGCGTCGTTCTGAAGGTCCGCGTGCAGCCGAATCGCGTCGAACCCGTTCGCGTCGAACAGGTCGACGCGTGAATCGCCGGCCTCGTTTCCGTCGAGCACGACCGTAGCCACATTGCTGTTCGCGACCCCGTTGTAGACCTCGACGCGCCCGCCGCTCGCCGAGTCTTCGCCGTCGAGCTCCACGGTCTTCAGGTCCGCTGCATTCCGCACGGACAGCAGCCCGCCGCCGTCCCCCGTTGCGCCCATCTCGACGCGCCCGTCCACGACAACGTGACCGTCCGCGTCGACCGTCGCCGCTGCGGTCGTCGACCCGGGGATCAGCAGCGCCTCCGCACCGAGCGCCCGGAACGCGAACGGCACGCTCACCAGCCGCGTCCGCGGCGTCAACTCGGCGCCGCCGTTGATCGCGAGTCCGATGAACACCGGCGGAATCGCGACGCTCGTGGGCAGCCCGCCGCTGTTCGAACCGACGCGGATTGCGAACACGCCGTCCTGAAGCGTCACACCCGTGTGCGTCTCGGTGAAAAGCTGCGAGCCGCCGCTGGACGCATTCCAGAAGCTCACTTGCAGCGAAACCACTTCGTTGGTGTATCCGGCGAGTTTGCCCTGGTAGTTGAACAGCCGCGGCACATCCGCCGCGGCGCTCGCCGCCAGCACCGCCGTCGAAAGCGCGAGTAAGCCGTTGCTCATCCGTCGCATGACATCGCTCCTGCTGCTGAGGTTTGGTTCGTGAAAGCCGATCCCGCGGCGGCTCGGACCACGGGGTCCATTTCGTCGCCCGAGCCGCACCGCGGTTCACCCGATCGGCGGGGCCCGAACGCCCGCCGCTCGCCTTCCTTGCGATCCGACCGGGCCGATTCTGACAGTGGGAGAGAAAAAAAAGAGTGGCCCGCCGCCGACCGCGAACACGGTCGACGACGGGCGCCGGCTTGTCAGCGATACGAGGGGCGAGTGGTCGCCGCGCCGCTAGCCGCGGCGGGTCGCTTACGGCCCCGTCAGCAGCACGACGAACGCGTCGATGTCGAAGTTGTTCACGGCTCCGTCGCCGTTCACATCGCCGAGCGCGATGCTGCAACCCGGATACTCGGCGGCGTAGCCCGGCGGGTCCGTCAATGCCTGCACGAATGGATCAATGTCGAAGTTGTTGACCACGCCGTCGCAATTCAGATCGCCCGCCGCGAAGGTCACGGCGCCCGGCCGCGCGAGCACGGCGCTCACCTCGCCGGGAGTGCCCGGCCGAAACAGTCCGAGCGTCACGGGCCCGTCGGCGGGTGCCGCGTTCGCATGAAAGCGAAAATTGTAGAGCGTGCCCCAGCGCAACGCGTTCGCGTCCGCGTTCTGCGCGAACGTCTCCGTCGCCCAGGTCAGCACGCCGCTCGCGACCCCGCTCGTCCAGTCCGCGCCGCTGTAGGTCTCGCCGCTGTGATACGCGACGTCATGAAACCCAACGTCGGCCGCGACGACGTCCGCCCCCAGAGGCACGCGAAACTCGCGGGCGCTGCGATGGGAATTGAGATTGAATACGGCGTACTGATACTGCCACATCGCCGCGTTGAGTTGCGTCGCTTTCGCACCGACGTAGAAGCGCCCCTCGCCGGGCACGTCCACGGTTGCGATCTGGACGCTGGCGTCGGGCTGCCCGGGCCCCAGCCCGTGATCGCGCCACGCCTGGATCGCCGGCGCATTCGTCACCGCCGTCGCCGGCACCGTCAGGTTGTAGCCGCCGTTGCTGAACGATCCCACCAGCACGCGCCCGTGCGACGCGTTGTTCAGCCCGTGTCCCGCCGCCGCTTCGTCGCGGCTCGCCACGACGTGCTCGACGAAGTATTGCGCGCCCGGGTTCAGCGCCGGGTCGAGATCCGCGTTGCTCACCTGAAGCCGTTTGAAGAGCACATTGCCGCTGCTCGACATGCTCGCCGGCGGATAGGAAAACTCGCTCGTGAACGCATTGATCTCCGAACGCTTCGCGAGCCGGAAGTGCGAGCCCATGGCCGACGCGGAGTCCGGCGACGCGCAGCCGATGCCCAGGTCGCAGCAGGTCGTGGGACACGGCGCCTCGCACGTTCCGCAGCGGGCGGTGTTGAGCGCGCAGAACTGGTGAAATGCCCAGCTCATGCCCAACTGCTCGAGGCGGCCGTCCGACAATCGATAAAGATTCTGCACGCTCACCGGGCGAAACGACGACGTGTCGCGAACCAGCGCAACCCCGTCACCGATATTGCACGTGCTGATCGAAAACGAGTAGCTCGTCACACCGTCGATCGTACCCCAGCGAATCGGCGTCGAAGTCTCGCTGATGATCAGGTCCGGAGCCCCAATGCCCGCCACGCCGCCGTGCGCGACCCACGCTTCGGCGAGATCGGCGTAGCCCGTCGAGCCACTCTCCACCGGCGCAACCTGTCCAAGCGCCGGAAGCGCCGCGCCTCCGATCGCCGCGGCAAGCGCCAATGCGGCGCGCACACGATGAAACATGCGGATCCCTCCCGGTGGTTCGCGCGATGTTGCGATCGCGGCCCAAACCAACAGTTCGTCTGCCCGCGCAGGAGACCGCCGCGCTCCGTCCGTGAAAAAAAGCAACCGTGCTCGACTCTCCAGTCGTGGGTCAGTGTGATCCGGGCGGCACAAGCGTCTCGCCCGTTCATGCGGAAGACACGGGCGCGCCGCCCGTACCGCCCGTTCACATCCACTTCTCCACGAAACTGACCCGCGACCGA
>JBFXAM010000082.1:0-19575 GCA_050184295.1 Phycisphaerae bacterium | reverse complement strand
TGTGCGAATGCCAGTAGGTCGCCCAGCCCTCGTTCATGATCGTGGTCTGACCCTGCGGCGCGTAGTAATAGGCTTCCTCGCGCACAATGTCGAGGATGTCCGCCTGCCAATCCTCCAGCGGCGCATAGCGCAGCAGGAAACCCAACACGTCGCGCTGCGGCGCGGCCGGAAACAGGTTGCGCCTCTGGTCGAGCTCCTGGAACTCGCGCTCGCGCTCCGCCTGAAGCTCCGCGCGCGGATTGATGTACCGGTCCATGTACTGCTTCGCCGGATAGCGCGTCACGCGCTGCTCCGCCTGCTCGCGCAGCGTCGCGTCGCGAACGCGCCCCGCCCGCATCGGCGCGCCCGGCTGGGGGCCGAACGGCGCGTAGGGGTCCACGAGATTCTCCAGCGAAAGGCAGATGTCCAGGAACTTCTCGACCGCCTCGAAACCCTCCCGGTCCACGTGCCGCCAGACGCGCGACGCGTGGTTCGCCATCCCGTCCATCATCTTGCGGCTGGTCTTGCTGAACCAGATGTTGTTCTTGAAGAAGTCGCAGTGCGCGTAGACGTGCGCCATCACCAGCTTCTGGTCGACCAGCTCGTTGTCCGTCAGCAGGTACGCATAGCACGGGTCGTTGTTGATCACCATCTCGTAGATCTTGCCCAAACCGTACGTGTGCGTCTTGCGCAGCCGCTCATACTCCATGCCAAACCGCCAATGCGGATAGCGCGTCGGAAACCCGCCATACGCGGCGATCTGGTTCATCTGGTCGAAATCGACCATCTCGAACGCCGTCTCGTAGAAGTCGAGTCCGCACGCCCGGGCGCTGGCCTCGATCTCGCGGCGGTGTTCCTCCAGCTCGGCCGGAAACGGTCGCAGCACACGATTCTCCCGTGGTCGGCGCACACGCGCGGCGGGCTGCGCCCCGAACGCCGCGCCCGCGTCGCGCACCCGATTTTATCGACCGAACGCCCGGCCCGCCTTGCCCCGATCCCGGCCGGTCACGCGCTCCCGAACAAACGCGGCGGATCGGGTGCGCCGGCCCCGTTAGAATCTCCGCGCCAACCCCTGAGGCGCTCGAACATGTCCCGCTCCGCGCACGACGACCCCAACGCGATCTACGACGCCGTCTATCGGCAGCTCCGTGCCGTCGCGCAGCAGCGCCTGGCCGCGGAGCGCACCGACCACACGCTCCAGGCCACCGCGCTGGTTCACGAAGTCTGGCTTCGGCTCGTCGGCGACCGGCCGGGCGCATGGGGCGGTCGCGCGCAGTTCTTCGCCGCCGCGGTCGAAGCCATGCGCCGGATTCTCATCGACCACGCCCGGCGTCGCGGGGCGAAGAAGAGGAAGAGCGGCGCGGTGCTCCGCGGCGTGCTGGACCTGGCGGTCGACGAGAATCTCTCCGACGCCTTGGTCCTCGACGACCTGATCTTACGCCTGGAGAGGGAAGACGCGCAGGCCGCCGCGGTCGTGCGGCTGCGCTTCTACACCGGCTTGGACGTCGAGCAGACGGCCGCCGTGCTCGGCGTGTCGCCCAGCACGGTGAAGCGCGATTGGGCGTTCGCGCGGACGTGGCTGCGAGCGGCCTGGGAGGACGAATCGGCATGAGCGAATCCGATCCGCGGCAGGCGCATGTCCGCCCATCCCTGAAGGACATCTTCAACCACGCGCTCGCGCTGCCTGCCGCCGACCGCAGCGCGTATCTCGGGCGGGTGTGTGGCGACAACCCCGACCTGCACGCGCGCGTGGAGCGCATGTTGCGGGTGTACCACGAGGCCGATGACTTTCTCGCGGCACCCACGGACGGGGGGCCCGCGTCCGACGCGCAACCCGCCGCCGACCCGAGCCGCGGCAGCGCGGGCTCGTCGCAGACCGCCGAGTCGACCGCGATTCGCGCCGACGCCGAGCGCCCGGGCGCGAGCATCGGGCGATACCGGCTGCTCCAGCAGATCGGCGAAGGCGGATTCGGCGTCGTGTTCATGGCGGAGCAGCGCGAGCCGGTCGTCCGGAAAGTCGCGCTCAAGGTGATCAAGCTCGGCATGGACACGCGGCAGGTGATCGCGCGCTTCGAGGCCGAGCGGCAGGCGTTGGCGCTGATGGATCACCCGAACATCGCGCGCGTGCTCGATGCGGGCGCGACCGCCGCCGGACGCCCTTACTTCGTGATGGAACTCGTCAGCGGCGAGCCGATCACGGCCTACTGCGACCGCGGCCGCCTCACGGTTCGACAGCGGCTGGAACTGTTCGTGCAGGTCTGCCACGCCGTCCAGCACGCCCACCAGAAAGGCGTGATCCACCGCGACCTCAAACCGGGAAACGTCCTCGTCCACACGCAGGACGGCTGCCCGCACGCAAAAGTCATCGACTTCGGCGTCGCCAAGGCCACCGCCGCGCGCCTGACCGAAAAGACGCTCTTCACCGAGCACCGCCAGTTCCTCGGCACGCCGCAGTACATGAGCCCCGAACAGGCCGAAGGCTCATTGGACGTTGATACGCGCACGGACGTGTATAGCCTCGGCGTCCTGCTGTACGAGCTGCTGGCGGGCGTGACGCCGTTCGATCCAGCGTCGCTGCGCGGCGCCGCGTTTCAGGAGATGGTGCGCATCATCCGCGAGGTGGACCCGCCCCGACCCAGCACGCGCGTGAGCACGGCCACCCACACGCTCGCGGGCGTCGCCGCCCGCCGAGGCATCGACCCGCGGAAACTGGAGTCGCTCATCCGCGGCGAGCTCGACTGGATCGCAATGCGCGCGATGGACAAGGATCGCGCGCGCCGCTACGAATCCCCCGGCGACCTGGCCGCGGACATTCTGCATTACCTGGCCGGAGAACCGGTGAAAGCCGCTCCGCCGGGCTACGCGTACCGGCTCCGTAAATTTGTTCGCCGTCGCCGTGGATCGGTCGCGGTTGTCGCCGCGGTCGCGTTTGGGCTGCTGGTCGCGGTCGGCTCGCTCGCCGTCGCGCTTCGCTCCGTGACGCTCGAGCGCGACGAAAAACAGTCAGCGCTCCTGCGCGAACGAGAGGCTCGACAACTGGCTGAGGACCATGCCCGCCGGGCCGTCCGAGAGGGGGAGCGGGCCGCGCGCCAAGCCCGAATGAAGCACGAGGCCGCCCGCTTTCTCGCGGAAGTGCTTGAGAGCGTCGGACCGTCCGTCGCCCGCGGCCGAGACACGACGCTCCTCGACGAGGTGCTGGAGAGCACCGCCCGGCGGATCGGGCCGGAGACCGCCGACGACCCCGAGCTGGAAGCTTTCCTGCGCGTCACGATCGGCAACGTCTATCAGCAATTGAGTCGGCACGACGATGCCGAGGCGATGTTCCGCCGGGCGGTGGAGCTGCGGCGCGACCAGGACGATCCCGCGGCACTCGCCGTGGCGCTAAACAACCTCGGCCACTTGCTCTATCTGCGCGGTCGATTCGCGGAGGCCGAGCCGCTCCTGCGCGAAGCGCTGCCGTTGCACGAACGCGGGCCCGACGCCGCGAGCCCGGCGTACGCGCAATCGCTCGACAACCTGGCGAAGGTGCTCGCCAGTCTTGGACGCCCGGACGAGGCCGAGCAGCAGATGCGACGTTCCATCGACATCCGTCGCCGGCTCTACCCCGGCGACCATGTCGATTTGGCGGTCGGACTCAGCGGGCTGGCCGCGGTGCGCTTCCAGCGCGGCGATCCGGCGGAAGCCGAATCGCTCTTTCGCGAATCGCTGGACATGCAGCGCCGCCTCACGCCCGGCGACGCGCCGGAGATCGCCCGCGCGCTGTCCAATCTGGGCGTCGTGCTGGGAAAGGCCGGAAAGCAGCCCGCCGCGGAGGCCCTCCATCGCGAGGCGCTTGAAATGCGCCGGCGGCTCTTTCCCGGCGACAGCATCGACGTCGCTATCTCCATGATCAACCTGGCCACGGAGCTGGGGCGGCGGAACGCGGATGACGACGCGGAGTCGCACTACCGAGCGGCAATCGAGATGTTTGAGCGGCTCAACGAGAGCGAGCATCCGTACGCCGCCGGAGCGCGCCGCAGCCTCGAACGGATCGAGCAGCGTCGCGTGCCGCGCGAAGACTCGCCGCCGTAGGCACGTGCGCACGGTCGCGGGGCCGAGCGCCCACGTCGGCGCGCGTCGGCGTGCGTCAGCACGCTCAGCGCGCCGAACCAGGCGGGCTGCCCCGCGAACCGCCGAAAGGCGGGCGGAGGGCGATCTCGCCGCGACGGGGACAGGATCGCGCCCACAAACCGCAGCAGCGCCGCCTCGTGCGCCGCGCTCGGACTCGTGCAGCTCGTGTGCAGCTTCGACTCGCGGCGCGCCTTGATCACAAAGGCGTTGAAACGCTCCGTGCACCCCGCGACGGTCGCGCGTTCGAGCGGCCACACGCCAGGCAGATTCCGATCGGCGAACGCCTCTTCGTTCGCGTCGGGCGCGGGCGCGCCCGCCACGACGGTTCGTCGCTCGGCGTCGCAGCGGCGCACGGCGCGCTTTCAGGCGGCCGACATCTCCGAGAGTGCCTTGATCCGCGACCGCGCGGTCTCGCGCGCTCAGTCCGCAACCCGAAACAGCAGCGCGCGGCCGAGCGCGGCGAACTGCGCCCGCCACGACGGCCCGTCTGCGGCAGCGCTCGGCGCCACGTCGCCGGCCGGTTCGTCCGGCGCCTCGTCAACGGCGCCGCGCGCCTGGTGATAAAGATTCTGCGCGCGCGAGAGGTCCACCGCGAGCGGGCCTTCCCGCGCAAACTGGACCAGCTCGGTCAGCCGCGCCAGCGCGGCGGCGTCGGGCACGCCGTGCATGACTTCGCCAAACAGCCGCTCGATCGACCCGCGCAGCACGTGGCCGAGCTGCTCGGCGTCGAGCTCGACCGCGGACCACGTGCGCGCCTCGGCGAGGAGGTCGCGGACGCGCGCCAGGTCGGGCCACTCCTGCTCCAGCGCGCGACGCAGGTCGCTGTGGAGAACAAAGTCGACGGATGCGACGAAGGCGCGCGGCAGCGGGAAGTCGAGCCCCGCGAGGACCCGCAGCAGCGGCGCATGGTTCTGATACAGCTCGCGGTGGGCCGCTTCGGCCTGGCGCAGCCGGCTGTCGAGCACGCGCCGCAGGATGCGCCGCTGCTGTTCGCGGAACAGGGAGCGCAGCGAGTAGGTCGCGGCCTTGAACTGCTGATCGAGGAACCGCACCATCCCCGGCGTGTCGGCGGCCCGGAACAGCGCCACCGCCTCGTCGCGCAGCGACTTGTAGGCCGCCTCGCCCTGGTACTCGCGCACGCCGCCGGTCAGGTTGTGATCGCCTTGGTGCAGGACCGCATAGGAGATCACGTTGGACGACCCGGTGATGTGCGATGTCACGTTCACGCGCCCGACCGCCAGCCGCATCGGCCCGTTCTCGAACACCTCCCGCGCCTCGGTCCGCAGCGCGTAACCGTAGATCGCAACCGCTTCCCCGTAATCCTCAAAGAGCGAGCTGATCGCGTAATGGGCGGCGACCTTCATCAGATCGACGGCGACCGGCCGGACGAGGCGCTCGTAGACGCGGCGCCCGTCGCCGTACTCGGGCGCGTTGCTCGGCGCCTGCGCGAGGCGTTCCAGAAACGCCGGCTCGAGATCCTGGTCGAACAACTCGCGCGCGAGCTGCATGACGCGGGCGGCGTATTGCAGCACCTGCACCGACTCGAGGCCCGAAATGTCGTCGAAGAACCACGCGCAGCTCGTGTACATCAGCATCCCGTGCCGCTGAAGCTCCATCAGCCGCAGCAGCCGCGGCAACCGGTCCTGTGGCGTGTCCGGGCGCGCGTGCTTCTGCACGAAGGCCTGCACGCGCTCGGGGGCGCGATCGAGCACGACGTCGACGTAGTCGTCGCGCGCGGCCCAGGGGTCGCGAAGCACTTCGCCGGCCGCGCGCTCGTAGCGCGGCGCCACCTCGTCGCGCAGCCAGTCGAGCGCCGCGCGCAGCGGCGCGCGCCACGATTGGTTCCAGTTCGGATGCGCGCCGGAGTGGCAGCTGCAATCGCGCTCCCAGCGCCCGACGCCGTGCGCGCAGCTCCAAGCCGTCCGCTCGTGGATCTCGACCTGGTGCGTCGGCGGGTGCCTTTCGAGGAATTCACCGTAGTTGGTCAGCTTGGCGGCGCCGGTCGTCTCGAAATGGTTGAGCGCGAACGCGAGCGCCATCTCGCCGTGGCGATGGTGATGCCCGTAGCTCTCGCCGTCGGTGGCGATGTGCATGAGCTGGGGCCAGGTGCGCTTTTCGGAAAACCCGCTCATCAGCCGCTGCGCGAATCCGGCTCCGTCCTGCAACAGGCGCTCGAACGCAACGCCTTGCGAGATCGGCCCGTCATAGAAGAACAACGCGATCGATTTGTCGCCGGGCAGCTTCGCCTCGTACGCGCGGCTCGGATCGATCCGCCCGCCTTCCAGCGCGTGCCATCCGCGCCCGCCGAGCCGACGCACGCGGTGGGCCTGGTATGGCGACAGGATGGTGAACCGGATGCCGTGCGCCGCGAGAATCTCGAGCGACTCCACGTCGACTGCCGTCTCCGGCAGCCACAGGCCCTCCGGCCGGCGGCGGAAGCGGCGCTCGAAATCGCGAATTCCCCAGACGACCTGCGTCTCCTTGTCGCGGCGATTCGCCAGCGGCAGGATCATGTGGTTGTACGCCTGCGCGAGCGCCGAGCCGTGACCCGAGTAGCGATTCTGACTTTCGGCGTCCGCCGCGAGAATTGCCGCGTAGGTTTCCGGCTCGTTCTCCTCCATCCAGCTCAGCAGCGTCGGGCCGAAATTGAAGCTGATCCGCGCGTAGTTATTCACAAGCCGCTCGATGCGCCCTTCGCGGTCGAGCAGCCGGGCGTGCGCGTTGGTCGCGTAACACTCCGCCGAGATCCGTTCGTTCCAGTCATGAAACGGCCGGGCGCTGTCCTGCTGCTCGATCGCCTCGAGCCAGGGGTTCTCGCGCGGCGGCTGATAGAAGTGACCGTGAATGCAGACGTATCGCTCGCTCATCCGCGCGGCTCCCCGGAAAACGCGTATAACACCACCGACCGGCGCGCCAACGAAATCGTCGCCGGCGCGCCGCGCCTCACCGTCGGCGGCGCGACACTCCCCGGACCGCGCCACTCGCGGTCCGCCGAATCCAGCAGCCGCACGCCCGTCGCGGACTCCGCCGGCAGCGCGAACGACACCGGCTGGTCGGCGAAGTTCAGCACCGTCCAAGTCAGATCGCCGGCGCCGCACCGTCGCAGCGCGATCCACGGCGCGTCCACGGGTGCGACAACCTCCGACCGCGCGCGATCCAGCGCCCGCAGCGCCGGCCGCTCGCGGCGAAGCCGCAGCAGCGCCTGGTGAAACCGCCACAGCGTGCGGTGCGGTTCGCGCTCGCACAGTGCGTGATCCAGCTTGCAGCGATCGAAGGTCTCGGGGGACTGTGGATCGGGCGCCTCACCCGCCCACTCGAAGCCGGCGAATTCCTCGCGCCGGCCCTTCCGCACCGCCGCCGCCAGTGCCTCGTCCGAATGGCTCACAAAATAGTGAAAGGGCGCCCGCTCGCCGCATTCCTCGCCCATGAACAGCAGCGGCACAAACGGCGACAGCAGCGTGGCGCCCGCGGCGAGCTTCAGCGACTCGAAATCGATCAGCGTGCTCAACCGTTCGCCAAGCGCGCGGTTGCCGATCTGATCGTGGTTCTGCGCATAGACGATGAAGCGCTCGAACGGCACGCCGATCGGCGCTTTGCCGTGGCGGCGTCCGCGATAGGGCGCATGCTGCCCGGTGTATGCAAACCCCTCGCGCAGCGTCTTCGCGAGCGCCGCGACGCCGTCGAAGTCCGCATAGTAGCCGTGTCGTTCGCCGGTCAGCGCGACGTGCAGTGCGTGGTGAAAATCGTCGACCCACTGCGCGTCGCAGCCGAGGCCGTGCTGCTCGCGCGCGATCACCGTGCGCGGATCGTTCTGGTTGCTCTCGGCGATCACCAGCACGCGCCGGCCCAGCTCGTCCCCGCGCTCGTGGACCGCCTCGGACAACTCCGCGAGAAAAGGCCGCGCGGTCGGATCGTGAACCGCGTGGACCGCGTCGAGCCGCAGCCCGTCGATGTGGAATTCATCGATCCAGCGCAGCGCGTTCGCGATGAAAAAGCGCCGCACCTCGTCGCTGCCCTCGCCGGCGAAGTTGATCGCGTCGCCCCAGGGCGTGCGGACGGCGTTGGTGAAATAGGGGGCGAACCGCCCGAGATAGTTGCCCTCCGGGCCGAGGTGGTTGTAGACCACGTCGAGCACCAACGCGATCCCGACCCGGTGGCAGGCGTCGACCAGGCGCTTCAAGCCCGCCGGCCCGCCGTACGTATTCTGCACCGCGTAGAGTCCGACGCCGTCGTAGCCCCAGTTCCGCGCGCCCGGAAACTGCGCGACCGGCAGCAGTTCGATCGCCGTCACACCGAGATCGCGAAGTCGCGGCAGGTGCGCGTGGATTGCGTCGAACGTGCCTTCGCGCGTAAACGTCCCGACATGCAGCTCGTACAGCACGCAGTCGCGCAGCTCGACGCCCGTCCACGCCGCATCGCTCCACGCAAACGTCGGATCGCCGACTTCCGACGGCCCATGCACGCCTTCGGGCTGATAGCGCGACGCGGGATCGGGCAGTCTCTGCCCATCCACGACGAGGAAGTAGCGCGCCCCGGGTGAAACGCCGTCGACCTGCGCGGTGTGGCGGCCGTCGGCCTGACGCGCGAGTGTCACGCGACCGGCGCGACCCCCGACAAACTCGACCGCCACGCGCTCCAGCTTCGGCGCCCAGACCTCGAACGCGCAGCGCTGCCCGCCGAGGTACGTCGCGCCGGGCGCGGCGGCCCGACTCACACCGGCTCCCGGTCACACGTGAGATACAGTGCGGCGAGCGGCGGGAGCGAGAGCATGAGCGAGAACGGACGCCCATGGACCGCGATCGGAGCCGCCTCGACGCCGCCGGGATTCTGCCAGCCCGCGCCGCCATAGACCTCCAGGTCGCTGTTCAACAGCTCGCGCCAAACACCGGCGCGCGGCACGCCGACGTGATAATTCGTGCGCGGGACCGGTGTGAAATTGCAGACCACGAGCACGTCGTGTTCGGCCTGCTCGCCGTGCCGCAGGAAACTGATCACGCTCGCCTCGGCGTCGTTGCAGTCGACCCACGAGAAACCCGCGGGCTCGCAGTCGCGCACGTGCAGCCCGGGAAAATCGCGATACACGCGGTTCACGTCCGCCAGCCAGCGTCGAAGCCCCTCGTGCCGCGGCTCGTTCAACAGGTGCCAGTCGAGGCTGGTCTCGTGATACCACTCGTTCCACGTGCCCAGCTCCGCGCCCATGAAGAGCAGCTTCTTGCCGGGCTGGGCGTACATCAGCCCATAGAGAAGCCGCAGGTTCGCGAACCGTTGCCAGTCGTCGCCGGACATTTTCCGCAGCAGTGCGCCCTTCCCGTGCACGACCTCGTCGTGCGAAAGCGGGAGCATGAAGTTTTCGTTGAACGCGTACATCATGCGAAACGTCAAGTTGCGGTGGTGATACTTGCGATAGATCGGCTCCTGGGTCATGTAGTCGAGCGTGTCGTGCATCCAGCCCATGTCCCACTTCAACCCGAACCCCAGCCCGCCGACATAGTTCGGACGCGACACCATCGGCCACGACGTCGACTCCTCGGCGATCGTCTGCACATCCGGAAACGCCTTGTACACCTGCTCGTTCAACTGCCGCAGAAACGCGATCGCCTCCAGGTGCTCGCGCCCGCCGTGCTCGTTCGGAATCCACTCGCCCGGCCGGCGGGCGTAGTCGAGATAGAGCATCGAAGCGACCGCGTCGACGCGCAGGCCGTCGGCGTGATAGCGATCGAGCCAGAACAGCGCGTTGCTGATGAGAAAACTACGCACCTCATGCCGACCGTAGTTGAACGTGAAGCTGTCCCATTCGGGCTGCACGCCGCGGCGCGGGTCGGCGTGCTCAAACAGGTGCGTCCCGTCGAAGTAGCCGGGGCCGTGCTCGTCGGTCGGAAAGTGCGACGGAACCCAGTCGAGAATCACCCCGATCCCCGCCTGGTGAAGCTGATCGATCAGCCACATCAGATCCTGCGGCGTTCCATAGCGACAGGTCGGCGCGAAGTAGCCGGTCGTCTGGTAGCCCCACGAGCCGTAGAACGGATGCTCCATGAGCGGCATGAACTCCACATGCGTGAATCCCATGCGCGTCACGTGCTCGATCAGTCGCGGCGCGGCCTCGCGATACGTCAGCCACCGGTTGTTCTCCTCGGGCACGCGCATCCATGAGCCGAAGTGCACCTCGTAGACCGACATCGGCGCGCGGAGCGCGTTTCGCCCACCGCGGCTCTTCATCCACGCGGCGTCGTTCCACCGGTAGTCCAGGTCCCACACGATCGATGCGGTACGCGGCGGCTTCTCGAAGTAGAACCCGAACGGATCGGCCTTGTCGACGCGATAGCCCGCGTGACGTGACTCGATGTGGTATTTGTACAGTGCGCCCACGCCTACGCCGGGCAGGAACCCCTCCCACACGCCCGACGAATCGCGCGGCCGCAAGCGATGCGGGCCGGGCTGCCAGCCGTTGAAGTCGCCGACGACGCTGACGCGGTCGGCGTTCGGCGCCCAGACGGCGAAATACGTCCCCGCGACGCCGTCGATGGAGGTCGGATAGGCTCCGAGCTTCTCGTAGAGGCGGGTGTGCGTGCCTTCGTTGAACAGGTACAGATCGTCCGCGCTCAGTCGCGAACTCGTGTCCGGACTGCGTCCGACGCCGCTCGCGGGGCGCTGTGAATCGGTGCTGGCGCGCGTCATCGCTTCGCCTCCTGGTGGTTCGCGTCGGCGGGCGGCGCGCTGGATTCGGTCGGCTTGCCGGGCAGCAGCTGCACCAGCCCGCGAAGTGGAATCCCGACCCAGTTTGGGCGGTTGTTCAGCTCATACGCGAGCTCATAGGCCGCCTTCTCGATCAAGAACGTGCGCAGCAGCGCCTCCAGCTCCTTTCGATTCTGCGGCACGAACGCCGCCCCGCGTGTTTCCTCGCGATACGTCCGCAGGAAGACCGCGCTCGCCCACGCGCTCCAGGCCTGCGCCGCATGCTCCAATCCGGTGCGGTCCTCCGTGCGGATCACGCCGCGCGTCGGCACTTCCGCCGCGGCGGCGGCACTGGCGGCGTATTGCAGCGACCGCAGCATTCCGGCCACGTCGTACACCGGACAGCGTTTCAGTCGCCGCTCGCTGAGCGGGCGCGCCGGCTCGCCTTCGAAGTCGATGATCACAAAGTCCTTGCCCGTGAACAACACCTGCCCGAGGTGATAGTCCCCGTGGATGCGCGTGCGCTGCGCCGAGATGCGGTGCTGCGTCACGGCCCGCGCCTGCGTGCGCAGCTCGGACTCCCGCTCCAGCAGCGTGTTGGCCAGCGGTTGAAGCGCCTCGGGCAGTTGAGCGAGTCGCTTGCGCAGCAGTTGCATTGCCGTGTCGATCTGCCGCGCGATCGACTGGTACAGCGCCCGCCGATCGAAATCCGAGAGCGGCTCGGGCGCCATGCTCTTCTCGGCCCAGTCGGCGCCCAGCGCGCGGTGCAGCTCCGCCGTCCGGCGGCCCAGCAGCCGCACGTGCTCCAGGCCCGGGCCCATGTGTTCGACAATCGCCGCAGGCAGCGTCGCGGGATCGTCGAACGCGAAGGACGCCGGCGGCTCCGGGAACTCGATGTTCTCGTGCGTGACGACCTTGTCGAGCAGCGCTCCCAGCGTGTCGAGCATCAGCGTCCACGCGTCGCCCTCGTTCGGCACATAACGCTGCATGATCCCCAGCGTCGCCGTCTCGCTGTCCTGATACTCCAGCGCGCCCGCGATCGGCGCGATGTGCTCGATCGTGCCCGCGTCGGTCAGCGCCCGGCAGATCTCCAGATCGGGGTTCAACCCGCCTTCGACGCGCCGCACCAGCTTCAGAACCAGCAGCCGCTGGTCGCGCTCGTCGCGATACAGCAGCGAAGTGTTGCTCTGCTCGGCGCCGAGCGGCCGCCCCACGACGACGCCTTGCGCCCCGCGCAGCGCCGGTCGCAGCCCGCGCGTCGACGAGCCCACCAGACGCCCGCGCTCGCCCGCGACGGTTCGGCGCCGCTCGGCGAGCTTCAGCAACGCGCTCGCCAACGCCGGATCGGGGGTCGCGTCCACCAACGCACCTTTCTCCTCCGACCCGTCACGCGCCACATGCACGATCACCTGCTCTGGCGACGCCGACGCCAGCGCCTCGTATGCCTGTCCGCTTACGTAGCGCACCCACAGCGCGTAGCGCTCCGGCTCGCCCTCCGTATACCCCACCCGAACGATCACCAGGCGCAGCTCCGCCTCCTCCGCGTGAATCGGAATCGAATCGACGATGTCGATGGCGCGCGGCGTGCGCGACTTGCCGCCGTACCAGCGGCACTGCTGGAGGTACGGGCGGAACGCGCGGTCGTCGAGGAGGCGCGTCTTCGGGTTCACGAGGTGGTTCCAGTCGCGATCCGCCGCGAGCGTCACCGTGCGGCGTTGGGCGTCCTCGACGCGCGCCCCGGCGGCGTCCGCTTGCAGCGAGAACCAGAAGAAGGAATGCGGGCCAAGCGTGAGCACGTATGGCTCGCGCCCGATGCGCCCGAACGGCCGCGACCCGAACAGCTCCAGCGGCACGCAGTCCTTGAACTCCGACAGGTCGATCGTCACGTACTGCGCAAACCGCGACAGGTTTGCGACAACCAGCACCGACTCCTCCTCGCGCCGCCGCAGAAACGCCAGCACGCTGCGGTTGTCCGGCTGTAGAAACTGCACGTCGCCGCGCGCCAGCGCCGTGTGTCGCTTGCGCAGCGCGATGACGCGCTTGGTCCACCAGAGCAGCGAGGTCGGGTTCGCCTGCTGCGAGACGACGTTCACCGCCTCGTAGTGGTACTCGGGGTCGATGATGATCGGCAGGAACAGCCGCTGCGGATTCGACGACGAGAAACCCGCGTTGCGGTCCGAGCTCCACTGCATCGGCGTGCGCACGCCGTTGCGATCGCCCAGGAAGATGTTGTCCCCCATCCCGATCTCGTCGCCGTAGTAGACGATCGGCGTCCCGGGCAGCGAAAAGAGCAGGCTGGTCATCAGCTCGATCCGCCGGCGGTTGCTGCTCATGAGCGGCGCCAGGCGGCGACGGATGCCGAGGTTGATGCGCGCGTCGGTGTCCGCCGCATAGGCGCGATACATGTAATCGCGCTCCGCGTCCGTCACCATCTCGAGTGTCAGCTCATCGTGGTTGCGCAGGAAAATCGCCCACTGGCACGAATCCGGAATCGCCGGCGTCTGCCGCAGAATCTCCACGATCGGAAAGCGATCCTCCATGTGCAGCGCCATGAACAGCCGCGGCATGACGGGGAAGTGAAACGCCATGTGGCACTCGTCGCCGTTGCCGAAGTAGTTCACGGCGTCCTCGGGCCACTGGTTGGCCTCGGCCAGCAGCATGCGGTTGGGGAACTTCCGATCGACGTGGGCGCGCAGCTCCTTGAGAAACGCGTGCGTCTCGGGCAGGTTCTCGCAATTCGTGCCCTCGCGCTCGAACAGGTACGGAATCGCGTCGAGCCGCAGCCCATCGACACCCATCTCCAGCCAGAAATCGGTCACGTCGAAGATGGCCTCGCGCACCGCCGGATGATCGAAGTTCAAATCCGGCTGGTGGGAGTAGAAGCGATGCCAGTAGTACGCCCGCGCGAGGGGATCCCACGCCCAGTTCGACGTCTCGAAGTCGCGAAAGATGATCCGCGCGTCGTTGTAGCGGTCGGGCGTGTCGCTCCACACGTAGAAGTCGCGCTCCGAGCTGCCCGGCTTGGCGCGCCGCGAACGCTGGAACCATGCGTGCTGGTCCGACGTGTGGTTGATCACCAGTTCGGTGATGACCCGCAACCCCAGCTTGTGCGCCTCGGTCAGCAGCGTCTGAAAATCGTCGAGCGTGCCGTACGAAGGATGCACGCTGTAGTAGTCGGCGATGTCGTAGCCGTCGTCGCGCAGCGGTGACGGATAGAACGGCAGCAACCACAGCGCCGTCACGCCCAGGTCGTGCAGGTAGCCGAGCTTCTCGGTCAGCCCGCGGAAATCGCCGCGTCCATCGCCGTCGCTGTCCCGAAACGCGCGCACGTGCAGTTGGTAGATGACCGCGTCTTTGAACCACAGGGGGCCGCCGGGCAGCGTCGCAGGGAGCGCCGCGCGCGCCGCGCGGCGGGCCGCAGCCCGGCCCGGCGCCGCACGACCCCGCGCGCTAGACGTAGTATTCGAAGTCATGCTCGCTCCTTACGCGATAGCGCAGCCGGAAAATGTGGGCGGGCATCACGTGCGGATTCAGCTCGATATACGCGCTCGGTCCATGCCAATCGTAGCGCGCCCCGCTCAACAGATCGTGCGCCTGTCGCGGCTCCGGGCCCGGCTCCGCGCCGCGCGGCGCGAGCGGCAACGTGAGCCAGCCTGCCTGCGTGTTGCGCACGTCCAGATTCACGCACACCAGCAGCGCGTCCTCGCCGTCGTCCGACGTCTTCGTGAACGCCAGCAACTGGTCGTTGCCGATCTCCAGAAACCTCAGCCCGCGATCCGTGTGCAGCGCCGGATGCTCGCGGCGGATGCGGTTCACCCGCGCGATCAGATGCCGCAGGCTGCCCGGATCGTCGCGATTCCACGCGCGAATCTGGTACTTCTCCGAGTCGAGGTACTCCTCCGAGCCCGGCTCGCGGGCGCGGTTCTCGCACAGCTCGAACGCCGGCCCATAGATGCCGTAGCTCGCCCCCAGCGTTGCCGCCAGCACGAAGCGCGACAGGAACGCCGCCCGCCCGCCGTGCTGAAAGTGCTCGGTGAGGATGTCCGGCGTATTGGGCCAGAGATTCGCGCGATAGAAGTCGATCATCGGGGGCTGCGTCAGTTCGCGGAAATACTCCTCGATCTCCCACTTCGCATTCCGCCACGCAAAATACGTGTACGACTGGTTGAACCCGATCTTCGCCAGCCGAACCATCATCTTCGGACGCGTGAACGCCTCCGCGAGAAAGATCGTCTCCGGATGATCATGCCGCACCGAGCCGATCATCCACTCCCAGAACCGCAGCGACTTCGTGTGCGGATTGTCGACGCGGAAGATGCGCACACCGTGACCGATCCAGTGCAGCACGACGCTGCGCAACTCCTCCCACAACGCCCGCCACTGCTCGCACTCGAAGTCGAGCGGATAGATGTCCTGGTACTTCTTGGGTGGATTCTCGGCATACTGAATCGTCCCGTCCGGCCGCGCCCGGAACCACTCCGGATGCTCGCGAACATACGGATGGTCCGGCGCGCACTGGTAGGCGAGGTCCATCGCGAGTTCGATGCCACGCTTCCGCGCCGCCGCCACCAGCCGCCGGAAATCCTCCCGCGTGCCGAGCTGCGGGTGAATCTCCTTATGTCCGCCTTCCTGCGCCCCGATCGCCCACGGACTCCCCACGTCGTCCGCGCCCGCCGTCGTCGCGTTGTTCTTCCCCTTGCGGAACGCGCGCCCGATCGGGTGCACCGGCGGCAAATAGAGCACGTCGAACCCCATCGCCGCGACGTATGGCAGCAGCCGCTCGCAATCCGCCAGCGTTCCGTGCTGGTGCGGCTCCGCGGCGCACGAGCGCGGGAACATCTCGTACCACGTGCTGTAGCGCGCGTAGATCGGATCGACGTCGACGCGATATTCCATTTCGGCCCGCGCCGGAGACGGCCGCCCGTCCCAGCATCGCATCCACTCCGCCAGCTCCTCGCCCAGGGCCGTCGCCGTCGCGACCGCCCGGTCGCGGCCGCGGACGGCGCGGGCGGCGGCAGCGAGCCGCTCGGCATCGTCTCCCGCGGCGCGCGTCGCCGCTTCTTCGATCAGCTGCGCGCCGATTCGCAGATCCACCGTCACGTCCTGGTCCGCCGCGACGCGCTTTGCAAGGTCGCGCGCCCAGCTCGCGAAGCGGTCGATCCAGGCCTCGACGGTGTAAACGTGCGGCTGGAGTGTGCTGATCGTGAACCGTCCGGTCCACACGTCGTTGGGCAGCGGCTCGAGCCGCACTTCGGTCCACTCTTTCGCGCTCGCGACGCGATGCTTCATCACCGCCGCCAGCACGTCGTGCCCGTCGACGATGATGTCGGCCTCGACGACGACCGCTTCCCCGACGACGCGCTTGATCGGATAGCGCCCGCCGTCCACCGCGGGCCGAACGGCCACGATCTCGACCCGCTGGCGCGGTTCGGGGGGATAGTCTGTCGCGGGGCGCGCTTTGCTCATGCGGATCGCCTCTCCGGGCTGGCAGCACGTCGGACGCTCGGCACGCTGTCCTCGAGCCGGTGCGTCTGTGTCAGGTCCGTGCGGCGTCGCGCGGCGGGCGCGCCAGGCGCTCGTCCACCTCGCGTTCCGCCTGCAACCAATCCGCGTCCGGATCTCCGGGGCGGCCGTCGCGAAGGCGCAGCTCAAAGAGCTCGAACGCGCGCCAGCGCACCAACTGCTCGCGGTTCCGCGCGGCGGACTCGGCGGCGGGACCGGGCGCGGCGGGCGGCGCCGCGCCGGGCGGCAAAGCGGAGTCCACCGGCGGCGCGGCGGTCTTCGGTTTTCGAGTGGTGCGGGCCATGACCAGCTCCTTCGAAGGACGGTCGCCGCCGGCGAACGCGCCGACGGCTTTCCGCGAAGTTATTCGGGATCAAAATATACGTCAAGTAACTTGACGTGAAACTAATTGCCCGTATCCTGTCCGACCGGCGCCGACGAGAACCCGCTCGCCGCCGAACCGCCGCGCCGGCGCCCGCGCGACCGCCAGGCTCGCGCCGCGCCGAAAGAGGATATCCCGGCATGGACCCGGTCGACCAGATCATCCGCCGGTGGAGCATCGAATGTCCCGACGTCGATGCCGAACCGCTGGGCGTCACGGCGCGCGTCCTGCTTCTCAGCCGCCTCCTGAACGAGCGCTGCGACGATGCCCTCGCGAGCCTCGGTCTCACGCTCTGGCAGTACGATGTCCTCGCGGCGCTCCGCCGCTGCGGCGCCCCCTACCGGCTTTCCCCCACCGAACTCGCCCGCGCCGTCACGCTCTCCACCGCTGCCATGACCCACCGCCTCGACCGCCTCGAATCCAAGGGCTGGATCCGCCGCTACGCCGACCCGCACGACCGCCGCGGCATCCGAATCCAACTCACCCCCGCCGGCCGCGCGCTCGTCGAGCGCGCCTTCCCCCTCCGCGTCGAAGCCGACCGCCGCACCATTGCGGCCCTGCCCCGCCGCGCACAACGCGACCTCGCGGCCCTGCTGCGCCGAATCTTGCCCGCGGCCGGCGACGACGCTCCCGCCCCGCCGGATCGCCCGACCCGGCCGCGCGCGCGTCGCCCGCCCGGCCGACCACGCCGGCGGATGACGCTGCGTCCAACCTCAGGAACAGTGTTCACGCGGCCAGCCTGATGAGTCCGATCGCCGCCCGCGATGGATCGATGAATCCGATCACCGCCCGCCAGCTTGACGAACCGCGGTCGCATCGCCGATACTTCGACGCTCCGGCGGGCGCTCCCCGTCCGACCGGCGCAGCGGGCGATTAGCTCAGTTGGCTAGAGCGCGTGCTCGACACGCACGAGGTCACAGGTTCGAATCCTGTATCGCCCAGTTCGCTCCATGCTCAATCCACGCCGGCCCGTGACGCCGTCCGCGGTATGATGAAATCTCCTGCTGCGGAGCGAATGATGGCCGACCCCTCCGTCTCGCGCCGGACCTTCCTCGAACGCGCCGCCGGTGTCGCGGGCGCCGTTGCCTTGGGCGCCGCCCCACACACCCACCCGCGCGGCGCCGCCTGCGGCGACGGACGCCGCGCGGCCGGCGAACCGCCGGGGCGCGACGCACCTCCGCCGATCCGGGCGCCGGCGCTGACCACGCGCCCCTTCGGCAGGACGGGGCGCGACGTCTGCATGCTTTGCATGGGCACCGGCACGATCGCCCACACGCGCCCATTGGATGAGGTGGTCCGCACACTGCAATACGGGCTCGAACGCGGCATCACCTCGATCGACACCGCCCCCAGCTACGGCGCCGAGGAGCATGTCGGCCGCGCCATCGCCGGCCGCCGCCAGGGCCTCTTTCTCGCGACCAAGACGCTCGAACGCGGCTACGACGGCGCGATGAAGGAGCTCGAAACGTCGCTCAAGAAGCTCGGCACGGAGCGGCTCGATCTCTGGCAGGTGCACGCGATCGGCCACCACGGCGACAGCAAGAAGGAGCTCGCCAGTTTGCGGAAAGCCGACGGCGTGATGAAGGCGATGTGCCGCATGCGCGAACAGAAGGTCGTCGACCTGATCGGCTTCACGGGCCACGCACAGTCGGCGTACATGCTCGACATCCTGCGGGCCCGCGACCTCGACTTCGACACCATGCTTTTCATCATTTCCGCCGCGCTGGTCCGCCGAAACCAGGCCGGCTGGGAGAACGACGTGCTCCCCGAAGGACGCAGACGCGGTCTCGGGCTGATCGCGATGAAGGTCTTCGGCGGCGGCAGCGGCGTAGGCGCCGACAAAGACCAGGGCACGCCGGCGGAGCTGCTGCGCTACGTGTGGGACCGCGGGCTGCCGACGGCGAATGTCGGGTTGTATTCGCCCGCGCAGATCGACGCCGCCGTCGATGCGCTGCGCGCCTACACGCCGCCGAACGACGTGGCGCCAGCGGACAAACCGCCGGCGGCGCCCGGCGACGCGCCGGCCGATTCCCCGAGCGGCGAGTCCGGAGCGCGGCGCGGCGGGCCGCGGGCGAACGTCGGCGACCGCGTGGGCGCTCGGGTCCGTGACGACGTGTTTGCCGACCGCAGGGCGCGTGACGCGGCGCTCCGCGATCGATTTCACAGCATCCGGCTGCCGTTCGAGCGGCCGGGGTATGTCGACGGCGCGCCTCTCGCCGCGACGCCGCGGTGAGTCACCGGCCCGTTCGCATCGCGGTTACGCTTCAACAACTCGGCCGCACCGGAGCAGCGCGTGTTGCATCCAATCGGGGTTCGTAGCGACCGGCTCTGGTGGGCCGGGCTTGCCGCGGTGATGCAGTTCACCGGCTGCGCCGCGATCTCATCCCACGCGACCGCCGTCCGGGCGCTCCTCGCCGCCCAGACCGACGCCTGGAACCGCGGCGACATCCCCGGCTTCATGCAATATTACGTCCGCGGCGACGAACTCACCTTCAGCAGCGGCGGGCGCACCGAGCGCGGCTGGGACGCCACGCTCGCGCGCTATCAGCGGCGCTATCCGACGCGGGAGCGCATGGGTGTGCTGCGCTTCGACGAGCTCGAAGTCCGCCCGCTCGCGTCCGACGCGGCGCTCGTCCTGGGCCGCTGGCATCTGACCCGCCCGCCGGACGATGCCGGCGGAACCTTCTCGCTCGTCGTCGTCCGCCGGGCGGGGAATTGGCTGATCCTGCACGACCACACGTCGGTCGAGCCGCCCGCGTCGCCGACGGAGTCCGCGGGGTCGTAGAAAAAGGGGGTAGCGCGCCGCCGGTGGAACACGCGATCCACGCGCGGCACAATGACGCTGCCCGAGCGGCATGGCGGCGCAGCTCGCGCGGCGCCAGGACGCTCGCTGCGCAGCTCAACATTGCGGTTCGCGCGAACCCGTGTGG
>JBFXAM010000081.1:0-19679 GCA_050184295.1 Phycisphaerae bacterium | reverse complement strand
GATCTCCCGTTTACGTTGCCCGCCACCGTGAAGATTGGTTTTGACTCCGCCCACGAGCCGCTGGGCGAGGTCGGCGACGCCAACTGCGACGGCGTGGTGGACAACTTCGACATCGATCCGTTCGTCCAGGCGCTCACCAGCCCGGAGACCTACGCGATCGACTACCCCGACTGCGACCGAACGCGGGCGTGCGACATCAACGGCGACGGCGCGGTCGACAACTTCGACATCGACGCGTTCGTGCAACTGCTCATCGGCGGCTGACCGATCCGGCGGTTCGCGAGCTAGCCGCCCGCGGTGGAATTGATCCGATTCCTCCCATCTCCACCGGCGAGCGCGCGGACCCGCGCTCGCCGGTGGCGCGCGTTTCGCACGGGCAGCGCGGCACATCCCCTGCCACGCCCCGTTGGCCGGCCGCGCGGCACAACCGTGCGTGCGTCCGAAAGTCGATCCTCCATTTCACATTGCGCTTGTTCCCCGCGCCGCCGGAGTGGTACGATACGCGCCACAGGTTCGGCGGCGCGCCCCGACCGGCGCACGCTAGTTCGCAACGCAGCCGCGAGCGTCGGCGCGCCGATCGCGCCGCCGGTGCGGGTGTGTTCCCGGGCCGCATCGAGTTCGTCCAGCTCGGCGCCATCTGCTCGTTCATGGTGATCCGGGGGTTTTTTCAGGTTCCGCCGCTCACCGCGGCGCTGGGAGGTGCTTGCGTGCGTAGTTCTTTCAACCGTCGTGATCCACTGGTCCTCGGCCTCGCACTGGCCGCCGCGCTGGCGACAGCGGCGCTTGCGACCGCTCAACCTGCCAACAACGCCTGTGCCAACGCCATCCCGGTCATGGAGGGTAGCTACAACGGCACGACGGTCGGCGCCACCAACGACGGCACCGGCTCGTGCGGCGCGTCCGGCACTTCACCCGACGTGTGGTACAGCTTCGTCGCACCGTTTGACGGCACGCTCACTGCGCAGACTTGCACCAACGCCAGCTATGACACCGTACTCGCGATCTGGGACGGCTGTCCCGGCGCCGGCGGCACGCAGATCGCGTGCATCGACGACGCGTGCGGGCTGCGCACGATCGTCCAGGCTAGCATCACCGCCAGCAACACCTACCTGATCCGCGTCGCCGGCTTCTCCGGCGCCACCGGCACCTTCCAGCTCGACATCGACGCGGCCGAAGGCGGGCCCGGCGGCGGCACCGGACCCGACGTCGTTTACAGCGAAATCGGCGAGATTTCCCGCTATGGACCCGTCGGCACCACCTACGCTTATTCGTTCTACACCGGCACGTGCAACATCGGTGACGCGAACCTCCGCTGGGGCAACAGTTGGAATGGGACCCCCGCGGTCGCGTTCAACGGCTATCGCCTGCACAACGGCCGACTGATGCAGATCGGCCTCGGATTCTGCAAGCAGGCCTGCTGCGCCGCCGCCGGCAGCGGCTGCGGCATCGCTTGCAACGGCGTCGGCGGCTCCATGCTCGGCGTCGGCTGCCGCGACGTCTACAGCTCCGGGTACAACGCCGGCCAGGGGCGCCTCGGTCCGCGCTCCGCGGTGAACGCCTACACTGGCGCGTTCCCGTTCTACAGCGGCAGCAGCGGCGACGCGATCTGGCGTCGCCTGCAAATCGCGCAGGCGGACATGCAGGCCGCGACCTATCCCGGCGCGCTCTACTTCGCCGAAGGCGTCTATGTCGGCACCGACGACGCGCCGGCCGGCAACTCGTTCAACAACGCGTCGTACAAGCGCGTGGCCGTCGATGCCAGCTTCAACTGGACGCCGCAGGGCGCGATGCAGATCGGCGTCGCGGCCATCCAGGCCTGGCGCGACCACGGCCTCGGCGTCAACACGCCCGATCCGTCCGTGGCGCTGGGCACCATCGATGTGCCGAGCGAGGGCATCTTCCGCTACGCCAGCAAGGTCACCGATCTCGGCAACGGCACGTGGCTCTATGACTACGCCGTGTTCAATCTCAGTTCTGACCGCAGCGGCGGCTCGCTGCGCGTCCCGGTCGCGCCGGGCGTCACCGTGACCAACGTCGGGTTCCACGACGTGAACTACCACTCTGGCGAACCCTACGACAACACCGACTGGACGTCGTCGGTGAGCGGCGGCAGCGTGACTTGGCAGAGCCCGCAGACGTACGCCCAGAATCAGAACTCCAACGCCCTGCGCTGGGGAACCATGTACAACTTCTGGTTCACTGCGAATCGTCCGCCGGTCGCGGCCGATGCGACCCTCGGGCTCTTCAAGCCGCACACGCCGCAGGAAGTGACGTTCGCGGTGTCGGCCCCGTCCGCACCCGCGTTCGCGCTCGGCGACATGAACTGCGACGGCGCCGTGAACAACTTTGACATCGACCCGTTCGTGCTCGCGCTCACCGACCCCGCCGGCTACGCCGCCGCGTTCCCGAGCTGCGACATCAACAACGCCGATGCGAACAACGACGGCAGCGTCAACAACTTCGACATCGATCCGTTCGTCGCGCTGCTGACCGGGCCGTAGCGACCCCAATCGACGGGCGGACGTCGCTCGGCGATCCGAAAAACGCCGCGCGTGCCGCGCACGGCACGTCGCCCGCCCGCAACCAACGACCAGCCGCCCGGTCAGGCTCACACGAGCCGGGCCGGGCGGCGGCAATTCCGTTCCTCAACCCGCACGACAAACGACCGGCGCGGACAGACCCGACGCTCGGTCCACGACGCCCACTGATCTCTCCCCGCACCGGCTCCGTGCTGCGCGATCCGCGCACGCGCATCCCGGCCCGCACGCCGAATTCGAGCAATCCTGGTATTCCCACCCGCGGTCCGTGCCTCCGTTGTGATAGCGATGCCGGCCGGCGCCGACCCCGCCGCCGGCAAACCCGTTGCCGCCAGCCGATCAGGCCCCATCCGGGCGCGTTCGGTCGACGCATGGGCTGCAACCTCACAGGGAGGCACACAATGAAGATGAAACAGTTACTGCTCTGGGCGCTCGTCACCTCTCCCGCCGGCTCGGTCGCGCTGGCCGAGCGCCCGGCGTTCTGGTACCAGCATTGGGCCGGTCCTGGCAACCATCTGGATTCCGTCGCGAGAGTCGCCCACGGCCCCGGTGGAACCGTCTCAGCCGCCGGAATCAGCCGCTCCGCCGATGGAACCCGTGACTTCGCCACGGTTCGATATGGGCCGGACGGCACATTGCTCTGGTCCGCCGTGTATGGAAATATCGCCTTCCGCGACGACGATGCCCGCGGGCTCGGCGTCGACGCGCAGGGGAACACCTACACGCTGGGTGGTTCCTACGGCGGGAATGTGAACCAAGGCGGCAGCGACTACGACTATGTCCTGATCAAGTACAGCCCGAGCGGCGAGCAGCTCTGGCTGCAACGCTACAACGGCCCCGGCAACGGCGGCGACCAGCCGCAGGACATGCTCGTCGATCCCGAGGGCAACTGTTACGTCGTCGGCGGCGTGTTCTACCAGCCGGGACCGACCGGCGGATACGCGACCGATTTCCACGTCATGAAGTTCACGCCCGACGGCGCCGTGGCGTGGGTATACCACACAAACTCCGCGTCGTTTCGCGGCGCCATCGCGAACTCACTCGCGCTGGACGCGGAGGGAAACGTGTACGCCACCGGCTATGTGATTGAGCCCGGCGCCAATCAGGACTTCCTGACCGTCAAGCTGTCCAGCAGCGGCGCGCTGACGTATCGCGCGCAATTCTCCACGCCCGGCTTCAACACCGGCGACGACGAGGGGCTCGCCATCACCGCCGATGACCTCGGCAACGCCTATGTCGCCGGATACTGGCGTCCGGACCCCGTGCAGGGCCAGCCCGACCGCCATCTCGACACAATGACCCTGAAGTACTCACCGGCGGGCGCGCTCCTCTGGCAGACGTCGACCACTCGCGCGCGAGAGGAAGCGGCGACGAGCATCGCGGTCGACCCCGCCGGCAACGTCTACGTCGGCGGAGCCTGGCTGGGCGCCACGGAGACCGACGGGTGGATCGAGTCCTACGCCCCCGATGGCGCGCTGCGATGGCAGTACGCGCTCGATGAGGACGGAACCTACGACGAGAACTGGATCGTCGCACTGCGAATCGGGCCCGACGGCCTGATCTACGCCGCCGCCGACAACGAGCGACCCACCGGGTACGACCCCACGCTTTTGAAGTTCGAGCCCGATGGGACGCTTCGGCTCCGCGAGTCCTTCGACGCCGGCACCAACTCGGATTCCTGCTTCGCCATGGACATCGACGCCGCGGGCAACGTCTACCTGGGAGGCAACTCCTACTTCGCCGCGGGCGCCGACTTCATGGTCATGAAGATCCTCGCGCCCGCGGGGCTACCCGGCGACATGAATTGCGACGGCGCGATCAACAATTTCGACATCGACCCCTTCGTGCTCGCGCTGACCGACCCCGCCGGCTACGCCGCCGCGTTCCCGACCTGCAACCTCGCCAACGCCGATGCGAACCATGACGGCAGCGTCAATAACTTCGACATCGACCCGTTTGTCGCGTTGCTGACCGGGCGGTAGTCCACGCCTGAGTCGGCCGTTTTGATCGAGTTTTCGTGCGCGCGGCCTCCGCTCCCTTCTCTCCGGGACGCGGGGGTCGCTCGCGCATCCCCATCCGCATCCCCATCCCACGAGCTGCTGCGACCCGCGATTCCAGGCCGACCGCCGCGCCCGCGCTGGCCTCCCCATCGTCCCTCCGGGTATCATGCTCGTTCGGGGCCTTGGCCGCGACCGGACGTTGGGGGTCCGATGGCGGGGCTGCGACGCACCCACCCTTGGGTGCGCATAGGCGGGGAACCCGGTCGTTCCATCCGCGCCCGCGGCGCGAACGCCCGAATTCCCCTTTTTTGCCGCGAGCCGTGCTGGCCGGTGACGCCATCCACGACCGGCGTAAGGCCGGTCTGATGCGCACTCGGAGGCGCGGTCCGTGCGGCGTGTGCGAGCTACTTTCTCTGGGAGGTGTGCGATGAGGCACATTCGATCGTTTGCGCTGGCGTTCACTCTGTCGTCTGCGTTCGGCGCGGTCGCCGCGGCCGAAATGCAGGTCATTTACACGAAGATTCCGGGGCATCCGACGGCTGCGATCCCGGGCGTGCTCGATCTCGCGGGACTGCCCACGACCTCCGATTTCCGCTCGATTGAAGGACTTCGCGTCTCGCCGGACGGTTCGCGCTGGGTGCTGGTGGCGCGCACCCAACTGGGCAGCGACCTCGAGAACATCCTGCTCATGGGCAGCGGAACCACCGGAACTGCCTTTGCTCAGGAAGGCCAGCCCATTCCCACCGGCGCGGCCGGCGAGCTCTTCGATTTCTTCGGCTCAGGCGTAGGAGAGTTCAACACGCTCAACCACTTCGCCTACTCGGCACGCGCGCGCGGCGGCGTCGCGGCGGTGTTTCAGAAGGTCATCTACTGGGACGGAACGAACCAGGCGATCGCCTTTCAGATGGGCGACCTGTACACGGGCCTGATGGACCTGGCGCCGAACCCCGCCGGCGATGAAACCGTCGGCAACTCGGTGGGCTCCATCCACCCGCTGAACGACGGCACGATCGGTTCGCAGGACAGCACGGTCCTTCAGATTCACACCTCGCGCCGCCCGGTCATCACCTACGACCTCAACGCGTTTCACCAGACCGGCGTCACGATGGTGATGGACTTTGACGGCATCGACCGCCTCTGGAACACCATCGACGCGAACGAGTTCCGAACCACCGCCGACGGCGCCCACTGGATGGCCGAGGGACAGATCGTCATCGACGCGGTCAATACGCGCGTCCTCGTCCGCGACGGCGTCGCCGTCCTCCAGGCCGGCCGCGAAGTCGCCGACTCCGGCCTCTTCCTCGGCGACATCTTCCAGTCCGTCCAGCTCTCCAATGGCACGTGGTTCTCGCGCGGCCGCGACAACAGCGGCACCGGTGCCGCCGCCCCGGACTGGGCCGTGCGCGACGGCGTGCTGATCGCCAAGACCGGCGACGCGATCCACAGCGGCGCAACCGACACCTGGGGCGACACCATTTACGCCGTCGGCGGCAACCGCGTTGGCGACTACGTCCTCTCCGGACGAGTCGTCGGCAGCCCGCCGGAATCGGACGACGTGATCGTCCTCAACGGCGCGACCGTCCTGCTGCGCGAAGGCGACCCCGTCGACGTCGACGGAAACGGGATGTTCGACGATGACACCTTCGTCGGTCGCGGCAACAACACGCTGACCGCGCTGCTCGCCAACTCGCTCTACCTGACCGACGACGGCTGGCTCTACACGGTCATCAACCTGCGCGACGGCGCGGGCGTCGACCGCAACAGCAACCCGTCGTTCAGCACGCCCGCCGCGTTCGTGCGAATCCGCATCCCGGCGCAGAACCTGCCCGGCGACATGAACTGCGACGGCGTGGTCAACAACTTCGACATCGATCCGTTCGTGTTGGCGCTCACGGACCCTGCCGCGTACGCCGCCGCCTTCCCGGATTGCGACATCAACAATGCCGACGTCAACGACGACGGCGACGTCAACAACTTCGACATCGACCCGTTCGTCGTGCTGCTGACCGGCCCGTAACGCGTCGCCGGTCGCGCTCGAACCAAGACCCCACTGCGGCCCCGATGCCGCGTCGCCACTCGCGACGCCGATCGGGGCCGCCGGCTTTTTTCGCGCTGGCGGCGAAATCGCTTGGTGTATACTCCGATCCAACGCGTCCGCGCGACACGATCGTGCCCGCGCCGCGACGCCGCAGCTCCCGCAAACCGCAGCAGGAAGCTCCGATGCGCCCCAACAAGACCTCGGTCGGCAGCCTTGCGCTGCTTGCCGGGCTTGCGTCCGCCGCTTGTTTCGGGCAGTTCACCGCCGCCGGCTTCGAGCCACCGGAGTTCCTCGCCTCCGACGACGGCATCCCGCTGGCCGGCCAGAACGGCTGGTACGTTCCGCCGACGATGCCCCCCAGCGGCGAATTGCTCGTGCACCGCTACGCGGACAACCCGATCGGCGGCGCGCCGTACAACCTGAGCGGCAACCAGTTTGTCGGCGGCATCGGCGCCGCCGGCGGCGTGCGGCTTCGCGCCCGGCGCGACGTCGAACTGCCCGCCGGTCCGATCTACGATTTCACGATCGACTTCTTCGTACAGCACGGGGGCGCGTTGCCGGCCGCCACCGACTGCGCCGCGTTCTCCCTGCATGCCAGCGGGCCCACGGCACTCTTCGCGCTCGCGCTGCGCTGGATGGACACCGCCAACCCCGGCGGGTTTCGCGCCGTGTACGACGCCTACGACGCGGCCAACAACCCCGCCGCGATTGTGCCCGGAGTGGAGTGGGAAGGCCTCACTCCGAACACCTGGTATCGCGCCGTCACGCGCGTCGACCTGGCGACGAACCGCATCCTGCGCGCGGGAATCCAGAGCCTGGCCGCCGGTCCCGTCACGGTTCGCGATCTCGACGCCGCGTATCTCCTCAGCGGCGCCGGAACGCCCACCGCGATCCAACTCACCATCGGCGGGGCGACCGCCGGCGCCATCGCGGGCTTCGACAATCTCGCGGTCGCCACCGGAATCACCGGAGTCGCCCTCGGCGGCGGCGCGCCGCCAACGAACATCGGCCCATTCCCCGTCGCGCAGCTTTGCCCCGACACGCGCCCGATCTACCAATCCGTCACCGACGCGCCGAACGGCGGCCTGGACTACACCTTCTCCGTGCCGATGCGACACGAGCGCGTCACCTGCGACTGGTGCGTGTGGGGCACCGGCTACGAATGCGACATCTACACGAGCGCGCTGGTCAACACGGTCACCATCAACGTCCCCCCGGGAACGCCGGCGCTCTACTTCTACGCCCAGCCTATCAGCGGCGGGGTAAACGTCCCCATCACCGCCGTCGCCAACGACGGAACCTCCGTCACGCAGATGAGCACCGGCTGTTTCAACGCCCGCGGCTTCGGCTTCTACTCCACCGGCGCGCCGCTGACTTCCATCACCGTCAGCACCACCGGCAGCGGCATCGCGCTGGGACAGTTCGGCCACCCGGTCGTGCCGCAGCCCTGCCCGGCTTGCCCGATGTGCCCCCCGCCCCCGCCGCCGGTCGAGGACAATTGCGGTCCCACCGACGTCGCGTTCGTCATCGACTGCACCGACAGCATGGTGGATGTGCTGACGTCGCTCCGCAATTCAGCCGCTTTCATCGTCAACGCGATCGGCGCGTCTTCGGGCGGCGACTTTCGCGTCGCGCTGGTGACCTGCAATGAGTGCGTGAATGTCGTCGCGCCCTTCCCCACGACGGGGACCGGCGCCACCGCCGTTATCAACGGCCTCAGCAACCTTTTTCCGTGCGGGTCGGGCGGGCCGCCGGGCAACGTGGTGCCCGCCGCCACGGACGAGGGCCTCAACACCGTCCTCAACAGCCTTCCCGCAACCGGGCGCTGCCAGACCGGTGACTTCTCCGTGCCGTGGCGCACCAACGCGCGCAAGATCGTGTTCGTCATTACCGACACGTTTCCCGGCGGCTTCGACGGCGTATACACGTCCGGCGTCGACGATGCGCAGGCCCACACGCACGCCCAGACCGCGCAATCACGCGACGTCCGCATCGCCGCGATCTACGCGCTGTTCCAGGGCGTCGGATACGCGCCCCCGCTCGACGGCCAACTGCTCGCCGTCATGTCCGACTACTCCACGACCAGCGCCGGCTGGTTCCGCCAGGTCGACGCGGCCGGCGCGCAGATCACCTCCGCGCTCCAGCAAATCGTCCGAGACTGCGACGCTTGCATCCGCGGGTCCGGCGTGTTCCTTCAGCCCGACGAGTCGCCGTACGGCAAGTTCACGCAGAACTTCCCGTGGAAGAAGACTGTGTTTCAGCACTACCTTGAGGTGCTGCCCAACACGCCCCCCGATCAGCTCCGCACGCGCTACGCGAGCACTTTGTTCGCCGACAGCGGCTGGTTTGCCACCAGCCAGAGCGCCGACGCGACCAGCCACTATTCCGTTCAGTTCGGCATGAACGCGGCCGCCGGCGAACCCTGGTGCGCCATTGTCGACACCGTCCGCCGCGGCGACCTGGTCCTGCGCCACGACGGCGGCGCCTGCGCCGACGGCACGATCGATCCCATCGCCGCCCAGATCATCGGCGCCAAGGTCGTCCGCGGCGCGCTCGCGTCCAGCAGCACCATCTTCGGCATCAGCTGCCGCCCCACCGATCATGTCCCCTTCGGCCCCGGAACCGCCTATCCCGAGACCAGCCGCGCCCTCATTGCCGGCATCGGGCCGGCCCCCGTCGAGCTTCGTTTCCGCTGGAACTCGCACGTGTTCTCCGATAACGGCGGCGGCGCGTTCGGCGGTGATGAAGCCGCCGTGCGCTTGGGATTGGGCTATCCCCACTCGGCCGCCACTGAATACCCCGGCAACCTCTATCCGCGCAGCGAAGCCAATGACGGCCACTTCGTCACCGTCACCTGCATCCCCTGCATCAAGCCCCGCGAAGGCGGAAACTGCTGGACCTTCGGCGAATCCGCCGGCGACCCGCTTCGCGGATTCGCCGGCAGCGGACTCGGCGAACTGACCAACCCGCTCACCGGCGGTTCGCAGACCGGCGGCGCCGGCGACGGCTATCTCCGCGCCGAGGACGGCGTGCCGCCGGATGAGGTGAATTTCTCCATCGCCGGCCCCGACGAGCTCACCGGCAAACTCGATTGCTTCTGCGGCACGCTCGAATTCGACTTCCGCATCTTCGACGACGGCGCGCCGGGTTCGCTCCCCATCCAGCCGCAGATCACGCTCCTCCGCGGCGACGGCTTTGCGGCGCCCTGCGGCGCGGGCACGCTCACCGCCACGTTCACCTCCGCGACCGTCGTCACCGAAGGCAGCGGCTGGGTCCGCATCCGCGTGCCGATTCCGCCCGGCCGGCCCCCGTACGACCCGTCGGTCGGCACGTGGACGATGAACCCGCCGACCTGCAACTCGGCGGCGGACTGGGAGCATCTCGCCGGCAACATCGCGCGCGTCTTTCTGGTCGCCGACTTCGGCCCGACGCGCGAAATCGTCGGCTTCGACAACATCTGCCTGGTGCACGACGACGAATGCGTCGATCCGCCGTCAGGACTCGTCGGCTGGTGGCCCTTCGACGAGTATCAGCATCCGCTCAGCGACATCGCCAGCCGCGTCCCTTCGACGCCCGTCCCCGCTCCATTCGGCGTCTTCCCCAAGCTGCCCGGTTGCGATCTCGGCGTCGGCCCCACGCCCGCGAAAGGCGTGGTCGAACGCGCTCTCGAATTCGACGGCTGCGACGATTACGTCGAAGTCAGCGCGTCGCCGGCCCACACGTTCATCAGCAGCGATTTCACGATCGATGCGTGGATCATGACCGACGTCGCCGCCGGCGAGCAGCCCATCGTCGACAAACGCATGCTGCCCGCCCGCGGCATTTTCTTCGGCAGCGTCATCGGGTATCGCCTGTATCTCGATAACGGCCGCCTCGCCGCCACGCTCGCCGATCCGATCTTCCCCGGCCAGACCGACTACGTCTCGACTTCGCCGGTCGTCGCGGACGGCCGCTGGCATCACGTCGCTGTCACCGTGCAGCGCGTACCCTCCGGCGCCGCGCTCAAGCTCTTCGTCGACGGAGCGGTCGTCGCGCAGTTCAGCACCGCCGGCAAGCCCGGCAGCATCTTCAACGGCGCCGCCAACCTGCGGATCGGCGGCGGCTACGCCATCACCGGGCCCGCCACGTACTTCCGCGGCCGCATCGACGAGGTCGAGATCTTCCGCCGCGCGCTTCCCGACGCCGACATCCGCCGCATCTACGAAGCCGGCTGTGCGGGCAAGTGCCGCGAGTGGTGCTACGTCGAGTCCGTCCGCTCGCTCTTCAACCTCAACGGCAGCCTGCGCCTGACGATCTGCAACGGCACGACCGACCCGCAGACCTATACCTGGCTGCTCGCCAATCAGGCCATCAATCCGCCGGGCTGCACCATCAGCGGCCTCACGTTCAGCCCGTCGAGCAGCGCGACGCCGGTCATCGTGGCGCCGGGGCAGTGCGTTACGATCAATGTCGGCGTAGGACTGCCCGCCGGCATGAGCAGCACGGACATCGCGTGCTACACGACGATCATCACGAATGTGGGCACAAACAAGGTGCTCGCGTGCGCCGGATCGCTCCGCCGCTGCCAGATCGTGGCCTGTATCGACGACCCGCAGAGCGCGCTGATCCGTATTCCGTTCGGCGCCAACACGCTGCCCGCGCCCGTACAGTTCACACTCAGCAACAGCAGCGGCACGCTGGCCAGTGTCCCGTATCGATTGATCGCGCGCTCCACCAGCCACGCTGACCCCGCGCCGAATGTCAGCCTCGACGGCTTCGCTCCCGGCGTGCCCGTGCAGGGCGTCGTCAACATCCCCGCCGGCGGCGTCGCCAGCATCACGACGCTCGTCGCCTACGCCGCCTATCAGGCACTCGTTCCCGACGAGATCGTGCTCCTCATCGACGACAACGCCGACGGCATCTTGGACCCCGTCGCCGCGCAAGGCGTCATCGCTGCGCCGGGGTGTCCCGCCTATGTTGAAGACTTCGAGGCCTACCCGGACGGCGGGATTTGCGGCCTCAACGGTTGGGAGGAGTGGGTCGAGAGCGAAGACGTGTGCGCCGTTGCGACCGCGGAGCAGGCCGCCGCCGGCAGCCGCTCGCTCAAGATCGTCGGCGCCGTCGGCGGTGCGACCGGCCTCGGCGACGACACGGTGCGACGCTTTGACGCCAGCGGCGGGCGCTGGACCTTTCGCGTGCTCACATTCGTTCCCGGCGGCGCGACCGGCGTGGCGTATGTCAACCTCTTTAATACGTACGACGATCCGCCCGGCGCTCCGGGGAACACCTATCGCTGGTCGGTTCAGACGCAGTTCAATGCCAACTCCGACCGGGTCGTCGCCGACTCCGCCGGCGAGTTTGCGCCGCTCGTCCGGGATCGCTGGGTCGAATTCCGCGTCGAGATCGACCTCGACGCCGACACGACCGATTACTTCTACGACGGTCAGCAATTCGTCTTCGCGCGCAGTTGGATCAACGGCGTCAGCGTTGGTGGCCGCCCGCTCATTCAGGCGGTCGATCTCTACGGCGGCGAGCCCGGCGCGGGGGGCGTCTCCGCGTTTTACATCGACGATCTGTCGCTCGCGCCGCATTGCGCGTTCGACGCCGACTGCAACCACAACGCGCGCGACGACATTGACGACATCGTGACCGGCGACAGCCTCGACGAGAACGCCGACAACGTACCGGACGAGTGTTCGGCGTCGGTCCTCGCCGGCGACACGAACTGCGACGGCGCGGTCGACAACTTCGACATCGATCCGTTCGTGCTCGCGCTGACCGATCCGATGGCGTACGCCGCCGCGTTTCCGAATTGCGACATCAGCAGCGCGGATGTCGACGGCGACGGACTCGTGACGAACTTCGACATCGACGCGTTCGTGGCGCTGCTGACGGGCCCGTAGGGTCGGCTTCCCAACCCGCGCGCGGTGGTCCGAGCCTCCAGTCTGCGCTGGCCAGACCGCTCCAGCTCCGATTCCGCACCTGCGCGGTCGCGCGGGCTCCGAAAAACGCGCTCGCGAAAGAGCTCGGGCTCCGACAAGATGCGAGCGCGGAAATCCGCGTTCAGAGACAGCTTGTGCGCGGAAGTCCGCGTTCCCAACGTGTGTGCGCGGAAGCCCGCGTTCAGAAACAGCGTGTGCGCGGAAGTCCGCGTTCCCCGCGTGTGTGCGCGGCGACTCATGGCCCCGAAGGGGCCAGGGAGTGTAGCCACGGGTGCAGGTCGCGCAGCGACCGCAACCCGTGGTGACGTGGCGCGTGTCCTGCCGCCCGATCGGGGCGGCGGAACACGACCCACCCATCGATCCCGCGATAACATCGGCAACCGTGACGCTTGCACCCCTCACCGGCGGCGTGCTCGTCGGCGGCGCCAGCTCCCGCATGGGACGCCCCAAGTCCCTGCTGCGCGTCGGCGAGCGCACCTTTGTCGAACACGTCGTCAACGTGCTGCGCCGCCGCTGTCCGCGCGTCTGCCTGCTGGGCGCCTGGCCGCCCCAACTCGCGACCGACGCGCGGGTGGTTGCCGACGCACGCAACGCAGACGCGGCAAGCGACGCCGAGCAGACCGAAGACGTCGACGTGGATGTGGCGCTCGCCGGTACGGAGTGCATCCGCGACGCGCCGGGCATCCGCGGCCCACTCGCCGGTGTGCTCGGCGCGCTGCGCGCCGCGCCGCACTCGGCATGGCTCATCGCCGCGGTCGATTTGCCGCTGCTGCGCGTCGCGGCGCTCGACTGGCTGCTGGCGCAGCGCGACCCCGATGCGATCGCCATCATTCCGCGAATGACGCCCGAGTTCGTCGAGCCGCTCCTCGCCGTGTACGAGCGTGCCGCGCTCGCCGCGGTCGAGCCGCTCGCTCGCGACGCCGCCCGCGGGCTCCAGCCGCTGGCGAAGCACGCCCGCGTGCTCACGCCCACACCCCCGCCCGATCTCGCACCGTGCTGGACGAATATCAACACGCCCGCCGAGTACCAGGCGATGCGCGATTCGATCCGGCCCCGATAGCGCGCCGGCCAAGAAGACAAACGGGCGGCGGCGCGACCGTAGCCGCACCGCCGCCGAACGTTCATGTCGCTTGTCGCACTGCTGCCGAGCTGTCGCGCGGGTCGAGTGCGTTACTGCCGTTGTGCCCGCGCGTGGACCTTCAGCAGCTCGACGATCTCGCGCTGGTTGGCGAGAATCTGCTCCTCGCGGTCGCGCTGCTCGGATTGGATCGCGACGCCGGCGCAATAGCGGAGCTTGGTTCCGGCATAGCCCGTCACCGCGAAGATCGCATCCGCCGCCCCCGACAGCGCGATGCCGACCTTCTTGGTCCGGTTGTTCTTCAGGCTCACGCCGACCCATCCCCACACGCCGCCGGTGCTGTGAATCTGCGTCTCGCCGGCCGCGCTCAGGATCACGCCCACGAGCTTCAGTGTCCCGCCCAGCGCGCTGAGCGCGCTCGAGGCCAGGCGGATGTCGTCGTAGTTGTCGAACACGAATTCGCACCGTGCGAGCTCACCGTCGAGGAAGCTGCTCGCCGACCCGTTGTTCATGTCCGCCTCGCTCATCACCTGCGCGAGCAACGCCAACTGCGCCGCGGCCTCATCCAGGCGCGTCAGCAGCGCCCCGCCCGCGAACAGGTTCATCTCGACGACCAGCGTGCGGTAGAGCGGATACAGCGCTCGATCCGGCAGGGCCAGGATCGCGCTCTCCAAGCGCCCGAAGTCGATCGTCAGGTTCGCCATTCCGCTCGCCGCGCTGAGCGCGTTGAAGAGCGCCTCGGTCCGCTGGACGAGCGCGGCGAGGTTCGCGCGAAACGGGTCGGCTGCCCCGCTCTGGATGAACGCGTCGCGGCCCGCGATCTCGTCCTGGATGTCGCGCTGCAAGTCCTCGACCGCCTCTTCGATCGCGTCCTGCACCTGGGCGCTCAGGGCCTGCAATCCCGCCTGCATGTTGTCGCGCATCTCGATCGCCGTGTCGCGCGCCGCCGCCGCGTTGTTCCGCGCCTCGATCGCGCGGTCCCGGGCCGACGCCGCGTTGTTCCGCGCTTCGGTCGCGCGATCCCGGGCCGCCGTCGCGATCGAGAAGATGTCGTCCAGGATGTCCCCGCCCGCCGCTGGTACTCCGACCGTCGACACCCACAACACCATCCCCACCAGCCAGCCACACCGCATCGCGCTCATGGTCAACTCTCCCGGTTTGAGTTCCCTGATGCCCGTCTCATCCCGTTGCGACCTCGCCACGGCGTCCGAGAACCAGTTTTCGGGTTGCAGCGTGCGACCCGACCTCGCGGCTCGCGCCCGACACGCATCGGGCCACGACACAGCAGACGACGTTTCCACGCCGCGCGCCCGATGCCGCCCCAGGTTTTTCTTCGCCGGCCCCCCGGATCCCGCCCTTGCGGTCGCCGTTCCCCCGTCCGAATCGCCTCTGACCGGCTCGCCGACTGCATTACAATGAGCACCAACCCGTCGCCGAAGGGGCCGACCACGAACCCGCGCGAACCCGTCACACGCCTCATGCAGCGCGTCGCCGACGAGCGCGGCTCCGCCGCCGCCGACCTGCTTCCCGTCGTATACGACGAGCTGCGCCGGCTCGCTGCGTCCCTGCTTCGCGCGCAGCGCCCCGGCGACACGCTGCAACCAACGGCGCTGGTGCACGAAGCGTATCTCAAGCTGGTCGATCAGGAGCTCGCCGGACCCGAACGCAATCGCTTCTTCGTCGTGGCCGCCATCGCGATGCGCAGCATCCTCGTCGACCACGTCCGGGCGCGCCGCCGCGCCAAGCGGGGCGGCGGCTGGCGGCGCATCACGCTCCACGCCGACCCCGGCGCGCCCGACCCTGCCGACCTCCCGATCGAGGCGATCGACGCCGCCCTCGCGCGGCTCGCCGAACTCGATCCGCGCAAGGCGCGGCTGGTCGAGCTGCGTTTTTTCGGCGGGCTGACGCTGGAGGAGGCGGCCGACGTGCTCGAGCTGTCCCGCGCCACGGCGTCGGAGGACTGGCGCATGGCCCGCGCGTGGCTGTACGACGAACTGAAGGATGAGTGGACGTGAACGCGAAGGACCGGTTTCAGCGGGTCGCGGCGCTCTTTCGCGCCGCGCGTGCGCTGCCGGCCGCGGAGCGCGACGGCTACCTCGCGCGCGAATGCGCCGCCGACGAGCCGATCCTCGCGCAGGTGCGCTCGCTGCTGCTCGCCGACCAGCTCCCCGACGGGCCTCTCGACCAGGCCGCGCTCGTGCCGGTCGCGAGCGCGTTCGACGCCGGTCCGCCGACTGCGCCCGAGTCGCCGTCCACCATCGGCCGCTATCGCATCCTGCGAAGGATCGGCGAAGGCGGCATGGGCGCTGTCTTCGAGGCCGAGCAGGAGAATCCCCGCCGCAACGTTGCGGTCAAGCTGCTTCAGCGCGGCGCCGCGTCGCGCCGCATCCTCCGTCGATTCCAGCAGGAGGCCGAGATCCTCGGCCGCCTCCAGCACCCGGGAATCGCCCAGATTCTCGAGGCCGGCGTGACCCAGGACGGCCCCAGCGCCTGCCCCTACATCGTCATGGAACTCGTCCGCGGCGCCTCGCTCCTCGACCACGCCCGCGAGCACCGCCTCCGGCTCCACGACCGGCTGGCACTCTTCGCGCTCGTCTGCGACGCCGTCCACTACGCCCATCAGAGCGGCGTCGTGCATCGCGATCTCAAGCCGGCGAACATCCTGGTCGCCACGACCGCGCACGAATCCCGCGCCGGCGCGGCGGCCGAAGATGTGTTCCAGCCCAAGGTGCTCGACTTCGGCGTCGCACGCCTCGTCGACAGCGACGTCAGCGTCGCCACGCTCCACACCACGGTCGGCGAACTCGTCGGCACGATCCCCTACATGAGCCCCGAGCAGGCGGGCGGCGATCCCCGCACGATCGACTGGCGCAGCGACGTGTACGCGCTCGGCGTGATCCTGTTCGAACTCCTCACGGACCGGCTCCCCCACGACGTCAGCCAACTCCTCGCCCACGAAGCCGTCCGCGCCATCCGCGAAGACGAGCCCTCCCGCGCCGGATCGATCGATCGCGCGCTGCGCGGCGACGTCGAGACGATCCTCGCCCGCGCGCTGGAAAAGGACAAGACGCGGCGCTACCAGTCCGCCGGCGACCTCGCCGCCGACATCCGCCGCTATCTGCACGAACAACCCATCGCCGCCCGTCCGGCGTCGGCCCTCTACCGCATCCGGAAGTTCACACGCCGAAACCGCGCGCTGGTCGCGGGTGTCGTGGTCGCGTTCCTGGCGCTCTCCTTTGGCGCCGCCGCCGCGCTCCGCGCGGCCATCGTCGCCGAGCGCGCGCGCGGCGAAGAGCAGCGCCTCCGCGCCGCCGCCGAACGACAGACCTACCGCGCCTGCCTCGTCGCGGCATCCTCCGCGCTGCGCTACCACGAGGCCGCCGACGCCCGAAGACAGCTCGACGCCGCACCGGTCGCGCTGCGCGGGTGGGAATGGCGACATCTCGACAGCCGCGTCGACGACAGCCTCGCCAGCTTGAACGTGCGGTTCATTCCGATGCGGCTGGGAGTCAGCCCCGACGGGCAGACGATCGTGTGCTGCGGTTCGTCCGGACGCGTGCACGCGTGGCGCGGCGCCGACCCGGAGCCGGTGGGGCAGATCGGCGTCTACGAGTTGGTCCGCGAGCGGCGCATCCACGGCCTGACGTTTCGCGACGACGGCCGGACGATTCGTGCCGACACGCGCGCCGGATCGGTGACCCTGGCCCTGCCCACGCTGCAATTGCTCGCGTCCGACGCAGTGCCGACGGCCCGGCGCAGTCCCGATGCCCGATGGGGCGCGTTTGCCAACGAAACCGCCAGCGGACCCCAGATCCTGCTCCGCGGACTCGCCGACGACGGCGCTGCCCCGACCTGCATCGACCTGGCCGACGCACACCAGACACCGATTCGATTCTCGCCCGACGGAAGATTCGTCGCGATCGCGCTCGAGGATGCGCGCGGCGTGTGGCTATTCCGCCGAGGCGCGGACGCGCCCTGCGTCCGGCGTCCCGACCTCGCGTCTGCCACCGACCTCGCGTTTTCCGCCGACGGCGAACGCCTTGCCGTCGCGCTGCCGTCCGGCGCGGCGCATGTGCTCGCGACCCACGACGGACAGGACCTGCGCGTGCTCCAGGGACCCGCGTCCGCGATCGTCACGCTCGACATCGCGCCCGTCGGAGAGCGCGTCGCCACGGCTGCCGCCGATCGTGCCGTGCGCCTCTGGAGCTCCGCCACCGGTGACCTGCTTGCGACCATGCACGGCAGCGCCGGAAACCTCTCGGGAATCGCGTTCAGCGCCGACGGAAAGACGCTGGTCACGGCTGCGGACGATCGGCTGGTGCGCTGGTGGGATGCCGGCGCCACGACCGATCCCTTCGCGCTCGCGGCGCCGGGGTTTGTCTATGGTGTCGCGTTCTCGCCCGACGGAGCGACGCTCACGGCGGCCTGCCTTGACAACGACCGCCCGCTCCGAAGTTGGGACGTGAAGTCCGGCGCGCAAACCCGCGCCGCCCTCGACGGCCATCTCAGCGCCGTCGCGTACAGTCCCAGCGGCGACCGCCTCGCAATTGGACGCTCCCACGGCGACGTCGAAGTCCTTTCGACCAGCGCCGCGCCGGCGCAGCGCTTCCGCCGCGGGCTCGGCTGGCGCACTGACGCGCTGATGTTCAATCCGGCGGGCGATCGGCTGATCTGGATCGGAAACCGCGGCGAGCTGATTGAGCTCGATCTTGCGAGCGGCGCCAGGCTGCGCACGCGGAAGTTCGACGCCCGCGACACCGCGGTCGGCTCGCGCGCTGCGCTCAGCCCCGACGGCCGCTGGCTCGCCGCCACCAACGGCGCTGCCATTCAACTGCTCGACGCACGCGACTGGAACTCCGTCGGCGCGTTCGAGGGACACACCGGGACCGTCTTCGCGCTCGCCTTCTCCGCCGACGGCACGCGCCTCGTCTCCGGCGCCAACGACCAGACGCTCCGCGTGTGGGACGCGAACACCCGCGCGCCCCTCGCAGTCCTTACGGGCCATTCCGACGTCGTCTTCGCCGTCGCCTTCAGCCCCGACGGCCGACGCATCGTCTCCGCCGGCCGAGACCGCGTCATCCGTGTCTGGGACGCCGCACGCTACGACGAACTCACCCAGCTCCACGGCCACACCGCCTACGTCTACTGCCTCGCCTTCAGCCCCGACGGACAGACCCTCGCGTCCGGCGGCGGCGACAACACCGTCCGGCTCTGGACCACGCATCCGTATCGCGAGCGCGTCCGGCGCTGAACGCGGCGCCGGGGCGCGGTGCGGTTGCCGATCGCGCTACGGACTCTGGTATCCGACCAGTGCCAGAATCTTGCCGAGATCCTGCTGAATCTTCGCCTGGTTCTGAAGAATGAGATTCTGGTTCGCGAGGATCGCGGCCTGGTTTGCCGCCAACTGGTCGATCTGCTGCTGCTGCGCGTCCCGAATCGCGAACTGGTGGTCGCGCAGCTCCGCGAGCGATCCGATCAGCATGCTGTGCCGCATCCGATTCGTCGCGCTGTTGGCAACCGTGGTCAGCAAGTCGCTCAGTCCCATGAAGAAGATCCCAGCTTTTGCCGGTGCATCGTTCTTGATCGCCGTGCCGATGTACCCGTGAACCTGCACCTCCAACAGGTTGAACACGCCCTTCTGCCCCGCAACTTTGCAGGTGATGCCAATGCACTTCGCCGCCAGTTCAAACCGCCGCACCACGTTGATGCTGATCCGAACCGCCGTCGGGGCGTTCAGGATCGCCTGCGTCACCGGCCGATTCAGTTCCCAGTCGAGCGCGTCCCACGGCGCCCCCGGCGGCGGCGGATCGTCATCCTCCCGCACGATCGCAGAGAGCAGCACGATTGCATCGGTAATCTCCGGCAACTGATCGAGGATGTCCGCGTCCAGGAAATCCGTCGCTTCCAGCAACCGGTAAATCGGAAATAGCGCCCGACACGGGAGATTCTGAATCACGAGAATCTCCTGCTGCAACGAGACGCGGTCCGGCGCCCCCGGATCCGCAACCGACGCGAGCGCATTCAGCAGCGCCTCCAGACGCTGAAACAACGTCACGAGATCCTGCCGAAACGCCGCGCAGTCCGGACCATTGATGAACTCGTCGC
>JBFXAM010000080.1:0-20394 GCA_050184295.1 Phycisphaerae bacterium | reverse complement strand
CACAATGTGCGCCGGGTCCACGCGCGTGGGGATGAAACGAAATCGGTCCTGCCGGAGGAAGCGATCGTGAAGTATCTGGAGGACTGCCAGCGCCGGATGGGCGCCGCATACTTCCAGACGCCGCGCGACACCGTGAAGGACTTCGTCGGGTTGCTGAGCGTGCTGGAGCAGAATCCAGAGGCGCGCTGGCATGATCTGCTGGGCCAGATCAAGACGACAAACGTGCCGACGCAGGACCCGAGCGTCGTGGCGGTCGCAGACGACGATGACGACAGCGGTCCCGGACAGGCGAGCGTGCCCCCACCGAATCGCCGAGACGACGACCTCGCAAGCTTCAAGCTATAGATGGGCGCCGAACCAATCCAGCCCGAGACCCCGGACGAATCAGCGGCCGCTGTCGCGGAGGCGTTCTCGCTGCTGGCCGCCGGCGTGCAGCGCCAGCTCTGGCGAATGGGCTGGACCCAACTCCGGCCCATCCAGGTCGACGCGATTCGGACCCTGACGCAGACTGATCGCCATTGCGTCATCGCCGCCGAGACGGCGTCCGGGAAGACCGAGGCGGCGTTCCTTCCGATTCTCTCGAAGATCTGCGACGAACCCACCGGTTCGGTCCGCGCGATGTATGTCGGGCCGTTGCGGGCGCTGATCAACGATCAATTCCGCCGAGTTGAAGACCTCTGCGGCTACCTGGAGATGCCGGTCTATCGCTGGCACGGGGACGTGGAAGCCAGCAGCAAGAACAAGCTTCTCCGCGTCCCGGCTGGTGTTCTGCTCATCACGCCGGAATCGCTGGAGTCGCTTTTCGTGAACCGTTCGCCGCAACTGCCTGCTCTTCTTGGCGGGCTGCGATTTGTCGTGATCGACGAGCTTCACGCCTTCCTCGGTGGCGAGCGCGGCCTCCATCTGCAATCACTGCTGGCGAGACTGCGGCACGCTCCGTCGGCCGGTCGGCCGACCTTCCGTGTCGTAGCGCTCTCCGCCACGATCGGCGATATGGGCGTTGCGTGTGATTTCATCGATCGCGACCGGCCCGACGACGTCGCGGTCATCCGAAGCCCACCCGAGGGCAAAGAGCTTCGATATCGACTCCATGCACACGTCGGTTCGACCAGCAACGAACGGCCAGAGGGCGGTGCCGACGAGTCCGATCACGCCGAACTCGCGACGATGCGCCAGGTTGCGCAGGACTTGGTCGAGCACTGCCGCGGATCGAGCAACCTGATCTTCACGAACGCGAAAGGCGACCTGGAAATCTACGCCGATCTGTGCCGCGATGTCTGCCGTACCGAAGGCCTGCCCGACTCGTTCCTCGTGCATCACGGTTCGCTCTCGAAAGAGATTCGTGAGGATGCCGAAGCAGAGATGAAGAGCGGCCGACCCCGCACGACGCTGTGTTCCAGCACGCTCGAACTCGGGATCGACATCGGGAGCGTTCGGATGGTGGGCCAGATCGGCCCGCCTTGGGCGGTGGCAGGCTTCAAGCAACGGCTCGGGCGCAGCGGCCGACGCGACGACGAGCCGCGGATCGGCCGCATGTACATCGTGTGCCGCGAATTGGGCGCCTCGGCGGAACTGCTCGACCGCCTGCACCTCGAGCTGATCCAGGCCATCGCGATCACTGAGCTGCTGCTGGAGGGATGGGTCGAGCCACTGCGCCCTGCCACGTGCGACCTGAGCACGCTCACGCACCAAGTCATCAGCACAGTTGCCGAAACAGGAGGACTGGGCGCGGCAGAGCTCTACGAGCGGCTCTGCAAGGTCGGGCCGTTCCGCGACGTCGAGACGGCGCTCTTTACGCGACTCCTGCGTTGCCTGGGCGACCGCGACGTGGTCGAGCAGACAAACCAGGGCGATCTGATCCTGGGGCTGTTCGGCGAGCGCTTACGCAGCGAGCGAGACTTCTACGCAGCGTTCATGACACCGGATGAGTTCACGGTGCTCCACGGCGAGCGGAACATCGGGACGCTGCCGCTGCGGATCGTGCCCAAGCCAGGCGAGCACATCATCCTCGCCGGTCGCCGTTGGAAGGTCGCACTGGTCGACCTCGAGCGCGCCGAAGTGCATGTGGCCCCAGCCGCCGGACGAAAGCGACCGCTGTTCCTGGGCGGTCCCGGCGAGATTCACGATCGGGTGCGGGAGCGCATGCGAGAAGTTCTGCGCGAATCGCGAGCGTATCCCTATCTGAATTCGGTCGGCACGCAACTTCTCGGCCACGCTCGCCAAGCCGCGGCAGAGTCGGGCGCCAGCGAGCGTCCGCTGATCCCCGTTTCCGACCGCCGCACTCTCTGGTTCAGCTGGGTCGGTACGCGAAAGCAGACGACACTCGTCGCGATGTTCGCCGCCGTGGGCGTCGCCGCAGTCGATAGGGGTGTCGCGGTCGACGTGGAGGCGCCAGTTGCCAAAGTCCGTGCGACCATCGAGTCGTTCGTCAATGCTCCGACCGACGTGCTCGCAATCGCAGCGAGCGTACAACCCAAGTATCGCCGGAAATACGATCGCCTGTTCAGCGATGACCTGCTCGACGTGGCGATCGCGCGCGACACACTCAATGTCGCGGGGGCCCTGGCGGCATGTCGCGTAGCCTGTGGCACGCAGTTTTCGGAGTTGGGTGCATAAATCGTGACTCCACGACCAATATGGCGCTTTCAAGCTGCCCCAAGCAATCACGCGTTGCAGTTCTTGCAGCCAGGTTTGGACGGCGCCTTGGTTGTCGACTGCGCGCCGCCTGCCCGGATCAGCAGCGGCACCGCGGCGCCCGAGTATGCGGCCGCAGTCAGCAAACCGGCAGTCGGGTCGGACAGACCGCGCGTGACGGCGTAGACTGCTAACGCCGTCCAGAATGCTTGGCAGGCGAAGCACCCGATGAAATACGTGAACGCCCGCCACGCCAGGGACGATCGCGCGAGCTTCTGCAGCTCCGTGCGACGACCCTCGACATCGTCTTCCGTCAGCGGCTGCTTCGCCGCGTGGGGTGACTTCCGCGCGACGTCCTCGTCCCAAACCGCGCGGTTGTTGATCTCCCAGTTCAGCCGGTTCATCCGCTGGCGCCGCGGGGAGTCGCGGAGCGACAACCGGTACTGCAGCTCGGCTGCGGGCAGCGAGCCGAACACTCCTTTGGCAATCGCGCAGACTGCCAGCGTCCATACGAAGAAGGACGCGACGTGCGCCCAGTCGCTAATCTCGAAAATGCTCGTCATGTTGAAGGCCTCCGTGCCTCGGTATTTCTCGTCTCACAGCGCAGGCTCGGCCGCGCTATCGTCCACACTGCTCCAGCCGCTCACGTAGAAGATGGCGGATGATCCGCGACTCTGCCGGCGCGTTGCTCGGGTCCACGGTGAACTCGCCGTTCTTCGGCAAGCGCCACCCGACGTCGAGCTTGGCGAAGAGTCCGGCGATCTCGGGGTCGCGCTCGACCAGCCAGCGCCGCAGATCCTCGTCGCTGGTCCCGTCGAGCAACTCGGCGGCGCGTGCAAGGACGAAATCGCAGGCCAGCAGGCCCAGCTCGTCGTCCGGGCAGTACGCCGTAAGGTGGACACGTTTCGGACCGACGTTGATCGATACGACGGGCATCGTGGCTACTCCTTCCCGCCGCCCGTGAACACGAGTCGGCGTTCCCACATCCAGCGGATCTCCGTCTGCCACGACACCGACGCGACCTCGACCAGCGCCTCCAGCTCGTCGAATCGCGTAGCGCCCGGGTCGCGGTTCTCGATGCCGATGTTGATCGAGCCGACGTTCGGCCCGGCGGACAGCTGCGTAAGTTGCAGAGCCAGCCGGCGGCAGCGGCCATAGACGTTCGCGTCGAGCATGACATAGACCATCCGGAACAGCGGGATCGCGGCGGTGATGTATTCGAGTTGTTCTGCGGTCGGCAGCGAGCCGAAGAACGCAGTCGCGACCGAGCCGTTGCTGGGCTGCATGGCAGCCGTGACCATTAACGCGTCGAACGGCCCTTCCACGATGAACAGCGTGTCGCCGCCCGCCAGGACGCGATCCGGCTCGTAGATGACGGTCTTGTGCCCGCCTTCGATGGGGTGACTCAGCCAGCGCTTCCGCTCTTTCGCATCGATCGCGCGGGCGGTGTAGCCGAGATCCTTGCCAGCTTCGCGCACCGGGAAGGCGACGCGACGCTCGTCGTTATCAAAGCGCAGGTCGAACAGCGGGATCAACGCATCCAGCCGTCCTGCGGGCACGCCACGGTCGAGGAGGTACTCGTAACCGGGCGCGGCAAGGCCGGTCGGCGCGAGCGTCACGAGCTGGTTCAAATCACGCATTGGCCCGCTCCCGTCCACGTCTCGCAGGGACAATCATGCATCCACGTCGCCGGGTCTTTCGTCAGGTCGTAATCGCGCAGGCGCGGGACGCCGCGCCCCGTGTACGGCGGCAGGTCGCCGTTGCGGCCCCGGAAATTGCGGTATGGTCGGGCCGATCCGTCGAGATTCAGATCGACAGCGACCCAGGCCGCCTCACCCTTGCAGGCCGGGAAGTTGCCGAGCGAGCAATGGCAGATGTGGCCCGTGCAGCAGGCCGATCCGGCCCAGGCCGAAAAACAGCCGCTCACCGCATCCACGTACTGCGCACACAGCGGTTCGCCATTCGCGCCGTGGTAGCCGTAACCGGGGATCTCCGGCGGCAGCGCCAGCGTGTCGCCGAACGAACAGTCCGAACTGCACCCGGGCATGCCGTCGCAGCCGCCGTACCAGTTCGGCACGAGGCCCTGCCAATAAATGCCAGTGACCTCGTGGAACCAGAGGCCGTCATCCTCGCCGAGTGGATACAGCGTGCCGCAGCCGAACATGTCGCCCAGGCAGTTGCCCGAGAACTCATTGCCGGGCGGCCCCGTCGCCTTGAAATACAATCCACCGCAATTCCCGTCGTGACACCATTCGTGGTCGAGCCGGTTCTTCTTGAACAGACCGCCGTGGTTCGCATCCCAGCCGGCGTTGCATTGGTCCGGCGTACAGGCGAAGTAGCTCAGCCCCTCGACGCGGCGCACGCAGTTGTAGCCGGCATGCGGATCGTCCTCGCACTGCTGCGTCTCCCAGTTGAACGAGCGGCAGCCCTGCTCGGTACGGTGATAGCCGCAGCCGAACGCGCCCTCGCCGCCAAACTGGCCGAGCGGGTCGTAGCCGTCGCAAACGGTGTCCTCCCAGTACTGCCGGTCGCACGGACAATCCGGGTTGCTCTCGGGCGAGTACTGCGAGTAGCCGCTCTTGCGGGCCATCATGTGGCACTTGGCCGAGCCGCAGTTCTGCGTGCATTCCTCCCAGGTCGGCGTCGGCCAGGTCTCGCAGGTGTCGGGATATTCGGTGTACTCGTCGTCGTAGCCCGGGCCCCACTGGTGATACCAGTAGCCGAGCACGTGGTTGTACGGCCAGCAGGCCTCGGCGTTGGCGCAGCACTTGTCGCAGCCGATGCGCCACTCCGCCCCGCTCGTGCCGAAGCAATCGACGTAGTTCAGCGCGTAGTGGTAGCCGCAGTCCTTGCCCATGTACTGGCCCGGCGTGCGCTTGCGGGTGCAGATGTTGATGCTGGTCCAGACGCCGTAGTCGATCAGGTAGTCGACGGCGTCCACGATCTCCTTGACGTGGACCGCCTCGATCACGTCGCCCGGGCGCAGGCCCCACTCCGGGTACTTCGCGTACACCTTCGCCAGCTCGTCGTGGTTGGGCTTGTACATCAGGATGAGCGTGCCCGGCGCAGTGCCCCAGGAGTAGCCGCCGCCGTAGAACGGATTGTCGAAGTGCGTGTCGTCGGTGTAGAGCATGTTGATGCCGCGCCACGTCTTGCGGGCGGCAGCGCTGCCCCATGCATCGCCCACCGGGGGCAAGTGATTCGGATGGTTGTGCAGCGGGCGCGGGTCCGGTGTCGCGCCGCCCACCAGCCCCTTGCCGCCGGTCATGTAATGCGGATGGACGTTGCTGCCCGACCAGCGGAACCGGATCGGCATCGGGATGCAGCACAGACCCTCGTCGCCGCCGCGGAAGCGCGGATTGTGATGAAACACGTCGCTGCGGTCGTCGGTCTCGGCGCAGGTATCGAACTCGCCGCCGCAGCAATCGCCGCCGAACCACGACAGAATCCAGCGGCACATGTCGATCAGTTCGGGCTGGATCGTTTCGCCGCCGTCGAACTGGTAGAAGTCGGTGCCGTGCCGCACGTTGATGCCGCCGTAGGCCTCCAGCATCTCGGGCAGGCCGTAGATGTACGGGTTGAAGTGCGTAAACCATTGCAGGTAATACGCCTGCTCATCCGTCGGCGCAGCGTCGTCGCCCGGATCGAATTTCGTGATGTCCGGGTTTTCTGGATTGGGATCGTTGTAGAAGTATTTGATGTACCAGCGGAACTCGGTCCCGTGCGGCTGCGCCTCCCACGTCGCGCTGTACGTGTCGCCCGCGGGCGTCATCGTGATCGCGTCCCAGCCCGACCACGAGCTGCCGGGCAGGCGGCGTTTCCACCAGAGCTGAATCGTCGTCGGGGTGGGCACGCCCGCGGGTTTGGTCCAGCGGAACGTGACCGGCTGTCCATCCTTCTCCTCGTATCCGACGCCGTCGGTGCGGCCGGGCTGCGTCGCGCCGAACCAGCCGTAGCCCTCGGGGTCGAACGGTTCACTGGAGAAGTCGCGGCTGACGCTGCCGACGGGGAAATACGTGCGGTCGTGCGTGCCTGTCGCGAAAGCGCCGTTGGGATCGCCGGAGCGCGAGCGAATCGGAACCTCGGGGCGCGGCATCGCACAGCACGGCGGATCGTCGCCCAGCGCCGCGTATTCCTTGCCGTCCTCCTGGTAGTCCCAGCACTGGCCCTCTTCGTGGCAGCCGAGCGGTCCCATGAGCAGGCGCCGCTCCCACATCTCCGGCCCCCACAGGCAGCGCGGATGCTGGCGGTCGTACCATTGGCGCTTCGGGTTGCCGTTGGGCCGCGAGCCGAAGACGGCGTAGAGCAGGCCTTCGAGCTTCTCCATCGCCAGCGCGAACTTGCCGCCCAGCGTGTCCTCCCAGTTGATCTCGCCCGGGCCGGCCGGCGGCGAGCCCTTCGGCAGCACCTTCACGCCCGGCGGGTGGAGGTCGGACCATTTGAGCTGGGCCGGGTAGGTGCCGCCGCGCGTGGCGAAACCCTCTTCAGCATGCGAATGCGTGCCGTAGACGGCGTGCTGGTCGCTGGTGATGTCGACGAACGCCATCGCTCACACCCCGTCCAGTTGGAATTTGACCTTGCCCGGCACGCGCAGCGTGTCACCGTTCGGCACGCTGGTAGGTGGGTCGATCTTCGTGAGCCACATCAACTCGTTCGAGCCGCCGACATCGCCGTACACGGCCAGCCACGCGAACGGTCCGACCGCGCCGCCCGTGGAATTGGTCCACTGCGGCGTGTTCGATGATTCAACGCGCGGCGGCGGACCGGCGACGTAAGTCCACGAACTGAGCGCAACCGCCGCTAATTGCGGATGGAAGTGGTCGTCGATGTCGTCGTAGGTCGTGCGGCGCGTCGGCTTGGGTGCGCCGGACAGCAGCGGCCGGCAGTAGATCGTGTCGTAGCGGCTACCGGTCTTCTGAAAGGCGTACTTGGCGAAGCGCAGCGCGAAGTCGCGCGTGACGCGCGTCCCGAAGATGCGGGCCTTGTACTCGACGTGGAGCGTCGTGCCGGGGCGCAACAACACCGGCGCTGCAAACGTCGCGGCGGCGATCAGCTTGCTGTGCGCCGTGTCGATCAGGAACGCGAGCGTGATCGGGAAACCGCCCATCTTGCGGAAGTCGCACAGCCAGTCCAGCTCGCCCGTCGCGTCCCACTGGTGCATGTAGGAATGGATGCAATCCAGCGGGTCGAACGGGTCGCACTCCTCGTAGCAGCGCTTGCGCGGCCACTGCCACGGGTAGCCCACCTCGGGCTCCCAGTCGTGGCGATTGTTCCACTCGGGCGGCGCTTGCTCGATGACGTCCGGCGTCCAGGGCAGGTTCCAGGCCGACGCAGCCTGCGGCGACCAGTCGTGTTCGTTCGGGAACTCCTTCTCCGGCGCGGCCAGCGCGCCGCCGTCGGCCTCCTGCGAGGCCGTGAATGCGACGGCTTGCCGCGCGTAGCCGAACGAATTCCGCATGCCCTGCGTGTAGCAGCCGCCCTCATTGGCATCAGCGTCGGTGCATTGCACGAACGTCAGGTCCGGGCCGAAGCCTGCGCCGCCGCCGGGATTCGGCCGGTTGAACGGAGAGCCCGCGTTCGCGCCGGATACGCCGAGCTGGAACGTCATGGCGCTGTCGTGAGGCGGGAAGATCTGGCGCAGCACGTAACGGACGCCCTCGTAGGCGAGGATGTTCGGCGCGACAAAGCGGGCCAGCTCCGCGCCGGAGTCGCGATCGACTTGTCGCACGACAAACGCGCCCATCAATACGTCCCCCGGTAGTGCGAGCGCGTGCAGACGAAGGCGTCAACCTCGGAATCGGGCGCAGGGAAGATGATCACAACGTCGCCGACGACCAACGGATTGACCCACTGGCCGCCCGCGCCCTGCTCTTCGAGGTTGAAGACGTTGTTGTAGGCCGCGCCGCCGCCGACCTGGGACCACGCGCCATCCTCGTCCATCGTGGCTTCGGCGGCCGCGTAGCGAAATGGCGGCGCGACGCCGGATTTGGACGTGATCATCGCAAACGACGCCGATGCCGTGCCGCCCGCACCGCCGCCGCCGATGCGCACGACCGTCCACGCGATCTCCGGATCGGCGCGATCTTCGACGGGCTCGACCCACAGCAGTCGGGCTGTTCCTGCCTCTGCACTCTTGAGCTGCGCTGCCTGCCCGACCTCCACGTCAGCGAACTCATGGGCTTCGTCGTCCATGCGCACGCGCGCGGGACAGACACCGTCGAGGCAGGCCCGCACGATGGTCTGATTCGTCGCCGGTTCCAGCAGGATCGCGAATTTTCCGGCGTGCGGGCTGGACGGCACGACGCCCTTCAAGGCGACGCGCTGTTTGAACTCCTCGGCGTTATCCACCGGCTCGATGATCGGCCCGCTGATTCCCAGCACATCGAAACGCCCGCGGTCTGCGCCGCTCTCGTTGCGGATCAGGATGATGCCGGTGTCGAGCTGGTCGCGCTGCGTGGTGCGCTGGGCGCTGCGCTGCCGCTGCTGAAAGTCGCGCGCGGCATCGACAAAGGTGTTGAACGTCCCGGCCGGGATGACCAGCGGGTCGCCGCGCTTTACTTTCTGCAGCGTGCTGGCCATCGCTCAAATCCCCAGCGCGTTGAGATCGCCGTACGGGTAAACCTGCTCGACATAGGCCGCGATCGGCTTCTTCACCAGCGCCTTGGCGGCCGCGTCCTCCGCATCGGCGTAACGGACCCAGAGGTATTCCCAGCCCTTCTTATTGATGCCGGTGATGTCGCCGACGGTCAGGCCGGTCACGTTCGGGCTGGAAGCGAAGCGGTAGCCGATCTCCCAATCGCCGCTGCCGCGTTTCGTGCCGGATGCGCCGAGGAAGAGGCATTCACCCGCGGCGAAGCCCTTGAATGCCGAGTTGTTCACGCGGCCGGTCAGCGCAAACAGCGTCAGCTTGTACGCCAGCGTGACGACCGTATCGGCCAGGTAATGCGTCTCGGCAAAGTGGTAGACCGGGACGGTGATGTCCACGCCCTCGACGCTGTCGGCCGTGACACCGATCGCGCCCTTGAAGTTCGGGGCGGTCTGGCCCGCCGGCGCATAACGAGCCACGTTCGCGAGGCTCTGCGTGATGTGCTGCGCGCCGCCGCCGGTGTCAAACGAAAAGACGCTCTCATTCGTCTGCGGGACCGTGCCGTAGCGGACGATGCCTTCCCACAGCAGATCGCCGACCGGCTGAATGCTGACGGTATCGCGCGGCAGGAAAAGCAGGCCCGAGCCCCACGGGTCATACAGCGTCGGCGAGCTGGTGACGAGTGCGCCGCGGGCTTCGACGTCGTCGTTCGTGCCGCGAATGGCGTAGCGCAGCTCGACCGACGGGTTCGCACCCGTCGTGACCAGTCGGCTCTCGAACTTTTCGACGACTTCGACGGGCAAACGGACCTCCTATGCGAACGTGAGGCTGCCCGTCACCGCCGCGTCGGCCAGGCGCTTCGTGTGCTTTGCGGTCTGCTCGGTCGCGCGGGCGGTTCGTTCGTCCGCGTCGCCAGCGCCGAGCCCTTGCGCGGCGAGGGGGTTGAATGTCCCTGTGACGGAAATCTTCTTGGCGACGAGGTCGCCCAGGCCCGCGAGGCGGTCCTCCAATCCATCGAGTGGGTCTTTGATCTTGCGGCGCGGCGGGCCGCCGCCTGCATCCGCAGCCTCGCGCTTGGCGCGCGCGGCCGCGATCGCCTCGTCGAGTTGCTTGCGGGCTTCGGCCAGGGCGCGCTTCGTCTCGGCGACGCGCGAATCGGTGGCGCTGTCGAGCGCCGCCTGGGCCTCATCAAACTGCTTGCCGATCTCGGCCAGCGTCGCCTCGTTGACAGCAGCGGATTGGCTGCGCTCGCTCTGCCGGCGCTGCTCGCGCTCCGTCAGCGCACCACTGCGGCGCTGCTCGATGCCCGCGGCCGTGTCGGCGAAGTCTTGATCGGCCATTTGTTTGGCCGCTGCCGCCTGCTCGTCGGTGAGGTCGCCGAAGAGATTCATCACGTCGATCCAGCGCTTGGTCAGCCAGTTCTGCACGAGATGCCATGCCTCCTGCACGTCGCTGGTGAAGTTGGTCCAGGTCTTGGAGAGGAACGCGGTGGTCTCGATCCAGGCGACTTCGAGGGCGTGGAAAACCTGCTGCGCCGCGGCCAGCGCGCCGAACCACATGGCCTGCGCGGTTCCGATGAAGAAACGCTTCGCTTCGAGCCATGCCCGGTTGAGCGCCGCGACGCCCTCCTGCCACGCTAACTTCAGTGCCAGCCAGAGGATCTGTGCCGCGAGCGTGATGTCGCCGGCGGCGAGAGCGTCGGTGATTCCACCTATTACCTTAGATATGCTGTCCCGCAGCCAGGCGAACTGCTCGCCTAGCCACGTCAGAGCGTCCGCGCCCGCACCCGTGTAGACGAGAATCGCCGTGCCTAGCGTGGCGACAGCGGCAATGGCCAGTCCGATCGGCGAGACCAGCGCGGCGATGGCACTGCCGATGACACCGAACGCCGCCCCGATGCCCGTGACGATGGTCGCGAGTCCACCCAGCGCTGCGCCGAGGCCCGACACGAGGAATCCCAGCGCAACCAGCGCAACGCCAGCAGCGGCAACGCCGGCTGCAACCTGAAACACCGTGACGACGATGGCCTTGTTCTGCTTGATCCACTCGCTGAATGCGACCACGGCGCGGGTCACCTTGCCGGCCAGCTCGGTAATGGTCGGCGCAAGGGCTGAGCCGATTGAGAAGACGGCCTGCTTGATCACCTTCCAGAGCGTGTCGAGCGCATCGGCGAGCACCGAGGCGTCCTTCGCGGCCTGCGTCGAGATCGTCAGGCCCAGTGCGCGAGCTTGCTCCTGGAATCTCGCGAGCCCCTTCGCGCCGTCTGCGATTAGCGGGAGCAGCCGCGTGCCTGACTTGCCGAAGATTTCCATTGCGGCGGCGGCCCGCGCCGTCGGGTCTTGAATCTGGCTGATCCGGTCGGCGAGCAGTTTGAATTGCTGCTCCGGCGAAAGGCCTTTCAGATCGGCGACGGAGAGGCCGAGCTGCGCAAGCGCATCCGCGGCGCTTTTCGATCCGCTCACCGCTTCCGAGACAGTCTTCTGCATCTTGCGAATGCCGGTCTCCAGCGTTTCCATGTCGGCGCCGGCGAGGTCCGCGGCGAAGCCCAGCTCGGAAAGCGTCTCGACGCTCACGCCGGTGCGGGCAGACATCTCGTCCAGCGAATCGCCCATGTCAGCGAACGTCTTCGCCGTACCGAACAGCGCCGTGAGTGCGGTTCCGCCGATCGCGGCCAGCTTCGTGCCGACGGAGCGCAGTCCCTCCCCGAACGCCTTCAGCCGTTTCTCGGCGGCTTGAAGTCCCTTCGTCAGCTTGTCGGAGACGCCCAGCTCGACGAACGCCCGGCCGGCGCGGATGCCTTTCGTGTCGGCCATGCGCTACCCTCCTCGGATTGACCCCGCCCACATTCGCGGCAGTTTGGGGCGTTCCTTCTCCAGCGCCGGACCCATGAACGGTCGCGAATCGTATGCAGCGCGCTCGCGCACGAGCTTGCCGCGTCGACGGCGGACGAGCGTGGCCTTGCCGCCGAACTCCAGAACGTTCGGCGCAGTGCTCCGCCGGAATCCGACCGGCCCGACGACCACGCTGTCGCTGCCCTTGTCGTAGCCGAAGAAGATCAGTCGGCGCAGCGTGCCCTTGTGCGAATGCGGCGGCTGGCCCGGCGGCGCGGAACCCTTGCGCGTGCGGATGCTGTGCTTGGCGGTGGTGCGGATGAACGCGCCGGCCTTCGAGAGCACGGCGCGCTTGGCCTTGTCCACGGCCCGCTTCACCGTGCCGCGATCGAAAAACAGGTCTTTGATATCGAACGTGATCACCGCAGAACGCCTCGCACGGTCAAAGCAAGCGCCCGCGGAGCGCGCCGGATGGGCGACTCCGCGGGCGCATCACATCAGGCGATTAGCCGCCGGTCGGAGGCGGCGTGGTCTGCGCGGTCTTGGCCGCGACCTGTCCGCTGCCGAGCGCGCTCAGCAACGACGCGATCTTGCTGGCCACGTCGTCGCCACTGAAGACCTTGTTCAGCGACGCGGCTTCCTCGGCGTCGGCCTCGGTCAGCGCCTTGACGATCTTGCCAACGGCAGCGGTCAGCACGGTGCCGAGGGCCTGCTGCTGCGCGATCGCGTTCTGCGCGGCCAGGTTCTGCTGGTTGGTCGCGTTGCTCATCGCCAGGTTGTGGTAGAACGACGGACCGTCGCCCAGCGACTTGAAGTTGGTGGACGCCACGCTTGTTACGACTTCTTCCGGAAGAGGCATACGCTTTCTCCTTGTGATTGCCTCACTCGAACTCACCCGGGCCTCCATACCCGGGCATCTGTCGATCGATGAACACGTCCTTGAGGACGGTGATGTCAACCCGAATCGGTTTGTCCGGCTCGCGGAACGGATCGAAGTCCGCCGGCCGGAGCGCCTTCGTCTTCTTGGGATCGCGGTGGCAATTGGCAGTCAGTGCCAGCAGTACCGACGTGCGCCGCCACTCGTCGCGCACGCGCCCCTCGGCCATGAGCATCAGCTCGCGCAGCGTCAGGGGGCCGGGGTCGACGCCGGCGATTCCGGCGAGTTCCCAACAGAGCTGCCAAGGGCTTTCGCGATCACGTCCTCGACGTCCAGCGTCTCCACCTGCTGCTCGATCGCCGCTACAGTCGCCTTGACCAGCGTCGCCTGCTTTTCGATCGCCCGCGCCGTGTCGGTCCGGCGCAGCTGGCGGAAAAAACCGTTGAGCTCCTCCCATAAAGCGTCGTGCGCTGCGATGATTGCGTCGCCGCCCATCGCCTTCCCGAATTCCTCATCCGAGACGCCCAGCTGGTCGGCCTGCGGCTTGACCAGGGCGAAGATCACATCGCAGAGCAGAACGATGTCCGTCTCCAGCCGCGTCAGCAGCGGCGGATCGCCGTGCGTCAGATTGGCCAGGTTCACCCCCTTGATCAGCCCCTCGACGCGCTTGATGGCGTCGACGTTGACGGCCAGCGTCCAGGTGCGACCGGCGTTGTCGTTAAAAGTTCTCATGTGCCCTCCGTGGCCAAGTCATTTCCCGCTACGCGCTGGTGTATAGCGCTCCGACTTTCAGGGAAGCCGCCGCTGTCCCCGCCTGCGACGCAACAATGTGCGTCACAGTTGCAGCGGCGAGTGGGTTGGCTGCGGTACCGCCATTGACCCAGAACCACAGCTCGTTCGCGGTGAGATCAAGCGACAACCGTAAAACCGCTGACTCGTAGAAGCTCAGATGCGCCCGCGCCGCACAAAGCGCCCCGATCGCAACCAGCAGATTCCCGATGAAGTCGGTGTCGATGGTCTGCTGCTTGGTCATCGTGAGTGCTGTGCCCTGCGTGGGCAAGTTGTCGCCCGCGCCGCCGGAGAAGGTGACATCATTCGTCGCCACGGCGGTTGCGTTGACGTTGTAGCGCCGCCCGCCGGTCCAGTAGAGGTCGACGACATTGCCGCCGGCAATGCCGTGGCCGGCTTCGAGCGTGGCGACGCCGGACGTATTGTCGGTCCGCGTGGTGAGCGTGCCGGTCTTCGCCGGGTTGATCGTCACATCGTGCGAGATCTGGCCCGTGGCCGTGCGGCTGAAACTGGAATTCACGCCGACGCCGCCGATGTCACCGCTAACGGTCAGGTTGCTGGTGGGCACGTCTGCCTCCTCCGCGCTACGCGCTAAATCCAACTCGGCGGCGTGGTCGAATACGTCACCTTCGATGTCACCGAGACGGAGATTGCCTCCTCCAGCGGCTCGCTACGCGAGAACTGCGTGATCATGAAATCCGCTTGGAGTCCCTGGCCGCCCACACCGTCGCGCACCTGGAAGCCGATCGGGGCATTGGTCAGGTAGGCGTTCTTGATCGCGGTGAACCCCGCATCCGCCGTATCCCAGACCATCTCGAACTCGACGCTGGCGTCCTTTAGGGTCGCAACGGTAGCCCGCCATCCTGCGTTCGCGCGCGTGGTCACGTCGGCTTCGCCGGTCTCCAGTGAGAGCGTCACATCGCGGACATTGGTCAATTCGGTCCACGCGCCGCCGCCGCCCTGGCCGCCGACCTTGTAGTAAATCTTGGCTTCCATGCCGAGCTTGATGGGCATCGCGCAGCCTCCTTACCGCGTGTAACCGACGACGAGCAGCAGGTGTCCCGCAGCTCCTTGGACCTCGAATTCCGTGATATCCACGCCTTCGAACATCGCCGCCGCCCCAGGCGGCCATGAGACGGGCGTCCCGCCGCGGAACCGCACGTTGACACTGCCTGAGTTCTTCGAGCCGGCGATAATCGTCATGTTCATGACCGTCGAAACGTCGGCGAGCTTCACGTAGGAGCCCGAGCCGAGGTTGAACGACTTCATGTAGACATTCGCTGGCATCGTTCACCCGATCTCGCCGCCCATGCCGCCGGATTGCGCTCCGCCGCCCGGCATTGGAATAAAGAGCTTCGATCCCGAGCCGAGAGATCGCCCGCGCGGATCGGTGCCTGGGGCGTATCCCGCCACGAGCAGCGCGTGGCCTGGATTGCCTTGGACTTCGAGCTCCGCCATGTCGACCGACTCGAACGGCGCTGCCGCTCCCGGCGGCCACTCGGCCGGCACGCCCTGACGGAAGCGCAGGTTGATGTTGCTCGTGTTCTTCGGGTCAGCGATCAGCGTGAACTGGGCAACGGTGGACTTGCCGCCGAGCGGCGTCCACTGCGGGCTGCCCAACGCAATCGTCTGGATCACGGCATTCGCGGGCATCGCCTATCTCCGCACCCGGTACGTCACGGTCAGCACGCTCGTGAAGACCCGCTGTTGGTCAAGATGTTCCGACGCGAACGCCGGTTCGTTCTCGATCGAGACCCACGCGGCCTGTTGCGCTTCGTCGAGCCGTTTCATCCGCAGGTGGTCGGCAATCTCCTCGACCAGGTTCATCAACTCGTCGAGCTCGGTCGGCTCGTCCGGGTTCACCTTCTTCTGCACGCCAACGTCGACCGCACAGTCGAAATAACTGCTGTCGCGCGTGGCGGTGGTGATCGCGACCGCGCGCGGCACAACGCTGACGTGCAGCGTCTGCATGTCCGGCAGCTCGAAGACGGGCTGATACTTCCGCTCGGCTTCGAACGGCTGACTGAAGGTGCCCGCGTTCAAGCTGGCGACGATCGCATCGGCGATTTCGATCACAGTGCTCACGGATGGCGCTCCAGCAGCCGGTCCAGCTTGGATTCGATCCGTCCGAGCGCACGCTCGGTCGTATCGATCCGGGTCTCATGCACAGCAATCTTCGAATCGTGACGCAGGAGCATGGCGCTCGAGCCGAGCACCAGGATCAGGATCACGGTCAGCAGCACACCGAGCAGCCAGGCGAGCTTCTGGCGAGCGTTTCCGTTGATCGGCGGTGCATCGACCTTCACGTCGTCACTCCGTTGCCACGTGCTTCGTATGGATTCGCAGCGCCTTTCGATACGGATCGCTGTAGCGCCACGGCGGCTCGCCGCCAGGGGCCATCAGCTCGTACACGAACGTCTGCGCTCCGACCGTCTCGCGGACTCGATCGCCGGCCTTGGGCAGCGTCAGCTCGCTGTTCAGCACCAGGTCTTCAGCGCGGATCAGGAAGTCCCGCGACTGCAGCTTGTGTACGATGCCGAACTCGTCGACCTGCTCGAACTCCGTCCGCCCGATCGTCGCGAGCAACTCGACGATGTAGCTCGCGTTTTCGGTGTCGCGGACGTACAGCACCGTCTGCGTCATGTGCGCGTGGCGCTGGTCGTCGAGCCAGGCGAGGCCTTTCTGAATCAAGTCGGCCATCGCTCATGCGCCTTCCACTCACTGCGACATCCGCGCCCGCACCGTGGCGTCCGCGTCGGCGGCGGCCTTGATGCACTTGCCGATCAGCTTGTTGGCGCCCGCGGCGGCGTTGGTCGTGGCGCGGTTATTCGTGTCGTCCCAGTAGAGCAGGGCGCCGGCGGTGATCGCCGTTCCGCCGCCCGTCGCCTTAGGGAAGTCGTAGACGCCATCGACCGACAGCGAGCCGAGCGTATTGGCCGCGATCGCGAACTTCGCGACTCCCACCAGCTCGCCTTGCACGACGACTTCGCCCGCGGGCACGGACGCGCCGGGCGTGTAATCGATCGACAAGCCGTCCTGTACGAATGTTGCCTGAGGCATTGTTGGTTACTCCTGTTCGTTTCGCGCCGTCCGTTACACCTCGCCCTTGGCCTTGATGCCGCCGCGCGGCTCCTGCAGCGCGACGCCGAAGTCGTGGTACCCGCGCATCTGGATGCCGAGCACGTTGAAGTCGGCTTCGGCGGTTTCGATCGTGGGCGACTCTTGACCGTTCAGGAACGCGGTCTCGATCACCGGCAGGTCGTTCGGGTCGGCCAGCAGGTACCAGGCCTTGTCAGAAAAGCCCGTGTACTGGTTGTTGCTCAGGTAGCGACTGACCTCGACGCGGAACTTGCCCGCGTGCGGGTTGGCGACCGGGAACTTCGTGTTGGCGGTCGTGTCGCGGATCTCCAGCGACTTGAACAGCACGGTGCCCATGGCGCTCAGTGCGGTCGGTACGAGGATCACCTGCGGCATGACGCCGAGAGGCTTGCCGTCCGGATCGGTCTGGTTGAGGAACGCGACCTCGGCCTTGGTTAGGCCGTCGATACCCAGCGCCGTGTCGGCGCCGGTCAGATAGTTGTTGTTGCCGGCCGCGAAGAACGCGGCGTTGTTCATGAAGATCGACCAGAAGATGTCGTTGATCTTCAGGCCCGACCCGCGGCCGAGCTTGCGCGGCACCGTGGTGATCGCTCCGAGGTCGTCGTTGACGATGTCGCGGCGGTCGATCGAGAGCAGCAAGCCGTACGTGTCGGCCTTGTTCGAGTAGCTCTGCTCGCCCAGCGTGCCGTGCTTCAGCTCACCGCCCGGCGCGACCTTCTCGTACTGGTCCTTGCCGATCAGCCGATAGCTGGTGACGGTCTTGAAGTCGCTGACGTTGCGAACGGCGGTGATGTTCCGCCAGGTGCGTTCGACGCTGAAGAAGCCCTCCAGCAGGAACTTGTTCGTGACGTTCGAGAGGATGCCGCCGATGTCGATCGACGAGAACCCCGCTTGGAGGTTCTGTCCGAATGCGGCCCGCAGCACGGCGCGGCTGTCGCGGAAGTTCCAGCCGGTGTAGCCGTTGGCCCGCGCCGCCTCGAGCAGCAGCTCCTGGAGTCCGATCCCATTCCGGAAGCGACGCGATGCCGCGTCGAGTGTCTTCTCGTCGTACTCTTTCTCGACCTTTGAGAGCTTGGCGGTCAGCACGCACGCGGCTTCGAGGACGCGCCCGCCGATTGCGTTGTCGGTCACGTGAACCGCCGGCGCCTTCGGCCGCGAGGCGCGCAGCACCTCGAGTTCCGTGCGATCCTGCGTCCAGCCTTCCGAGATCGCTCGCTCCTCAATGTCCGGGTAGCGACCGGCGCACACACGGCGAACGGCCGCGATGCGCTTGGTCTCGGCCAGCGCTTGCGCGCGCAGCTCGGTCACTTGGGTGACGGACGGGCTGGCATCCGTGCCTGCCCCGTCCGTCGGCGCATCACGCGTGGGTTCCGGCGTCTGCGTTTCCTCGGCCGGCGTGACCGGCGTGTTGTTCGTCTCGTCCATGAGAGCGTTCTCCTGCCGCTGTGCCGCGATGGTCGCGGTCGTGTTTCCGTCGGCGCCGAGGTCGACGAAGCTGATTTCTCCGAGCACGGTTCGGCGGGCGACATACACCGGCCCTTCGAACGTGCGCGCGTTGACGGTGATCGACTTGCCGTTGCGGATGAACTCGGCCTGCGCGACCTGCGCCCCGATCGATGCCTGCCACGGGAAGCCGCGCTTGCCGCTGGCGACGATTTCGCGGGCCACGTCGGTATCGCGCGAGACAATGCCCTCTGCGATCAGCCGTCCACCCTCCACAACGATGCGTTCGGTGTGTCCGACGCCGGCGAACATGCTGTGGCCAAAACGCACCGGCCGGCGCTGCGACGGGATCGAAAGTCCTTCGAGGTCGACCACCACCGGATGCCGCCAGCCCTCGACCGTCATGGGCTCGCCGGTGTAGGCAACCATCATGAAGCGCGGGATCGCCTCGCCGCCCTCGGCGGCGACCGCCTGCAGCGTGATCGCGTTGGAGCCGGCGCGGAGTTCAAGCCGCTCGGGGAGTCGTTCTGTGGTTTCAGGCCGCCCGGCGGGCGACGTTGTCTTCCGTGACATCGCCGTCATCCTCCATGTCGTTCGTCGCCGCCGGCGCGGCTTGTTCGGTCGTCAACCCCAACTCGCGCATGAGCGCGACCTCGCGCGCTCGCTGGCGCAGCTCGCTTTCCCAATCCAGACCGGCCTTCGCGTACTCGGCCGCGAGCGTCGTCGTATGACTCGTGAGACGTGTCGCCTGCGCCGTGGCTTCCTTCTGCGGGTCGACGTGCTCGAGCCCGTCCCAGAACCACTGGTGCGCGAGATTCGTGTCGAGCGTTCGCGCGCTCTGCGGCAGGTAGCCTTCGATGAGGACCGCCTCGTTCAACCACGCGTTCAGCACGCGGTCGAGCACGACGTCGGCGAGATACGCCTGATCAATGCGGATGGCTTTGAAGAACGCTTGGTGGTCGAGTCGCCCCGAGGCGTAGTTGTAGCCCGACGAATTCCCCGCCGCGATGTTGAACGGCATATTCAGGCAGCGGGCGATCTCATTGATCACCTCGTGCTTGAAGTCGCTGTACACCGTCGTCGGCTGCTCGGCCTTGAGCTGGCCGACCTTCCAGCCGTACGGCATGGTCAGCCACGTGCCACGGTCCATGTCGACCGTGTCCATCGGTTCGACCTGGGCCGCCTCGGCGTCGGCCGGCGCATCGGTGTAGATCACGCCCGACGGCAGCGCCGCCTGCTCCGCAGAACCGAGCACGGCGAGCGTGTAACGACGCAGCATGGCGAAGAGCGATAGCGAACTGGTGACCTCGGGTACGCCACGGTTCTGGCCGGGCCGCTCGGCGCGGAAGAGATGGATGATCGATTCAATCGGCAGGACATCGAATTCCAGGCCGCTGCCGCGCAAACTGGTGGCGTCGCCCGGGTGACGGCGCAGCACGGTGTACGCGACCGGGTTGCCGAATTCGTCGAAGAGAATGCCGTCCACAGTCTCGGGGGCGCGAAGCGAAGTCAGCGTTGGAGCGCAGACGCGATCGGCTTCGATCAGTCGCAGGTCCAATTGCACGGGTGCTGCGACGCGTGGATTGGTCGCGAGCAGGCCGAAGACCTCGCCCGCTTCGCACTGGGCGATCCGCATGGTGCGCAACTTGTGGGCCAGGCCAACGGCTTTGGCCCACAGCGAGAATTCCATTTCGATCAAGCGGTTGGCTTCGGGATCGTCGGTGAGCATCTGCAGCCGCGGGCCGGTGCCGACGACGTAATTCGCCAGCGTGAGAACAATGCCCTTCGCATAGCTGTTGTTGGCGATCTCGTAGCGGGCGCGGCTGCGCAGCACGCGCCGCACTTCGGCGCTGGCCGAGGCGTCGGCGGAAAGATGATCGGCGTTGGCCCAGTGGCGGCGATTCTCGTGCGTCGTCTGGGCCGCGTCATACTTGCCGCGGACAACGAGCAAGCGGCCGCGGGCGATCGCTCCGGCCGACACGAGACGCGAACCGATCTGTCGCAGCCAATTGAGCACGCTCAAATCGCTCCAGGCGGCACGACCTTCGTCATGCGGATGCCGAGGCCTTGCTTCGACGCTTCCTTCGAGGCCAGGTAGCGATCCGCTTCGATCTGCTCGGGAATCGAATGCTGTT
>JBFXAM010000079.1:0-20413 GCA_050184295.1 Phycisphaerae bacterium | reverse complement strand
CGAACGCGCTGGTGCGCATCGACATGAGCGAGTTCATGGAGCCGCACTCGGTCGCACGCCTCATCGGCGCGCCGCCGGGGTATGTTGGCTACGAGGAAGGCGGGCGGCTCACGGAGGCCATTCACCGCAGGCCCTACAGCGTCATTCTGCTCGACGAAATCGAGAAGGCGCACCGCGACGTGTTCAACGTGCTCTTGCAGGTGCTCGACGACGGTCGGCTCACCGACGGCCACGGCCGCACGGTCGACTTCAAGAACACGATCGTCGTGATGACGAGCAATATCGGCAGCGAGCTGATCGCGGCGAGCGGCGGGCAGGAAACCGCAAATGGGGAAAGGAGACCCGCCGCGGACGCGGAGATCGAGGCGCTCGTGAGGGCCGAGCTGAAGCGGCACTTTCGCCCCGAGTTTCTCAACCGCATCGACGAGATCATCATCTTCCATCGCCTCGGTCGCGAACACCTGCGCGGCATCGTCGATCGGCAGATTCGCGAGCTCGAGGCACGGCTCGCCAGCCGCGACATGCGCGTCACGCTCACCGACGCGGCAAAGAATAAGCTCGCGGTCGACGGCTACGATCCCGTCTTTGGCGCCCGGCCGCTGAAGCGCCTGATCCAGCAAGAGATCGAAAACCCGCTCGCCAGGCGGATTCTCGCAGGCGAATTCGGGCCGCGAGACGGAATCGAGATCGACGCCGGCGGCGAGGGATTCATATTCGCCAGGTCGAGCGCCACAGCCCCGCGCAACGCAGCGCCGGCGTGATCGCGACCGGCACGGCTGCGCTCGCGACTTTCTGGCCCGGCTGGTCGTCCGCGGTCGTCGGCTTCCTCGTGGCGCTGGGCGTCATCGTCGTTTTGATGCTGGCCGCCGTGCTGGTCGCGCAGTTGTGCGACGCGCTCCGGCTGGCCCGCTTCCGCCGGCGCCATCGCGGGCGCGTGCTGCTGGTATGGAGCAGCCGGGCCGGCTGGCACGACGTCATGCGGAACAACGTCCTGCCCGCCGCACCGCCGGATCTCGTGGCGATTCACGAACCCAGTAGCGGCTTCGGCCACGCGCCCGATTCCATCCCCATCAGCGCGCGCTGGACGCTGGACGGAACGCGGCGGCCGTTCCTCGCATACTTCGACGGCCGCAAGCTGCGGGCAGTGTCGCTGAACCGACGGCTGCAACCGCACAAGCTGGCGCGGCGCGACCTCCCGACGCAGCGCGCGATCGGGGAAGTGCTGGCCGACGCGATGCGAGCCGCGCGGGGCTCAGCCGCGCGATGACGAGGCGATCAGCACGGAATCCCCCGCACGATGGGGTGCGGCGCCATCGGTCGCGTCCCGCTGAATCCGCTCGGCGCGCGTCCCGCGCCGTCCCCCCAGTGCACGCAGCCGTTCGATGTACAGATACACGACCGGCGTGATATAGAGCGTGAGAAATTGCGAGACGACCAGCCCGCCGACGACTGCGAGTCCCAGCGGCTGGCGCGATTCGGCGCCCGCGCCGTAGCCGAGCGCGATCGGCAGCGTTCCGATGAGCGCGCACATCGTGGTCATCATGATCGGCCTGAAGCGCACGATGCACGCCTGGAAAATCGCGTCGCGTGGCGAAAGCCCGTCGTCGCGCTGTGCGACGACGGCAAAATCGACCATCATGATGCCGTTCTTCTTCACCAGCCCGACGAGCATGATCACGCCGACGAACGCGTAGAGATTCAGATCGATGTTGAACCACAGGAGCGTCGCGAGCGCGCCGAGCCCCGCGAGCGGCACCGCCGACAGGATCGTGATCGGGTGCAGGTAGCTCTCATAGAGCATGCCGAGCACGAGATAAATCACGAGCACCGCGAGCACGAGGAGCCAGACGAGCCCCTGCTGCGATGATTGAAAGGCCTGCGCCGCGCCCTGGAACGAGCCGCTCACGCTCGCGGGCAACAGCTCCCGCGCCGCCCGCTCCACCTCCTCGACCGCCGTCCCCAGCGCCACGCCGGGCGCCACGTTGAACGACACGGTGACCGCCGCCAGTTGCCCGAGGTGATTCACCGCGAGCGGGCCGACCGTTCGCCGAATCCGCGCGACGCTGTCGATCGGCACCAGCCGACCGGTCGTCGCGGAGCGCACGTGCAGCAGCGGCAGCCGATCGGTGTCGCGCTGATACTCGGGCAAGACCTGGAGAATCACCTGGTACTGGTTGTTCGAGCCGTAGATGGTGGAGACCTGCCGCGAGCCGTAGGCGCTGCCGAGCGCGAGCTCCACCTGCTCGGGGCTGATGCCGAGCGCGGCGCACTTGTCGCGCTCGATGTCGACGGTGATCTGCGGGTTGCGAAGTTGCAGGTCGCTGGTCACGTCCTGAAAACCCGGCAGCGAGCGCATCCGCTCCACGAGCCGCGGGGCGGCGTCGATGAGCGCATCGGCGTCAAGCCCGGTCAGCGTGTATTGATACTGGCTCTTGGTGAGCTGCCCGCCGACGCGGATTGGCGGAATCTGCTGCATGAAGATGCGGACGCCCGGGACGACCGCGAGCTTGGGCCGCAAGTCCTGGATGATCTGCTCCGCCGACTCGCTGCGCTGCTCGCGCGGTACGAGCCGCATGAAAATCGTGCCGGTGTTCGCGGTCGAGGTGTTTCCGCCGCGCTGCCCCACGCTCGACATGAACGACGCGACGCGCGGGTCGGTGCGGATGATCTCGGCGAGGGCGCGCTGCTTGGCGAGCATCGACTCGAACGAAACGCCTTCGATCGCCTCGGTCTGCGCCAGGATGCGGCCGTTGTCCTCAAAGGGGAGGAAGCCCTTGGGAATGCGCTGGAAGAGAACGACCGTCGCGGCGAGCATGCCGACCATCGCGAGCATCGTCACCGCCGGGCGGCGCAGCGTGCCGCGGAGCGTGACGCGATAAAGCGCGAGCAGCCCGCCGAACGCGGCTTCGATCGCCCGATACGCGACGCCGTGCCGCCCCGCGTGTGCGCGGATGAAGCGACTGCACATCATCGGCGTGAGCGTGAGCGATACGAAGCCGGAGATGAGAATCGCGGCGCCGATCGTGACCGCGAACTCGGTCAACAGGCGCCCGAGGATGCCGCCCATGAAGACGAAGGGGATGAAGACAGCGGCGAGCGAGATCGTCATCGACACGACGGTGAAGACGATCTCACGGGAGCCGTCGAGGGCCGCGACCAGCGCCGCTTTGCCGCGCTCCATGTGCCGGACGATGTTCTCGAGTACGACGATGGCGTCGTCGACGACGAAGCCGACCGAAAGCGTGAGCGCCATGAGCGAGAGGTTGTCGAGGCTGTAGCCGAGCAGCTTCATCACCGCGAACGTGCCGACCAGCGACATCGGGATCGCCAGCGCGGGAATCACGGTCGCCGACAGGTTGCGCAGAAACAGGAAGATCACCAGCACGACCAGCGTGAGCGTGAGCATGAGCGTGAACTGCACGTCGTGCACGGACTCGCGGATCGACTCCGAGCGGTCGAACATCACCGTGATCTTCAGCGACGCGGGAAGCTGGGCCTCGAACTGCGGCAGCAGTGCGCGAACGCGGTCGACCACCGCCACCGTGTTCGAGCCCGGCTGCTTCTGAATCTGCAAGCCGATCGAGCGCTCGTCCTTGTACCACGCGGCAACCTTGTCATTCTCGACGCTGTCGAACACCCGCCCGAGCTGGTGCAGGCGCACCGGATTGCCGTTGCGATACGCCACGATCGTCTCGCGATAGCCGGCGGCGTCCATCAATTGCGCGGTGCTCTCGACCGTGAACGCCTGCTGCGCGCCGTCGAGCACGCCGAGCGGCAGGTTCGAATTCGCCTGCGAGATCGCTGCCGCGACCTCGTCGATCCCGATGCCGCGCGCGGCCAGCAGGTCGGGGTTCACCTGCACGCGGACGGCGTACTTCTGCGCGCCGGTGACGACGACCTGCGCCACACCTTCGAGTGTGCTGAGACGCTGCGCGATCATCGTGTCCGCGTATTCGTTCATCTGATGCAGCGGCAGCGTGCTCGAAGTCAGCGCGACGTACATCACCGGCTGGTCCGCCGGATTCACCTTGCGATACGAAGGCAGCGCCGGCATGTCGCGCGGCAGGCGCGACTGCGCCCGCGCGATCGCCGCCTGCACATCCTGGGCCGCCGCGTCGATGTCGCGCGCCAACGCGAACTGCACGGTGATCTGCGTTACGCCGAGGAAGTTCGTCGACGTCATCGAGTCCACGCCGGCGATCGTCGAAAACTCGCGCTCCAGCGGCGTCGCGACCGACGACGCCATCGTGGACGGACTCGCGCCCGGCAGGCTCGCGCTCACCTGGATCGTCGGAAAATCCACGTTCGGCAGGTCGCTGACCGGCAGCGCGCGATAGGACATCGCGCCAAAAATGGCGATCGCCGCCATCACCAGACTCGTCATCACCGGGCGATGAATGAACAGCGCGACAAAGTTCATGTGCCGCCCCCTGCGGCGTCGCGCCCCACGCCCGCCGCCGGTGCGTGCGGCGCCGCGGGCTCGTCGGTTGTGGGCGCGGCCGCGTCGTCAGTCGCCGCAGGCAGCGCAGGCGCGTCGTTTGTTCGCACCTTCGCGCCGGGCGTCAGACGCAGGTGCCCGTCCGTCACGACCGCCTCGTCGCCGGTCAGCCCCTCCTCGATCACCGTGCACCCGCCAATCGTGACGCCCGCCCGCACCGCCGTCAGCGCGACCGTCTCGTCCGGCAACACCCGATAGACGTATTGCCCTTGCTGACCGGTCTGAACGGCGGCCGCGGGCACTACCGCGGCGTCTCGAATCACACGCGCCGCGAGGCTCACCTGCACAAAACGCCCGGGCCAGAGCCGACGCTGCGGGTTGGCAAACGTCGCCTTCAGCCGCACCATGCCCGTCGCGCGGTCGACCGCATTATCGACGAACGCGAGCACCCCGCTTTCCGGTTCGGCGGAGTCGTCTACCACCGCCGCGACGGCCACCGGACCCGCCTGCATCGACTCCCGGATGAGGCCGAGATACTGCTCGGGCAGCGAGAACGTCACGTGGATCGGCGCGTGCTGGTTGATCGTCACGAGCTCCGTCTCGTTCGCTTTCACCACGTTCCCACGATCGACGAGGTAGCTGCCCGCGCGACCCGCCAGCGGCGCGCGGATCGAGCAGTACTCAAGATTCAGCCGCGCCCGCGCGATGTCGGCTTCGTCAGCCCGCACCTGCGCGTGCTTCGCGTCGGCGTCGTAGCGACTCTCGCTCCGCTCGCGGTCGGACGCCTGCCCGCGCTCGAAGAGCCCCTCCACACGCTGCGCCTCGCGCTCCGCGTTCGCGGCAATCGCGTCGTCGCGCTCGCGCATCGCTTCGGCCAGCTGCAACGCGGTCTCGAACGGGCGCGGGTCGATCGAAAAGAGCAACTGGCCCTCCGTCAGTTCTTCGCCCTCCGCAAAGTGCACGTCTCGGAGTTGTCCGTCCACCTGCGGCTTGACGACCACGGTCGCGAGCGCCTCCACCCATCCGATCGCCGACACCGTCACGGGAAAGTCGGTTCGTTCAACCCGTGCGACGCGCACCGGCGCCGGCGGCGCTGGACGAGCCGCGGCGGCTCCCCGTGCGTCCGCGCCGCGATCGCAGCCCATGAGCGTCGCCGTGCCAACCAGCAGCGCGGCGTTGATCCACGCCGCGCGGCGCGCCAACAGCGCAGCTCTGCCGCGTGCGTCCCGCGTCTCGTTCATGGGTTCACCCGCGTCGGGCGTCCGGCGCGGCGGCGCGCGCGCTCCGGCTCGGTGAGAATTCCGTGGAAGACAACGTCGAGCAGGTCGGCGGCCTGGTCTTCGAGCGATTTGCTGCGACCCGCGAAGAAGTTGGTGAACATCGTGCCGTACAGCGCGCTGCTCAGAACCGCGGAGATCGTCGCCGGCGGCATGGGCCGGACGCGGCCGGCGTCCATCAGTTCGCGGTAGAGTGCCTGCCAGCGGCCGGAGTTGCGCTCGCGATGCTCGAAGTACGTCGGTTTCTTGCGATCGCGAAACACGGCGCGCTCCTGGATCAGCAGTTCGACGAACTCCGGATGGGCATCGAAGAACGCCAGGTAGACCGTCATCGCCTCGGCAATCTGATCGAGCGGATCGGCCGCGCGGGCGCGGACCGCGTCGATCCGTTCGCGCAGCAGCAGCATTACGCGATCGACGGCGGCGAGGAAAAGCGCTCCCTTTGAGGGGAAATAGCGATAGACGGTGCCTTTGCCGAGCTCCAGCTCGTCCGCGAGTTCCTGGACATCGGTTGCGTGATAGCCCCGCCGCGCGAATTCGCGGGTCGCCTGCACGAGAATCTGCTCGCGGCGCGAGGCGGCGAGTTCGGGTCGTGGTGGTCTTCCGCGGCGAGTTGCGATTCGCGTGGTCAGTTGCAGCCCCTTCTTGCGACGCGCGTGGATCGGCGGGTCCGCCAGCCGCTCGCGCACCGCGGCGCGTGCCCGCCGGCCCCACCGTGCCGGGCGCACGCGCCGATCCAACGCGGTCGATCCCGGCGCGCCGACCGACCTCTCCCCGGGCCGTCGTGAGTCGCATCAGCATGGCGGCGCGGTCCGCGCTCGCTGGTCCGGGCGCCAGCACGACGTCATGCGGCGCGGGCGGACAACGGACGGACGCGCCCGTCCGGTTAATCGGATTCTACCCGCCGATCGCGAATGTCCAATCCGCCCGATGAGATTCTGACCCCGCCGAGGCGAACTTGCGTGCACAAACCCAAGCGCGGCGCCTTTTGTGGTGCCTCGAAAAAAACAGAAAAGCGATCATCCCACGGACCGAGCCGCGGCCTTCCGACCGCGCGGAGCCGCCGCGCGACATGATTGTCGCGGCTTCAGTCCGTCGCGGTTCTGATGAGGCATTACGCTAGCGAAACGCGCCGGTCCGCCACGCCGCCTGGTCGTCGCGGATGTAGCCGATGTGCGAAATGGTCTCAAATGCCGGTAGATACACGGGCGCTCGCCGGTCGGCCGCCGGCGTCTCGCGCGCCGCCAAGCCCCGCTCAACCCGCAACGCCGCAACGCGATCGGCCACCGCGCGCACGTGCGAGATCAATCCATTCAGCCGGTCGGGGTCGGCGCGCGACCCGCCCGTTTCCGCCGCTTCGGTCAACCCGCTGCGCAGCCGCTCGAACAGATCAACGCCACGCCGCAGCGTCGCCGCCGACGCGTCGAGCCGCCGGTTTCGGTATTCGTCGTACGCCTGCTCGACGCAGCGCACCCACTCCACCGCGACGCGATACAGCGTGTTGGCGACGCCGAGCACGTGACCCGCCGGAACCAGTCGCTGGACCTCCGCGCACAGCGCCAGGACGCGCTCGCCGGCGGCGCCGCACGCCTCGCTGCGCCAGTCCTGCCAGAGATAAAACGGGTTCTGTCGGATGATCAGCCGATCGCGCAGCTGCCGCCACGTTCCGGGCGCGATGAACGGCGCGGCGGCGGGGATGCGGTTGCCGAGAATCTCCGCGGCTGCGAAGAACGCGTCGTCGCTCTCCGCGCGCAAAGCGGCGCTCCAGTCGCTCCGCTGCGAGAGCCGCCGCCCCGCCGCGAAGATCACCGGCAGAAGCGCGCGGTACTGCGTGAAGAAGCTCGCTTCCCACGTCGTCACGCACACGCCGCGGGCCCCCAGCGCCGCCGCGTCGTCCGCGTGCTCATCGATGTTCTGCCGCGTCGCGTCGAGAAAGCACCACACCGAGTTGTACGACTGCACGCTTGGACACGCGACGACGTCGAAGCCGCGCTCGCGAAACCGGCGCAGCGTCTCCGCCGGACGGTTGAAGTATTGCCAGTCGAAGATCACGGTTTCGCGCGGCAGCGCGTCGAGCGCCTCGGGATGCTCGATGAGCATGTCGCCCCACAGGCACGGCCGGCGGCCCTGCTCCAGCACCCAGCGGCAGAGCGGTCCATAATACTCCGCGTACAAACCGGCCTTGCCGACGGCGGCGACGCGCTCGGCACAGCGCGGGCAGTCGCCGAGCTCCTTGGTCTCGTCGCCGCCGACGTGTACCCACTCGTCGTCGAACGCGGCGAGCGCATCGCGCACCAGCCCGCGCGCAAACGCGCCGCACTCCGGACGCGTCGCGCAGATCTGCCGCGACCAGAAGTTGCTGCCCGGCCCCTCGGCGAGCCACTGCCCGCCCTCCGCGCGGATGAAACCTTCGAGATGACCCAGCGTGTTCAGAAACGGGATGATCCGCAGCCCGCGCGGCTTGAATCGCGCCGCCAGACGCGGCACAACGTCGGGTTCGAGCGCCCCGGCGCCCGCGGCCCACGGAGCCGATGCATAGATGAAGCGATGCTCAAGATAGAGACCCAGCGCGTTGTAGCCCGCGGCGAGCGAGCGTTCGCACAGGTCGTTCAGGAACGCCTCCGAAGGCGACTGTTCCCGCGCGACGTCGTACATCCAGCCGATGAATTCCATCCTGGCTCCGTCGTCACCCAAGGGTCGGAATCGCGCGGTACCTCCGCACCTTCCTCCGTCACGGCGTGACTTGGCGCGTCGCGCCTGTCCGATCCGTCACTCGCGGCTCCCCATTGCCGCCGGCCTACCCGAACTCAACCGCCCACTCCAGAATGCCCGCTGAACGCCCTGGCTGAAGTTGCACCTCCAGGCGCACGCCGTCCGTGCGCACCGGCGTGAAGCGCAGTTTGTCGTAGTCGTCGCGCGGCACGCTGGGAGCGACACCGGCATCCGCGTCGCGCCATTCGCCGTCGACCCGCACCTGCACGCGACGGCTCGCCGGCAGCGCGCACCCGCCGCCCTGCCCGGTGTCGTCGAACCAGTACACCGCGACAGCGCTGATCGTGCGCGGGGCGCGAAAGTCGTACTGCACCCACTCTTGCGAACCGCGCCGCGGCCACCACGTGAAGCGCGGGATCGACGCGTCGTGCGAGCTTTGCGGCTCGACGCCGTCGCAGAGTGCGTCGACCGTGTCGCGCGAAAAGCAGTGCGACGCGCTGGCCGTCACGCCGGCGACGGGGCCGGGATCGACGAGCGCCGGCGACTCGGGAATCCAGACGACCATTTCCGCCGGCGCGCGGTTCGCCCACGTGTAGTACGGAATCGCGACGAACTCCTGCCGAAGCGACTCCGGCGCCACGCGATAGAGCGGGCGCTCCCTCGACCAGCGCGCGTTGTCTGCCACCGGCACGAGCCCAGCGCCCCGGATGGTCGTCATGCCGCCCGGCAGATCACGCACCTCGTCGATGCGCAGCTCGGTGTCGCACGGCAGCGCGAGCCGGCGAACATGGGTGAACCCAGATCGCGTAGCGGCGTCATGCTCCGGACGCGTCGCGAGGCGCGGTGGCGGCGCCGCGTCGGGCTGGTCGACGCCCTCGATGCAATAGACCAGCGGGCCGCGCTGCAGCGCGACCCGTCCGCGGTTTGCGACGACGCGCGGATCGGATTCGACGCGCTCGATCGGCATGTCCCACGCCAATGCGACGCGGTCGGCGTCCGCCCAACGCCGCGTGATCCGGGCGTAGCCACCGGACAGGCGCGTGGGGTGCCGCTCCCCGTTGACGCGAAGCGAATAGGATCGGCACCATCCGGGGATGCGCAGCGCAAGCGTGAACTCGCGATCCGGAGCGCCGGCGACGTCGAGCTCGACCGCGCCGTCCCACGGATAACGCGTGCGTTGCCGGATTTGCAGTGCCGGCCCGGTCTCGCCCGACGACACACCGGACGGCGATGGACGCAGGGGTATCCGTGCGCTGCTCTGAACATAGAGATTCACGAAGAGCGTGCCTTCGCGATCCACCGCATAGGCGTAGCCACCCACGGTCGGCAGCATGCGCACGAGATTGGTCGGACAGCACGCACACGCGTACCAATCCTGGCGGCGGTGCTGCCCGCGGCTCGCGAGCGGGTTCGTGTAGAAGAACTGCCGCCCGTCGAGCGAGATGCCCGACAGCACGCCGTTGAACAACGCCCGCTCGACTACGTCGAAATAGCGGGCGTCCGCGGTTTGCAGGTTCATCCGATGCGCCCAGAACACCAGCGCGATCGCGGCGCAGGTCTCCGCATACGCGGTGTCGTTCGGCAGGTCGTAGCTGTGGGTGAAGCCCTCGTTGCTCGACGAGTTGCCGATGCCGCCGGTGACATACATCTTCGTCTCGACCGCGTCGTGCCAGAGCGCCTGGAGCGCGGACCAGGCCTCCGCGCGGGTGGATTCGTCGAGCAGCTCGGTGGCGGCGGAGTAGAGATACAGCGCCCGCACGGCGTGGCCGACGATCTCGCGCTGCTGTGCGAGCGGCGCGTGGTCCTGCGAGTATTCGCCGTACAGCTTGCGCCCGTCCGCGCGGCCGCGCTGATCGACGAAGAACCGCGCCAGGTCGCGGTTGGCGTCGTCCCCGGTCAGCCGCCACAGCCGAAGGAGCGCGAGCTCAATCTCCTCGTGCCCCGGCGGATCGGCGCGCCGGCCGGGACCAAACGTCGCGCGAATGTGCGCGACGAAGCGCCGCGCGACCTCGAGCAGGCGTTCGTCGCCGGTCGCGGCGTGCAGCGCCAAGCCCGCCTCGAGCAGGTGTCCCGCGCAATACAGCTCGTGACGGACGCCGATGTCGCTCCAGCGCTTCTCGTCTGGATGGAGCGTGTAGTAGGTGTTGAGGTAGCCGTCGGGCTGCTGGGCGGCCGCGATGCGGTCGATCAGCGCCGCGACGCGCTGCTCGAGGTCGGCGTCGCGCCGCAGCGCGAGCAGGTTCGCCGCGCCCTCGACCACCTTGTACACGTCGGAATCGTTGAAGAACCAGCCCTGATGCGCGCCGCGCTCACGGCCGGCGGCGCGGTCGAAATTTGCCAATCGCCCGGTCGCTTCGCACTGTTCGAGGCAGTGCGGAAGCGTATTTCGCCGAACCGTTTCGATGCGCGGCGCCCAGAACGAATCTTCGAGTCGCACCGCGGCGAACTCGACCGGTCGAAGCTGGCCGACGAAACGGCGGTCGTCACGGGGTGCGCGGTCGGTTGACGCGCCGCCCGCCTGGCCCGCCGCGTGCGGCTCCCACAACGCCATCATCAACAGACCGACCGCGATCGCGCGCGACCGGCGGCGGCTTGGACGTCGAGCCATAGGTCACCGACCGGCGGCCGCCAGCGACAGGCAGCGTCGCGCCCCGGCGGCTAGCCCTCCATGATCTCTTTCGACTTTTCCGCGACGAGCTTGTCGATCTTCGTGCAGTACTCGTCGGTGAGCTTCTGCGCCTGCTCTTCGCCGCGCTTGGCGTCGTCCTCGGTCATCGTCTTGTTCTTCTTTTCGCTCTCGAAGAGCTTGTTGGCGTCGCGCCGGACATTGCGCACGATCACCTTTTGCGCCTCGGCGAGCTTCTTGACCTGTTCGGCCAGTTGCTTGCGACGATCGGTCGACAGCGCGGGCACCGGCAGGCGGATCACCTTGCCGTCATTCTGCGGGTTGATGTTGATGTCGCTTTTCTCGACCGCCTTCTGAATGTCCTTCAGCGTCGACGGGTCGAAGGGCTTGATGACGATGACGTTGCCCTCGGCGACCGCGATGCTGGCGAGCTCCTTGAGTCCCATGCTCGACCCGTACGCGGACACGTCGACACGCAGATGTTCGACCAGCCCGGTCGACGCCCGCCCGGTGCGCACCGTGCGGAATTCGGTCCGCAGGTGCTCGAGCGACTTCTCCATCTGTTGTGTGCTGCTGCGAATCACGTCCGCCAGGGCCATCGCGTTGCTCCTCGCCATTCGCCGCGGACGCACGTCGCCGCGCAAGCGGCCGACTGACGGGCCCCGCGTCCCCCGGGGGAACGCCGAGCGGCGATTCGGATCTGCGCCACCACGATATCCCGCGCCGTGCGAACGCTCAAGCCGCGACGGACCGGCCCGCCGCTTGGCGCGGCGGGTGCTGAAACGCGTCGCCTCGGGCGCGGATCGCGCTCACTCGTCCCCGAGTCGCCCGGGCATGTCCGCGAGCACGTACGCCATGATCGCCATCGCCGCGACGTTGCGATTCAGGTCTGTGCGATCGACCTTGTCGAGCGTGTCGGCGTGCGTGTGGTGGTAGTCAAAGTAGATCGAGTTATCGACTTCGTGGCCCATCACGGGCACGCCGAACGGCTTCAGCGGGCCGATGTCCGCGCCGCCGCCGCCGCCCTCGGCTTTCGCGGCCCCGAGCGGTTCGAGCAGCTTCACAATCTCGCTGAGCTGCTGCACGGCGCGCTTTTCGCGCGCCGCGTCCACGTGCGAGACGCTGAACCCGCGCGGCGCAAACGCGCCCGAATCCGACTCGATCGCCGCGACGTGCTTCGCGAGGTCGTCCTTGTACTTCTCGGCATACGCCTTGCCGCCCGCCAGGCCGTTCTCTTCGTTCGTCCAGAGCACAACGCGAATCGTCCGCCGCGGGCGCAGGTCGAGTTTGCGCAGCAATCGGATCGCCTCCATGCTGATGACGCAACCCGCGCCGTCGTCGTGCGCCCCCTGTCCCACGTCCCACGAATCGATGTGCCCGCCGATCACCACGACCTCGTCCGGCGCCTCGCGTCCGCGCAGCTCCCCGATCACATTCCCCGACGGCACAAGCCCCTCGTCCTTCGCTTCCATCCGCAGCGTCACGCGCACCGGGATCCCGCGCGCCTGCATGCGCGCCATCGACTCCGCATCTTCCACCGTGATCGCGGCCGTCGGAACCTTCGTCTTCGCGTCGCCGTAGTTCATTCCCCCGGTGTGCGGACTCTGCAAACTGCGCGCCGTCACCGAGCGCACCAGAGCCGCAACCGCGCCGCGCGCCGCCGCAAGCCGCGCACCCTGCGATCGATACTTCACGGTCGGACCATAGCTCGTCCCGCGCTCCGCCGAGTACGGCGGCATCGCCTTGTTGAACAGCACGATGCGGCCGCGGACGCGCTCGTCGGGCAACGCGTTCAACTCGTTCTCGTCGCCCACGACGATGACCTCGGCGGTGACGCCCTCCGGCGGCGTGCCGACCGAACCGCCGAGCCCCAGCATCGGCAGTTCGCGCTCCAGCGGCGTCAGCAGCGTCGCGGATTCGCGGCCGCGGACCCACTTGGGCACCATCACAGGGTCGACGCGGACGTTCTCAGCGCCGCCGCGGCGCAGCGTGGACGCCGCCCACTCGATCGCGCGATCGAGCGCCGCGGACCCGCTGAGGCGGTGTCCGATGTCGTCGCAGAGCTGCTCCAATTGCGTCCACGCCTCGTCGCTGGCGAGCGCCGCTTCGATGATGCGACCGGCGGCGTCGCGATACGGCATGACGTCGGGGCGCGCCGGCGCGCTCGGCTGGGCCTGCGCAGCTCCGATGACCAGGCCAACCAGCGCGATGTGAGCCACCATTCGCAGCATGAATCAAGCCTCCTGACGCTCGCGTCCGGGGACGAGACGGCGCCGAACCCGCGCCATTCTAGACGACCGCGCGGGGACAACGAAAGCCGCCGCGCGGCGCGGAAAAACAAAACCGCGTCGGCCCCACGCGTGAATCGCGCGGGGCCGACGCGGCGAGCTTGCTCATCGATACTCGGCGGCGAACGCGGCCGATTCGCGGCCGAAGCTACGGCGAATTCGACGTAAATGTGCCGGCGTTCTGGTTATAGGTGTAGACGCGCTGTGTGGGATTGAAGCGATAGCGGCGGTTGCCGGTCTTCTGCCAGTTCGGATCACTGACGCCGTCCTTGATGACCTGCGTGAATAGCACGTTGGTCGCCGACGCGACGCCGTTGGCGGCCGAGTCAAGCGTGGACGGGTAGCCGTCGAGACCCTGCGCGAGGCGGGTCATGTTGGCGAGGTTGATGCCGCTGCGGATGGCGGACACGGCGCCTTGCTCCGCGGCGTTCTGCGCCTCGGTTTTCATGCTCGAGAACTGCGGCGTGACGACGGCGGCGAGCAATCCAATGATGACAATGACCATGACAAGCTCGACTAGCGTGAACGCGTGGCGACGGTGCTGCAAGGTCATGACTCCCCCTTTGCTCTCATCAAGAATTGCATCGAAGAAACCACATCACTCGGGGAGACGAAGGACCAGCCGGCGGCTCCCGTTCCGCAGCGTCACCGATGCGGACTCAATCGCGGCGACGACCCAGCCGTCTCCGACCATATCGGCGAGGCCGACCGGTCGCCCGTCGACAAGCGCCATCGGTACAGCCCCGACCATGGTAGCCTTCAATACGAAGGGCGGCTTGTCGAGCGCCGGCGTGGCAGGCGTCGGCGATTCGACGGTCAATGCCGACACGGCGTCCGAGCTCGACCGGAATGGATTCGCAGGCCAGCTCGGCGTCCGCCACGCCGCCGGAAGTTCCTCCGAGCGCAGCTTCTGCGCTGCCGGCGCTTCCGCGGTTGCGACGCGCGGTTCGACCTGATCGTCGGCGTTGGCGAACTGCGGCAGAGTCAGCCCGCGCCCGCCAGCCGACCAGCGCACCGCGGCGACGATCGCCAGCACGACGACCGCCGCAGACAGCACCGTTCGCGGGCGGAGGTTAGTCTTCATCGGCATCCGCCTCATCGAGTCCGGCTGCGTCGGCGAGCGCGATGCGCTGCTCGTCGTCCGGCACGAACGCGACCTCCACGTCGAGCGTCAGCGCCAGCGCGTCGTCTCTGGGCCACCAGTGAACGCTCGTGATCCGCAGTGGCGGGTCGAACGCCGACAGCCCGTCCAGCGCCCGCGTCAACGGGCCATATTCGCCGCGGCAGTCGAGCGAAATACGTTCGGCGGCCAGCAGGCGGTCGCGCGATCCGCCGGGGTATGCCGTCGGCGGGCGCGCCTGGATCGCATGGACACGTACGCCGGGCAGCGTGACGGCCGCCGCCAACTGGTCGAATACGAAGTCGCGGCGGCGTTCGGGCAACCACGACTCCGGTAGCCGCGTGGACGCCTGGTCCGCGAGCCCGCGTATCGCCGCGGCGCGTGCGCGCAGTGCGCGACAATCCGCGAGGGCGGCTTCGATCTCCGCTTGCTCGTCGGCCAGGCAGCGGGCGTGGCACTGCTCGGCGTGCAGTGCCGGGAGGCACCAGCCGACCGTGTGCACGAGCACCGCCAGCGGCGCCGCAGCCAGCAGCCCGATCACGAGTGCACACCGGGGTTCCATCCAGTCACGCATTCGGTCACCGCAGTCGAAGGTGAATCTCAAACGTCGCCGGGCCAGGCTGGCCGCTGCCGTCGATCGCCGCGACGACCGCGTCGGCCCAGACGCCCGCAGCGTTCAGTTGCCGCATCCAGCGGTCGACGACCACGCTCGCGGGTGAAGTCCCCTGATAGCTGCCGCGCAGGACGAAGCCGGCGCCCGCGCTTGCGTCGCTGAAGCTGACGTCGGTCAGCATGCACCCCGCGGGCGTGCTCGCCAGCACGCCGCGCAGCAACGGCACGACCGGGTGCGCGCGGGGCTGAAGATCGCGGAACAGCCGGGCCGCGCGCAGGCGGCGCTGCAATTCCATGTCGGCACGCTGGGCCGCGTCGCGCCATTGCTCCACCACACCGGCCTGCGCGCGCAGCGCGGCCAGCGCGGGCGCGTCCGCGGCCATCCGCGCCGCGGCGCGCTGCGGCTCTGCGTAGTTCGCCAGCAATACGGCGCCCGCGCAGACGGCGGCAGCCACCGCCGGGCCCGCGAGACGCTCGGCCAGGCGCTCCGCCGGCGGCCGCAGGTCGGGGACCGCGCCGCGCCACAGCGGGCCGGCAAAATCGGCGAGATAGTCACTGTCGCTCGGCGGCGTTTGGGGATCGACCACGACGCGTTCGAGTGCGGCTTCGAGCGCTTCGCCGACGCCCGCGATCGTCGGCAGAGCGCGCACGCGGAGCCGCACCGGGCCGTCGGCGCCGCCGGCGGCGTGTTCCAGCGTGTGTGCGAGTTCGTGCTGAAGGCGCTGGAGCACGGGACTCAGGAGCGGCCAGACCTGCGACGCGACAATGCCCGGTCGCAGCTCAGCGGCGCGCCCGACCGGCACGCCAACGTCGACGAGTAGTGCTTCCGCCTGCGCCGTCGAGAGCGTGATGGGCCCGCGGTCCGTCAGGATCGGGCGGGAGTAGGCGGCGACAAAGTCGCGCCGCCCGATGAGCACGTCGCGCACCGCGGTCCGCTCGCCGTTCTCGAAGAGCTGCACGGTTGCCGCCCGCTCCTCGATGATGATCTGCGCGACCACCGATTCCGCGCGCGGCGCCGGGAACAGCGCCGCCAGCGCTGTCATGGCGCGCAGCCGCAGCCCGGCGCGCCGCGCGGCGCGCCGCACACAGTGCGCCAGCCGCTGCTCGACACCCGCCGCCAGCGCGTGAACGCGGCGCTCCGCGCCTTCGCGCCGCAGGATTTGCACATCGGTGTAGAAAGCGCGCCCGCCCGAGTACTGCGCGAAACGCGTGTTCACCGCCGCCCGCAGCAGCGCCGTCCGCATCATCGGCAGCGTCAGGCGCTGCGCGAGCGTGCCCGAGCCCGCGAACGCGGCATACGCCGGCAGCCGTGCCGCGCCGTGTTCCCGCGCGAACGCGCGCAGGCCCACCGCCAACGCATCGTCCGGCGTGTCCAGGTCAAACGCGATCCACCGCCGCGCCAGCAGCGCCGGCGCCGATCTGCCGCGCGCGACAAACACCGACGCGCCGCCGGCGTCCGCGACGATGCCGATCCACCGGTCGTCGTGTCCCTTGCGTGTCATCATGATTTACCGGTCGGCGCGGCCGATGCGCTCGCGCGACCCGCGCCTACGGTGTCATCGGCTTGGCGAACGTCAGGTGTGAGGATCGCGCGACTCCCACCCGGATAGCGCCCGCGTTCTCAGCCGCCACGGGTCAGAATCTGCGACCAGCGCTCGGCCCGCACCGGGCCGCAGCGGCCGATCGACTGGATGCGCACCGCGCCCGCGGTCGGCCAGACCGCTGCCTCGAACGTGGACCCGCCGAGCGCGCCGGTGAAGCGATAGAGCGGCGGCGCCGCGGGGCTCACGTCGTCGTGGGCCGTCGCGGCGCTGAGCGCGGTGCGCAGCTCCGCGTGGTTCTGTACGTGCCACGCCGCGAGCTGAAGCGCGCCTTGGGCGGCTGCCTCGGCCTGAACACGCTGCACGCGCAGCGTCTGCGTCGATGCCTGATTCGAACGCAGCGCCAAGGTCGTCGCCGTAAAGAGCGCGACGATCAGCAAGATGACAACCGCGGAGATGAGTGCGGCGCCCCGCGCGGGGCGCCGCCGCGCACGCGTCATGGCCACACGCCGACCTCCAGCGCCACCACCCGCGTGCAGTCCTCGCGCCGGTAGCCGGACGCATCCGGCGGCGCCGGCAGCTCGACCGCGGCGCCCGCGAACTGGCGGTCCGCGAGCCCGGCCAGCGCCTGGTAGGAACGCTGTGCGGCCGGATCCGTCCAGCGGATTCGCACGGCGTGCACGCGGTCGCGTGCGGCGGCGTGGTTCAGCCGCTCGACCCACGCGCCGTCCTCGGTCTGGTAGGCGAACTGCACGGACGCGACCGGACGGAGCAGCGTCTGGAAGCCACCACCACCCCGTATGGACTGTTGTAGCCGATCGCCTTGAGCGCGCAGGCGCCACGCCCCGACGCGCACCTCGCGCTCCCGCGCGACATCAAGGGTGCCCGAGTCCGGCGGCGGCGCCGCGGCGCGCCACACGCGCTGCAAGCGGCGCTCGATCAAGGTCGCCACCGTCGCGTGCGCGTCAAGCTCGCGGACCAGCGTCTCGACCCGCTCGCCGGTCGCGAGCACCTGATACGTCGGCGCCAGCGCGACGCTGAACACCAGCGCGGCCAGCACGATCGCAACCACCATTTCCACCAGGTTGAGCGACACGTGCACACTCCTGCGATACGCGGCGCGTCGGTCCTACGGCGCTGCCCCCGTTGCGTTCACGACGAACGACTGCACCACCATTTCGCGCCCGTCGGGCGCCCGCACCCACACGCGAAAGCGCTTCACGCCCGTGCCGGCGCGCGGCGTCGCGAAGTCGGCGGGATCGACCTCCACGACGGTCGTGTCGCGCACGTAGCCGGTCCGCCCACCGGCGTCGGTCTCGCGCGGATACGCCGCCGACGTCACGTAGCCGTGGCCACGCGTTGCCAGCGCGTGATCTGCGAACACTTCCGTGACGCGCTCGCTCGCCAGCGCGGCGAGTATCTGCTGCGTTCGCGCCGCAACGTACGCTTCGGCGCCCGCGCGGACCTGGAGCGCGAACGGCGGCAGCGCCAGCGCCAGGATGACCAGCGCCAGCACGACCTCGATCAGCGACAATCCGCGACGACGGCTCATCCGCCGGGCTCCATACGCACGACGCCGGTGCGACGCTCGATTACGACGCGCCCCCCCGCGATCAGCCGAATCACGACGTTGTTGCCGACGCGCTGACCGGCGACGTTCCGCGGCAGCCCGTCCGACCCGAAAACAACCGTGTTCGCGGTCGTGCCCTGGACGCGCACGATCGGCCCCGCGCCGATCTCGGCGAGCGCCACGCGCCAATCGCCGCCGGTAAGCGCGTGTGGCAGCACAGCACCGCCGAACGCGCCGCTCGCGACATCCGGCTCGCGGCGCAGCTCGTACGACTGGCGCGCGGCGTCGAAGACCCACGCCGTCCGTACGCCGGCGATGATCGCCGCCTGGCGGGCAAAGCGGATGTCGTCTGCGAGCCGCTTCAGCCCCGTCGCGGCGCGCCAGTCCGTGAACCCGACAAACCCGCCGACGCTGACCGCGGCGAGCACACCCGTCAGGCTCAACACGAGCACCATCTCAACGAGCGTCAGTCCCCGGCGGATCACGCCTCGGCTCCCAGGGTTGCCGCCGCACCGGCCGCGCGCGGCTCACGCGCCGCGACGCGCGCGATGGCGCGCTCGACGGAGCCCGTCTCTATCCGGCGCGCCAGATCGAGATACGCAACGTGCAGGGCCAGATGCGCGACGCGGTTGATGAGCCGCGGCACACCGCCAGACCACGCGGCGATCCGCCGGGCGGCATCGGGCGTGAACAGCTCGGCCGGCCCGCCCGCGATGCGCAACCGATGCGCCAGATAGCGCGGCACCTGGTCTTCGGTGAGCGGCTCCACGGCGGCGACCGTGAACAGGCGTTGCCGCATCCAGCGCGGCCATTCCTTGACGACGTGCGAATCCTCGCTGCTCATGAGCACGCACGGCCGCGTGTCGGAGATGTCGCAATCGAGCAGCCAGCGGAGCTCGTCGTAGCTCGTCTGCGGCGCCGCCGCCGGCCAGTCGTCGAGCATCAGGACGACCGTGCGACGCTCGCGCTCGGCCTCGCCGAGCGCCTCGGTGATCGCGGCGATGGCCGCCCCGTTGCCCGCCGGACGCTCGCGCGTCAAGTGATACGCGACGCGTTCCAGCAGGCTGGTCTGCGCCGCCGCCATGTCCGGCACAAAAGCCACGCGGCAGTGCTCGGCGGGCAACTGCCGGCGCAGCGCCCGCAAGAGCAGGGTCTTGCCGCAGCCCGCTTCGCCGCAGAGCAGCACGGGTTCGCCGCCGCCGTTGCCGACGACGTAGCTCATGGCGGCCAGCGCCAGCTCGCCCGACGGCGCCAGGAACAGGAAGCGCGAGTCCGGCGCGGGCTCGAAGGGCGGCAGCGTCAGCGACCAGTGATCGAGATACATGCGAGTCCTCGCGTTCAGCCCAGGTTTCCGCGTCCCGTCTCACGGCGCCGCGCCGGGTCGTCCGCTTTCGACAGCGCCACACGCGCAGCCGCTCAATGTTCCAGCAGCACGGCGTTCATCCGCCATAGCGGCTGAAAGATCGCCAGCGCCACGCCGAGCACCAGTGCGCTCACGACGAGCGTGAGGAGCGGTTCGAGCGCCGTCGTCATGCGCCGGATCTGCACGCGCAGCTCGTCGTCGTAGTGGGCCGCCGCGGCCGCAAGCATCTCATCCATGCGCCCCGCGCTCTCGCCGACCGCGATCATGTGCTCGACCACGTCCGGCAGCACGTCACGCTTTTCGATGGTCGCAGTGATCGAACTGCCGCTCGCGATCTGCTTCTGCATCTCGCCCGCGAGCCGCCGCAGCGGCCCCGGCGGCAGCATCTGCTCCACGACGCGCAGCGTGTCGAGGATGGGCAGCCCGGCGCGCTCCAGGAGCGCGTACATGCGACAGAACTGCACGACGCCGGCGTAGTAATACACGCGCCCGATGAGCGGCAGCCGCGACGCCGCCAGCCCGAGGGCCAGTTGAAACCCGGGCCGCGCCCACAGGAGCCGCAGCGCGATCGCCGCCGTTCCGACGGCGCCGGCGAGCACACCGCCGCGATGGGTGACGAAGTCGCTGACCGCGAGCAGCACGCGCGTCGCGACCGGGAGGTCTGCGCCGGCGCTGGCGAAGAGCGCCTGGAACTGCGGTACGACGACCGTGAGCATCAGAATGCACGCGCCGATGAGGACGAGCGCGCCGATTGCGGGATAGGTCAGCGCCTGCACGAGTTCGCGGCGCAGCGCCGCGCGCCGCTCCTGAAAACGAATCAGCTCGTCGAGCGCGTCGGTGTGCACGCCGGCAGCCTCGCCGGCGCG
>JBFXAM010000078.1:0-20545 GCA_050184295.1 Phycisphaerae bacterium | reverse complement strand
GCCCATCGGGTCATGGTTCATCCACCTTCCCAACCGCGGATCATAGTACCGTTCTCCCCAATCCCCGAACCCGCTTTCGATATCCCAATATTTCGTACTGAAGCGCATCGGATTCGTCAGCGCAAACGCGCTGAGCGTGTTGGCCACGTTGCCATAGGGATCGTATTCATAGCGCCCGACGAGACGATCGTCGTGCCACTCGTCGGCCGTTGCGCCGCCGTAGCCGCTGTCGCCGGCGAGGAGCTGCATGACGTTGCCGTTGGCGTCGTAGGTGAACCAGAAGCCGCCGGACTCGGCGGTGTCCGGGTCGGCCGACTGGACGTCCACCGCCAGCAAGCCGCCGATGCCGCCGGCAGAGTGCAAACCACTGAGGGGCGGGACGCCTGTGCCACCCCAGCCCACCGGCTGGAAGCCGGTGCTACTCGATCCGGCACTTGCGCCAAAACCGTTCAGTCCGCTCAGGTCCAGTCCCCACGTATACTTCCGCACGACGGCATTACTGTTCAACGCGTCGAGTTCGAGCAATAGATTCCATTCATCATACACGAACCGCCGCTGGCTCGTCGTCGTGTACGCCGGCGTGCCGGTGTTGCAGGTCTCGACTTTCTTTTCGATTCGCCGGTTCATATAGTCATACGCAAATGTCAGCCGCTTGAACCCGTTCGGCGCGCCGCTGCCGCACGCGTCGGGATAGTCGATCTTCGCCAGCCGGTTCTCGGCGTCCCATTCGAAACGCAGCACCAGCGCCCCGCTTGCCCCGCCGCCGCTCAGCACGGCCACGAACGGATCGACGTCGAAGTTGTTGATCTCGCTGTCGCCCGTGAAGTCGCCCCATTCATGCCGGCGGTCCCAGCACTCCTGATCACCCCCCGCTTCGGTGTAATCCTCCGGCGCGGTCTCCTCCTCGGCATAGACTACCGCCGCCACGAACGCGTCGATGTCGAAGTTGTTCACCGTCCCGCTGCAATTCGCGTCGCCCACCGCGAACATCTCGGTCATGTTGCCGTCGGCGTCGTAGACCAATCCCTGCGGGATCGGCTGCGCGCCGCCGGAGATCAGCACGTTCTCGTACTGATTCAGCACGTTGCTATTGTACTCGGCCGTGAGCGTCGGCGAGTCGTACGCGACGGCTTCCAGCCGGTTGCCGATCGCGTCGTAGTCGTAGCTCCGCCAGTCGCTGCTCGCCAGCGTCGTTCCCGTCAATTCATTGCGGTCATTGTAGCCATGCACGAGCGTCCCCGGCGGCGTGAACTCGTCGCTGGTCTGCGCTACCACGACCTGACTGGCGCGCTGGGGGCGTCGCCAAACCTCGCCCCGACCCCGCCAGCGGAGGAGCCGCAACGGATCGCGATGCGGGCCACGGGCACTGACCACGGTCGGGCGGAAGACGCGGACCAGAAGCCCGCCGCCAGCGATGCCGAGACGGCCGATTCGGACGCCGGAAGCGCGCTGCAAAAGCGCAGGCAATCGGAGCGCGAAACGACACTGGCGGGTTCGGCCAGGCGCATTGCCGCGAGCGCCGCGGCGGTGCCGAGCGCGGCGCGCAAGTCTTTGAGTCACGCGGAGAAAGGCGTCGCCGCGCGAGGCGGTGCGGCATCAGGTGAGAAAGCCACCGGCGGGACTCGAACCCGCAACCTGCGGTTTACAAAACCGCTGCTCTGCCAATTGAGCTACGGTGGCAAGCCAGGCCGCATTCTCGGTGATTCCCGCGTTTTCCGCTACACCGTCGCACGATTCGGAAGTGGGCCAGTTTGATCCGGGGGGCACGGGCGCCTCGCGGTTTGGTGTTCTTTCGGGTGGTACGCGCGTCTCGCCCGTTCGCGTTAGTCTGCGTGGTACGCGCGTCTCGCCCGTTCGTGTTAGTCCGCGTGGTACGGTCGTCTCGACCATTTTAGTCTGGGTGGCACGGGCGCCCCGCCCGTTCATGTTCCTTTGGGTGGGACGCGCCTCGCGCGTTCACGCGGCCGACACGGGCGAGACGCCCGTACCACCCTTTCGAATTCACTTTTTCACGAAACAGACCCACTGCCCGCGATTCGTCGTCGCGCTGCACACCGAACGGAAGCCCACCAAAGTCTGGGCGAACCCTGCCGTCCGTGCGGATTCGCGCCCCGCGCGGCCTCGAACCACCGCCTACACCCTCGACCAACGACGCAGAGCCGGCGTCATTCCCCAGGCGCATCCGCGCGACGCCGCGACTGGCGGCACGCGATCGCCCCGCGGGCGTCCACCTCGCCGACACCGCGCTCAGGCGTCCGTCACTGTCGTGGACCAGGCGCGCCCGGGATTTGGCGCCGCCGCGGCCGCATAAGTGACCCGCCCCGCGACGTCGCGAACGCACGCCGCAAGTGAGTCCCCGGCCATGAGCTGCGGCATGATTCGTGCGTCACCGTCGAAAACCCGCCGCCTCGTGGACGAAATGTGCGAGCGCCGACGTTTTCGACGCTCGCCCGCCAACCCGCGCGGCAAGCGTAGCAGCCGCAGCGCGACGAGCGCATCTCATCGTCACTCCCGCGCGCCGCGAACCGACCCGTGTCAGATCGCCGCCACGCTACCCGGCGGTGCCCTGCGTCCGTTGCCACGCCCGCAGCGTCTCCGCGACGGTCCACGCCTGCGCATAGCAGCCGCGCGGCTGATGCGGCGGGTCGCCGTCGAAGATCTCCGCCAGCGTACCGATCGCGTGCGTCCAGAGCTGACCGAACAGCGGTTCGAGATACCGTCGCGCGGCCGCCGGGTCGCGATAGACCCGGTGGTGAGCGATCACAAACGGACCGAGCAGCCAACCCCACGCGGTTCCCTGGTGATACGCCTCGTCGCGTGCCACGATGTCGCCTTGGTAGCGTCCGTGATAGAGCGGTTCGTGGGTCGCGAGCGTCCGCAACCCGAACCACGTCAGTAATTCGCGCTCGACGGTGTCCACGACCGCCTTCTGCTGCGCTCGCGTCAGCGGCGAATGATCCAGCGAGACGGCGAAAATCTGGTTCGCCTGAACCCGCGCGTCGGTGCCGCCGGGGCCGTCGAGCACGTCGTACAAGCAATCGCGCTCGGCGTTCCAGAAGCGCTCGAACGACGCCCGCGCCCGATCGGCGAGCAGCGCGAAATCCGCGCCCGCCGCCGGCTCGCCCAGTTCACGCGCAAACGACTCCAGGCAGCGCAGCCCGGCGTGCCACAAGGCGTTGATCTCGACCGGCTTGCCCACGCGCGGCGTGATGACGCGGCCGTGGACTTTCGCGTCCATCCACGTGAGCTGCACACCCTCGACGCCGGCGTGGATGAGCCCGTCGTCGTCGACGCGGATGCCGTAGCGCGTGCCGCGGACGTGCCACGCGACGATTTCGCGCAGCACGGGGAAGAGCTCGCGCAGCGTCTCGCGGTCGCCTGTGGCGCGCCAATACGCGTCGATCGCCTGGATATACCAGAGCGTCGCATCCGCGGTGTTGTATTCGGGTTGATCGCCGGCGTCGGGAAAGCGGTTGGGAATCATCCCCTGATCGACATGCCGCGCCCACGTGCGCAGCACCTCGCGCGCCAGCTCATAGCGGCCGGTGCTGAGCGTCAGCCCCGGCAGCGAGATCATCGTATCGCGGCCCCAGTCGGTGAACCACGGATAGCCCGCGATGATCGTATGGCCGGTCGGATTGTCCGCAGTCGGGCGCGCCACGACGAACTGGTCCGCCGCGAGCACGAGCTGCCGCACCGCGACGGGCGTGTCGTCGATCGCGGGCAACGCGCGCCGCGCCGTTGCGATCAGCGCGCGCGACCGCGCGATCTCGCGCGCCAGCGCCGCGCGCCCGCCGGCGTCGCTGGCCGCCGCGCTTGCCGCATCGCTCTCCGCCGGTGTGGTCACCGCGGACAGTCGCAGCGCGACCGCGTCGCCGGGAAGCAGCGTAAAGTGCGCGACCCCGGCGCACAGGTGATCGTCAACGTGCTCGTAGCCCACCGAGCGCTCGAAGTCGAGCCGGAAGCCCCGATACCAGTCGTGCGTCGGCGTCCACGCCGCCTTGGCCGCGGGTGCCGCAAGCAGGCGCGCGTCGATCGCAGCGGCCGCGCCGCCGCCGGAGCGGATGCGCAGTCCCGCGTCCTGCGCCTCGACGGTCATTTGGCGCTGATCGCCGGGCGTAAGGCTGTGATAGTCGCGGTCGTTCACGAGCAGCCGTCCCGCGATCTCGGTCGGCCCAGGACCGCTCCACGCATACTGCACATAGGTCGTGTTCTCGCCGTGCTCCATCCAGACGCGCTTGTGCAGTCGACCCGCGCCGAATTCGTAGCACCACGTCGGTACACCATCGAGCACGTCGAAACGGCGCAGCCAGCGACAGCCCGGCGGGTGTTCGAGACCCGTGCTCCAGACGTTGGAATAGAGCCCCAGCTTCTCGCCCCCCGCCGTTGCCGTCTCGTCGAATTTGGCGACCAGGATCGTGCGCCCGAGCGGCGGATGCAGCGCCGCGAGCAATAGCGCGTGGTAGCGGCGGGTCAGCGCGCCGGCGACTGTCCCCGACGCGAACCCGCCCAGGCCGTTCGTCGCGATCCACTCGCGTTCCAGCGCCAACTCCGCATCTTCACAGAAGCGCTGCGGCACGTGAATTTCCACCGTCGGCCCCGCGCCCGGCGCCGCAGCCGCGGCGGCGCTCGTCCTTCGCGACGGCGCAGCGCTGCGCGCACGGGCGGCTGGCGGAGATTGGGACGTTTTGCGGGCGAGTGGCTTGCTCATGCTTCTCTCAGGTGTTCGTCACGCACGACGGGTTACGCCGGCGCCTCCACCGGCGATCGCTTCGCGCGCCCAGCGGGGTGCGGGCACGCCCCGCGCGGATCGCCGGCCAGCGTACCGTCACGGTCATCGATCGCAAATCCGCGCCCGCGATCACGATATAATGCCCGTCCGGTCGTTCACCGGTCCGCACCGGACCGGCGTCATCGCAAGGATCGCGATGCCCGCCAAGCCCGCTCCAGCCTGCGCCGTGCGCGAGTCGGTCGAAGCCCTCGCCCACGACCGCCACGACCCCGCACAGCGCGCCGCGCTCCACCGACACCTCGAACGCTGCGAGAGCTGCCGAACCGTCTTTCGCCGCCTCACCAGCGCCTGGTTCCCGCAAGTCCGCAATTACACCGTGCTCGAACAGGTCGGCAAAGGCGGCTTCGGTGTCGTGTACAAGGCGATCAACCATCAGGCCCAGCGCGTCGAGGCCCTCAAGGTCCACTTCGGAACCACGCCGCTCCGAACCGCGTATTTCGAGAACGAAGTGCGCCTGATCGCGCAGCTTCGCCACCCCAATATCGCGACCCTCTACTCGGCGAATCTCGGCGGATCGCCGCCGTACTACACCATGGAATTCGTCGAGGGCCGCCAGCTCGACGATTACTTCACGATCCACCAATCGCCGCTCGTGACGCGGCTGCGCGTGCTGCGCGATGTCGCCGCGGCGGTGGGTTACGCCCATTCCTGCGGCGTGGTGCACCGCGATCTCAAGCCGCAGAACATCCTCGTCGACGCCGACGGTCACCCGTGCATCGTGGACTTTGGCATCGCCAAGCGTCTCGGGTTGCCGGACGAACCCGCCGATGCGCACGACGCCCGGCCCGGCGAGGGCATGATCGGCACGTTCGGTTACATCGCGCCCGAGCAGGCCGCGGGGCTTGCGGTCGACGCACGGGCGGATGTCTATGCGCTCGGAGCCTTGCTGTTTCACTGCATCACCGGCGACCCCGCGCGGTTCGCCAGCCACACCGACCGCCTCGCACTCGTCTTTCGCGACCGCGGCGTCGACCGCTCCGCCGACCTGGCCGCGGTCATTACCCGCTGCGTTGCCACCGATCCCGCGCGCCGCTACGCCGACTGCGCCGCGCTCATCGCCGACCTCGACAGCTATCTCGCATCCGGCCCCGTCGCCGCCCGCGAACATGCGCCGTTCGGGTATCGCTTCGCGCGCGGCGCCGCGTACGCGCTACACCAACACCCGTTCGCGGTGCGCGGCGTGCTCGTCGCGGGCGTCGCGCTCGCGATGGCGCAGTTCATCTGGGCCCTGAAGATCGACCACACGCCCGCGGCCCACTCGCGCGGGGAGCCGGTGGTGCTGGTCGGCTTTACCGGCGACACGCGCGACGCGATCCGCGCGGGCCGCATCGGTCCCGACCTCCCCGGACTCGACGCCGCCAATACCAAGAGCTGGCGCCTCCTGCACGGCCGATTCATGGAGCGCCTCGCGCGCGGCCAGCCACGCGTCGTCGCGTGGGATTACTATTTCCCGGATGAGCACGCCGCGTTCGATCCCGCATTCGTTGCCGGCACGCGCGCGCTACAGGCTCCGGTGATCGTCGGCAGTCGCGACTTTGACGTGAACAACGAGCCGCGCGTCGCGCCGGCCATCCGCGCCGCCGTCCGGGGCGCCGGACTGCTGATCGCCGCAAATCCCAACTCGCGCCGCGACAGCTACGTCGTGCCCCTCGCGCTGGTCCGCGGCTTCGGCCCGCCGGTCCCGAGCCTCGCGCTCGCCACCCTGGCGGCGTTCCAGTTCCCCCACGCCGACCCGCAGCTCGTGATCGGCGAGCAACACATCGAACTTCGCTACCAGAAGCGCTCCGCCGCCCCCGGCGAAGCTCGCTGGCACACCGAGACCGACGAGCTGCCGATCTTCGACCGCGCCCAACCCGCGCCCATCGAGGGCTACTCCGCCAGCGACCGACTCGTGAATGCGTCCGTCCCGGCCCGCGATCCGCAACGTTGGCGCGAACGCATGATCCCCTACGAAGCCGTGCTGCAAGCCGACGACGAACAGCTCCGCCGCTGGTTCGCCGGACGCGCCGTGCTCGTCGGACAACTCCTTCCCAACATCGACCAGATGGTGGATGCCCAGGGCCGTGCGCTGCATGGCTGCCAGGTTCACGCCGCCGCCATCGAAGCCCTGCTGCTGCGGACGATTGAGCAGCGCCTCACGCGGCCGGCGATCGCGCTCCGCGCCATGGGCTGGTGCGCTGCCGCCGCGCTGTTGGCCGCCGCGGGCAGCGCGCTCACAGCCCGGCTCGCGCCACGCGTGCTGGCCGCGCTCTGCGTTCTCGTCGCGACCATCGGACTCGCGGTGACGGGCTACGCCGCCCTTCAGGTGAGCGACCGGGCCGTGCTTGAAGGACTGATCGCCGCGGGGGCGCTGCTGACTTGCGGCGGGCCGGCGCTGCTCGCGGAGACGATCCGTCGCCGGCAGCAGTCGCTGGCGCCCGGCCCGGTCTGGAAGACCGACCCCTCGACGGTCTCATCGACGCTGGTCGCGCCCACGCGCTGATGGACCGCCGCGGAACCGCCCTGCGACGCTCAGCTCGCCGGCTGCGCCTCGCGCAGAAACCGAATCCGCACGCGATTTACTTTTCGCGGCTCGGCGTCGAGCACCTCGAAACGCACATTGGCGCGCGTGAACTCGTCCCCCGCCGCCGGAATCCGCCCCAGCGTCGTGCAGACATACCCCCCGATGGTCTCGTAATCGGCGTCTTCGGGCAGCGCGATGCCGAGTTCCTCGTTCACCTCGCTGACGTGCACCCGCGCGTCCACCTCGATCGTCTCGTCGTCCACGCGCCGCAGCGTCGGCGCCGCCGGCTGGTCATACTCGTCGTCGATCTCGCCCACCAGCTCCTCGAGAATGTCCTCGATCGTCACCAGCCCCGCCGTGCCTCCATACTCATCCAGCACGATTGCGATCTGCACTTTCGCCGCCCGAAACTCGTTCAGCAACGCGTCGATCGTCTTGGTCGCCGGCACGTACGGCGCATTCCGCATGATCCGCCGGGCGTCGAACGGCTCGCCCGGCTCCAGCTTCAGCAGATCCTTTGCATACAGCACACCCACCACGTGGTCGATCGACCCCTCGAACACCGGGACCCGCGAGTGGGCCGAGTCAATCACGACCCCACGCGCTTCCGCCAGCGACGCGTCCGCACGCACGCCGTAAATGTCCGTCCGCGGCGTCATGATCGCGCTCACGGTCGTTTGATTGAGCCGGAAGATCGACTGGATCATTTCCTTCTGCTCTTCGTCGACCGCGCCGTGAAACTCGCCGCCGCTCACCGCGTCGAGCACCTCCTGCTCGATCCGCTCCACCTGATCCGGCTCCTGGTCCGCCGTCACACCCAGCAGACGCCGCACCACGAACTCGACGCCGTGCAGCGCCTGCGCGACCGGCCACAGCACCCAGCGGAGCCCCGCGAGCGCGGGCAGGCTGGCTGCGAGAATCGACTCGCCCGCGTAGCGCGCCAGCGCGTGCGGCACGCCGATCGCGAAGACCGCGAGCCCCGCGACGACGGCCAGCACCGGAACTACCGCCGGCGCCAGGTCGATCCGCGCTTCAATGCGAACCATGTACCAGGCGCAGCCCGCCAACAGCACCGCGAGGATCAACAGCGTCCGCACGAAGCCGGCGACTAATTGCAGCGTGCTTTCGTGACGGTCAAGCCACGCGAGCCACGCGCTTTCGTGGCCACCGTCCAGTTCGTCGGCGACCGCGGAGCGCGAATACGACCGCAGCACGAGCGTCAGCGTCGAGATGTAGAGGGTCAGGCCGACCAGCGCGACCAGGCCCAGCGTGAGCAGCAAGCACAGCTTCCGAAGATGCGGTGCGGACGGCGCCGGCGCGTTGCACCGGGCAATGGACCGCCGCCCGTGTGGACTATATCGGCAGCGACCGCGCGCCGGCAATGCGACCCGCGCGCGCCCGCACGTTGTCAGTCCAATAATAACGAGTCAATAGACGTTTGAATGCATCCGTCGTCCGTCGCGTTCGCCATGCCCATGAAGTATCGGACGTGGCGATCCGTATACGCGGCCGGTGCATCGTCCATCCGCCCCGTCGACGTCAGCACGCGCGCGGCCGATCGCTTCGCAGCCACCAGCCGGTCCGTCAGCCGGTCCAAGCCCTCGCCGCGGGCCGCCGAGATCGCGATCACGAGTTCCCGCCAGCCGGTGGGCACGGTCTCCGCCGCCCGGGCGAGTTCGCCCGCGTCGGCGGAATCCGCCTTGTTGAGCACAACGATCGATGGTGCGAGGTCGCGATAGTGCGCGCAAAACTCGCGCCGCGTCCCTTCCGCCGCGGCGCCGCCGTCGAGCAACACCACGCTCGCGTCACAACCCGCGAGCACCCGCCGCGTCCGAGCGATACCCGCGGCCTCCAATTCGTCGTGCGTGTGCCGCAATCCGGCCGTGTCGATCCACAACGCCGGGAATCCGTCGAGCTCGCCGGGCGCCTCGATCCAGTCGCGCGTCGTGCCCGGCGTCGGCGACACGAGGCTGACCGATTGCTGCGCCATCGCGTTCGTCAGCGTGCTCTTTCCGGCGTTCGGCGGGCCGACAATGGCTATCCGCAGCGGCGCCGTGAACCAGTCGACGATGCACCGCCGCCGTGCGATCGCCGCGCAGGTCGCGCGCGCGTCCTCCGACGCACCGCAGCGCCGCAGCGCGTCGATCGCCGCGCGAAGCCGCGCCGGCTGAGCCAACAACCAGCGCGCCCCGCGTTCCGTCAGCATCCGCGGCGCGAGCGCGAACGCCTCACGCTCCAGCGCGTCCGTGGCCGGCCAAAAGCTCACACCACCGCCGCTGTCCGCCGGCGCCGCGCCCCGAAACGGCGCTTCCGACGATCGGACAAGCTCCTCCGGCCCGTCGATCCGAAACCCGGCTGCCCGCGCCAACTCGGCGACCCGACCCACCACCGGCGGGCTGCCGTGAAGGTGGAGCCGCACATCCAGCGCCGGCCCGACGCCATGAACCGAGAGGAGAACGTCGTCCAGCGGCGCACCATCGGCATCGAGCAGCGCTGCCCGACGAACGGAGCCAACGCGCTCGTCGCCCCAGTCCTCGGCGCGGCTCGCGGCCCCGCGCGCCCGGCGCAAACGCACGTGTTGCGCGAGAAACGCGGCCACCGCGGATCCCGCAAGCCGCACCACGGCGATCGCCGCCGGCCCCGGCGGGGTCAGCACTGTGAATGAGTTGGGTTCCCGCGGTGCGCACATGCGCGCGATTGTACTCAGGCCGCCGCACTCGCCGAACGCACCATCGATGCGCGCCGCGTACCGACGGCGAGTGCGCGGCCGCGGCCGCGGCCGCGGTCCGCACGCCCCCCGAAACGCGCGTCAACGAAAACAGCCGACCGCGTCTTCAAACATCATCCGCCCGTCGCCCGCCTCGCACGCCCCGCGCGACGCGCAGTTCGGATGCTGCGTTGCGACCAACGCGCGCTCCGGGTGCGGCATCAGCCCCAGAATGCGCCCGGTCTCGTCGCACAAGCCCGCGATGTCGCTCTGGCTGCCGTTGGGGTTGTGCGGGCGGTCGTCCCCGCGATCGTTGGGCGCCGGCACGTAGCGCAACGCCACGCGCCCGCCGCGCTCCGCGGCGTCGAGCGCCGCGGCGTCGCGAAACACGACGCGCCCCTCGCCGTGCGCGATGGGCATTTCATACACGCGTCCGCGCCGCAGAAATGGACACCGCCCGCTCTCAGCCCGCAACGCGATCCAGCGATCCTGAAAGCCTGGCGGCGCGTTGTCGGCGATCGTGCACGACCGATCGGCGACGTTCGGCGTCGAAACCGGCAGCATCCCGGCCTTCACCAGCACCTGAAACCCGTTGCAGATGCCCAGCACGAGCCGGCCGGTGTCCACGAAGCGCTGCACATCGTCGCGCACGCCGCGCTCGATCTGCGCCGCGAAAATGCGGCCCGCGGAAACGTCGTCGCCGTAGCTGAATCCCCCCGGGATCGTGAGAATCTGGAATTGGTCCAGCAACCCCGGCGCGCCGGCCAGCCGCCGGATGTGCACGCGCTCCGGGCAGGCGCCGACCGATCGCCACGCGAACTCGGTTTCGGCGTCGCAATTGGTGCCCGCGGCGCACAGAATCAGGACGCGAACGTCCGCCATAACCCTCTTCCCGCGGTCCAAACGCCGGATTCCCGCCTGACGTGAATCCTCCCGCTTGAAGCGGGCCCGCCGATCCTCAACAATCTACCGGGCGACGAACCGTTTGTCTCACCAGGAAGGAACATGAAAGCGTTCTTTGTCTTGCTCGTGCTCGCGATGGTCCCGCAGGATGCTCCCGACGCGCCGACGCGCGAGTCGCAGCGCGCCGCCGAACGCGCCGTCGACGCGCCCGACCGCGACACGCAGCGCACGCTCGTCGAGAACCTCGGCAAGCTCCTGCGCGGGTTCCAGGATCTCGGCCCGTGGGAGGAGCATTACGGGCTGATGATCAACGCCGTCGAGCGCGTCTACGAGCGCAACCAGTGGAACAGCGAGTCCGACCGGTTCTCGCTCGAGGTCATTCGCGAAGTCGAGTCGCTCCCGCCGCTCGCGATTCAGCAGCGCTTCGACACGTTCATCAACCTCTTCAGCGACCGCTACCTGCTGGATGAGAACCAGGAGCAGTCGCTCCGGCGATTGATCGCACGCGAATCCAACGCCGTCTTTGTGAAACACTCCGGTCGAATCCTCGGCTACGCGCTGGAGGCGATCCAGACGCGCGCCGCCGGCGAGCCGTTCACGCCGGATCAGGTGGCGCGCTGGACCCAGCAGGCCGGACCCGTGTTTGACGAGGCCAAGGGCGCGATGCAACGCGTCGCGGACGAGTTCAACAAGCAACTCGATCCCCAGCAGCAGCAACTCGTGCGCACCGACCTCGATGCCGCTCACCGCCGGCTCGGCACGATCGACAAGATGCGGCAATCATGGGCCCGCGGCGAGTGGAAGCCCGAGCAATGGGGCCTCGATCACGACCCAATCCAGATGGGCGGCGACGTGCCCGCAGCGGGCGCCGAGCCGCGAACGGCGTCGAATCCAAACGCCGCCGCTTCGCCGGGCCAGCGTCCCGCGGCCAAGCCTTCGCAGCCGGCGTCCCCGACAGCGCCGCCGGTGGCCGTGGCGACGCCAAACCCGGGCAGTGTTTCGCCACCCGGCGCCGCGGGGCCGGCCGCCGGCGGTCCGCAGGGAACTCCCGCCGCGGGTCCGAAGGGCACGCCTGCGGCGGGCGGCTCGAACCCGGGCGCGGACGATCCGTGGGCGCGCTATGTGCGCGCGTTCGTCGACAAGTTCAAGCTCAACGCCGACCAGCAGCAGCGCGCTTGGACGCTCTACGACGAAGTCAAGCCCCGCGCCGACACCATTACCAAACGCTACGCCGAACGCGCCAAGAGCGTCCAGCGCACCCACCAGGGTGGCGAAGGCGGTCCCGCCGACGCGGCCGTCAAGGCCGTCGTCGCCAAGGAACAGTCCGAGCTCGAACGCCTCTTCCAGCAAATGAAGCGCCAACTCGACCGGCTGCCTACGCGCGCCCAGCGCAAGGAGGCGCCGCCCGGCGACATTCCCCCGCCCGTCGCGATCACGGCCGCTGCGAGCACGGGTGCGGCCAAGCCGCAAAGCCCAAAGCCCGCCACGTCGTCAGGTGACAGCAAGCCTGCGGCGGCGCCGAAGTCGACGCCGGAGCAACCCGCACCCACCAAGCCCACGTCACCCTGACCCGCGCGACGCGCCGCTGCGGATCGCCACGGGGTGTGCTCGCGGCGGTGAGGCGCCGATGCCGCCGGCATGGCAGGCGCCCGCCGGCCTGCGGCGCTGCGCTAGCGCAGGTTTTTGCGAACGTCGCGCTGCAATCGGTCCCAATCAAACGCCGGTCCCGGATCGATCTTCTCGGTCGTCAGGTGATAGTGCCCGAGCACGCCGCTGAACCGCTCGAGCTCATCCTGCGTCAGCACGCGCGGCGCGACGCGCCCGTCCGGCTCGCGCGGGAAGTCGGCGCGAATGCGCGGCAGCACGCGACAGAGCGCCGCCGTCAGCCTACCGAGCGCGGCGTATTGCTCTGGCGTGAGATCGTACTGCTGCAACGTCCGCCCATGGATTGCGCCCGCGACTGGCTCCGGCCGGGCCGGCCGCGCGACGAATCCGGGTGTGCGCACGTCATCGACGAGCGACGGGGGAAGCGTGACGACGGTGCGGCCGGCGGCGTCCTTTCCATACCACTTTGCGAGCGGCTCGGTCGTCGCATAAGCGCCGATGTTGGCGATCTCGACGCCGACGCTGCGGTCGTTGGCGTGGCCGGCATGCCAGGCGCGCTCCTTCAGGTCGAGCGTCTGGTAGATCGTACCGTCGACGTCGAGCATGAAGTGAACCGAAAGGTTCCGGCCGTCCTGCAACACTTTGAAGCACTGCCGCGATGTGCCGCACACGTCGTAGTGAAGCACGAACAGATCGACGTGCGCCTGCACATCCGCGAGCGTCCAGCCGTCGCGCCAAATGCGCTCGGCGTCGCGGTTGGGCAGATGGCGCCGCCACGAGCCATAGCGCGCCGCTCCGCGCTCGTCGCGCGGCGGGCGGACAGCGGGGCGCGTCGCGGCGGGGGCGGTCGAGGGCGCTGTGGACGTCGCGCTGGCGGTTGCGAGCGCCGCCGGCGGGTCGAGGTGCGACGGGCGCTCGAAGCGCTTCTCGACGCGATAGGCGTCGTAGTTGGGCGGGTCGAGCCAGAGTACGACCGGCGTGCCGGTGTGAAAGAACTGACCCGCGACGACGATCTCGTCGCCGGCGCGCACCAGCGGCGCCCCGGGCCGGTGGACACAACCGGCAATGAGCGGAATCGCGAGAAGAGCGCCGCCACGGACCGTGCGCGTGATCATGAACCACTCTCCGAGCCGGCGCCGCCACGCACAGCCGCGCAGCCGACGCCGGCCCGGAAAGATCACTGCGGCGCGCCCGGTTCGTCAAGGCGCGGCGCGGCTCACGGACACGACCCGCTGACCAGACAGAGCACGAACGGGTCGATGTCGAAGTTGTTGACCGCGCCGTCCGCGTTCATGTCGTTGCGGCAGATGACACACTGCGGGTCGCCGCCGCAGAACAGCGCCGTGTACCCGGCTGGGTCGATCAATGCCAGCACGAACGGATCGATGTCGAAGTTGTTCACAAACCCGTCGCCGTTGCTGTCTCCGGCGAGCACGCCAGCGCAGGGACCGCCGCCGCAGGAGCCGCACGGGACGGCGTTGCCCTGGTAGGTGCCGCCGAAATTGAAGCAGTCGGCGGCGCTGGCGACGAAGCAGGTGGAATCGGGCATGCAGCAGGCGCCGGGTTCGGGATCGGGCACCTTGAACGCGACCCACTGCTGGCCGGCGATCATGTCGAACTTCACGGCGCGCGGCTCACCGAGGTTGCCGCTCGCGCCAATGCCGCGCAGAACCTGGTTGGACACGAAGTCGTGTCCGCCGCCGTTGACGAATGCGCAGACGCGAATCCAGCCGTTGGCGTCGCCGAGGGCGCTGAGCGGGATCGAGATTTCGACGCCGGTGCGGACGAACTCGCCGCCGGAGCCCGGCCCGAATCCGCCGGACACGCCGCCCACGTTCTGGTTGTTGATCGTCGCCCGGACATTGTGCGGGTTGTCGCCGTCGAGCAGTTGTCCGGGTCCGCCGGCGGAGGTTGTCCCGAGGTAGCGTCCGATCCCGGGATTGCCGTCGCTGCTCAGTTCGGCATAGTTGGCGTACAGGGCGTACGGAGCGCCGCCGCCGGTCACGCCCATCCAGAAGTCCGCCGCGAAATTCTCGTCGAACGTCAGACCATTGTTGCTGCCGTCGTCGCCCATGCGATTCAGGGCGTTAAAGTCCACGTTCGGGTTGTCGCCGCGGAGCCGATTCTGCCCGCCTGGCCGCGTGTCGAAGAAGATCTCGAGCTTGTTGAAGTTCGACTCGAGATTGCCGGTCAACAGCAGGTTCATCCGCGGCTCGCCGCAGCGCGTGAAAACGGCGTACGCGCCGTCGAGCTCGGACCCGTTGGCCGCATCCACGAGCCCCAGGTTGCTGTCGCCGAAGCCGGTCTGCGCATCCTGCGCCGCGCGCGGCACGCCGTATGCGTGGTCCCACGAACCATCGATGTTGGGCGGACACGCCGTCCCCAGCCCGAGATACTGCCCACCGGCGTTCTGGCAATCGAACTGCGTCATGAGTGTGCAGCCGGTGCCGAGGCAGCACGCACCCACGTCGGTGACGTAAAACAGATTGCGGCGCAACCCGCGATACGTCGCGTCGAGATCGAGCCCGCCGACGAGCGGCTCCACCTGGATCAGCGTGCCGAACGATCCGGGATTGAGCAGCAGGTACGGGTTCGCGATGACGGCCATGTACGCGTCGAACGGCATCAGCACGTTGAAGTCGGGGCTCGGCGCGGGCGTGTTGAGCGCGTTCGCGATAATGCTGCCGTCCGAAATCAACGCGGAATAAACCAATTGGCGGTTCGCGAAGACGTCGTCCGTCACATAGAAGTTCATGCTTCGCTCGCCGAACAACCCGGCCAGCCCCGGATCCATCGGCCAGTTGCCGGCCACGCTGTGATGGCTGACGTTGAGTCCCTGATCCTCTTCCGGAAACTCCCCGTCCTCCTCATCCTTGTGGCGATCGCCGGTCGAGGAGCCGGTGGAAGGCTGCGTGGCGGGCGGATACACCTTGTCCTTTTGCCAGGCCAACTCGTCGCTCACATAGATGCAGCCCTTCCACGAGTGAAACTCGGCGTCCGGGAAGACGTCCATCCAGTCTTCCTGGCATTGGTCGCACGCGTGAATCGTGACGATGTCGTAATGATCGAGCACGCCAAACTGCGACGCCGTCACCAGCTCCACCGCGCCCTCGGCGCCCTGTCCGCCGACGGTCGCGCTGCCGCTCGCCCCGTGATTGATGAACACCAGCGCCCGCGCGTCGGGATCGTTGATTGCGTCCTTGATCTGCTGCTTGTTCGCACGGTTGACCCGCGTCACCTTATACCCAGCCGCCTCCAGGTCGCTCTCCGCCTCGTCGGCCAGCCCCTGGTGATCGGCCGCGTCCTTGTCGTTCTTCGCGTAGCCAGTGACGACGTACGCCTTCGGACCATCCGCGATCGCCGCTGCCGTTGCGAGCCACGCGAACAACACAAACCCGATCTGCCGATCTCGATCCACGACGTGCTCCTTTCGCTCATGCCGGCGCCACGCGCCGTGAACACCTCACAAGGTCGAGCGTGGCGATGCGAACGATGTGAACCCGTGCCGCGCTGACCGGCGAAACACGGACTCGCAATCACCATCTTAACAATCGCAAACCGTCCGCAGAAGAAAAAAACACGACCCACACGCGAATCCGGGAGGACATCGCGCGCGGAGCGGCAAGTCGGCATTCGACGTGGGGCCGGATCAGTTGCGGCGTCGGGTCACGGATCGCACCGGCGTTCCGTCGGCGTCCCGATTCTCGCGGCGGCGCTGCGAATCGGAACCCCCGGCATCGAGCGCCCCGCCGAGCGCGCCGCCTCGTGCGTCGGTTTCGGACGCCGCCACCCGCTCTCTGCCCGCGCACTCGCGTTCGGCACTCGGATCCGCGCTGTACAATGTCCGCCTGCCGAGCCGGTCGATCCATACGGAGTTCTCATCATGGACCGCCACGAACTGGTGCGAACCTGGGACGAAGCCTGGCAGGCCGGCCTCTGGGCCGCCGCATGGCCGAAGGCGCTCGCGGACCTATCCGGGGCCGACGCCGCCCGCCAGCCCGCGCCGGGCCGGCATTCGATCTGGCAGATTCTCAACCACATCGTGTTCTGGCGCGAGGTCGCCGTGAGCCGCGCCGGCGGCGGCGCATCGCCCAGCGACGCGGACGTCGCGCGCCGGAACTTCGAAGCCCCCGTCGATCACTCCGACGCGGCCTGGAAGCGGGCGCTCGCGCGCTTCGAGGAATCGCAACACGCGGTGCGCAGCGCCATGCTCGACGAATCGAAGAAGCTCGATTCCCTCGCGTATCTCGCCCCCCACGACAGCTATCACATCGGGCAGATCATGTACGTCCGCGCGCTGCTCGGAAAACCGTCGATCGAGTAGCCGCAATCCGCCGCGACGCGTGCCCGGGCCCCGCGTCGATCCAGCGCGTCGCGGAACAACGCCCGATGCGCCAAGCAGCTCGCGTTGTGCCTCACCAAAACCGCGACGGTTTGGAGCCGCGACGTTCTTGTCGCGCGGCGGCTCCGCGCGGCCTGAATACCGCGGCTCGGTCCGTGATATGATCGTTTTTCTTCTCGGCACTGCTCCAGACTGAGCGGAGATTCTGCATGTCTATCGTGCGATGGTTATCGCTGGGTCTGTCGGCGGCGACGCTGCTCTCCGGCTGTCGCACGTCGTTGCCGGCGCCGAACCTGGGGAACATTTACGACCGGGCGGCAAAGGTCGACGACGCCCACCGCAATCCGGTCATCGTGATTCCGGGGATTCTTGGGTCGCGCCTCCTCGAAACCGGCTCGCAGCGCGTCGCGTGGGGCGCGTTCTCAGGCGACTACGCCAACCCGCAAACGGCCGACGGCGCCCGGCTGCTGGCGCTGCCTCTGACCACGGAGCAGACGCGCGGCGACGCGCAAGGGTCGGCGCTTGCTCGATCGCTGCGCGCACGTGGATCGGCTGCGTCGGGGGTCGCGCTCGCGGAGTTGCGCGACGACGTCGTGCCCGCGGGCGTGCTCGATCGCACGCGGATTGATCTGCTCGGGCTGCCGATCGAGTTGCAGGCCTACTCGCGAATTCTCGCGACGCTCGGCGTCGGCGGGTATCGCGATGAGTTACTGGGTCGCGCCGGCGCGGTTGACTACGGCCCGCTTCATTACACCTGCTTTCAATTCGCGTATGACTGGCGGCGCGACAACGTCGAGAACGCCCGGCGATTGGGCGAGTTCATCCGCGAAAAGTCCGAGTACATCCGCGACATCCGCCGCAAACTGGGCCAGGACGCGGACGCACCCGTGAAATTCGACATCGTGGCGCACTCGATGGGCGGTCTTGTGGCGCGCTATTACCTGATGTACGGCGACGCGGAGCCGAGCAACGACGCGCGGTCGGGCAGCGCCGGCGCGGCGACCGATGGCGCGCCGACCGACAGCGCGCCCACCGACGGCGCGAGTTCGCTGCTCACGTCATCGGCACATGCCCCGTCTGTGGGCGATACACGGGCGATTGGCGCGCCCGCCGGAGCGAACGCCGGCGCGAGCACGAGGCGGACAAGCCGACCGCCGGCGCCGACCTGGCCCGGCGCCGCCCACGTGGAGCGCGCGATCTTCATCGGCACACCCAACGCCGGGTCGCTCAACAGCCTCGTCAGCCTCGTCGACGGTGTGAATTTCGGGCCGCTGCTGCCGAACTATCCGGCGGCGGTGCTGGGGACGATGCCGTCGATCTACCAGCTCTTGCCGCGCACGCGGCACGGCGTGTTGGTGGATGCGACGGGCGCGCGGATGGACGCGGATCTGCTGAACGCGGCGACGTGGGAACGCTTCGGCTGGGGGCTTGCGGCGCGTGACGCCGAGACGGGCGCGCTGCTGCGGACGCTCTTGCCCGACGCCCGCGACGACGCCGAGCGGCGGGCGATTGCGCTCGCACACCTGCGGGCGTGCCTGTCGCGGGCGCGGCAGTTTCAGTCAGCACTCGATCAGCCCGCGACGCCGCCCGCGGGGCTCTCGCTATACCTGTTCGCGGGCGACGCCGTAAGGACGCGCGCGGTCGGCGCTGTGGACGGGCGCGGCCGGCTGCGGGTCGCGGAGTGGGGGCCCGGTGACGGCACGGTGTTGCGGCAGAGCGCCCTGTGCGACGAGCGCACCGACGCGACTTGGACGCCGGGCGTGCAGTCGCCGATCGCGTGGCGCCGGGCGCAGTTTCTCTCGACCAATCATCTGGGGCTGACGTTCGATCCGGCGTTCAGCGACAACGTGCTGTATCTGCTGCTGGAGGATCGAAGGCCGTGAGATTGCGCCGCCGTGCCGGCCGATGCGGAGGGCGTCGACCGGGAACCCGAAGTCCGACGGGCGCTCGCACGCGCCCATCAACCGGGGCCCAACGCCTGACATGCGTTTTCGGCCGCAGCCACGGGCGCTTGTGCCGCGGAACTGTGATGGGTGCTTTGGGTGGCGCCCGGTCCCGACGATATACTCAGGATGATGAAGGCCGACCTGACGATCATCTACGAACCGGGCGACGACGGCTGGTGGATCGCCACCGTGGCCGAAGTCCCCGGCGCCTTCTCGCAGGGCAAGACGAAGGACGAGGCGCGCGAGAACGTGCTGGATGCGTTGCAGGAACTGATGGCGGCTCGGCGCGAAATCGCCTTGCGCGAGCGACAGACGGACGCGGTCGTGGAGTCGCTCTCGCTCGCGACATGAGTTCGCGAACAGGTCACGCGGTGGGCGGCGCAGTGATAGGACTCACTGGTTTGGATGGATTCCAAAATATGCAGATTCCCAAAACTCGGGTTGCTTGTATGGCGCTCGCTCCGTGCGTGGAAGGAACTTCTTCACAACTAAGCGGAGCGCCTCGCACGCCCGATTCGCCGCTTCCGACAGGTTGAGCTTCTCGTCTCCGACGCGCAGGACCGTCCTGGCAAACGCACTGCCGTGGACAATCCTGCTCCGCAAGTCGTACAGGTCCTTCGCCAACCTGAATGCGCGGCGCCGTTCCTCCGTCTCTGTGAAGAGTGTCGAGTAGTGAAGAGCAAATCGGAGCTTCAGCTCACTTCTCCGATCCTCGCTCCGTAGCCCTGCAAGCAAGAGTGCCTCCATTCCAATCACGGCGTCGACGAGGCGATCTACTGGTTTGGTTCGCATACCGGAATCCGCTAGCCGCGAGCATGCCATTTGCATCGACGGTTCGGTCATCGCATAGACGCGCGTTGCGTGCTCAGAGAATTCACCAATCTCGTCAGTCTCTAGCCGGTACTCCCCGATCGGAATATACGCGTCTCCGTAGCCGATCGAGCCCACCATAACCGGGCAGAACGTGACCGGAGCGAAGTGAATCATGCCGTACCCGACGCTCCCTCTCTTAAACGTGCGGAAAGAAAGGACGGCCTTGTCAAGGGCAACCTTTACTTGGGCCTCCGGCCGCACGTCAGTGATCTCGGCTTCAGTGCATCTTGATAACGTAATCGTCCCCTCGACGCAGAATTCGTGTATTCCAACCGAATGTGATTGACCACCAGCGCGCAGTTGAAACCACCCCCCGCTAAAGCCCGACACTTCTCTGTCCGTCATTCGCCGTACAAGAAGTCCATGGGGCAGCGGAAAACGGTCCAACGACGCGCAGAAGTTAACCAACTGAGTCCGAAAGACAAACCGGGTTGACGCCGTATCGACGAACGTCTCAAACTCAGAGACCAACGAATCGATCGCGGCCGCATTCAAATCAAACGTTTCGTATTTTGTCCATAGATGAGCAAGTGCGTAGCAGAGTATACAGATACTGTCGCGGGAGTAATTGTCGCCAATGAATCCACAGAACCGCATGAATCCGTTGTATCCTGAGTGCTGTGTCAAGAAAGAATTCATGAACGGCTCGCTCGCCCTCCTAATATAGTCGTTTGCTGCAGAGAAAAGCCGCGCCGTGTCGAGCCGAAGAACGGCCTCGCCTTGCCATTGTTGGTCGCCCGTTTTTGTGCACACTTGGTACGGCGACAATGATTCGCCAGATAATTTCTGAAGATGAGGAATGACCTGTAGAATAGCCTTCCGTAGCAGCGCTTTGGGTTCTGAGTGCATGAGATGTCGGGCTTCCGTTTCTGGC
>JBFXAM010000077.1:0-20795 GCA_050184295.1 Phycisphaerae bacterium | reverse complement strand
GCAGATCGGGCTGCTGCAGGCGATGGGCATGCGCATCGCGCTGCTGCTCGCGATCACCTGGATCATGCGCCTCACCGCGCCCCTCTTCTCCAACCTCGAACATCCCGTCTCCGGACGCGAACTGATCCTCTTGCTCGGCGGCCTGTTCCTGATCGCGAAAGCGACCCACGAGATTCACCACAAGCTCGAAGGCCCCGACGTGCACCGGGCCGGTCGCGCCGCCGTCGCCGCCTTCGGTCCGGTCATCGTGCAGATTCTCCTGCTCGATCTCGTCTTCTCGCTCGATTCGGTGATCACGGCGGTCGGCATGGCCCGCGACCTGCACATCATGGTCATCTCGATCGTCATCGCCGTCGGCGTCATGCTCTTCTTCGCGGGCACGATCAGCGCCTACGTTGAGAAACACCCGACGCTCAAGATGCTCGCGCTCGCGTTCCTGCTGCTCATCGGCGTCATGCTCGTCGCGGACGGATGCGGCCAGCACATCCACAAGGGTTACATCTACTTCGCGCTCGCGTTCTCGCTCTTCGTCGAAGCGCTCAATCTCCGCGTTCGTGCAAAGGTCGCACCCGTCCGCTTGCGCGAAACGCCGCCCGCCGACGCCGTGCACTGACACGGCGGCGGGACGCGCAACGGCTCATACGCGGCGGGGATCGGGCGCAGGACGGGTTGTCGTGGGATCCTGCCGGTCAGATCGGCGTCCGGGGAGCCTTGACGGCGAGAGGCCGCGTGTCGGATCGGGCTTCCGTGCCCGCGCCGGGGGAGCCGCGGCAGGCCCAGGGGGCCCGCCTGTTGGCCGCTCGCACGTCAAGGTTCCGCGCCGTCCCTGGCACGCCCGGATTCGGGGACCGGAGTCCACACACACTGCTTCCATCGGCCGCATCCGCGCGCGGTGTTGAGCGAGATCACGGCAATCAAGGCGGGACGGCGCTTCTTGCGCGAAACCACGGCCCCAACGCGTGGAGTCGGCGGAATCCGGCTGACTCGGCCGCCACGCCGATGCCAATTACCGGACCGGGCGGTGTGTTCGGATCGCGCGCCGTTGCATCGCTGCTCAGCGCTGGTCGCGGTAAATCGTGTGACAGTCGCGGCATGTCGCGCCCAGTCGCGCCAAACCGGCGGTCAGCACATCCGCCGCCGCACCGGCGGCGATCTCGACTTCGAGCTCGGCGGCGCGCTGCTGCGATGCGCGCAGCATCGGCAGAAAGTCCGCCGGTCGTCCAGTCGCCGCGGGGTCGTCGAGCATGCCGCGCAACAGCGATTCGAGTCGTGCGGCTTCGGCAGTCGGCACGAGATCGGGATGGCTCGCCGGCGTGCGCCACTGGGCGTCGCGGATCGCGACGAGGTGGTCGAAAGCGTCCTGTGCCGCCGACATGGCTTCGACGAAGGCCGGGCGCGGCGCGATCGCGGGGAAGTCCGGCGGGGTCGCGTCGAGCTCCTTCGCATCGAGCGCGCGGGCGCTCTGCACGCACGCAAAGAGCCCGGGATAGCTGCTGGACGTGCCGGCCTTTTTCAGAAACGCGTCTCCCGCCTCCGGCGACATCTCGCCGAGCAGCACCGCCGCCGACGCGGCCGCCGCCGGTCCGCGGTGCTTCCCATGGTGACAGTGCAGATAGATCGGCCCAGGCAGATCGCGCGCGGCGCGGGCGATCCGCCGCTGCTGCGCAACGCTCAGCCCGTGATAGCCGACCGGGACATGAACGTAGCGCATGCCGCGCGCGGCGGCGCGGGCGACGTCGGGCGTCGCGCCGTCCACCGAGATGATCGTCTTGACGCCGAGCGAGTCCAGTTCGTCGAAGCCGCGGTCGTTCTCGGGCAGGGAGCCGCTGATGAGACGATCGCTGACCCGGATGACGTTGTGCAATCCGCGCGAGTTCACGGCGTCGGTCGGGTCCGCCGTCCGCCGCGTCGCGAGGCAGCCGCCCAGCACTGCCCAGAGCAGTAGGGCGAGGATCGCTCCGCGGCTCCGCCTCTGGTTTCCCGCCGGGGGGAAGGATTGTCGCAAGCGAACCTCCCTGGCGCGTCGACGTGTGCGCGCACACTCTGCATCGCGTTCACGCGCTGCGCCATCGTGCCCAACTTCGCTTGCGCGTGTCGCACGAGGCCGCGCCGGCGGCCGCGGATTGTACGGCGCGCACGCCGTGATGCGACCGGCCGCACCCGTTGGCGCGCCGCCGATCCGACGATAGAACGCGCCTTCCTACACTCAATGACAAGGAGATCGTCATGGTGAAACCCGCGCTAGGACTTGTTGTGTCCGCGTGCGTCGCGGTCACGCTGCTCGGCTGCCGCGCCGCAACGCCGCACGCCGGCGGCTCCGCGCCTCGACCGCAGTTGTTCAGCGGCATGGGCTCGCACAGCCGCGCGATCCGCACGAGCGATCGGGTTGCGCAGCAGTATTTCGATCAGGGGCTGGTTTGGGCGTACGCGTTCAACCACGACGAGGCGATCCGGTCGTTTCAGGAGGCCGCCCGGCGCGATCCCGCCTGCGCGCTGCCGTGGTGGGGCGTCGCGCTGGCGAACGGCCCGCATATCAACAATCCGATCGTGACGCCGGAACGCTCGCAGGCTGCGTGGACCGCGCTGCAAGAGGCGCTCGCTCGGCGCCCGAACGCCAGCGCGTGTGAGCAAGCGCTGATCGACGCACTGGCGGCCCGCTATGCGAACCCGGCGCCGGACGACCGCCGCCCCCTCGACGAAGCCTACGCGGCCGCGATGGGTCGCGTCTGGCAGAGCTATCCGGAGGACGTGGACGTCGGCACGCTCTATGCCGAGTCGCTCATGGATTTGCAGCCGTGGGATTTGTGGGACTCCGCCGGCCAGCCGAAGGGCCGGACGAACGAAATCCTCGCCGTGTTGGAGCGGGTGCTGGAGCTTGATCCGAAGCACCCCGGCGCGTGTCATCTCTACATTCATGCACAGGAGGCCGGCCCGAATCCGCAGAAGGCGGACGCGGCGGCGGCGATCCTGCGGAAGGCCGTCCCGGCGGCGAGTCACCTCGTGCACATGCCGGCCCATATCGACGTGCAGATGGGACGCTGGGCGCTGGCGGCGGACCAGAACGTCCGCGCGACCGAGGCGGACACGCGCTATCGAAAGCTCGTCCCGCGCCAGGGCTTCTATCGCCTCTACATGGCCCACAACCACCACTTCCTCGCCTTTGCCTCGATGATGGAGGGCCGCAGCGCCGCGGCGCTGGCGGCCGCCCGGGCGATGATCGCCAACGTGCCCGAAGACTACGCGCGCGAAAACGCGGCCCTGATGGACCCCTACATGATGATCGCGCTCGACGTGCTGAAGCGCTTCGGCCGCTGGGACGACGTGCTCGCCGAGCCCGCGGCGCCCGACTACCTGCCGATCACGACCGCGTACCGGCACTACGCGCGCGGCGTGGCGCTGGCGGCGAAGGGCGACGCCGCCGCCGCCAAGGACGAGCAGGCCGCGTTTCGCAACGCCGTGAAGAACGTGCCCGACGACGCGCTGATGGCGATCAACCCCGCGCACAAGGTGCTTGCGATTGCCGAGCACGTGCTCGACGGCGAGATCGCGCTGAGCGAGCGGCGGATCGACGCCGCCGTCGCCGCACTGCAAGAGGCCGTGACGATCGAGGACACGCTACTCTACATGGAGCCGCCGGAGTGGATTCAGCCCGCCCGTCACACGCTTGGTGCGATCCTGGTCGGCGCGCGGCGGTTCCGCGAGGCGGAGCAGGTGTATCGCGACGACCTGGAGCGCTGGCCGGAGAACGGGTGGTCGCTGCACGGGCTGATGACCTGCCTGAAGGCGCAAAACAAGGCCACCGAGGCGGCGGCGGTCGAACAGCGTTTCAAGAAGACGTGGGCTCGCGCGGACGTGAAGATCGGGTCGAGCTGCCTGTGCGTGCCGGAGAACGCGCGGCTCGCGGCGAAATGACCGGCATGATCGAACTCGTCGACATCGCGCGCCGCGAGGAAGCGCGCCAGGTTCGCGGCCTGCGCGAGATCGCCGACGATCACCGCGAGTTCGGCGGCGGGATCGCGGGGCGCGGCAAGCCCGGAATCTGGATCAACAACGCGGTCGGCATGGCGCTCGACGGGCCGGTGCCGCGCGCCGAGCTCGAGTCGGTGCTCGCGTGGTACGAGTCCGCGGGCGTGGAGCCCCGCTTCGAGGTCGCACCGTTCGTCGATCTTGCGTTCATCGACGACTGCGCCGCGCTCGGCATGGTGGTGCGCGCGTTTGAGAACACATTTGTTCGCGCGCTTGACCGCGAAGAATCGATTCGGCCGCTCGTGGACCCGCCGCCGGAGCTCGCGGTCGCGATCGTGGATGCGCGCGACGCGCACGCGGTTCGAACCTACAGCATCGTCGCGACCTCGGGCTTCTTTCCGCCGGGCGTGTCGCCGCGCGAGGAAGATCTCGCGGTGTCCGCGCGAGCCGTGCGGCATCCGCGCACGGTCGCGTTCACGGCATCGCTTGGGGGGCGGGTCGTGGGCGCGGGCGCGATGGAGGTGGCCGGCGACATCGCCGGGTTGTTCGGACTCAGCGTGCTGCCGGAGTTCCGTCGCCGCGGCATACAGCAGGCGCTGCTCGCGGCGCGCTTGAACGAGGCGGCGCGCCGCGGCGCGACGCTCGCGACCATCAGCGCCCGGCCCGGCATCGCGACCGAGCGCAACGTGCGACGGATGGGTTTCCAGCTTGCGTATACCAAGGTGGTGCTGGTGCGGCCCGGCCCGGGACTGGCGCCGGTGATCGGCTGAGTCTGTCGCGTCCGGCGGTGCGCATACGAGCCCGACGCGAGCGACCGAGGATCGGTCGTGGCCGCTCGTGCGCTGGTGGTTGCGCGGCGGTTCAGGGTGCGGGAGGCTGCGGGCGGCGCGCTCGGAGCACGTCCGTGTCGCTGAAGAGCGTCTCCGCAAAATAGCTGCTGCGGACGAACGGGCCGCTCGCAACCGCCGCAAAGCCCAGCTCTTCGGCCAGCTTGCCGAGCCGTTCGAATTCATCTGGTGTGTAGAATCGTTCGACCTCGAGATGATCGTCGCCGGGGCGCAGATATTGTCCGACGGTGAGCATCTCGCAATCATGCGCGCGCAGGTCGCGGAGTGCCTGCACGAGTTCGTCCCACGTTTCGCCGAGCCCGACCATCAGCCCGCTCTTGGTCTTGATCGCGGGCGCGACGCGCTTCACCGTGCGCAGCACTTCGAGCGAACGGGCATAGCGGGCGGCGGGGCGGGTTTTCTTTTGCAGACGCTCGACCGTCTCGAGATTGTGGTTGTACACCTCGGGGCGCGCGTCGCACACGATGCCGATCAGGTTTGCGCGCCCGTGAAAATCCGGGACCAGCACTTCGATCGTCGCCTCGGGCAAGCGCTGTCGCACCGCGCGGATGCAATTCGCGAAATGCGTCGCGCCCTCGTCCTTCAAGTCATCGCGCGCCACCGACGTGATCACTACGTGCCGCAGACCGAGATGCGCCGCGGCCTCCGCGAGGCGCTCGGGCTCGTCGATCTCCACCGGCAGAGGCTTCTGCGTGCCGACCGCGCAGAAGTGACAGCGGCGCGTGCAGCGGTCGCCGAGCACCATGAACGTCGCCGTCCCGCGCGACCAGCACTCGGTCAGGTTTGGACAGCGCGCCTCGACACAGACGGTGGTCAGCTTCAACCCGTTCAGGAGTTGCCGCGTTTGCAACATCTCGCTCGTGGGCATCGGGCGCTTGAGCCACGGCGGCAGGCGCCGGCGCGGGGAGGTGGGCGGCGTGAGAATCGGCAGCGGCGTCTCGTGCATGAGCCAGAATCCCTCTGCCGCACCGACAGCGGCCGTCGAGCGCGCGTCGAAAACGCGCGCACGCACAGCCGTGGCGCTGCGATCCCACATTCTATCGCCGGACCCGCCGGCCTCGAAGGACAGACGGCATACGCTACGATTAAAGTGTCGCTGAAAACGACGCAAAAAGGTGCGGCTCCTTACCTTGCGTTGAAGCGAACCCAACCCTATGTTAGCCCGCCTTGGCGCGGCGCGGGATGCTTCCATTCAGCTTGAAGCGGTCACATGAAGCTCGGTCTTCTGCAAATCGACCCGACCGTCGGCGACCTCGACGGAAACGCCGACCGCCTCATCCAGGCCGCAAGAACGGCAGGCGGACAGGGCTGCTCGCTCGTCGTTTCGCCCGAGTTGGTGCTGCTCGGCTATCCGCCACGCGACTTGCTGCTCAATGCGGGCTTCGTCCGGCGTTGCCGCTCCGTGCTGGATCGGGTCGCGGCCGAAACCGCTTCCGGCCCCGCCTTGCTCGTGGGATTCGCCGAGCCCAACGAAAGCGATGTCGGCCGCCCGCTGCGAAATGCCGCCGCGCTTCTCCAGGACGGCCGCGTCGTCCGCACCTTCCATAAGACGCTGCTGCCGACCTACGACGTCTTCGACGAGGACCGCTATTTCGAGCCCGCGACCGGCCCGCAGATTCTGGAGTTCGCCGGACGTCGCTTCGGCATCAGCGTGTGCGAGGACGTCTGGAACGACCGCGACTTCTGGGCCCGCCGCCGCTATCACCACGACCCGATCGAAGAGCTGGTCCGGGCCGGCGCGACGGCGATCGTCAATCTCTCCGCCTCGCCGTTCAGCGTCGGACGCCAGCAACTGCGCGAGCGCATGCTCGCCAGCATGGCCAAACGGCACGGCGTTCCGATCCTGTACACGAATCAGGTCGGCGGCAACGACGACCTGCTCTTCGACGGCCGCAGCTGCGCGCTCGACGCCGGCGGCCGCGTCTTCGCCCGCGGCAAGGCGTTCGAGGAAGACGTGATCGTCGTCGATCTCGATGCAAAGACCGGCACGCTCGCCCCGGACATGCTCGAACCCGAGGCGGAAGTCTGGCACGCGCTCGTTCTCGGCACGCGCGACTACATGCGCAAGTGCGGCTTCTCGTCGGCGGTGCTGGGGCTTTCGGGCGGCGTCGATTCGTCGCTCGTCGCCGCGGTCGCCGCCGACGCGATCGGCCGCGAGCACGTGCTCGGCGTGATGATGCCATCGCCTTATTCAAGCCAGGGCAGCATCGATGATTCGGTCGAGCTGGCGCGGAACCTCGGCATGCGGACGCTCACGATCCCCGTCGCCGACCTGATGAAGGGCTTCGAACAGGCGCTCAAGCCCGCGTTCGCCGAGCGAAAGCCGGACGTCACCGAAGAGAACATCCAGGCCCGCATCCGCGGCAACCTGCTGATGGCGATCTCGAACAAGTTCGGCTCGCTGCTGCTGACGACCGGCAACAAGAGCGAGATTTCGGTCGGCTATTGCACGCTGTACGGCGACATGTCCGGCGGGCTAGCGGTGATCGGCGACGTGCCCAAGACGATGGTCTATCGCGTCTGCGCCTGGCGCAACCGCCGCGGGCCGTGCGTGCCCGAGAGCGTGATGACCAAGGCGCCGTCGGCGGAGCTGCGGCCGGACCAGAAGGATCAGGACAGCCTGCCGGCGTACGACGTGCTGGACGAGATTCTGAAGCGACACGTGGAGCAGCATCAGACGCCGGAGGAAGTGATCGCGGCGGGGTTCGACGAGGCGACGGTGCGCAAGGTGGCGCGGCTGGTGCGGATCGCGGAGTTCAAGCGCAAGCAGGCGGCGCCGACGCTGCGCGTGACGGATCTGGCGTTCGGGACGGGCTGGCGCATGCCGATTGCGAGAAAGGGATGAACGGAATGAACCTGTCAGTCATCGGACTTGGCAAGCTGGGCGCGCCGCTGGCGGCGGTCTTTGCGAGCAAGGGACACCAGGTTGTCGGCGTCGACGTGTTGCCGGCGTTCGTGGAAGCGATCAACGCCGGCCGCCCGCCGGTCAATGAGCCGCAGCTCGCCGAGCTGATCGCGGCGAATCGGGCGCGGCTGTCGGCGACGCTAGACTTCAGCGAAGCGATCGGGAAGAGCGACGTGACCTTCATGATCGTGCCGACGCCGACGGACTCGACCGGCGGCTTCTCGCTGCGGTTCATCCTCAGCGCGATCGAATCGATCGGCCCGGCGCTGCGCGCCAAGGGCAAGTATCACGTCGTCGTCATCACCAGCACGGTGATGCCCGGCGCCACGCAGAACGAGATTCTCCCCGCGCTCGAAAAAGCCAGCGGATTGAAGTGCGGCGTCGACTTCGGCCTGTGCTACAACCCCGAGTTCATCGCGCTCGGCAGCGTCGTGCGCGACATGCTCAACCCCGACTTCATTCTCATCGGCGAGTCCGACCCCAAGGCGGGCGCGATCCTCGAACAGATTTACGCCACCTCGCTCGATAACAAGCCGCCGATCTCGCGCATGAACTTCGTGAACGCCGAGCTGTCGAAACTCTCGGTCAACACGTTCGTGACGACGAAGATCTCGTACGCGAACATGCTCGCCGCGATGTGCGAGAAGCTGCCCGGCGCCGACGTCGACGTCGTCACCAGCGCCATCGGACAGGACACGCGCATCGGCAAGAAGTATCTGAAAGGGGCGCTGGGCTACGGCGGGCCGTGCTTCCCGCGCGACAACGTCGCGTTCAGCACGCTGGCGCGCAGCGTCGGCGCACCCGCGCTGATTGCCGAGGCGACCGACAACCTCAACCGTCAGCAGGCCCCGCGGCTCGCCGAGCGCGTTCGGGCGGCGCTGCCGGCGAAGGGTACGGTCGCGATCCTCGGGCTCTCGTACAAGCCGAACACCGAAGTGATCGAGGAGTCCGCCGGCGTCGCGCTGGCGAAGGAGCTGCTGGCGGGCGGCGCGGACGTCGTGCTCTACGACCCGGCAGCGCTGAACAACACGCGCAAGGCGCTCGAGAGCGCCGGCCGCTACGCCGACTCCGCCGGCGGCGCGCTGCGCCAGGCGGATGTGGTCGTGCTCTGTACGGCGTGGGAGGAGTTCGCACGGCTCGCGCCGACCGACCTGAAGCCGGGCGCGACGCCGACGATTATCGACTGCTGGCGCGTGCTGCCGCAGGCGAAGTTCGGCCGCGCGGCGACGTTCGTCACGATCGGCTGCGGCGCGAAGCACTAACCCCGGACCCCGAGACCGATCATCCAAAACCAGAACTCTCGAAGGAGCGAGCCAGATGGCGCAGACCAAGGTTCTCGTCACCGGAGCCGGTGGATTCATCGGCCACCATCTCACCACCTATCTCAAGAAGCTCGGCTACTGGGTGCGCGGCGTCGACATCAAGAAGCCGGAGTATTCCACGACCGACGCGGACGACTTCCAGTTGCTTGACCTGCGGCGCTGGGAGAGCTGCCTCCAGGCGACCGCGGACATCGACGAGGTCTACGCGCTTGCGGCTGACATGGGCGGCATGGGCTTCATCTCCGCCAATCATGCCACGATCCTGCACAACAACTCGCTCATCAACATTCACACGCTCGAAGCCGCGCGCACCAACGGCGTGAAGCGCCAGGTCTACACGTCGTCGGCGTGCATCTATCCCAAGTACAAGCAGACCAGCGCCGAAGTCACGCCGCTGAAAGAGGAAGACGCGTATCCGGCGGAACCGGAGGACGCGTACGGCTGGGAAAAGCTGATCACCGAGCGCCTGTGCATGCACTATCGTCAGGAGTTCGGTCTCGAGACGCGCATCGTGCGCTTCCACAACATCTTTGGCCCGCTGGGCACGTGGGACGGCGGGCGCGAGAAGGCGCCGGCCGCGCTCTGTCGAAAGGTCGCGACCGCGAAGCTGACGAACAATCCGACCATCGAAATCTGGGGCGACGGCGAGCAGACGCGCTCGTTCTGCTACATCGACGACTGCGTGAAAGGCCTGCACAAGCTGATGCGCAGCGACTATCCCGATCCGCTCAACCTCGGACAGGATCGTCTGATCAGCATCAACGGCCTGGCCGACCTCGTGTCGGCCGCTGCCGGCTTTTCGATCGTCAAGAAGCACGTGCCCGGTCCGCAAGGCGTGCGCGGGCGCAACTCCGACAACACGCGCCTGCGGCAGGTGCTGGGCTGGGAGCCGGAAGTCTCGCTCGAAGACGGCCTGGCGCGCACGTACGTGTGGATCGAGCAGCAGGTGCGCGAGCGGCTGGCCGCCTCGGCGGGAGCGCGCGACGAACAGCGCGTCGTGGAATCGCGCAGCGCCGCGGTGCCGGCGGCGCCGCAGCCGCCGGCGAAGGAGTACATCCCCGCCACGGCGCGATAGTGTCGGCAGACATCGGTTCGCCACTGGGTTTCGTAATGCAAGGCTCCGCTTTGCCAACGCAAACCGGAGATCTGCACCACGCAGACACGATGCGCACGCGTGGCGCCGGGAACCTCACCCATGCCGGACGAGCTCGGTGAATTCACGCCGCGCGAGCTGCGCGCGCTCGCCGAGCGCTGCGCGTGGCTTCGCCCGCTGGGGCCCTGTCCGGGTTGGCGGTTTTCGTCGGACTGGGAGAACCCGGCGACCGCGTTTCGTCTGCGCCGATTGATCTGGGAACACTGCCGCACGCACGGCCTCGCGCTTCCGGTCGTTGTGCCGTGGCACGGAGCGACGCGGCTGCGCCTGCACCTGGGCAACGATCTCAGCCAGGCGTTGTTCGTCGGCGGCTGTTATGAACCCAACGAGTTCGCGTTTCTCGCACGCGTGCTGCGGCCCGGCATGAGCTTCGTCGACGTCGGCGCCAACGATGGCGTCTATGCCCTGCCCGCCGCCGCCTGGGTCGGCGCGAAGGGCCGCGTCTTCGCGTTCGAGCCCAGCCGGCGCGAGCTCAGCCGGCTGCGCGCGAACCTGCGCCTGAACCCGGCGGCCGCGCGCGTCGAAGCGCGCGGCCTCGCGCTCGGCGACGCGACGGGCTCGGCGTCGCTGACGATCGCCGAGGAGACGCACGCCGGCCAGAACACGCTCGGCGCGTTCGCGTACGCCGATGTCGCACCGGAGCGCACCGAACGCGTCCGCGTGATGACGCTCGACGCGTTCGCGGCGGAGCAACGCGTGGCGCGCATCGACGTGCTGAAGCTCGACGCCGAGGGCGCCGAGGAGCGCATCCTGCGGGGTGCCGAGGGCGTGCTTCGCACGCTGCGCCCGACGCTGTTGCTGGAGCTGTCGGACGCCGCGCTGCGGCGCCAGTCGAGCGGCAGCGCGAGCGTCGTGCGGTTCCTGGCGGCGCACGCTTACGACGTCTACACGTTCGACGACGCGACCGGGCGCCCGCGCCGCGCGCCGCGCGGGCCGTGGAGCGACAACGTCGTGGCAAGCCCGCGCGAGCGGCCGGTCGCGGCCGGCGAAGCATGAGCGGCGCAATGTCCGGACACCTCGTTTCCCGCTAGAATTCCCGGCGTCGCGGCGGACTTTCGCCCCGCGCAACCGCCGGCAGGAGCGCCCATGAGCCAGGTCACCGACACGACGTTCGCCGAAGTCCCGATCGACAACGTCCGGGCGTATTGGAACTCGCGCCCCTGCAACATCCGCCACTCCGCCAAGCCGGTCGGCACGCGCGAGTACTTCGATGAGGTGGAAAAACGCAAGTACTTCGTCGAGCCCCACATCCCGCGCTTGGCCGAGTTCAACCGCTGGGCGGGCAAGAAAGTGCTCGAAATCGGCTGCGGCATCGGCACCGACACCATCAACTTCGCCCGCGCCGGGGCCACCGTCACCGCGGTCGATCTCTCCGACGAATCGCTCAAGGTCGCACAGCAGCGCGCGGAAGTCTACGGCGTGCACGACCGCGTGCGCTTTTTCCGCACCAACGCCGAGGAGCTCTCGAAGGCCGTCCCGGTCGAGCCGTACGACCTGATCTACTCCTTCGGCGTCATTCACCACACTCCGCATCCCGGCGCGGTGCTCGACGAATTGCAGAAGTTCTGCACGGCGCAGACCGAGCTGAAGGTGATGGTCTACAACCGCTGGTCGTGGAAGGTGCTGTGGATCGTCATGACCTACGGCAAAGGGCAGTTCTGGCGCGAGAAGGAGCTGACCGCGAAGTACTCCGAAGCGCAGACCGGGTGCCCCGTGACCTACTCGTATTCCCGCACGAGCGGGCGCGCCTGGCTGCGGCAGCACGGGTTCGAGCCGCACGAGGTGTGGGTCGATCACATCTTTCCCTACAGCATTCCCGAGTACAAAGAGTACCGCTACGTGAAAGCGTGGTACTGGCGTTGGATGCCCCAGCCGCTCTTCCGCTTGTTCGAGCGCGCGTGGGGCTGGCACCTGTGCATGACGGCGCGGCCGGTGCGGCGGTAGTCTCATGGAAGCGGACCGCCCGCTGCTTTCCGTGGTCGCGACGTCGCGCAACGACGACCATGGCGCGAGCCTGCTCCGCCGCATGCAGATCTTCACCGACGCGCCGATCGCGCAGTGCAGGCGGCACAGCCTGTCGTGCGAGTTGATTCTGGTGGAGTGGAACCCGCCGCCGGACCGCCCGCGGTTCATCGACGCGCTGCGCTGGCCGCGCGACCCGTCGCCGTGTCGCGTGCGCATCATCGAGGTGCCACCGGAGCGTCATCTGCGTGTGCGGCACGGTGCGGCGCTGCCGCTCTTTCAGATGATCGCCAAGAACGTCGGCATCCGCCGGGCGCGCGGCCGCTTCGTGCTGGCGACCAACATCGACATCATCTTCAACGACGCGCTCATGCAGCACATCGCCGCCGGCAAACTCCGCCCCGGCCGCATGTATCGCATCGACCGCCACGACGTGGACACGCACGTGCCCGTCGACGCACCGGTCGAGGAGCAGCTGCGCTACTGCGAAACGCACCTGATCCGCGCCAACAGCGCCGACGGCACCTTCGACGTGACCCCCGACGGCCGCCGCACCTTCGGCGCGCACGATGTCGCGGACGCCGCCGACGGCATCGTCCCCGGCGAAGGCTGGTATGGCTGCGAGCGCGACGGCGGCGGCGAGCTGTGCCGCTGGGTGCGTGACGGGGCGTCGTTCCGCGTGGAGCCGCGCCCGGGACCGGGCGCGGCGCTGAGCATCGAGCTGGAGCCCGGACCGAACGTCGCGTACAAGCCCTTCGAGCTGACGATCGTCGATGAGCAGGAGCGCCCGATCGCGGTCGGCGTGGCGGCGGGGCGCCAGTTGGTTCGCGTCGCGCTGCCGACCGACGCCGACCGCGCGCGGACGTTTCGCGTGTTGCTCCGGCACCGCTGGACCCCGGTCGCCTCCGACGGGCGGGCGCTCGACTTTCGCGTGTTCCGGATGCGCTGGGCGGAACAGCCGCCGCACGCGCCGCCGGCCGATCCGCGGCAGAATTTCGTCCGCACCGACCTGCACCTCGACGTCGCGCCGCCGGAATCGGGCTTCCGCTTCGGCGATCACTTCCACAGCCCCGAAATCTGGGACGGCGAGCTCTTCCGCTGGGTATCCAACGACGCGCAATTGATCGTGCCGCCGCCGCCCGCCGGCTGCGGTGCGTTGCAGGTGGAGTTGGAGGCCGGCCCTTGCGTGCAAGGCCGCCCGTTCGAGCTCCAGGTTCGCGACGCCCGCGACACGATCGTCGCGCGCGGGCTCGTGCGCGATCGGCAAACCGTACTGATCACGCTCCCCCAGCCCATCGACGCGGAGACGGAGTATCGGCTCCACGTCGCCGGCGGCGACCATCCCACGCCGCACGACACGCGCATCCTGAACTACCGCGTGCTATCGATCGAGTGGGCGCGGGCGCCGCTCGAAACCAGCGCTGCGGGCGTCGCGAGCGTCAACTGGGTGGTCCCCGGCGCGCAGCACGACATCGTGGCGCCCGACGCCGGCGTCGCATTCGGGCCGGGCTGGGACGCGCTCGAGACGGCGGACGGCGAGCGCTTCCGCTGGGTGGGTAACGACGCCCTCCTCTACGTGCGAACGCTCGATCCGGCGCCCGCAATACTGGAGCTGGAATTCGAGGGCGGCAGCGGAGTCGCGTATCGACCGTTCGAGCTGGAAGTCGTCGATGAGCGCGAGCGCGTCGTCGCCGCAGCGGCGCTGCGCGGCCGGCAACGCGTGCAGATCCCGCTCGCGCTCCCGGCCGGAGAATTGACGACGCTGCGGCTGCGCGTCGGCGGCGGCGACGTGCCCACGCCCGGCGACCCCCGCGCGCTGAACTTCCGCGCGTTCGCGCTTCGTTGGCTGCGCGAGTCCAGCGCCGCTGCGCCCCGGGCCGGCGAGACCGCGCGCTGCCATGCCATCGATTTGGGCCCGCAGATCAGCGCGCCGGACAGCGGCATCGGGCTGGGGTCGGGCTGGGAGCTCGAGCCCGCGCCGGATGGTCGCACCCGGGCACGGATGAGCGACGGCGCCGAGCTCTTTGCTCGCACGCTCGACGACCCGCGCCCGGAACTGCATCTGCGCGTTTCACCGGTCATGCACGGACGCACGTCGGTCGACCTCGTGCTCCACGACGATGCCGATCGTGTCACCGACCGCGTCCGCGTCGACGGCCCCCAGTGGGTTGCCGTTCGCGTCGCAACCCGCCCCCATCGCACGCACGGGTGGCGGTTGTTCGTGGAGCCGCCGCCGGACGCCGGGAACAGCGCCGCGGTGTTGCGCGTCGATGAGATCGCGTGGACCTCACCTGCGGCGCACGCGTCGGGCAAAGCCGACCTCAGCGCCGACGGTCTGAAGCGGCACGCGTTGCGTTCGTCCGACCGTGCGGCCCGCGACGCGGGCGACATCGTCTTCGGTCGCGGGTGGCTCCCGCCGCCGAGCGACACCACGCCGCTGCGCCGGGCCGCGACGCTCGAGGCGGAACTCGAAGTGCGCCTGTCGGCGTTGAAGCCGCAATCGTTGCGGTTGGAGCTGGAACCGTCGTTCCAAGCGGGTGCGCCCGGCGCGGTGGAGGTCGAGATCTGGGACGAACGCGATCGGGTGCTGAGCCGCGCGGCGCTCGCCGCCCGACAGACGCTCATCGTTCCGCTGGGCAGCACGCCGCGACAACGCCTGCGCCTGCGGGCGCGCACGCGCGGCGTGGTCGGCGGGCCGGCGGGTTCCGGATTCGCGCTCTCCAAGTACCTCCGCTGGGGACGAAGACCAGACGCCGGCGCCACCGCCTGTTTTCATCTCGTCGATTGCGGGTGTGAAGAGCGGGTCGACGAGCGCGCCGCGGAAACGCTGCTCCCGGCCCTGTCGCCGACCACGCCCGCGCTGTCCAACGCGCGAACGCCGGGTGCGATGCCGGCGCTGGGCTCGGACGCCGTGCTGTGCTTCGGACACGGGTGGTCTGCGCCGGAATTCGTGGATGGCAACGAGCTTCGCTGGGCCGGCGCGCGGGCCGACATCTTCATCGCGAGTCCGGACGAGTGCGAGCGCGTCCTGAGTCTGGAGGTCGAGCCGGCGCCGGAGTTTGCGGGTCGCCCGTTGCAGGTCGACGCGCGCGACTACCTCGGCCGGCGCATCGCGACCTTCGTGCTCGCGGGGCGCCAGCGTGTCGAGCTCACGCCGCCGTTCTGCTCGATCCGCCACGCGGCGGTGCGACTGTTCGTGGAAGCGGGCCTCGACGCCGGAACGCGCGTGCTCTGCGTACGCAACGCGACCTGCACGCGGCGCGCCCCGGGTCCGCCGCGCCGCGATGTGCTCGCGGTCCCGGTCGTCGCGCCGGAGCCGGTGATTCGCTCGCCTGGCAAGCTGGAGATCACGGCGCCCGAGCGGCTTCATACGAACGCCTGCGGCGATTTCACCCTGCTGGCGCGCGAGGACTGGTTCGATTTGCGCGGCTATCCGGAGTTCGAGATTTTCTCGTTTCATCTCGACTCGGTGTTTTGCTACGCGGCGCACTACGGCGGCTATCGTGAGGAAATCCTCGCCGAGCCGATGCGGATTTATCACGTCGAACACTCGGTCGGATCGGGCTGGACGCCGGCGGGGCAGACCAGGCTGTTCCAGCGGATCGCCGAGAAGGGGATTCCATTTCTGGAGAACGAGGACGTCTGGACCTGGGGTGTGCAGATGCGCTGGCTGCAATGCCCGATCATATTCAATCGCGACAGTTGGGGCTTTGCGAACGAGGACCTGCCGGAGACGATTGTCGACCAAGATCATCCGCCGCCCCGATAATGGCGGCGGTCGGCGGGCGGCGGCGAGATCGGGGGAACGTGACCCAACGTGCGACTTGTTCGGGCCGCGCGGCGCGGACTACAATCGGCCGACGCAACCGCGTCGCGGCGCGCGCCGGGCCCGGCGCGGGTTTCGCCCGCAACCCGCTGTCAGAGCGGCGTTTGCGCGCCAGCCCGTCGGAGCGCTCGTAGGTGTGGGGGCGCGCGGCCGCTCGTTCGCGGCCGGCGACGCGCGGCGATGTCGCTCGGTGCTTTCCCGGGAGATGGGATGATGCCCGTTGAATCGATCGCTGGTTTCGTGTCGGCCTGCCGCGCCGCGGCGACGCGCGCGTGCATGATGTTGGCGCTGGGGCTGCTCGCCGCCGGCGCCCAGGCGCAGCCCAACTGCAACGGCTGGCGCGGGCTCATCAACCCGATCGCGCGCCAAGGCCACGCGATGTGTTACCACGGCTTCGCGCGCACCACGCTGGTCGTCGGCGGCCGCACCGCCTTGGAGGTTCGCGGCGAAACCTGGAATTGGGACGGCACCAACTGGTTCCCGACCATCTCGCCCACCGCGCCTTCCGAGCGCTTCCAGGCGGCGATCGCCTACGACACGCTTCGCAGCGTCGCGGTGCTCTTCGGCGGCAACAACGGCAGCAGCGAGACGTGGGAGTACGACGGCACAACCTGGACTCTGCGTGCGAACACCGGCCCGCCGGCGCGCCAAGGCCACGTGCTCGCCTATGACTCGATCAACCAGCGCACCGTGCTGTTCGGCGGCTTCGACGCGACCAGCCAGATGTTCTTCGACGACACATGGACCTGGGACGGCGCCACCTGGACCCAGGCCGCGACCACCGGACCTTCGGCGCGGCGGTTCAGCGCCATGGTCGAAGACGCCGCCCGCGGAATTCTCGTACTTTTCGGCGGCGAGACGGCGGGCGGCGCGAGCGGCGAGACCTGGGAATGGAACGGCACGAACTGGAACTTCCGCACGTCGGCCGGTCCGGCGCCGCGTTTCAACCACGCGATGACGTATCACGCCGAGTTCGGTTTCGTGCTGCTCTTCGGCGGCTTCAGCAGCGGCCTGGAAGGCGACACCTGGACCTATGACGGGGTGAACTGGATGCAGCGCGCGATCGCGGGTCCGGCGCCGCGACTCTATCACGGCATGGCTTATGACAACCTCCGGCGCGTGTCGGTGCTCTACGGCGGCGACGAAGGCACACTGGCCCGGACGACCTGGGAATTCGACGGCACGCAGTGGACCGAGCGCACGCCGAGCGTGCCCAGCGCCCGCGCCGGGCATGCGCTGGTGCGCGACCTGGCGCGAAATAACTATGTCCTGTTCGGCGGGACGGCCGGAGCGGCGGAAACCTGGACCTGCGACACGTTGCGCTGGACCCAAGCGCTCGTGAGCGGACCCTCGGCGCGCGTCGATCACGCGATGGCCTACGATGCGTCGCGCAGCGTCGCCGTGCTCTTTGGCGGCAGCACCGGCGGCGCGGAGACGTGGGAGTGGAACGGCGTCGAGTGGATCTCGCGGCTGGTCACGGGGCCCTCGTCGCGCCGCGGGCACGCCATGACGTTCGACGGCGCCCGCAACCAGATTGTGCTGTTCGGCGGCAGCTCGGGCGGCGATCAGACGTGGCTTTGGAACGGGAGCGCGTGGACGCAATCCCCCGCCACCGGCCCCGGCGCGCGCACCGACGCGGCGCTGGCCTACGACGCGCAGCGGCAGGTCGTGGTGCTGTTCGGCGGCGCGCAGGGTGCGAATCTGCTCGGCGACACCTGGGAGTTCGACGGCGCCGCATGGGCGCAGCGTGCCACCGGCGGGCCGGCGCCCCGCCGTGACCACACGCTCGTCTACAACACCGATCGACGACGCATCACGCTTTACGGCGGCGTCACCGATCTGGTCTCCGGCCTCGACAGCGACGAAGTGTGGGAGTGGGACGGCACCAACTGGACGCTCGTCGCCAGCGGCGGAGCGGGGGCGCGCTCGCGCCATGCGGCGGCCTATGACCCGGACTTCCACGCGATGTTCGTCTTTGGCGGGCAGTCCGGAACGTTTGCGAACAATAACGACAACTGGCTGCGCCTGAATGACTGCAACTGCAACGGCGGACAGGACGAGATCGAGATCGAGCGCGGCACCGCGCCCGACTGCAATCTCAACGGCATCATCGACACCTGCGAAACCGGCGCGGACGCCGACAGCGACGGCGTGCTCGACGACTGCGACAACTGCCCCAACACGCCCAACATGGACCAGCTCGACGCCGACGGCGACGAGATCGGCGACGTCTGCGACAATTGTCCCGACACGCCGAATCCGACCCAGGACGACGCGGACGGCGACAACGTCGGCAACTTCTGCGACAACTGCCCGACCACGGCAAATGCCGACCAGGCCGACGCCGACGACGACGGGATCGGCGATGCGTGCGAGGCGATCGAGCAACCCGACGCCGACAGCGACGGCGTGCCCGACGCGGCGGACAACTGTCCCAACACGCCCAACCCCGGGCAGCAGGACGCCGACGGCGACGGCATCGGAAACGTCTGCGACAACTGCCCGACCGTGCGCAACGCCGATCAGGCCGACAGCGACGGCGACGGGATCGGCGACCTGTGCGAGGCGAACCCGCCGACCGACAGCGACGGCGACGGCGTGCCCGACGCGTCCGACAACTGCCCGAACGTGTCCAATCCCGACCAGGCCGACAGCGACGGCGACGGCCTCGGCGACGCCTGCGATCAACCCGGCGGAACGCCCGGAGATCGCGACGGCGACGGCACGCCGGACGAGCAGGACGGCTGCCCCGATGATCCACGCAAGGTCGCGCCCGGCCTCTGTGGCTGCGGCAATTCCGACACCGACACCGATCGCGACGGAGTACCCGACTGCCACGATCTCTGCCCGGGGCAGAACGACCGCCGCGATCGCGATCGCGACGGCACGCCCGACTGCCTCGACGGCTGCCCCACCGATCCCGACAAGATCGCGCCCGGCGAGTGCGGCTGTGGAGTCACGGAGGCCGACACCGACGGCGACGGGACGGTCGACTGCAAGGACAGCACGCCGGGCGGCGGCAGCGGATCGGGGCCGGATCCGAATCCGGAGGACACGACCGACAGCGACGGCGACGGCATCCCCGACTCGCGCGACGGCTGTCCACAGGATCCCGCGAAGGTCGTTCCGGGGCAGTGCGGCTGCGGCAACCGCGAGGCGGATACGGACGGCGACGGAGTGGCCGACTGTCGCGACAACTGCCCGGTGATCTACAACCCGAATCAGGCGGACGCGGACGGCGACGGGATCGGCGATCTTTGCGACGCAACGAACGCGACGGGCGCCGGCACGGACAGCGGCCGCCAGACGCCAGGCAGCGGCGGAGGAGCCTCGCCGCCGACGCCGGGTGGCTTGTGCGGGTTTGGCACGTTCGGCGCGCTCGCGCTGTCGATGGCGGGATTGGTCGCCGCGAAATCGACGCGCCGCCGGCCGCGCCGGAGCGACTGAGGCGCGCTACGATCCTCGTGTCCCGGCGCGCCGGCGGCGTTCGCCGGTCGCGCGCCTGGATTGATCCGCGCCCCCGTCGGCGGCTTCGCATCGCGGGCGCGACCGCGCGAGGATGCGAGCGCGCATGACGATCTCCGCGGCCGAACTGGAAGCGCTCGCGCACGCGCCGATCCTGCTCGTCGCGACGGACTTCGACGGCACGATCGCGCCGCTGGTGTCCGACCCATCGGTCGCCGAAGCGAATCGCGAGGCGCTTGTCGCGCTCCGCGCGCTGGCCGACCTTCCCCAGACCCACGTCGCGATCGTCTCCGGGCGGGCGCTCGCGGACCTCGCGGCGCGGGTACCGGCCGCAACCGACCTGCATCTCGTCGGCAGTCACGGCAGCGAATTCGAGATCGGCTTCGCGCGCAGCCTGTCGCCGGAATCGCGCGCCACGCTGGATCGCGTTTTCGATGCGGCGCGCGAGGCGATCGGCGGACGGGCGGGCGTGCGGGCCGAGGAAAAGCCGGCGTCGCTTGCGATTCACTATCGCAATGCGAGCGATTCCGACGCGGCCGCCGTCGTCGACGCGCTGCTGAAGGGGCCCGCGACCTGGCCCGGCGTGCACGTTCGACACGGCAAGAAAGTCGTTGAGCTCAGCGTCGTCGCAACCAACAAGGGGGTCGCGCTACAGCGCCTCCGCCAGCGGATCGGCGCGACCGCGACGATTTTCCTCGGCGACGACGCCACGGACGAGGACGCGTTTGCGACGCTCTCGGGGCCCGACCTCGCGGTCAAGGTCGGCGAAGGCGCGACCGCGGCTCGCGGGCGGGTCGCTGACGCGATCGAAGTCGCGCGCGTGCTCGCAACCCTTGCGGAACTGCGGACGGCGTGGGCGAGCGGCGCCGCCGCCACGCCGATTCACCATCACGCGCTGCTCAGCGATCAGCGCACCGTCGCGCTGGTGAACCCGCGGGCACGGGTGGTGTGGATGTGTTTGCCGCGAATCGACGCCGCCGCCAGCTTCGCGGCGCTGCTCGGCGGGCCGACGGCGGGGTACTTCGAGATCAGTCCGACGCCCGCGACGGAGCGCGCGACGCAGTGCTATCTGCCACAGTCATTCGTGCTTGAAACCGCGTGGCCCACGCTGCGCGTCATCGACTATCTCGACTGCGGCGGCGGGCGGGCGTATCAGCGCGCCGGGCGGACCGATCTCGTGCGCGTGGTCGAGGGCCGTGGGCGGGTGCGGGTCGTGTTTTCGCCGCGGCTGGACTTCGGGCGGATGGAGACGCGCCTCGCGGTCGTCGACGCCGGCATCGTCGTGGTGGGGCTGGTCGATTCGCTCGCGTTGTATTCGCCTGGAATTGCGTGGAAGGTCTATGACGAA
>JBFXAM010000076.1:0-20955 GCA_050184295.1 Phycisphaerae bacterium | reverse complement strand
GCCGCGGTGTGGCTGGGCCTTCTCAATCCGCGCTACGCCGTCGACCGCGTGGCCCATGCGTCGAAGATGACGCTCTTGCTGATGTTCGCACTCCATGCCGCGCTGCTCGTCGTCGGAGCCATCGTTCTGGTCATGTGGGAAGAGGCCGTCGATTGGACCTGGCGACCCGCGATCCCCAATGCCGCCACGGGCGCCGTCGAAGCCGCCGGACCTGTCGTTCGCGTGGGCACGATCCAAGACGTGTGGGCCGAGTGGCACACCGCCGGCGTCATCGGTCCCGCCGAGCTCGCCGCCGCCAGCGTGCTGCTCGCGCTCCTGCTCGGCACCCATTTTCTTGCCTGGCTGCACCTCCCCGCCGTGCATCGCGCCGGGAGTTTCGCCGCGTCCTACTGGCGGACCTACCGCGCCGTCGTGTCCGCCTGCGCGCTCGTCTGCATCCTCACGCTCATCCCCATGTCCCTCGTCGTGTGGAACAGCCGCACCTGGAAACTCACGGGGCGCCGCGCCCTGCCCGGCCCCGGCGACATGATCGATCCCCTGATCACCGCCGCCGCCATCATCGTCGGTGTCGTGTGGGTCGCGGCCGCCGTCCGCCGAGCCGCGGGCCCGGCCGCACCGCCCGAGCAACCGCCTCGCTGCGAAGGCTGCGGCTACGACCTCACGCACGTTTCGAGCGACGATCGTTGCAGCGAATGCGGCCTGAGCGCCTCGCGCTCGCTCACGCCCGGAGTCCTACGCCCGGGCGCCATGTGGCAGCAACAAAACCGAGTCCCAAGCTGGCTCCGCACCACCGTCGCCGCGCTCGTGCAACCCACGCGCTTCTACGCGGCGCTCCAGGTCCGCCGAACGGATTGCGCCGATCTCCGCTTCGCGCTCACGCATTACCTGCTGATCGCGCTGCTCGCGGCCGCCTTTCCCGTCGCGGCCGACACGGCGCGAATTCTGAAGGAGCGCGGGCCGGCCGGAGCGTGGCTCGCGCTGACTGCTCCTTCGCCACAGATGAAGTCTCTCGGCGCACTCTTCAGCATGGTTGCTCCCGGGCTCGCCTACGGCGCTCATCTCGGCATCCGCGCCGTCGCGACGACGATCGCGTGGATGCAGCAGCGCCTCCCCGACACGCGCCAGCTCGCCGCCGCATCCCACTACGAGACCGTCTTCGCCTGGATCCCGCTGGGGTTCCTCGGCGTATTCATAGGATCGTTCATCATCTTCGGCTCGTGGCTGCGCCAGATCGTCGGCCGCGCGTGGGGCCTGCTTCTGCCCGTCCCCATTGAAGTCGAACTCGTTTTCCTCACGCTCGCCGCCCTGCTCGTCGTGTGGTTCTTCCGCTACTTCGCGCTCATCCGCGGCGTCCGCTTCGGCAACTTCTGAAGGTCACGCGGCGGGATTGTTGGCAGAACTCATCACGCCAGTCGTGGGTCGGGAGACGGCCCGCACACGCGGAGCCAAGCTGGGCGGCGCGGTCGACGCGCTGCCGGACCCCATGCTCGAGTCGGGCTCTGCCCGGCGCTACAGGGCGCGCCCGGCCATCGCAATGACCGATCGAGCCGCCGTGTTGATCCGCCGTCTCGCGTGGTAGCATGCCAAACATGAACTCCGCGTCCAATGTCGCCCCGCCGGTCCGCCTCGGCCCGCACACGGTCGGCCCCGGCCGCCCGCTGCTGCTGATCGCCGGCCCGTGCGTGATCGAATCGCTCGACCACTCGCTCCAGCTCGCCGAAGCCATCGCCACCATCGCGCGCCGCCTCGAGCTGCCGTACGTGTTCAAGGCCAGCTTCGACAAGGCGAACCGGTCCAGCATCACGTCGTTCCGCGGCCCCGGGCTCGAAACGGGACTTGAGATTCTCGCGACGGTGAAGGAGCGTATCGGCGTGCCGGTGCTCAGCGACATTCACGAACCGCACCAGGCCGCCGCCGCGGCGCGCGTCCTCGACTGCCTTCAGGTTCCCGCGTTTCTCAGCCGCCAAACCGACCTGCTGCTTGCTTGTGGCCGTGCCGGGCGGTGTGTGAACATCAAGAAGGGCCAGTTCATGGGCCCCGAGAAGATGAAACTGGCGATCGAGAAAGTCCACGAGACGGGCAACCCCAACGCCCTTGCGACCGAGCGCGGCACGTTCTTCGGCTACGAGCGGCTCGTGAACGACATGACCGGGCTTGAGGTGATGCGCCGCGTCGCGCCCGTCATCTTCGACGCCACCCACTCCGTCCAGTACCCCGGTGAAGCGGGTAAAGTCACCGGCGGAAAGCGCGAGTTCATCCCCCTGCTCGCCCGCGCGGCCGCCGCCGCCGGTATCGACGGCCTCTTCCTCGAAGTCCACAACGACCCCGCCAACGCCAAGTCCGACGCCGCCACCGTCTGGCCGCTGACCGACCTCGAACCCCTCCTGCGCACCTGCGCCAATATCCACGCCGCGCTGGCGCGGTAGCGCCCGCTTCCGGCAGGTCGTGCGTACGCAGCGTGCGACTGCGCTCCGTCAGCTTGGTCGCGTCAGGTCGGCGCCGGCGTTGCAGCGGCCCCGTTCCCGCGTGCTGAGTCCGCGCGCACCTCCGCGACATGGGCGCTCCAACATGCGACCACGCAAATCGCGGCGGTCTCGACGCGCAGCACGTTCGGGCCCAGCGTCACAAATCGCGCCCCGCAGGCTCGCAGGCGCTCGCGCTCCGCCGTCGTCAGCCCGCCTTCGGGACCAATCACGCAAACGACTTCGCCCGCCGCGTCGCTCGCGCCCGGTGTGCCGCCCCTCACGTTCAAGTCCCCCGTGCGTTTCCCGTGCAGGGCGTCGACCAATGCCTCTGCGCCCGGCCGCGGGTCCGCCACGAGCAGGCGCGCCGCCGTCGTTCCTGCCGGCGCGCAGCTTGCGAGCTCGCTCACCACCGCGTCCAGCGTCTGCCCCGCGGCGATCGTCGGACGCCACAACCGCCGGCACTGCTTGCACGCTTCGATCGCCGCGCGGCTGAGCTTCGCCACGTGCCCGACGCCGACGTGCACGACCGATCGCGCGAATTCCGCCAGCACAATCCGCGTCACGTCCAGCTCGGTGCACTTTTCGACCAGCCAGTCGAGCCGCGCCCCTTTGCATCCCGCGACCACGAGCGTCAGCGTCGCCGCCGGCAGCGCCGCGCGATGAACCTCCCGCACGTCGACGTGCAGCGCCTCGTCCCGCCGACCCGCGCGCCGTGCCGCGTCCCGCTCGATCTCGCCGGCTTCCGCGATGCGCCCGACGCCCAGCGCGCCGGCGCCATCGAAGACCTCCACCGCGTCGCCGCTGCGCAGCCGCATCACCTGCCGCGCGTGCCGCGACTCCGCCGCGTCCAGCACGACCCGTCCCACTCCAAACATCGGACAATAGAAGCGTGGCGTGTTCACGCCACGATGATGCGACGCCCGCGCGCGAACGTCAATCGACCCCGCCCGCCGCACACGCCAGCCCCGCGCTTCGCACCCGCGCCACCGCGTCCGGCAGCAGGGCAAACAGCCGCTCCAAGTCGTGCTCGTGGTTGTGGCGACCCAGCGAAATGCGAATCTGGCCGAGCGCGAACCGCCGCCCCACGCCCATCGCCCGCAACACGTGCGACGGCTCCATCGCTCCGCTCGCGCACGCCGCTCCGCTCGACAGATACACACCCTGCTCGCTCAAGCGCAGCAGGAGCGCCTCCGCATGCGTATCGGGAAAACACACACAGGTTGTGTTCACGAGGCGCTGCGCGCCGGCCCCGACAATCAGCGACTCCGGAAACCGCCGCGCCAGGTCCGACTCAACCTGCTCGTGCAGCCGCTTCAACTGCGCGCGCAGTGCGTCGCCTTCGTTCCGCAGAATGTCGCACGCGACGCCCAGCCCCACGATCCCCGCCGCGTTGTGCGTGCCGCCGCGCCGGTCTGATTCCTGGTGTCCCCCGATCATCCATGGGCGAAACGCCGTCCCACGCCGCAGGTACAGCGCTCCCACGCCCTTCGGCCCGTACACCTTATGCGCGCTCAGCGAGAGCAACGACACCCCCAGATCGTCCACGTCAATCGGCATCTTGCCCAGCGCGTTGACGGCGTCCGTGTGCACCGGCACGCCGCGCCGCGTCGCGATCTCGCACACCGCGCGGACGGGCAGCACGACGCCGGTCTCGTTGTTCGCGAGCATGACCGACACCAGCGCCGTGTCGTCGCGCACGCTGCGTTCGAGCGCGTCCAGATCCGGCCGCCCGTCGTGGTCAACGCCGATGACTGTGACCTCGACCCCCTCGCCGCGCAGCACCTCCGCGAGATCGAGAATCGCATGATGCTCGACCGCGGAGACCACGAGGTGCCGCCGCTGCGGATTCGCCGCGAGCACTCCCCGCAACGCCGCATTGTCCGCCTCGGTGCCTCCGCTCGTGAAAATGATCTCGTTGTCGCGCGCCCCGATCAGCCGCGCCACCGAGGCCCGCGCCGTCGCGATGCGGGCCGCGATCGCCGCGCCGAATCGATGCCCGCTCGACGGATTGCCGTAGTGCTCTGTGAAGCAAGGCAGCATCGCCGAGACCACGCGCTCGTCCACCCGCGTCGTCGCGTTATTGTCCAGATAGGTGTGCGCGTCCGGCATCCGCTCTCCACGATCTTCGGCTCAGCGGTTCGGCGTATCGGGATCGAGATCCCAGTCTTCGGCCAGCAGCTCCTTCAGCCGCGTGCTGCGTTCCGCGTGTCCGTCGTTAAACGCGTAATTCGCGCCCCCGTAGTGCACTTCGTGAATATACGCCTCGCCCTCCAGTCCCGCGATGTGCTCGCGCGGAATGTCGCTCCGCAACAGATCTTCCGGATGCGTCACCACCGGATTCGCGTCCACGATCAGCGGCAGGCGCGCCTTCACCTGATCAAGCGAGCCCCGCGACCACGCCGGATCGTACACCCTGTAGTGCCCGCTACTTCCCACCTTGGGTTCCGCTTCCTTGCACACGAAGAGCTCAAAGCGCCCCCCCAGGTTGCGCTGCACCGGGTAGTTCTGGTCGTGCGGGAAGTCGTCGTCCTGGTAGAGGCTCATATACAGCGCCTCCGCCCAGCCGCGATACACGATCATTCCCGATCCGCCCGGCGTCCCACCGCCGCCGCCGCGCCCCCCTCCGCTCCCGCCGGTGGGAACGGGCTCCTCCCACCGCATCGGTGGTAGCGCGAACGAATAGTCGCTCGCGTACGCCGTGATCCCCTTCATGAACTCGGAAAGCCGCGCGAGGCAGACGGTCGACTTTGCCTGCTGTCGGGCTCGCGACAACGATGGCGTGAGCATGGAGATCAGCAGCGAAATGATGCCGATGACCACCAGCAGTTCGATGAGCGTAAACGCATGCGTCACACGGCGCGTCATGAGCGTTCCCCATCGCGACTCTCACCCTGCCGCTCACGCGTCATTCTAGCCGCACGCACGCCTGCGGACCAACGCACCCGGTAGCCGCGGCAGCGACTGCACAAACCGGCGCCCGGCTGCGCGTCGAAGCCCGGACGCCGCGCACAGCCCCCACCTAGACCCCTCGTTCCGTCGGTCCACGGCCGCTTCGTCCGCCCGGGGACGATTGCCGGCGCGCCGGAGCCGGCCGCGTGGTCGAAGCCACGCCGCGGCGCGACGCGCTCGCCACGGTCCCCGCGCGTTGGCAGAGTTCATTGCGATCGACGGGTGTGCCGGTCGCGCGCCCGATTCACGCGCGCGTTTCGCGGCCGACCCAACAAAAACACTGTCGGCCGGGGGTCGCCCGGCCGACAGTGTTGTGGAGGAGGAGGAGGTTGAGGTAGCTTCTGAAGTCTTTATCGATTCCGTCGCATCAGCGGCAGTCCCAGCATCAGGAGGGCCAACGCCGCGGGCTCCGGTACGAAGCGCTGTTCGACGAGGCTGACATTCGCCAGATCTATAGCCGGCGTATCGACCGCAGTCAACACCAAAGTCTTTTTCACCTTGAACCGCGTCGTCGGCCGGCTGAACAGTATCGTGTCCGTCAGCGGCAGATCCGTGTTGTCATCCAGCACGCGGTTGTAGGCGGCAATCACCCCGGGAACCACCAGATCCTCGACCACTTCATTGAAGTAGATCGTCCCCGAGCCGGCCACGTCCAGCGCCCCCAGAATCGCGACCAGGTCGCGATCGATGGCGCCCATGTTCGATGTCGCTTCGAACGTGATGATGATATTGCCGAGCCGCCGCTCCGGATCCGTTCCATCCCCTACAAACGCATTGGGGAACTGGAAGTCAATATCGTCCGTCCCCGGCGTGAAAGACGCCCCGGAAGACAGCGACCCGTGAACCATTACGTTACTGAACGTCAGCGCTGCATTGGCCGTCGAAACGGCCAGAAACAGCGACGCCAGGGTGAGTCCGAATCTACGCATGTTCATGTCTTCATGCTCCCTTGTCGCCGTCCCTCCGGCTTCTTCTCCCAGCTCTCGCAATAGACTGCGGCGCGGGGTATCGTGCCGGATGTTGGGTTAACATCGTCCCCGCGGCCCCGTGTCGCATCCGGTGCGACATTCGGCGACAAGCGACAGACCGTCGCCAGTCCTGTGTGTGTCTATTTGGAGCCTGTCCGTACTGCCTAACGCTTCTTTCACTGTCGGACGCCTGCTTCTATGCACACCGTTCTGGCGAAGTCAAAGGCATGCAGGCGTTTTTTGGACCACTTTTGCGGGTGCGAGAATCGTTGTTCGAACGCCGCCAGTCCGCGGCCGACATCGCCGCCGCACGCCTACCGCCGACGCGACTACTCCCTATCCGTTCGCAAGCCGCACGCGGCGCGCGGAATCTTCCGCACGCCACTGCAATGGGCGCAAATCAATCTGTTGGATGGCCTGCAAGAAACCGGGACGCGCAGCGCCCCCCGACGGCGCACGGCGCTCCGCCCGCGCCAATACAACAACCGACTCAGGCCGGCGGCGCTACAGCCGCCGTCGCAATGCCAACACCAGCACCCCCGCCAGCGCCAATCCCGCCGGCTCCGGCACCAGCGCCATGCGCTCGCCCGATAGACTCACGTTCGCCCACTCCTCGCCCTCCGTCGTCGGAGACGAAAACGTCAACGTCTTGGTCACGCGAATGTGCGGTGTGATCCGCGAGAGCATCACCGACGCCGTCGCCGGAAAATCATCGTTCGCCGTCAGCTCGGCGGCGTATTCCCCGATCGTCACCGGCGGCATCACGTCCAGATCTTCGATCAGCATCGCCACCGAAACGCTCGCCGCGCCCGTCAAGGCGCCAAGCAGCGTTGTATCCACACGATCGATGCCTGCGCGCGTGGCCTCATACGAAATCACAACCGTCCCGGCGCGCACCGGCCCCGCCGGATCACCGACGGTCGCGTTCTCCAGGTGCACGTCGATCCCATCGCCGCTGGTGTCCACCAGGTTGGGCAGCGCGAGCGAGCCGCTCACGTCGATCTCGCTAAATGTGGTCTGCGCCCGGGCGACTCCCACCCCCAGCAGCGCAAGCGCCACGATGCCAGCGCGGAAATTGCGCACGTTTGACTCCCTTCCCGCTAGGCGCCGGCGCATCGATAGCGCTACCGCTGCCGACCGCGGCGCTCGCGTGTTGCTCCAATGCCGCCGGATGCTAGGACGTGGTTTCTGCGGGATTCCACTGCGATTTGCGATTTGCCGCGGCGTGGTGCGCCGCCCCCCGCGCACGGACCGGAAATATCTCAGCCACAAGCGTGTACAACAACGGTCACCCCCGCTTGCCGACGCCCGACACCCGACGGGGCCCGAGCCGCAGACGGGCGAGTTCCACATCCGCAGCGTCGCGCCCCGAACGAACAGCCCCGAATCAGCAACGCCGGCTCAAAGTGCCGCGTGTCGTTCGTGGCGGCCCTCCGAGCGCCGCTCTGCCCGCGCCGCTACCGCAGTGGCGTGCCGAGCATTGCCGCCATCGGCGTCAGCGCCCCGCGCAGCGCTTCAAACCCTTTGAAATCAATCGATTGCGCACCGTCGGAGAGCGCCCGGGCCGGCTCCGGGTGGACCTCGATCAGCAGCCCATCCGCCCCCGCCGCCAACGCGGCCTTTGACATCGCTGGCACATACGCCGCCTTGCCCGTCCCGTGACTCGGGTCGACAAGAACCGGTAAATGCGAGAGGCTCTTCACCACCGGTACCACCGAGAGATCAAGCGTGTTGCGCGTGTGATCCGCAAACGTGCGCACGCCGCGCTCGCACAGCACAACTTGTCGGTTTTTCCCGCCCAGAATGTACTCCGCCGCCATCAACCATTCTTCCAGAGTCGCCGACAGCCCGCGCTTCAGCAGCACCGGGCGCTGCGCCTGCGAGAGCCGCCGCAGCAAGGGGTAATTCTGCATGTTCCGCGCGCCCACCTGGAGCACGTCCGCCACCGCCTCGATCCGGTCGACGTTTTCGACATCCATCACTTCCGTGACGATGCCGATGCCCGTCTCGGCCTTTGCCTTCGCGAGGTGCCGCAGGCCTTCCTCGCCCAGCCCCTGAAAGCTGTAAGGGCTCGTCCGCGGCTTGTAAGCCCCGCCGCGCAATAGCTTTACACCCTGCGTGGTCAGAAACTGCGCCGTCTCCACGATCATTTTCTCGTTCTCGACGGAGCACGGCCCGGCGATGATCGTGAACCCGTCGCCAATCGTTGTGGGCCCCAGCCGAAACACGCTTGGTTCCGCGTGCGTTTCACGCGACACCAGCTTGTACGGCGCGGTCACGCGGATCACTTCCGCGACGCCCGGCAGCATCTGCAACACATCGCGACCTTCCGGCCCGCGATTGCCTGTGATCCCGATGGCGGTCCGCGTCGCACCCGGAATCACGTGCGATGTGAATCCGAACTCACGGATCCGCCGGCTGACGTTTTCGATCTGCTCTGCGGTCGCATCCGCCCGCATGACAACCAGCATGTTCGACTCCACCGCGGCGCCCCCGCGCATCTCCGATTCGATCACGGATTCGCGCGGCGAGCGGCTGCTGTTCTCGGCCCGCTCGATCGTCCGCACCGACGATTGCAGCGGAACCGCGCATCATACCCCGCGCCGGACACACGGACTACGTGCCCGACGACCGACGTTTCGCCCCGCACGGCCGTTCAGGATCCCTGAAACCGCCGCACTCCGGCTATGCCGACGCGTATGATGCCAGGGGGGACGAGAAAGCCGTTCACGGATTGAAGACCACTGGTCCGATGGTATCATCGGCGTTTGTCCGCGGTTCGATCCGGGAGTACTGGGATGCGATTGGCAACACGGCTCGGCATCGTCATCGGCGGCGTGCTGCTGGCCGGCGACGTCCGGCTCGCCGAGGCGCAGTTCAACTCCGCCCGGGCCACTCGAACGGCCGCCCGCCCGTCGAGCGTGCTCGGCTACGTGGGCGGACTCAACACGCTCAGTTCCGATCTCGTCGCCCGCCGGCAGCAGTTTCAACCGGGCCTCGCGTTTACGCCGGGGAGCGACTTCGGGCTCGGCCGTTCCGCCGGCCCCCGGCTCGCGCCCGTTGAAACCGGGCTCGGGATCGGCGACCGCCTCGGTGAGCGGCTGGGGCAGACGCTGCCCGGGTCGCAACTCGGCGACCCGCTTCAGATCGGGCCCGGCGGCCGCCGCCCCGGCAGCGCCCGATTCGCCCGCACTTTCGAAGTGAGCCCGCGCTATCTTGCGCAGCTCTCCGGAATCACTGCCGCCATCAGCCTCGACACGCCCGAAGGCGGCTGGGGAGTGCCCATCCCGCGCAGCATCGGCGCCCCCGTGTATAACGTGCGCGACATCGGCGAAGATCCGTTCCAGGTTGCCTTCGGATTGAAACCCGCGGAGCCCGAGCCGCCGGCCGACGCCGCGGTCGCCGACGACGCCGATTCCGACGCCGCGTCGCCTGTGCGAAACGTATGGGACGTCATCGACGCACGCGCCGACCGCCGCATCGCGCAGATGGAGCGTCGCGGACGCGAGCACTTCCGCGAGGCGTTCCAGGGCAATCCCGAACAACGCAGCGAAAACCTGGCCCGCGCCGCCCAGTTGCTCGCCGCCGTCCGGGGTGGAGATCGCGGCAACTACCTCGCGGCGGTCTTGTGCTTCCACACCGCCCTGGAGCGCGGGCAGTTCACCGTCGCACTCGAGAACCTCGCGATTGCCGTCTCCCGTCGACCCGAATTCCTCGCCGAGAAGCCGGACCTGGCGCCCCTCTTCGGCACCGAATCGGCGGTGCAGCGTCACCTCCAGGCATTTCAGCGAATCGGCCAGAACAACCCGACGTTCGCCGAAGCCTACGTCATCGAGGCCTACTGCAATCTCTGGCTTGGAGACTTCACCCGCGCGAACGAGGCGGTCGAGAACGCCGATCGCATCGCCAAGGACACGGGCGCCGAACGTGTGATCAAGACCGTCACGCTCGCGATCCGGGCGGCGATCCCGTAGCATCCGGTCGCGCAGCAACGACCGGCGGGGAACGGAAGGCACACGCCCGACAGACCGATAGTAAGCACATCGGTTCGCCAGGGCGGACAACGAATGGGCACTGGGCGCGTCATGACGTGGAGAGGCCGCTGGACGGAGTGGGCCCGCGCCCACCGCGTCGTGCTCAGCCTCTCTGCGCACGTCGTTTTTTTCGCCCTCGCGTGGTTCCTTTCGCTGGGGCTCGCGTACAACTTCCAGCGCTTCGAGCGCTGGGTGCCCGTGTTCTTCTTTCCACTGCTCGCACCAGTCGTCCTGATCAAGCTCACCGTCTTCGTGGTGATGGGCGCTCATCGCGGTTGGTGGCAATACGTGAGCCTGCGCGACGTCTTCAGCATCGCCCGCGCCGCGTGGATCAGCTTCCTCGGAATCTTCGTCCTCTATCACGCGCTCGCCAACGCGCACCGCTTCGGCCTCTCGTTCCCGCTCTTCGATAATTACGACTTCCCCGACTCCGTGTTTCTCCTCGACTTCGCCGCCACCATCGCCCTCATCAGCGGCGCGCGCGTCGCCGCCCGGCTCTATCACGAGGAAGTCCAGCCCGCGGTCGACGGCGTGGCTCCGAAGCTCCTCATCCTCGGCGCCGGAAACGCCGCCGAGACCGCGATCCGCGAAATCCTCCGCATGCCCACGCTGCGTTACCGCGTCATCGGCTTCCTCGACGACGACTCCGCCAAGTGGGGCGCGCAGATCCACGGCATCGAGGTTCTCGGCGCGATCGACCGGGTGAAGGCGATCTGCGAGGAACAGGGCGTCGACGAGCTACTGATCGCCATGCCCTCCGCCACGCCGCGCCAGATCCGCCGCGTCGTCGAACTCTGCAAAGATGCCAACATCCGATTCAAGACGCTGCCCGCGATGTCCGACATCATCGCCGGCCGCGCGACCGTCTCGCAGATTCGCGACGTCGACATCAACGACCTCCTCGGCCGCGCCCCGGTCAAACTCGACGACGACAGCATCGCGAATTTCCTCAAAGACCGCGTCGTCATGGTGACCGGCGCCGGCGGCTCCATCGGCTCCGAGATGTGCCGCCAGATCGCGCGCTTCACGCCGCGCCGCCTGGTCCTCGTCGAACAGGCCGAGCAGCACCTGTTCGAAATCGACCGCGAGCTGAAGGCCACCTTCCCCGACATCGACCTCGTGCCCTGCATCGCCGACATCGCCGACGCCAAGCGCATGGAGCGCGTGTTCTCTCAACAACGCCCCAGCGCCGTCTTTCACGCGGCCGCCCACAAACACGTGCCCATGATGGAGTTCAACCCCGGCGAAGCCATCAAGAACAACGTCCTCGGCACCCGCGTCATCGCCGACGCCGCCACGCGCCACGCCTGCGAAAAATTCGTCATGATCTCGACCGACAAGGCCGTCAACCCGACGAGCATCATGGGCGCCAGCAAGCGCGTCGCCGAGATGTACATCCAGGCCCTCAACGCCCGCGCGCAGACCCAGTTCGTCACCGTCCGCTTCGGGAACGTGCTGGGCAGCAGCGGCAGCGTCGTCCCGATCTTCAAGGATCAGATCGCCCGCGGCGGCCCGGTCACCGTGACGCACCCCGACATGGTCCGTTTCTTCATGACCATCCCCGAAGCCGCCCAACTCGTGCTGCAATCCGCGTCGATGGGCCAGGGCGGCGAGATCTTCGTGCTGGACATGGGTGAGCCCGTCAAGATCGTCGACCTCGCCCGCGACTTGATCACGCTCTCCGGACTGCGCCCCGGCGAGGACATCGAGATCAAGTTCACGGGTATTCGTCCCGGAGAAAAGCTCTACGAAGAGCTCTCCATCGCCGGCGAAGACGTCTCGCGCACCCGGCATCCGAAGATCGGCATCTGGACCAACCGGCTGATCGAATGGACGCAACTGCTGAAGTGGATCGACGAAACGCTTCGCACCGCGGACGAGCTCGACCGCGACGCGCTCCGCAACCGCCTGAAGGAAATCGTCCCCGAATTCCACCTCGACCCCCCGCCCGCGCTCAACGCCCAGCGAAGCGACCCCCAACCCACCGTCGGCGAGGCGCTCGCAACCGCCGCCACGGTTGCACCGGCGTGACCCACGTCGCGCGGGCCGACGGCCGGTCTACCGATTTCGTCGCGAATGTGAAGCAAACGGGAAGCGCTCACGAGAGCGGTCTCGTGCGCGCTGACCCCGTGCACACGCCGCGCGGCAAACCGACGTCTCACACGCCGAAACGCGCCAGCCGGCGTACGCCGCCCCGCGCCAGCTCAACACGCGCGCTGACGCGATCCCGCCGGTGACGATGGGCCGCATCGGCGTCCCGCCGGCCACTCCCGGCATCCCGGCGGTCGTGCGTCCCGGCGCAAGCCGCGCGCCTCACGCCGTCCGTTTTTCCATCGGCGGCTGGTTCGCGCGGGGGTTGGTGTTGAAGGCGCGTTCGATGAAATTAGTGTCGACGTCGCCTTTAACGAAGTCGCTGTGCTCCATCAGTTTCTGATGCAGCGGAATGGTCGTCTTGATCGGCCCGATCTGGAACTCGCCGAGCGCGCGGCGCATCGCGGCGAGCGCGTCCGCCCGCGTCGGGCGGTGCACCAGCAGCTTGGCGATCATCGAGTCGTAGTGCGGCCCGACCGTGTAACCCGCGTAGGCATGCGTATCCAGCCGCACGCCCGGGCCGCCGGGCGCGATGAACTGGTCGATGCGGCCGGGACACGGGCGGAAGTCGTCGGCCGGCGATTCGGCGTTGATGCGACACTCGATCGCGCTGCCGCGGTGCTCGATGTCCGCCTGCGACATGCTGAGCGGCTCGCCGGCGGCGATGCGGATCTGCCATTGCACCAGGTCGACGCCGGTGACCAGCTCGGTGACCGGATGCTCGACCTGAATGCGGGCGTTCACCTCCATGAAATAGAAGTTCTCGTCCTGGTCGACGAGAAACTCGCACGTGCCCGCCGAGTGGTATCCCGCCGCCTCCGCCAGGCGCACCGCCGCGGCGCACAGCTTCTTGCGCGTCTTGGGGCTGATGTGCGGCGACGGCGACTCCTCGACGAGCTTCTGGTGGCGGCGTTGCAGCGAGCAGTCGCGTTCCCACAGATGAACCACGCGGCCGCGCTGATCGCCGAGCAACTGCACCTCGACGTGCCGCGGGCGCTCGATGAGTTTTTCGATGTAGAGACTGCCGTCCTTGAACGCGGCCTCGGCCTCGGCCCGGGCGTTGCGGAAGTGGGAGCGGAGCGAGACTTCGTTGTGCGCGGCGCGCATGCCGCGTCCGCCGCCGCCCGCCGCCGCCTTGATCATGACCGGATAGCCGATTCGTTCGCCGAGCTGCACGGCTTCGTCGTCGTCGGCAACGAGCCCGCCGCTGCCGGGGACCAGCGGCACCTTCGCCGTTTTCGCGAGCTTCTTGGCTTCCACCTTGTTGCCCAGCTTGCGCATCGCTTCCGCCGACGGTCCGATGAACTCGATGCGGCAGTCGCGGCACATCTGCGCGAAGACCGGGTTCTCGGAGAGGAAGCCGTAGCCGGGATGCACCGCCTGCACGTCGGCGATCTCGGCGGCGGCGAGAATCGCGGCCGGATTCAGATACGACTGGTTGGCGGGCTCGGCGCCGATGCAGATGGCGTCACTGGCGAGATTCAGATAGGCGGCGTCGCGATCGGCGCGGCTGTACACGGCGATTGCATCGATGCCGAGGTCACGGCATGCGCGAATGACCCGCAGCGCGATCTCACCGCGGTTCGCCACCAGGATTCGATTGAACATCAGGCTCCACTCGCGTTGAGGGCGCGGGAACGAAGCTCGGCGGCACGTGGGTCGCCGATCTTTATCCACCGCACGAAGCTCCCGAGCGAGTGCTCGGAAATCGCGCCGCTGGCGGGGCGGCGATCGCGGCGGATCGACGAACCGGGTGACGCGTGTCCGGCACGGCCGGGACCAACCGGCGCGCGATCAGGCCGACGCGACGGCAAACAGCGGCTGATCGAACTCGACGGCTTCGCCGCTCTTGGCCAGCACGCGCACCACGCGGCCTTGGGTTTCGGCGCGAATCTCGTTGAAGACCTTCATCGCCTCGACCAGGCACACCACCGTGTCCGCACGCACGTTGTCGCCGATCGAAACAAACGCCGGCGATTCGGGATCTGGCGCGGCATAGAACGTGCCGACCATGGGCGAACGGATGAGAATCTCGTTGGCGTCAGCGGTCTTCGATTCGACGATTGCAGCCGCCGGCGGTGCCGCGGGCGCGCCGTTGGCGCCGAGCGGCGCCAACGTTGCCGCGGCAGGCGCGCTGGTCACGACGGGTTGTCCGCGACGGAGCAGGATGAGCGCTTCGCCTTCGCGCAGCTCGACCCGACTCAGGTCGTGCGTGACCATCAATTCGACCAGGCTTTTCAGTTGATCGATGGGAATTTCCATGGAGTTTGACTCGAAGAAGGTATGGCCATGCGGGCCGAAACGACGGCGTCAGCGCAGCTCGGTCGGGAGCGACGAGAGGATTTCGTAACCGGTTTCCGTCACCAGTACGTCGTCTTCGATGCGGACACCGCCCACGCCGGGAAGATAGATGCCGGGCTCGATCGTGATCACCATTCCCGGCTCCAGCCGATCGGGAACCTGTCGGCGAACGCTCGGAGCTTCGTGAACGTTCAGGCCGATGCCGTGACCCAGCCCGTGCTGAAAGCGCTCGCCGTAGCCGGCGTGCGCGATGTGATCGCGCGCAACTTTGTCCACGGCGGAGGCCCGGACGCCCGGACGCACGGCCGCGATCGCCCGATTGTGGGCTTCGCGGACGATCGCGTGCACCGCGCTCAATTCGGGCGCGATGCTACCGAGCGCCAGTGTACGGGTCAAGTCGCTGACATACCACCCGGCGCGGGCCCCCCAGTCGATCAGCACCGGCTCGCGCGCGTTCACCACGGCGTCGCCACTCTCGTAATGCGGCATCGACGCATTCGCGCCGACCGCCACGATCGGCGGAAACGCGCCGGCTTGCGCCCCGAGAACCTGCATCTCGTAGACCAGCCGGGCCGCGACCTGCCGCTCGGTCATGCCCGGGCGCAGCCATGCGCGAAGGTCGTTGTAAGCGCGCTCGGCAATGCGGATCGCATTGCGGATGCGGCGGACCTCGTCGGCGTCCTTGCGCACTCGCAGCGAGGAAATCACGCCGCCAGCAGCCACAACGTGCGCGGGACGTGCGAGTTTCTGGAGATCGGCGAACACGGCGACGGACATATGCTGGGGATTGAACGCGACGCGCTTCAGCCGGGCGCGCTTCAGGGCCTTGGCAGTCGCCTCCGGCCCCCGTTTCTGACGGAGAACGCGGCTCGCCCACGGCGCTTCGGCTTCGGCGGCCTCATCGAAGCGCGAGTCGGTCAGCAGGACGACGTCGCGCGGCGTAACCAGCACCAACCCGTCCTCACCGGTGAATCCCGTCAGCCAGATTTGGTCGAAGCGATCCTGGACGAGGTAACCGTCTGCCTTTCGGCGCGATAGCTCGGTGCGGACGGCCTCGATACGACTTGCGAATGGTCCCGGAGGGACACCCCTCGATTTCGACATGTTCTTGTTCCTGAACACTTTAGGATCGACATGCCATCGGAATGTTGCGGCCGCAGTCGACCCACCGCGACGAATCTAACCGCACGCGGCACGTGGTGCAAAGTGACCGGCAATCGATCCGCGGGCGCGCGGGATGCCCCGCAACAATCCGGCCGCGTGACAGCTTGGGCGGCCAGGCTGCGTGAACGGGCGAGACGCCCGCACCACCCAGAGCGAGATAAACGGGCGAGACACCCGTGCCCCCGGGATCAAACCGACCCGCCGACCCGCGACCCATGACCCACGACCCCGTTCCGCACGAGGTTTGACGCTGGTGGTGGGCGGCGGTAAATTGTTGTGCTCGCCGTTTTGTTCCGGCTGGTCCGGAGCGGCGCCGGAAGGGTTCGCAGCTCGCGCAGGTGCATTATGTCGCGTGTTTGTCCGGTCACCGGCAAGAAGACGATTTTCGGAAACTCCCTCTCCCGGCGCGGGAAGGCCAAGTATCTCGGCGGCGTGGGTCGAAAGACGACGGGCATCAGCCGGCGGAGATTCCGCGCGAACATGCAGCGCGTCCGCGCGCTCGTGGACGGCAAGATCACGCGCGTGTGGGTCAGCGCCAAGGCGATGCGGATGGGCTTCATCGTGAAGCCGCCGAAGCGCGATCGCCCGCAAGAGCAGCAAGCCGCCGCATCGTGAACCACAGCGTCATCTTCAAACCGCTTCGATCGCCCGCGGGCGCGCGCCCCAGCCGGCCCCATCGCGGATGAAGACACCGCTCGACCAGAACGCCGTTCGGCGGATCGCGACGCTCGCGCGGCTCGAACTTTCGGCTTCGACCGCCGCCCAGCTCGCGAACCAGCTCACGGAAATCGTCTCGTATGTAGATCAGCTTTCGGCGGTCGATGTGGACAACGTCGAACCGCTGGCGCACCCGCTGGCACGAACCAGCGTGCTCCGGGACGACACGCCGCTGGCGCCGCTCGAAACGGAGGCGGCGTTGCAGAACGCGCCGCAACGCCAGGGGGACTGCTTTCGCGTGCCCGCCGTGCTCGATCCGAACTCGGGGGCGTGACTCGGTTCGGTCGCCGCACCCATCGACCGGTCCCCGACCCGCGCGTCAGGTCGCTCGGCGGGTGGACTCTCGAATCAGCAGCCGCGGACTGAGGAGGATCTGCTGCGTGGGCGTCGCGGGATCCTGAAGTCGGCGCATCATCACCTGCCACGCGAGACGGCACATTTCCTCGACCGGTTGAACGATCGTGGTGAGCGGGACGTCGAGATACTCGGTGTCGAGGATTCCGTCGCACCCAACCAGCGCGACATCTTCGGGCACACGCAGATTGAGGTCGCGCAGCCCGCGGTAGGCGCCGAGGGCCATGTCGTCGTTGAGGCAGAAGAGCCCGTCCGGGGCGCCGTGGGCACGGATGTGGCTAACGATCGCGTCCCGGGCTTCAGGGCGCGACTCGCCGGGGGCGTGGATGACCTCGGGCGTGCGCTCGGATGCGCGGAGCACTTCGGCGTAGGTGTCCGCGCGCGCCCGGCGAACGCGGTCGATCGAACGCTCGGCCGACAGGTGCGCGATGCGCCGGCACCCGATGTCGACGAGATGCTGCACCGCCTGTCGGACGCCGATGATCGCGTCGAACGCGACGTAGTCGCGATCTTCGAGGTAATCACTGCTCATGCCGACCAGCGGCACGCTCTGCTGCGGGTCGGAGGCTGCGAATACGGTCGCAAAGGTGCGCGTGTCGACGGCAAAGACGCCGTCCACCGGCCAGGTTGCGGCCAGCGGATCGACCGGCGGCGAACGGTCGTCCGGCGTGCCCGCGTCGCGGAAGCACCGCAGGATGATCTCGTAGCCGTCTGAGAGCGCGAACTGCTGGAGGGCGCGGAGAATGCCGGCGTAGTAGGGCCGGTCGAGGTTGCGGATCCAGACCGAGATCACTCGCGTGCGTCCGGTAACCAACCCGCGCGCGAGTCGGTTCGGACGATAGCCCATCTCGCGAGCGACGTTCAGCACGCGCTCGCGGGTGGCGTCGGAGATGAATCCGGCACCCTTCCCGTTGAGCACGCGTGAAACCGTGGCTTGCGACAACCCCACGCGACCGGCGATCTGCGAGATCGTAACCGGCGCTCCCAGCGGCTTTTGCATTTGCGGCCTCACATCCCAGCGCACTTGAAGTATACCTTCGATAGGCGATGGGGGGCGCCCCCCAAGTTGGATTATTCCCCCTATTTTTCAAGATTGGCAAATAAAAGCGGGGCCGGAGCGTGTGCGCAGATCGTTTCAATCCGGGGCCCGGGGCCGCCGGGTGTCGGCGCAGACCGGACGATCGTCGCCGCTTGCAGCGCCGGTATCGCTTGCAATACCGAAGCAAGGGGGGCCGCTCCAGCGCGTCATGCCGAGCGGCTCGCGATCGAACTTCAACTTTCGCTGAGTCGCGCGAGAAACCGCGCACACCGGGCACGGCGCGCATCGGCCGCGCCGCGTCGCACCGGCGGTGCGCCCGGCTGCGGATCAGGCATTGCGCGCCATCGGGGCGGGTTCGCTGTCCATCATCGGCGGGCAGGTGCAGAAGAGGTTTCGGTCGCCGTGGACGTTGTCGATCCGGCCGACATGCGGCCAGAACTTTTGGGTGCGCAGCCAACCCGCGGGATAGGCGGCCTTCTCGCGAGCGTAGGGATAAGGCCAGTCGTCGCGAGCGATGACGGCGGCGGTATGCGGCGCGTTCTTCAGGACGTTGTTGGCGCGGTCGGCTTCGCCGGTCTCGATTTCACGGATTTCGCCGCGAATGGCGAGCAGTGCGTCGCAGAGGCGGTCGAGTTCAGCCTTCGACTCGCTCTCGGTGGGCTCAATCATGAGCGTTCCGGGGACCGGCCAGGACATGGTTGGCGCGTGGAAGCCGTAGTCCATCAGACGTTTGGCGACGTCGTCTGGCTCGACGCCGGCGGAGCGTTTGAACTCGCGCAGGTCGAGGATGAACTCGTGCGCGACGCGTCCGTTGCGGCCGGTGTAGAGAATCGGGTACGCCTTTTCGAGGCGCTTGGCCATGTAGTTGGCGTTGAGAATCGCGATTTGCGTCGCGCGCAGCAGCCCCGCGCCGCCCATCATGCGGATGTACATCCACGAAATCGGCAGGATGCTGGCGCTACCCCAAGGCGCCGCGGAGACCGCGCCCGACGACCCGAATCCAGCGGTGTCGGTGTGCCCTTCGCCGAGCGGATGCGCCGGGAGAAACGGCGCGAGGAGCTGCGTCACGGCAATCGGTCCCATGCCGGGTCCGCCGCCGCCGTGCGGGATGCAGAACGTCTTGTGGAGGTTGAGGTGGCAAACGTCGGCGCCGATGTCGGCCGGCCGGCAGAGGCCGACCTGGGCGTTCATGTTCGCGCCGTCCATGTAGACCAGCCCGCCGTGCTGATGAACGATCTCGCACACCTCGCGGACGCCTTCCTCGAAGACGCCGTGCGTGGACGGGTAGGTGATCATGCAGGCCGCGAGGCGGTCGCGATGGGCGTGGGCCTTGGCACGGAGGTCGTCCAGTTCGATGTTGCCCTTGACGTCGCAGGTGACCGGGACGACGCGGAACCCGGCCATCACGGCGCTCGCCGGGTTCGTGCCGTGGGCGGACACGGGAATCAGACACACGTCGCGGTGCGCCTCGCGGCGTGACGCGTGATACGCACGGATCACGAGCAGGCCGGCGTACTCGCCTTGCGCGCCGCTGTTCGGCTGGAGCGAGACGGCGGCGAATCCGGTGATTTCCGCCAGCCAGCGCTGCAAGCCGTCGAACAGTTTGGAATAGCCCGTCCATTGCTCGCGCGGCGCGAACGGATGCAGGCCCGAGAACTCCGGCCAACTGATCGGCAGCATCTCGGCAGCGGCGTTGAGCTTCATCGTGCACGAGCCGAGCGGAATCATGCTGGTCGTGAGCGAAAGATCGCGCGACTCCAGCCGCTTGATGTAGCGCAGCATCTCGTGTTCGGCGTGATATCGATTGAATACCGGGTGCGTCAGGTAATCGCTCGTGCGCGCGAACACCGGCGGCAGCTCAAGCCGCGCGTCGCGCAGCAGTGCCGCGACGTCTTCGCGGCCCGTGCCGCCGAACGCCGCCAGCACCCCGCGGATCGTGTCCGCGTCGCAGGTCTCGTCGAGCGACACGCCGATCGAGCCGTCGCCGAAGTCGCGCAGCGCCAGACCACGGTCGCGCGCGGCGGCGAGGACGGCGGCGGCGGTGCGACCCTGCGGCCGAATGCAGAGCGTGTCAAAGACGGCGTCCTCGTCGATGCGGTGACCGAGCTGGAGCAGCCCGCGGCGCAACGTCTGTGCGAGCGCGTGGATGCGGGTGGCGATCCGCCGCAGCCCCACAGGTCCGTGATAGACCGCGTACATTCCGGCCATCACCGCAAGCAGCACTTGCGCCGTGCAGATGTTGCTGGTGGCCTTTTCGCGGCGGATGTGCTGCTCGCGCGTCTGAATCGCGAGGCGATACGCGGGGGCGCCGTGACGGTCCCGGGAGACGCCGACGAGCCGCCCCGGCAGCTGGCGGGCGTACTCGCTGCGGGTCGCCATGAACGCCGCGTGCGGACCGCCGAAGCCGAGCGGGACCCCGAAGCGCTGCGCCGAGCCGACGGCGATATCGGCGCCGAACTCGCCGGGCGGCTTGAGGAGTGCGAGCGCGAGGGGATCGGTGGCGACGACGACCAGCGCGCCGCAGGCATGGGCCCGCGTCGCGACGTCCGCGTAGCACTCGAGGCGCCCGTCGGTGGTTGGATACTGCAACAGCACGCCGAACGGCCGCTCGCGTTCGAAATCGAACGCCGCGGGTGGCGCGACGACCAGGCGGATGCCGACCGGCTCGGCCCGCGTCCGGACAACGGCGATGGTCTGCGGATGGCAGTCGGCGGCGACGAAGAACGCGTGGCGGTCGTCGCCGCCGAGCGCGTGGCACATGTGCATGGCTTCGGCGGCGGCGGTGGCTTCGTCGAGCAGCGACGCGTTGGCGAGCGGCAGACCAGTCAGGTCGGCGATCATGGTCTGGAAATTCAGCAGCGCCTCGAGGCGAC
>JBFXAM010000075.1:0-21352 GCA_050184295.1 Phycisphaerae bacterium | reverse complement strand
GCACGGCCTTCCGCCGCAGGTCTTCCTGCGCGGCCGGAGGCAGCGATCGAGCATCGGAGGTCTTCATGGATGAAGTATAACACCGAAAGCGCCGATTGTCATCTATATACTGGCCGGATTAATAACAGCGAAGAAGCCGAAGTCGTAGGGCTCGCCCACTGTACGCACTCTGCCTATGTCTTGAAGTGCCTTTGATCTTTTACGCCAAGCGGGGCCCTATGCCGCCACCGTCGCCGCCGCGATTTCGCTCCACGGACCCGTTTCGCCGCGCGTGCTGAGCCAGCGCAGGGCGTAGTACGCCGTGCGGCCGGCTTCGACCGTCGAGAAGTCGGCTTGCAGCGTGCCGCGCGAGTTGACCGCCAGGAACTGGATCGCCCCCGCAGGGTTTTCGCCCGCAAACGCGAGCACCGGCGGCGGCTCGCCCGGTGCGGCCAACGCCACCCACACCTCGGCCCCCAGCACGCCGTAGGGCTTGCGGCGGCGGGTCGGCGTGGATTCGTCCGAGAAGCACAGCGTGTGCAGCAAGGGCGGCGATGTGTTCACCCGCACCAGCGGGCGCCGGGATGGCGGGCCGGGAGGCCGCCCCACCCTGGGGCGCGCCGCGACGGCACGCGCGTCGCACTGCATAAGGCGTTGACCGCCAAGTAGTTAGCATCGCTCAGCGCGGCGGTCTTCGCGGACCGCCGACCCGGCCGAGAATGTTCTCGCAAACAACGGCGCCGCGGACTAAGCTAAGCGGTGGCCGGAGACCGTGCGAGCGTTCGCACGTTCCGCAGCCGGCACGCGCCGGCCGCTCAATTCGCTTGCCCAAGCCGCGAGTTCAACTGCTTTCGCGCGCCGCCGCGCTGGAGGGTTGCCTCATGTCGCGTTCAGAATGTCAAGATCGTGTGGCGCTCGTTTCGTCGCGGCGTCCGGGTTTCCGCGGCGCCTCGGTGTTCGGACTGCTGGCGGCGGCGCTGATGCTGGCCGCGGCGCCCGCGCGGGCGCAGTGGGAGGCGGTCTACGGCGTCCCGGACGACGATCGCTCGGAGTGGGTGATTGAGACGTCCGGCGGTGGATTTGTCCACGTGGGCGGGCGCGTCGACGCCAGCGGCGTCAGCAGCGCCTACGTCATTCGAACGAACAGCGCCGGCAGCATCCTATGGGAGCGGCTGGTCGGCGCAACCGGCGAGTGGGGCCACCGCGTCGTGCAGACCCAGGACGGCGGCTTCGTCGTCGCCGGCAGCACCTTCTTCACCGGCGTCAACCAATACTCGATCCTGCTGTTCAAACTCGACGGCACCGGCAACCTGCTCTGGGCCTACGCCTATCGCGGATTTCCCAGCGACGTCGGCGGCCTCGGCGTCGGACTGACGGAGTCGCGCACCGGCGACCTGATTGTCTGCGCACGCTGGCAGCTCTTCACGACCGGCTTTGCGCAACAGGCGATGGTGCTCTTCCGCACCACGCCGAACGGCATCCTGCAATGGCATCGCTCGTATCGCGACCTGCGCTACGGCGCCAACACGTTCGCCTCGCTCGCCGACGTGCACGAGCTGGCCGACGGGACCAACCGCATCGTGGCCAGCGGTTACACGATGAACAACTTCCCCGGCGATCGCGAAGCGACGCTCTGCTTCTTTTCCTCGGCGGGCGCGCCGCTCGCGGCGGTTGCGTACAACCATCTCAATCATGCCGACTGGACCAGCGCGCTCGAGCCCGCCGCCAACGGCGATTTCCTGCTCGCGGGATACACCAAGTCGATCGGCGAAGGCGGCGGAACCTGGCTGATGCGCACCAACCCGGTCGGCGCCCCGCTCTGGTATCACACCTTCCGGCTGTTTCAGACCAGCACGTCGATGGAAGAACTGCCGAACAGCGACATCATCCTCGCCGGCACGACGTTCTTTCAGCCCGATGACGGCCCCGCGCTGCTCAGCACGAACGCCGGCGGGTTTTATTTGTGGTCGAAGAAATACGGCGGCGCCAGCACGCAGGAATACGGCGAGTGCGTCGCTCCCACCTCGGACGGCGGGTTCATGCTCAACGCGTGGACGAATTCCTACGGCGCCGGCTCGTTTGATCTCTATGCGATCAAGACCAACGGCGTGGGAGAGAACGGCTGCGAGCAGCAATTCGCGCCGGAGTTCAACATCGAGCAGATTCCGCACGAGAACTTCCAGATGGAGTTCGTGCCGAACTCGGAATTCCAGGATCTGCCGCTGCCCGTGCGCGACCCGCTGAGCGAAACGCGCTTTCCGTGTCGGCGCGGGTGCGTCGAGCCTCCCGAGCGCATGGTCGCGTGGTATCCGCTCGACGAGCCGATGGGCCCGATCGCGAACGACATCGCCTTCAACAACGACGGGCGGCACATCAGCAATCCGACGCCGGCGCCGGGCGTCGTCGACGGCGGGCTCTGCTTCAACGGCCAATCGTCGTATGTCGAAGCTCCCGATGCGGCGCAGATCAACTTCGGCATCAGTGATTTCTCCATCGACGCCTGGATCCGCACCACCGACACCAACGGTGTGCGCATCATCGTCGACAAGCGCACCATGGACGGCACGGGAACGGCCGGCTACTCGTTCTACACCTCCAATGGCCTGCTCGGGTTCCAGCTCGCCGACGGCACGGGAAGCAACGTCTGCTCCACGGCGGCGACCGCTTCCTGCACGAACTACATCTCCACCGCGTTCGTCGCCGACGGCGCGTGGCATCATGTCGCCGTCACGGTCGATCGTTCGAGCACCACCGGCGGCGTGTTCTACGTCGATGGCTTCCCACTCGCCGCCACCTTCGACCCCACCTTCCGACCCGGCTCGGTCAACAACACCGGCGTGCTCCGCATCGGATCGCGCTCCTTCGCGGTTTCGGGCGTGTGGAATGGCTGCATCGACGAAGTGGAGATCTTCCGCCGTGCGTTGACCCCCGGCGAAGTGCTCGACATCTTCAACGCGGGCGCGCTGGGCAAGTGCAAGGACAAGTGCCATGTCCCGTGGGATTCGCCGTTCTGCCGCAACGCGACGAGCATCGTGGTGAAGGTGACGATCTGCAACTGCGGACCGACGCCGCAGACGTACAACCTCGCGCTGGTCGGTCTGCCGGCGAACCCGCCGGGTTGCACGATCGCAGGCCCGACGGTGTTCACGATTCTCGATCCGGTCCCGGTGACCATCCCGCCGCGCACGTGTCAGGACATTCGTGTGCGGATTCAGCGGCCGGCGGGGATGACGGCAGCGTGGCAGATCGCTTGTTTCGACGCGATCATCACCAATCTCACGAGCGGGCGCGTCATGACGTGTCACGGCTCGGTGCAGGACCGCCGCGACTGGTGCGTCAGTCCGGTGATCGGCACGATCGGCGTCGCGACACTTCTGCCCAACGTCGCGCGCGACATCGACGTCAGCGTCACCAACAACACCGCGTCACCCACGCTGAGTTACCGGCTCAACCCCGTTCGATCCGACATGGCGATGGGGCCGATCCCCATCGGCATCAACGGGCTGCCGCCGGGCGTACCGTGGGAGGAGCAGATCGCGATCGCGCCGGGCGCCACCGAGATCATCCCGGTGCGCGTGATGGCCGAGTGGCACGAGCCCTTCGAGTTCTTCGACGTCGTCGTTCAGACGGACGAGAACGGCGACGGCGAGCCCGAGGCGCTGCTGTCGATCGGCCTGAAGACGGTTCCGGACGGCTGTCCCGGGCAATCCCTGGCCGCAGACATGAACTGCGACTGCGTCATCAACAACTTCGATATCGATCCGTTCGTGTTCGCGCTGATCGATCCCGCGGGCTATCAGAACGCGAACCCGAACTGCCCGGTGACCAACGCCGACTGCAACGGCGACGGCGCGGTCGACAACTTCGACATCGACGCGTTCGTGCAAATTCTCATCGGGCCGTGAAGCGCGACGCCGCGCATGCAGAATGAGGCATGCAGCATGCCGGGCGAAGACTGAAGGCCGAGGGAGACCGCTCAAAAAACGGGGCCCAGGCTGGTCGCCTGTCCCCCGTTTTTTCAGCGGTCTCCAGTCGCGTTTCTCGATTCCGCGGCGCACCACCTCACAAACATCCGCGCGGGCCGAAGCCGGCGGCTCAACGGTGCGCTCCGCATTCACGCATTACGATTCAGGGCGGACGTTTGTACAGCAGCGCGAGCGCCTCGCTGCGCGTATTGCCGCTGTCGCGCATCAGCCCGCGCACCGCCGACGTCACCATCACGCTGCCCGGCTTCCGCACGCCGCGGCAGGTCATGCAGGTGTGCACCGCTTCGAGCACGACCGCCGCGCCCTTGACGTGCACGCGGTCGTTGAGAATGTCCGCGATCTGGCTGGTGAGTCGCTCCTGCACCTGCGGGCGGGCGGCGAAGACGTCGACGATCCGGGCCAGCTTGGAGAGTCCGACGATCTTGCCGCCGGGGATGTACGCGATGTGCGCCTTGCCCTCAAACGGCATGAGGTGGTGCTCGCACATGCTGTTGAAGGTGATGTCGCGCAGCACGACCATCTCGTGATGGTTCTCGTCAAACGTCGTCTCCAGGTGCTGCTCCGGATCTTCGTGCAGCCCGCGGAATAGCTCCGCGAACATCCGCGCCACGCGCGAAGGCGTCTTGCGCAGCCCGTCCCGCTCCGGGTCTTCCCCGACGGCGATCAGGATTTCGCGCACGGCGCGCTCGATCCGCGGCAGATCGACGCGGTTCGCCTGCGCCCGTTCATCGGCCATGTTCGCGCTCCTCGGCACACGCCGCACACCGCATCTCGCCGCGCACGCGTGGACCGCCGGCGGCGGGGTTGCATCCTGCTGTGCATGCGTCGGGTTCGGCCCGCGCCCGTCTTCCGGCGGCCCTGATTCAGCACGCCACGCTCAATCTTCCGCTTCCGCGGTCTCTTTCCCGCCCTCGGCGGCGCCGGTCTGCGTGAGATAGAGCTCGAGCTTGAGCAGGTCGTTGCCAGCGAGCCTGGCAACGGTCGCGAGCTGCGTCATGGACGAGACCTCCTCGACCTGCTCGTCGACGTACCACTGGAGAAAGCTCCGCGTCGAATAGTCGCGCTCCTTCTCCGCCAGCCCGACCAGGTCGTGAATCTGCTGCGTGACCTTCAACTCGTGCTGGAGCGCGTCCTCCACGGATGCGACGACGGTCGGAAACTCCGCCTGCGGTTTGGGAATCGCCTGGAGCGTCACAGTCCCGCCAACCTCCAGCACATAGCCGAGGATCTTGAGCGCGTGCATGCGCTCCTCTTCGGTCTGCTTGCGAAAGAGCTTCGCGAGCACCTTTAACCCCATGCCGTCGAACTGGCAGGCTTTCGCGAGATACGCCTGCGACGCCGTCATCTCGTTGGTGATCTGCTCATTCAGCTTCGCGTTCATCGGCTCGGAGATCATCATGGTCGGGCTCCGTGTCTTGCGGCTTCGCGCTCCGCGGCCACCGCCGATCGGCCGTTCGGCCCGCCGGCGCATCGTTGGGAATCGCAAGTCATGATAGCACGCCGCGCCGATTGAGGCCGGGGGCGGCGCTCGACGGACGTGGCGCGCACGCGTCCAGGCGCACCTTCAAGACATCGTCCGCCGGGCGGCGGGTCAGGCCCGTCGCCTGGGGCGGCGGGTTCCGGCGGCTGACGCCGCAGCACGCAGCACGCCCGATGCGCGCTTGCCGAGCGGTACGAACGCCTCGCCAACGCGATCGCGGTGCGGACCTCCGCGCCGGACACTCCGCTCTGCTCATTTCGGCATTCGCTTCGAACGCGCATTCTGCATTCCGCGCCCCGCGCTTACGATGCCGTTCGTGACGCGCACGCTGCGCATCTTCATCTCGGTCGCCGAGCATTCCGCCGACGTGCACGGCGCTGCCCTGCTGCGCGCCGCCGCCGAACGACTTCCCGCGACGGCGTTTCACGGCCTGTGCGGGCCGCGCATGCGCGCCGCCGGCGCAGCCGCGCTGGCCGACCTGACCGCGCACTCGGCGATGCTGTCGCACATCGGCGGCGTCCTGGGGCGCGCGCTGCGCGCCGTGCGGCTGGTCGAGCGCTCCTGGGACGCCGACCCGCCGGACGTCGTCGTGCTGCTCGACTCGCCGGAGCTGCACCTCGGCATCCCGGAACTCGGCGTGCCGGGGCTCGCGCCCCGTGCCCGCCAGCGCGGCCTGCCCGTGCTCTATTACATCGCGCCGCAGACCTGGGCGGCCCGCGCCTGGCGCAATTCGCGCCTCCGCGGGTGCGTCGACCAGCTCGCCTGCATCCTGCCCTTCGAGCAGGCCTACTTTCGCGCCCGCGGGATCGCGACCGAATTCGTCGGCCATCCGCTCTTCGAATCGCTCGCGCAGCAGTCGCCGAATGCGCAGGTCGTCGCGGCACTGCGCGACCCGTCCCGGCCGACGATCGCGCTTCTGCCCGGCTCGCGCCGCAGCGTCATCGACGCCATGCTCCCGCTCCAGCTCGACGTCGTACGGCGGCTCGCGGCGCGCGGCGTGCAGCCGACGGTCGCGATTTCCTGCGTGTCGTGGGAGCGGCGCGCGCAGATTCAGGCACACGTGGAACGCGCGGCGCTGCCGCTCGACGCCGCGCGCGTTTGCGTGCTGGTCGCCGACAATGCGAGCCTGCTGAGCGCCGCGGATCTCGTGCTCGTCGCGTCGGGCACCGCGACGCTCGAAGTGGCGCACTACCGCAAGCCCATGATCGTGATGTACGACGCCGGCCGGTTGCTCGTCACGCTGGAGCGCACGATCGGGCGGCGCTTCATCCGCACGCCGCACCTCTCGCTCGTGAACCTCCTGGCGAACGCGCGCGTCGTGCCCGAATTCATGCCGGCGGCGCCGGACCCGGACGCCGTCGCGCGGGTCGCGTCCCAACTGCTGCACGACCTGACCTGGCGGCGATTGATGATCGACCAAATCGACGGGCTGGTCCGGCCGCTCGCCGCGACGCGCGCCAGCACACACGTGTGCGAACTGATCGCGAAGCTCGCGCAAGCGCACCGTGTCGGCACGCACCCCGCGTGAATCCGACTTCGCTCCGCACGCCGGGCGCGCGGCGCCCGGACGCGCCATTCCCCCGGATCGCCTTGGGATCTGGAGCCTCGCGCGGGTACGATCGCTTCGGCGGCGCGCCGTACGGCACGACGTCCCGAACGGTCGCGTATCGGGCTTTGGAGAACCACACATGTTCCGGCGTTCCACTCTCATTGTGTCCGGGCTCATCGCGAGCGTCGCCGGCGTCGCGTCCGCCGGAGCGCTCGACCTGGCGTCGTGGGTGGTCGTGCCCGGATCGAGCGCCAATACCGGCTCCGGCTCAATGACCGGCATGGAGTTCACGCCGGAGGTGGACGTCGTCGTGAAGCAGCTCGGCTGGTACGACGACACGTTTGCGTCTGCCGATGGGCTCGCCGCGCCGCATGCCGTTGGAATCTGGGACGTGCAGTCGCAGCAGTTGCTCGCGATGGTGACGGTGCCGGCGGCGACTGCGGCGCCGCGCAACGGCGCGTTTCGCTTTGTGACGCTCGCATCACCGGTCGCAATTGACGAGGGACGCAGGTGCGTGGTCGCCGGACTTTCGACCGGCGACCCGACGCGCAACGTCACGCCGGACTCCAGCCTCTACATCGACTCGTACATTGCGCTCGGACCGTGGCGAACGGGGTCGACCGCGTTCAGCTTCCCGGGGTCGGTGCTGGACGTGCCCACGCGGCGCGTCGGGCCGGCGTTCATCTTCGAGCCCGCGACCGCGCCGGACCCCGGCACACCCGCCTGGACGCTCACGCCGCCACAGGAAGCCAACGGCAATTCCGGGCTCAACGGCACCGAGTTCACACCCACGGTGGACGTTGACGTCGTCGCGCTCGCGTACTACGACGACCGGTTCGTCAGCGACGCGGGGCTGAGCACGATGCACCGCGTCGGCATCTTCGACGTCGCGACAGAAACGCTTCAGGTGGGCGCCGTTGTGCCGCCCGGGACCGCAGCCCCGTATCAAAACTACTTCTATCGGCATCCCGTGCTGCCGACACGTCTGGCCGCGGGAACCGCTTACGTCGTTGCGGCGCTGGCCACCGGCGATCCGGGACACAATGTCAGTCCGGGATCGTCGATGTTCGTGGACGCGTCGCTGACGCTCGGTCCGTGGCGGACGGGTGCGTCAACCTTCGGTTTCCCCGGCACGTCGCTCACCACGTCCGCGCGCTTCATGGGTCCGAATTTCGCCTTTGTCACCGTCGCCCCGCCTTTCATTCGCGCCGACCTGAATTGCGACGGCCTGGTCAATAACTTCGACATCGATCCGTTCGTCCTGGCGCTGGCGGACGCGGTCGCGTACGCGGCGACCTACCCCGCGTGCGACATCCGGGCCGCCGACACCAACTCGGACGGCCTGATCAACAATTTTGACATTGACGGCTTCGTGGCATGCGTCGCGAATCTCGGCTGTCCATAGTCCGACGCCTCGAGAAACTCCAACTTCCGGGTACGGGGAGCATCGGCGTCCCGCGGGTGCACACCCGTTTCGCGCGGGTGGGATCCCCGGTGCTGCCCGAATCGGACACATGCAGCTGTTTTCGAGTCACGCCACACGCGACAATCCTCCGCGTCGGACCGCCGCGTTTGGTAGAATAAGCCCGGCACTCGCGGCGGCGCTGCGCTGGGCGCGTCGCGGTTCGGGCGTGGGGGCTGCGCTGGCGCTGGGAGCACGCGATGTCGATCGACCCGCGCGAGCGCGACCTGTGGCGGTGGTGTAGCGCGCGTGCGGCACTCGCCCTGCTGGCCGGTATGTTTGTCGCGCACGTACACGCCCAGGCTTCGCGCGCGGCGCTGCGCTTCTATGGGACCGGCATCGGCCCGCCGGGGCAGCAGGATCGCGTGCGCATCCGAATCGACGACGACCAGCCCGGCCCCGACGCCGGCGCGCCCTGCGACATCGGCGCCGGCGACTTCACCATCGACTTCTGGCTCCGCGGCCGACTCGTCGACAACCCCACGCAGAACGCCGGCGGTGGCGCCGAGTTCTTCGACGATGCCTGGATTTTCGGCAACATCATCGTCGACCGCGACATCTGGGGCGGCGGCCTGGCCGGCGAACGAAAGTGGGGGATCAGCATCGCGGGCGGACACGTCCGCTTCGGAACCTCGGCGGGCGAAGCGGCCGGCGACGTCAAAAACACCATCGAGGGCAGCGTCAACGTCCTTAACGATCAGTGGCGTCACGTCGCCGTCGTCCGCAACGCGACGACCGGGCGCAAGTACATCTACGTCGACACCGTCCTCGACTTCGCCAGCTCGCCGGGCGTCTCGAACAACGACATCAGCTACCCCAACAACGGCGCGCCGGGTCAACTCTCGCCGTGGGGACCGTTCATCGTGCTCGCGGCGGAGAAGCACGACGCCGGCGCAGAGTTCCCGTCGTTCAACGGCTATCTCGACGAAGTGCGAATCTGGACCGTCGCGCTCAGCGCCGCGCAGCTCGCGGAGCGCTATCGCCGGCTCGCGGCGCCCAACGCCGCCGGGCTGGTCGCGTACTATCGCTTCGAGGAAGGCGCCGGAACCAGCGTGGGCGACAGCAGCGCTGCCGGCTCCCCCGCTGGCGAACTCATCGCCGGCACACCCGGAAACGGCGAATGGGTGCGCGCCGCGGCCGACCCGCGCAACGCCGCACCCATCGAGACCGGCGACCTGAACTGCGACGGCCGCGTCGACAACTTCGACATCGACGCCTTCGTGCTCGCGCTCATCGACCCGGCCGCGTATGTCCTCGCGAATCCAACCTGCGATCTGCGCAACGGCGACGTGAACGCCGACGGTGTCTTGAACAACTTCGACATCGATCCGTTCGTCGCGCTCGTGTCGTCGGGCGGATAGCGGCGCGGGCCTGCGCGATCGAACGGCGCTCCAGACGCGGGCCGTCGCCCAACGGCGCGCGCGATTCCCGGCGGGAATGTCCGCGGGCTACCCCGCCGCGCTTTGCGGGCCGAACAGCCGCCGGCCGATGGTTTGCAGGAAATAGCGGTTGCTCTCGAGCACGTAGTCGAGCGCCTGGATTTCGGCGGTCGTGCACCAGCGCAGCTCGGCGACTTCGAGCGGGTTGGGAGACAACTCGGCGTCGGCGTCCATCTCGCCCATCCACCAGTGCAGCCGCAAGCGTCGATCCGGCCGCCAGTACTCCCAGATCTTCTCGACCGGGCGCACCGCGGCCCCGACTTCTTCGCGAAATTCGCGGACGACGGCCTGCTCTTGCGACTCGCCGGGTTCGATCCCGCCGCCGACAAAGCACCAGGCGCCCTCGGCGAGCAATCCGGGCGCGCGGCGGATGACGAGCAGCCTCTCGCCGCGGCGGACGACAACGACGACGCCTTCGGTGACCCTGGGTCCAGTTCGCATCCGTTTGTGCAAGCGGGGCTTCCACCAGTTCAGGGGCCGCCGGCCCCGCGTCGCGACGTCGCGAAAAGGGCGCATCGAACTCCCGGCAATCGCTTTTATGCCACTGAGCGCGCGGCGTTCAAGTGCGCCAGGTCTTTATCACGGACGCAGTTACTGCGTCGCGGACGGCGCGCGCCGCGAGCGCGCTTCCGGTGATCGGACGCACCGCGTCAAGCGGCCCGCGGCGGGCGCCGCGCTGCCGCCGCGCACCACCACTACTGCTTCCGCAGCGTTGCGGTCCACTTTCCGCCGTCGTCTTCGCCGGTCACGCGCAGCGCGGCGCCAAAGTCTGACAGCTCCGCGTGATACGCGCGCTGCGGGCCCTTCTCGGGCATGAACGTAAGCATGTTGTTGGAGTACGAGTATCGGCCTTTCGAGGTTTCCTGCTGGCCGCCGTATTCCGCCCGGGCTTCGTACGTGTTGTCGGCGTTCAGCGTAAGCGATGCGATGGTGAACTTGCCGGCGAGCTGCGCGGGATCGATGGTCTGCGTCGCCCAGCGACCGTGAACACATCCCGAGAGCAGCGCCATCGCCAGCGCCGCCGCTCCTATCAGTGCCATGCGTTTCATCGTGCGTTCCTCTCATCGCCGCGGCGCCGCGCCGTTGTGCGGCCACCGGCGTCGGACTGCCGGTCAGGCCCGCGGACCCGCCTTGAACCACCCTCGACGCAGGTCGCCCCGCGCGACCGCCGCGGCGGGGTTCCGACATCGCGGCGACATGATACTCAAGGCTTGGTTATGAGACGATAGGTCGGCGGCGGTTGCATGCGGAGCGGGCGATCCGGGACATTTCAATTCGCGGGTCCAGCAAGTCGCGCGTGCGGCGGCGCCGGACCCCGGTATCATCGCACGGGACGCCAACGAGCTCGGTGGCGGCGTGGACGCGCGCAACGTGTTCCGCGCGATCGGGGGAATTCACTGGGTCATCGTCGTCGCCCAGCACACTTGGAGAGGGTCCGCCATGGCAAAACGCTTGCTCGCGCTTTCGTTGTTCGGGTCGCTGCACTTCGTCGCCCCGCTGGCCGGCGACGTCGTCAACCTGGCGCCGGTTCGCGATAACACGCTCTACGAGGCGCTGGACGGATCCGTCAGCAACGGCGCGGGGCACTATATTTTCGCCGGCAGCGCGGGATCGACACTCGCGCGCCGGGCCGTACTCTCATTCGATGTCGCCGGCAGCGTGCCCGCGGGCGCGACGATCACGAGCGTCGTCCTGCACGTCAACATGTCGCGGAGCATCTCGGCGACGGAGACGGTCAGCGTGCACCGGCTCACGCGCTCGTGCGGCGAGGGAACGTCGGACGCTCTGGGTGAAGAAGGTGGCGGCGCGCCCGCGACGACCAACGATGCCACCTGGCTGCACACCTACTGGCCCGACCAGTTCTGGACAACGGCGGGGGGCGATTTCGTTGGCGCGTCGAGTGCCGCGCAACCGATCGGAGCCATCGGGCCCTACTCCTTCGGGTCGACCGCCGGGATGGTCGCCGACGTGCAGCTCTGGCTCGACCAGCCGACCGACGCGCACGGCTGGATCCTGATCGGCAACGAAGGGCTGTCGCCGAGTGCGAAGCGATTTGACTCGGTTCAGCATCCGACCGTGGCCAATCGTCCCCGGCTCGAAATCGAGTTCGCGGTGGGCGGACTGCTGGGTGACATGAATTGCGACGGGCTGGTCAATAACTTTGACATCGATCCGTTCGTGCTCGCGGTCACGGATCCCGCCGGTTATTCGGCAGCGTTTCCCAGTTGCGACATCAATAACGCCGACGTGAATGACGACGGCGTCGTCAACAACTTCGACATCGATCCGTTCGTAGCGATCCTGGTCGGGCCGTAGGCGCCGTACCCGAAGGCGTGCGGCGCTGTCGGCAGCGTCCGCGCGCGGCAGCAGGCGCCTTCGCGCGCCCCGGCGAGCGCGCCGCCGGGCGGCGGCGCGCCGGTAGTGGGCACGTTTCGCACAACCGACGGTTGCCTTTCGCGCCGGCGCCTGCATGCGGTGCGGTCCGCGACTGGAGGAGCGCACGCACTCCTTCATGGTACACGGGTCTGCGAATCTGCGGTTTGCATTTGCCTTTTGCCAAACCCAAGCTATCTTTCCTCAGGTGGACGGGGCTGTTCCAACGGTCCGCTCCGCCCCTGACATTCGCACTGCCCCGCTGCACCGCAAGGTGCTCGATCCAAGACCTGGCGAGCGCCTGCGGCGACTTGGCTCGCTTGCGCGGCTCCATTGTGCCGCGCGCCTTCCTATGATTGCCGGCCGCCCCGGTTGACGCTCCGTCCCGCGATCCGCTGCGTCCCCCACAACTTGCACGTCCAGCGATCCCTGCGCCATGCATCGTTTCTGTTTGCGTCGCAACACAGGAGATACGCGATGTACACTACGGTTCGTTCGGATGCGGGTCGAGGTTGTACTGGAGTTCGCCGCGGCGCGCTCGCAGCCGCGCTCGCTTGGAGTTGTAGCCTCGCGCTCGCGCAGAGCGCCGTACCACTTTCGACTTCTCTGAACGGTCCGTATTCGTTCACCGACGTCGACGTAACGACGACCGGCCCGACGACGCTAACCGGCGACACGCAGATCGTGGTGACCCGCGGCCGACTCATCATCGCCCACCCGATCAACGGCGCCGGCGCGCCGGGCGCCGTTGGAGCGCCGTGCGGCGAATGGTCGGCCGCCGGGTCGGCAGGGCAGAATGGCCAGCGGGGCAAGCATCTCAAGCTCGAAACGCGGATCGCCGGCGAGATCCGAATTCGCGCCACGATCGACTTGCGTGGTGGCCGCGGCGGCAACGGCGAGAGCGCGTGTCACGCTGCGCTGGTCGATCACTGCTCGAACCCGCAGTCGACGGAGGCGGGGCGGGGGGGTCGCGGCGGCAGCGGCGCCGCGGGCGGTGAGCTTTGGGTGCGCGCCGCGGACAATCTCAGCATCCGCGCCGCGATTTACACACTGGGAGGGATGGGCGGCGACGGCGGGAGCGGCGGAGGGAACGAGAATTGCGGCGGCGGCGGCGGCGAAGGCGGCGAAGGCGGCCAGGGCGGCGACGCGGGAAGTATCACGCTGCTGCATGCCGCGCGGACGACGAACCCGACCCACAGTGCCGCCCGACTCTTCCGCCTCATCAGCATTGTCGAGTCCGGACTCTACGCCAACGGCGGCAAGGGCGGATCGGGCGGCAGCAGCGGCCCCGGAGCAAACGGCGGCAGCGCCCAGCGGCCTGGGAACGGCGGTCTGATCTATGTCTCCGGCGACGAAATGATCATCGATTATTCCAACATGCACACACTCGGCGGCGGCGCCGGGTTACCCGGGCCCGGCGGCCCGCCGATCCATGGCGAGCCGCGCACCTGCCAGGGCGGAGACTGTGTCGCTCACCACGGTCAACGGCCGGACGGCGAGCACGACGGCAGCCGTCGGACGCCGTATTGCTGCGTCGAATGTCCCGGCTCCGCGGGCGGGAGCGCCGGAAAGGCGCAACCCGGCGGAAAGGGCGGCGAGGTGATTGTCGTCGCCGACAGCAAGCGCGCCGTGCCGAACACCGAGCGCATCCTCTCGATCAACGAGCTCCTCATCTGGACCGATGGCGGGCACGGCTCCGGTTGGAACGGTGTCCACAAGGCCGACGGCGCCCCGGGCGGGGTCATGCTGCTCTGTGACGATCCGTGCGGTGGGCGCATCGGTTTTCCCGGCGGGGATGGACAACGCGGAACGAGCGGCGGAAACGCCGGCAAGGTCTCGATCAAGGCGCTCAACGACGTGCAGGCCGTACTCTTCAGCCTGACGGTGAACGCACGTGGCGGCATCGGCGGCTTTGGCGGTGATGGTGGGCAAGGCCGCGGATCGTGGGGGCCGTGCCAACTCCCGTGCGACGATTGCGCGCTGGATTGCTCGACGGCCAAACCCGGCGCCGCCGGTGCGGGGGGCGCGGGTGGCGACGGCGGCGACTTTCACTTCATCCAGCAGAGTCCGGGCGGCGCACTCTACGGGGGATGCACCGTTGATCTGAATGGCGGCGACGGCGGGAACGGCGGAAACGGAAACGTGCACAATGGTCCCGGCGCAAGCGGCGGAGCGCCAGGAGTCGACGGCGCCCCGAAGCGCGACCTGCTCAACCCCGCCGGCGGCGCCTGGATCGACGTCGCACGAACGCAGACCAGCGGAGCCCCGGGCGCGAATGGTGGGCCGTGCGTGGATTGAGCACTTTGCCACCGCCCGGCGCGGCGCCCGTCGATGCGTTCCCGCGGAGAGCCGGCACACGCACTGGGCCACCGTCGCCAGCGCGGACGACGCCGTGCCGGCGCCGGGCGTGGCTGCCGGCGGGAACCGGTGAAATTCCTTGCGCCGCCGCGAAGAACGCCCAGATTGTGGCATACTCATGGGCAGAGAGGACGCTCATGAGTACACAGACGACGCGACCAACCTTGCTCTGTCGGCTGCGGAACCTTGGCGACGAGGCTGCGTGGCGCGAATTCGTTGCCTTGTACGGACCGATCGCATATCGGCTGGCCCGCAAGATGGGGCTCGACCGCGACGATGCGGACATGATCACCCAGCAGTTTCTGCTGCGCGCGGTCGAGCAGCTCCACGGGTCATTCGGATATGACCCGACCCGCGGCCGCTTCCGCGGCTGGGTGTTCGTGGTCGCGTATCGCGAGATTCTCCAGTATCTCCGGAAGCAACGCGCCAGCCCCCGCGAAGTTCCGATCACCGCCGACCGCCACGACGAGCACCCGGCGGATCCCGACGCACAGCTCTGGTGGGAGAACGCCGAACGCGCCCGCCTGTGCCACGCCGCACTCGATCAGTTGTCCGCGAACGGGGGCGGCGATGCGCGGCAGGCGGCGATCCTGCGGGCGCTCGTGCTGGATGAGAGGCCGGTGCGAGAGGTGGCGGCGGAATTCGGCGTGACGGCGTACCAGCTCCATGGGCTCAAGTTTCGCGCGTTGCAGAGACTGCGCCCGATGCTGGCGCAGCTGATGGAGGCCTGGCAATGACGGCCGCCCGCGAATCCTGCCCGAACGAGGAAACACTGGCGGCGTTTGTGGCGGGCGCGCTTCCGGCCGACGCGGCGGGCGCCTACACCGCCCATATCGCGGTGTGCGCTCGGTGCGCGGCGCGACGCGACGAGTTTCTCGACGCGCAGCGCATCGAGCAGCGCTTGGCAAGCGCCAGATTGGACGAACGCGACCACGAGCGCATCTGGCGCTGGACCGAACGCGCGATCGACGAGTTGCGCCCCGGTGGATCCAAGCAGAACGACGGGCCTCCGGATCGCGGATCGCCACGCGGCCTGACACCGTAGCCCTCATCGATGGATCGCCTGAATCGCCCTGGATGGGGCGCGGGGTTCGACGGCGCAGGAACGCGTCGGCCACCGACCAGCGATGGGGCAGCTCCCGCGGGCGGCGCGGCCCGCAGGATGCGTTTCCATTCTCAAACGCCCCGCACCGGGTTAGTATTCCACGCGGCACTTCACGTTGTTCGGGAGGCCTTAACATGAGCGCGACTCACCCGTCTGACAAGGACCAGCGCGACACGCGCGCCGCGGCGACCGGGAATTGGTCGAACCTGCCGCCGGTGTCGGTCGGTTTGGACGGCGCCGCGGGCGGGTTCCCGATTCCGCCGGGCCCGCCGGTGACGCAGGTTGGCCCGTACCGCATCGTACGATCGCTCGGGCACGGCGGCATGGGCGAGGTCTATCTCGCGGAGCAGCCGGAGCCGAAGCGCAATGTGGCAGTGAAGCTGATTCGCGCGGGTCACTATTCCAAAGAAGCGCTGGCGCGCTTCCGTCGCGAGCCGCGCTTTCTCGCCCGTTTGAATCACCCCAATGTGGCGACCGTACACGAGGTCGGCGTCAGCGAAAACGGCCAGCCGTACCTCGTGATGGAGTATGTCGACGGGCTCCCGCTGACGAAGTACTGTCAGACGTCGGGGCTGTCGCGTCGGGAGCGGTTGGACCTGTTTCTGCAAGCCTGTGACGCGGTTCAGCACGCGCATCAGAAGGGTGTGATCCACCGCGATCTGAAGCCATCGAACGTGCTTGCGTTCGCGCGCGACGCGGGTCACAAAGAGACTCGGCACTCCGTCAAGGTGATCGACTTCGGCATCGCGCGCTCGATTGAGCCCGCCGAAACGGAGGGAACGCAGCTCAGCCGGTGGGGCCAGCCGCTCGGCACGATTGAGTACATGGCCCCCGAGCAGACTGATCGCTGTGCAGACGTGGACGTTCGAGCGGATCTCTACTCGCTGGGGATGGTGCTCTTTGAATTGCTGACGAACGAAACGCCGTTCGACTGGACAGCGCTGCACAATCAAGGGGAGTCGGCGATTCTGCGCGCAGTGCGAGAGACCGCTCCGCGACGTCCGAGCCAGGTCGATCCCGCTCTTCGCGGCGACCTGGAGTGGATCATCCTGCGGGCGCTGGAGAAGGCGCCGGCCGAACGATACCAGTCGGTCACAGAGCTTTCGCGGAACATCCGGCGCCACCTGAATCACGAACCGGTCGATGCGGGGCCACAGAGCCAATGGTATCGTCTCAGGAAGTTCTGGCGGCGTAATCCAACCATCGTCGCGGTCGCGGTTGCGGCGATGATCGCGACGCCGATCATGACCGGGCTGTACGCCTATGCCAGGAGTGAGAGCCAGAAGAAATCCGCCGAGTCGCTGAAGTACCGCAGTGTCAATGAGGTATTGACGATGATGATCGAAGCGCCCGACGCGCTTAAAATGGGCGAGAACACGCGCGTCAGCGATGCGGTGAAGGCGCTCTCACTATGGTTGCACGACGGAAACATCGATCCCGCAGTCGCCTCCGAAGTCTATCCGGTTCTCGGCCGGGCGCTCGCGCTGCATGCGAGCGCCGCGGAGGCGTTGGAGTTTCTGAACCGAGCGCAAGATTCTGCCATTCTCAGTCCTGGTACCAAGGCAGCGCTGAAGCTGCTGTCGACTTCCCCGCTGATTCGTGCGAATCGACTACCGGAAGCCGAGGCGGTTTTTGAAGCGCACCTCTCCGCAAACGGGAGCACGGCGACCGAAAGCGAAGCCCTGCTCAACAGCCTCGCGACTGCGGCACATTTGCTTGTCGAAGCTCCGCGCCCGGGTTCGGTGTCGACCGTCAAGAAGCTCCTGCAACGCGCGCTCGTCCAGGACGTGCGTGGCGCGCCACACGCATGGCGCGCCCGCGCACGGGCGCAGCACGCGCTTGCCATCTGTCAGTTTATCGAAGGCAGTCCATCGGAGGCACTGGCATCGGTTCGACTCGCGCTCAAGCGCCCAGAGGACGGCCAGACACCAAGCTACGACTCGGTGACTGCCGCGGGAGACGAGTTGTTCCTTCGCGCCAGGCTTGGCGAACATGCGGCGGCGGTCGAGGGGTTCGCGCAGCTCATCGAACGAACACAAGCGCTTTTCGGGCGCAACCACTTCGCGGTTGGCCAGCTCTTCGTGCAACTCGGGGAGATTTGCGCCATGCAGCGGGGCCAGACGCACCAGGCCGCCGAAGCGATGCGCGAAGGACACAGGATTCTCCGAGAGAAGCTCGGCCCCGACTCATACCTCACGGCCCAGGCTGCGCGAAGCCTGGCCGCCCTCGTCGGAAGTGGCCTTCACAGCGCCGAAGCGCTCGACCTGGTCCGCGAGGCGTTACCGGTCTACGAGCGCGAGTTGGGTGCGCAGGACGCTCGCACGCTCGAACTCTGGGCCGCATACGTGGGCATGCTCTATGCTCAGCGGGCGACGCTTCCGGATGCCGCCCTGGAAGCCCGGAATGCGCTGTCCGCCGCACGGCGCACGTACGGCCGCGAGCACGTCCGCACACTTGAGGCAATGAAGATTCTGCGAATGATCCTCATCGAAGGCGAACACACCGAAGAGTTGGTCCGGCTCTGCAAGGAGGAGGTCGAGTCGCGCGCTCGGCTGGAGCGCGACCCCGAGTTTCTGTATGCGTCACACATGTTGGCAACGGCGCTGCTTGAACGGGACGATCCCGCCGCGGCGGTCGAGGCATGCGCGCGCGCGGCGTCGTGGCTGCGGGATCGAAACATGACGAACTGGCACAACTGGATCGCAATCCTCCGGCCACACGCGAAGGCGCTCGTTAGGCTCGGGCGCTTCGGCGAAGCGGAAGCATTGCTCGCCGACGCCGCTCGTCGCGTAGAATCCGCGGAGGAGACGCATCGCGATAGTGCGGCTTTCCGAGTCGGCGTCGCGCGTGATTTGGTGGACCTTTACCAATCCTGGTGTCGTGCGCGACCCACGGCAGAGTGCGCTGAGAAGCTCCGCCTCGCAGAGGAACGGCTGCGGCCACTACAAGCGACCACGCCGACGGCGACGCCGTAGCTACCGATGGCCGGCGCCGTGATTGCGTGAGTCACGGACTCTCCGCATTGGCGCTACGGTTTTCGGTGCACGGTGGCCCACGACGCAGCGCCGGAGATGATGGTGTCGAAACACATCGGCGATGTGTGCGCTCCTGGACTCGCGCTCATTGCGTGCCGCATTCATGAATACGAACTCGCTGATGTTCCGGCCGACGAGCGCCAGCGCGCGGCCCAAGATAGTCAGCGCGCGCGGATGGCACGCCGCGAGGTCGCCGGTTGAGCGCCGCACTGAAAGCCGGCCCGCCTCCGCCCGCCGCGCGCGTGCCGCAATGAAGGTCGAGCCGCGGGCCGAAGTTGAGGAAAGTCCGGTCGCGCTCGGCGCGCCGTCACACCCTCCCCGATTTGCGTGTTGCTACGCCCGCGCCACGCCGCGCAGCTCCGCGCTCGCGCGCACCAGCCGCAGCGCCGCGCGCATGTCGTCGCCGAAGAGCCGATCCGCGTCCGCATGGGTGATGGTTTGCCGCACGATCGCGTGGGCGGCGCGCGGGCCGGCGCCGGGCTTGAGCGGCGCGCGAAAGTCGAGCGCCTGCGCCGCGCACATCATCTCGATCGCGAGCACCGTCTCCACGCGATCGAGCACCTCATAGCACTTCACCGCCGATGTCGCCCCCATGCTCACGTGATCTTCCTGCCCCAGCGAAGTCGGAATGGAGTCGACCGACGCCGGCGTCGAGAGCACCTTGCACTCGTTGAGCAGCGCCGCGGCCGTGTATTGCGGCAGCATGAACCCGCTGTTGAGCCCCGTGTCGCGGAGCAGCAGCTTGGGCAGTCCGTCCTCGCCGCTCAGCAGCAGGTAGGTGCGCCGCTCGGAGATGTTCGCCAGGTCGGTCAGCGCGATCGCCAGGTAGTCGAGCACGAGCGCGAGCGGCTCGGCGTGGAAGTTGCCGCCGCTGATCGCGTCCGCCGCGACGTCGCCGGCCGAAGGAGCGGCGGTGTCCCGAACCGTGCCGTCCGACGCGCCGGCATCGCGACCGGGTGCGATCCCCGGGCCGCTGCCGAAGAGGATCGGGTTGTCGGTAACGCTGTTGATCTCGACCTCGACCGCGTTGCAGAAGTGCGCCAGCGCATCGCGAAACGCGCCATGCACCTGCGGCACGCAGCGGAGCGAGTACGGATCCTGCACCCGGTCGCAACCCGCGTGCGATGCAAGAATCTCGCTGTCTCGCAGGTGGCGACGGATGTTCGCCGCGACGCGCTGCGCGCCCGCGTGCGGCCGCAGCGCGTGCAAACGCTCGTCCGCAGGCCGCGCGCTGCCGCGCAGCCCTTCGAGCGACATGCAGTAGATCAGGTCGGCCAGGTCCGCGAGCCGCCGGGCGCGGATCGCGAGATTCGCGGCGTACGCGGCGCAGAACTGCGTGCCGTTGATGAGCGCGAGACCCTCCTTCGCCGCCAGGCGCACGGGCTCGACGCCGCGTTCGGCGGCGACGTCGGCGGCCGGGCGAACGACGCGCGTGCCGAGTCCCACCGCATCGGCGTCCGCGTCGGCGGCGACCGAGAACTCGCCGCGATTCAGCAGCGGGAGCACGAGGTGCGCGAGCGGCGCCAAGTCGCCGCTGGCGCCGAGCGAGCCACGCGTCGGAACGACCGGAAGCAAATCGGCGTTCAGCCAGTCGGCGAGGCGCTCGACCACGTCGATGCGCACGCCGCTGTGCCCCGCGAGCAGCATATGCGACTTGAGCAACAGCATGAAGCGCACAATCGCGGCCGGCGCCGGCGGACCGACCCCGACCGCGTGCGAGATGAGCAGATTCTCCTGGAGCTGGTCGAGCTGGTGCGCGGAGATCCGCTTGTTCTTCAGGTGCCCGAAGCCGGTGTTGATCCCATAGACGACCGCGCCGCGCGCCAGAATGTCCTCGACCCACGCGCGGCCCCGCGCGACGCGCTCGCGGGCGCGCGGCGAAATCGTCACGCGCACGGGGCGATCGAGACAGGAATCGAGCCGTTCGAGCGTGAGCGCGGCGTCGCCGAGGGTCAGCGCGACCGGCGTGGTGTCGGGTGTGGACATGCGATCGGATCCGCACAGGCGTCGCTGACGGCGGGCGCGGCGGCGCCCCCCGCAATCAGGGCGAACGCCGGTTTTTCCAGAGCTCGATCTTCGCCGTCGCGTCCGCGATGAGCTCGTCCATCGGCGGAGCGCCGCTCGTCGCCAGGCGCTGGTCGATCTCGCCGCGCAGCTCGGACCGCGGCTTCAGGTCGTAGTAGTAGTCCGGCAGCGCGTGGTTGACGAGGTCCAGCGGCTCGATGCGGTTGTCGGCCACGTGCACGCGGAAAACGGCGCCGCCCTCGGCCGGCCGGAGCGCGCAATACACAAAACGCGGGTCGCGCCGCTCGTAGGGCGTCGACTCCGGCACCAGCGCCGGCTGCGACGCCGTGCCCGGCAGCGACAGCGCGGTGACTCGCTCGTCGGCGAAATCAAACCGCAGCAGACCTTCAGCGGTGCAGAGAAACACGATCGGCGGCGGCGCTTCGACCGGCGGGTTCGCTGCCGCGTCTTCGTCCATCTCCGCCCGCGGCGGCGCGCCGACCCGGCGCGGCACGGCGCGCGGATAAAACGTCGTCAACGACTCCCGGCCGATCTGCCGCGCTATCCAATCCGACGACCAGG
>JBFXAM010000074.1:0-21665 GCA_050184295.1 Phycisphaerae bacterium | reverse complement strand
CTCGTCGCTGAGCGCATCGCGGCCGCGATACATCAGCTTGCCGGCGGCGCCAAACGCAAGCAGATAGAGCACGACGCCGACCGCGATCAAGAGATCGTAGACGCGCTTGTGGCGGTTCCATTGCACAGCGACGTAGCCGACGCTCATGGCCGCTCCCCGGCGGTCCGCGGCTCCGCTCTTTCGATGTGCGGCGCGCCGGCGGAAACCGCGAACGAATCGACATCGAGCGCCGCCGCAGCGCCCGCGTCCGTCTCCGCCGACCGCGCCCGATCGTCTCCGCTGCGGGCCGCGGGCGCCAGCTCACCGAGGCGCGGCGGGCGCGCCCACAGCGCGACTGCGATCAGCAGCAAGAGCAACGGCCCGAGCACGAGCCAGATGCGGGCGTGCCAGCGGCGCTGAAGATAAGTCAATGCGCGTCCTCCGAACTCGCGGCGGCCGCGCGCCGGGCACGCAACCAGCGTTGCAGCAGCAGCGGCCAGAGCGCCGCCGACGCGGGGAAGATCAGCAATCGGAACCCCGGCGAAGCACCGCGCGCCGCCGCGTCGATGCGCCCCACGCCGCGGGTCACAAACGCGGATGCGAACACGACGCCGACAACGACGTACGCGCCGACGCCGATCAGAATGGAGTGAGCGATCGACAAGGCAGCATCCTCGACGCCCCCGCGCGCTTGCCGGCGTTCGCGGAGCCGGGGCACGCGCAAACCTCGCGGCTGTCGTGTTCTGCACGAAACTGTCGCGCGCCGCGGGTCGGGGTTGAACGGCGGCGGCGGATTCTGTAAACCCGGATTTGTAACGCACGTCGCGCCGGCGAGCCCCGCTCGACGACCAGCGCCGCGCCTCCGCGGCGAAAGGAACCTCGCTCCGATGAGAACCAACCGCCGGGACTTTCTCCGTCTGTCTTCAGCGGCCGCCGGCTATGCCCTGCTTGCCGGCCCGGGGAAATCGCTCATGGCACAGACCGCCGCCGCGAAGGCGTCCAATCCGAAGAAAATCCTGATTCTCGGCGGGACGAGCTTCCTGGGGCCGGACATTGTCGAAGCCGCGATCGGGCGCGGCCACACGATGACGCTCTTTAACCGCGGCAAGACCAACCCGCACCTGTTTCCCGAGCTCGAGAAGCTGCACGGCGATCGCAATGGCGACCTCAAGGCGCTCGAAGGCCGCAAGTGGGACGCCGTCGTCGACACCTCCGGATATTTCCCGCGCATCGTCAAGATGTCGGCCGAACTACTCCGGGACAACGCGCAGCACTACATATTCATCTCGTCGATCTCGGCGTACAAGGACGCCAGCAAGCCGAATATGGACGAGACCGCACCCGTTGGAACGTTGGATGACGAGACGGTCGAGAAAATTACCGGCGAGACCTATGGGCCGCTCAAGGCGCGGTGTGAACAGGCCGCCGAGAAGGCATTCCCCGGGCGCTGCACCAACATCCGCCCGGGGCTGATCGTCGGGCCGGGTGACCCCACCGACCGCTTCACCTACTGGCCGGCGCGCATCGCGCGCGGCGGCGAAGTACTGGCGCCGAACTCGCCGGACGACCCGACACAGTACATCGACGCGCGCGACCTGGGCGCGTGGATCGTGCAGTGCGTCGAGGACGCGACCTGCGGCGTGTTCAACGCGGTCGGCCCAAAGGAGCCGTTCACGATCGGCGAACTGCTCGCGTCGTGCAAGCGCACGTCGAAGAGCGACGCGACGTTCACCTGGGTCGAGAACAGCTTCCTCGAAGCAAACCAGGTGAGCGGATGGAGCGACCTGCCGGTGTGGGTGCCGCGGACCGGCGACTTCGCGGGCTTCGGGACGATCGACAATCGCCGCGCGGTCGCCAAAGGACTTCGGTTCCGGCCGATCGACGAGACGACGCGCGACACGCTGAAGTGGTTCAACGAACAGCCCGAAGAACGCCGCGCGAAGCTGAAGGCAGGGATGAAGGCCGAGCGCGAGAAGGAAGTGCTCGCGGCGTGGCACGCGCATAAGAAGAAGTGACGGCGGAGCGCGGGGTAGGATCGACCGTGCCGGACGGCGAGCCGCGTGCGGGCGGCGGCCCCGGCGCGCTGCCCCTGCGACTGCTCGCGGTCAAGCCCCAGGAGCGCGGGGCTGTCGCGTGGGCGGCGCTGTACTTCTTCTTCGTGCTTGCGGCGCACTATGTGTTGCGGCCGGTGCGCGAAGCGATGGGCATCTCCGGCGGCGCGGACAAGCTGGCGTGGTTGTTCGTCGGAACCGCGCTGGGCTCATTCGCGGTGCAGCCGCTCTACGGCGCGCTGGTAAGCGCTTTTTCGCGGGCCGTGTTCATCCCGCTCGCGTATCGCGGCTTCTCGCTGGTGCTGGTTGGGTTCAGCGCCCTGCTGACGCTTTCGCCGACGAGCCGGCACGTCGCGATCGGCTACGCGTTCTTCATCTTCTTCAGCGTTTTTAACGTCTTCATCGTCGCGGTGTTCTGGAGCGTGATGGCCGACCGTTTTCGGCCGGACCAGGGAAAACGCCTGTTCGGACTGATCGGCGCCGGCGGAACGCTCGGCGCGATCGCCGGAGCGGCGGCGACGGAGCGGCTGGCGCACGGACTTGGCGCGGCCGGGCTTCCGCTCGTTTCGGTGCTCCTGATCGAAGCCGCGCTGTGGTGCGCCCGGCGCGTGCTGGCGTCCGCGCGGCAAGGCGACGCCGCGCCGGCCGACGAACCGCGCGCCGCGCGAGAGCGCGAAGCGGCGGACGGCGGCGCCGACTCGACGTCCGGCGGTCGCGCGACCTCGCCGCCGCGTGACGCCGAGCCGGATGAGCAGCGTGCGCTGGCCCGCGGCGGGTTGTGGGGCGGCGCGGCGCGCGTGTTGCGATCGACGTACCTGCTGGGCGTTGCGGCGTACGTGGTGCTGCTGAGCGGCGGGGCGACGCTCGTCTACATGGAGCAAGGCCGCGTCGTCGCGGCGGCGTTTGCGTCACAAGCCGATCGCACCGTCTTCTTCGCGCGACTCGACCTGTGGGTGAACATGCTCGTGCTCCTGGTGCAGGTCTTCCTCGCCGGGCGGGTGATTCCGAAGGTCGGCGTCGGCGTCACGCTCGCACTGCTGCCGATGGTGACGCTCGCCGGGTTCGTCGGGCTGGCCGCGGCGCCGACCCTGAGCGCGCTGTTCTGGTTCCAAGTCGCGCGGCGTGCCGGTGAGTACGCGTTGGCGCGGCCGGCGCGCGAAGTGCTCTACACGGTGCTGAAGCCCGACGAGAAATACAAGGCGAAGAACTTCGTGGACGTCTTCGTGTTTCGCGCGGCGGACGTGCTGTGGGCGTGGGTCGATCGCGGGCTGCGCTTGCTCGGCGGGTCTTCCGGCGCGCTGTGGACCGGCATGCCGCTGGCGATTGCGTGGCTGGTGCTGAGCGCGCTGCTGGGCCGCGCGCTGCGTGCCCGGACACGCGGCGCCGCGTCTCCGCGATGATCAGATTCGCGGCAGTCGGCCCGCGCCGGCCGGCTTTCGGCGTGGACGCCCCGAAGGCCGCGCTGGGAGGGCGCCGCGACACGGACACCAACGGGAGCGGATGGGAATCGAACCCACCAAGCGCTGCGGGTGCAACGCTTCAGCGGTTTTGAAGACCGAGGGACCCACCAGGCGTCCGGACGCTCCCAGGCCCGCGAAACGTGGACCCACGGCAACCGCGGCCGCCACGTACGCGTTGGCGCGTTACAATGTACCTTCGTGCTCCTGGGCCGTCGAATCGCCGGCCCCGCGGGCACGCGAGCATGACGGCGCGCCGACCGTGCGCCTGACCCCGGGGGATTTGGAGGCTTCACATGACACCATCCGTTCTTGATTTGCTCACTCCGCCGCGGGCGCGGCCGCAGCGTGCCGGCCGCCAAAACGGCGCCTGGATCGCCGCGCTCGTGCTGGCTGCGGGTGCGACCGGCGCGCTGGCGCAATCGACGCAGCGAGCGGTTTTTGTGGCGAACAACGGCAACCTCGAAGGCAGCGTCACGTCGTTTTTGTTCAATGCCGACGGCTCGCCGCGCTGGGTTCACCGCGTGGTTACCGGCTCGCGGCCGAATTCGCAGAGTTATCATCCGGGCACGAACGCGTACGCGATCTCGCTGTCGCCGAACGGCCGCTGGCTGGTGACGTCGCATGCGACGTCGAGCACGACGACCGAGCAGCTTACGTTCTTCCGCGTGAACGCGGATGCGACGTTTTCAATCATCGCGACGGCGCAGACGCCCGACAGCCCGCTCGACGTGCAGTGGATTACCGACGAGCTGCTCGCGGTGACGCTGACCAACGTCAGCTTGCCGAACAAGGTGATCACGTATCGCTTCCTCGGAGACGTGCCGTCGATCCAGGAGCTCGATCGCGAGGACACCGGGTTCTTCTCCGCGTACCTCACGCTGCATCCGAGCAAGACGCTGCTGCTCGTCGGCGACTCCACCGGCTTCGCGATCCGCTCGTTTCGCATCAACCCCGACGGCACGCTGGAACTTCTCGATACGACGAGCACCGGCAACGTCTATCCGCTGAATCCATGCGTCACGCGCGACGGCGCGCGGTTCTACGCCGGCGGCGGAATCAGCGCCGGCGGCAACCGCGTGCTCGCCTACAGCGTCAGCGTCGCCGACGGCGTGCTGACGCCGGTTCTCGGCATGCCGTTCGAGTCCCCGGGCGCGTCGCCCAAATCGGCGGTCTCGTCCAGCGACGATCGCTTCCTGTTCGTGGCGCACGGCACCGACGCGACCTGCCGGACGTTTGCGATCGACGCGGAGTCGGGCCAGCTCACGCCGACGGGCGCGTTCTTCGACGTGGGCCTCCAGGGCTCGCTCGGCGATGTGGCCGTACTCGACGATCTCCTGCTGATCACCGACAACACAACCGCGACCGACGGCCTCACCGGCTTGTATTCGTTCACGATTCAGCCCGACGGCTCGTTCACGCCGAACGGCCCGATCGCGAGCACAGCGGGCATCGCGCCGACGGCGCTGGCGGTTTGGAAGCCGACGCTTCTTGTCGGCGATCTGAACTGCGACGGGCTGGTGAACAACTTCGACATCGACCCGTTCGTGCTCGCGATCGCCGACCCCGAGGCCTACGCCGCCGCGTACCCCGGGTGCAATCGCAGCGCCGCGGACGTGAACGGCGACGGGCTGGTGAACAACTTCGACATCGACGATTTCGTGGCCCTGCTGGCCGGGTGACGCGCGGCGGCGACGGGTGCGGAAGTCGCCGTGCGGCGGTGCGATTTTTGTAATCGGTTGCTTGCCGCACGAGTCGGACGAATACTTCCTGAAGAGGCTCAGGGCCGCGCGTGTGACCGCGGCCGAGGGTCAAGTCGTTCACATTTCGGGGTACTCGCCATCGCGTAACTAACGGGCACGAGACGATTTCGCAGGGGTGATTCGGGCCGCCGGCAGGTGCGCATCGCAAACGCGATGCACGCACGTGTCGGGCGGCCTGTCTCTTTTTTCCTCGCAAGAGGTGCGCCGCGGCGTTGCGGCCCAGGGAGGACACGTCGTGAAACCGCCGATCCAAGTCGTGTTGGCGCTGACCGTCCTGTGCGTGGGGGCGCTGCGCGCAGCCGCGCAGTGCGGTGTTCCGCCGACCGATTTCTGCGAGACCGGATACCAGCTTTCCGGGCAGCCGGGAACGCAGGAAGTGCTCATGGATGTGTCGACGGCGACCGGGACGGAGTCGCTGTGCGGCATCGCGGTCGGACACTCAGTGTGGTTCAAGGTCGTGCCCAGCGTCGCGGGCACGCTGACGTTCACCACGTGTCATCCGAACACGACGTACGACACCGTGATTCGGGCGTACACGGGCAGCGACTGCGAGGTTCTCACACCGATGCTCGACTGCGTCGACGACACACATGAATACGGATGTTCCAATGGGTGCAGTGCGTACGGGTCGAGTGTGCGGTTCTCGGTCACGCCGGGGCAGCTCTATCGATTTGTCGTGGGCTCGTACAACAACAATTCCGCCGGCTGCAACCTCTGCCTCGGTGTGCGCGTCACGCTGTGCCCCGACACGGGAACGGCGGCGCCGAGCGCGGATATCTCTTCGCCCGCCGCGCTCGCGTGTGTCTGTGGCGCGGTGCCGATCTATGGATCCGTGAGCGACACGAGCACGGGGATTCGGGAATTCCGGCTTGAGTGGCGCGCGGTCGCGACGGCCGCGTCGTGGGTGACGATCACCAGCGGCCACCAGAACGTGTTTGGTTTGCTCGGCACGTGGTATACCGGAGCGCTGCCGCAAGGCTATTACTACCTGCGGCTCACGGCGGAGAACCACTGCGGCGCGACGGTCACGGCGCTCCAGACGGTCTTTCTCGACGCCGGTTTCGACTCGCTCGAGCTCCGCGCGCCGGCCGCGAACGGGGTGTTGGGTGGCATGGTCCGGCTCGACGGAACGGTGTGGGATCACTGCGGGGCGTGGTACACCGCCCGAGTGCGCCCGATCGGTGGCGCGTTTCAGCCCGTCGACCCCGCGAACCCACAGTACAACGCGACCAAGCTGAACGACCCGCTGGCCGACTGGAACACCCGGGCCGGCGTCGCGGATGGAAACTACGAACTGGAGCTGCGAGGAACCGATCCGTGCGGCCAGTCGGATCAGGCCCTCCGTACCGTGATTGTCGACAACACGCCGCCGAGTGCTTACATCACCGCGCCCGGCAGCTGCACGCGCGTCGACGGCGTCGTGCCCATCATCGGCACCGCGACGGACGCCCATCTCGGCGGCTGGACGCTGCAATACACCGGCGGCGACGCGCACGGCTGGGTCACGATCCATACGTCGACCGCGCCCGTTGTGAACGGGCTGCTCGCGAACTGGGACACGAGCGGGCTGCGCGCCTGCGCATACACGATCCGGCTGGTCGCGTGGGACACAGCGGTGGTGGACAGCAACGGCGCGATTCAGAATCGCGCCGAGTACGAGACGAGCCTCTGCGTGCGAGCCCAGTGCACGCCGCTGGGCGACCTGAATTGCGACGGGTATGTCAACAACTTCGACATCGACCCGTTCGTGCTCGCGCTCACCGACGAGGCCGCGTACGAGTTGAGCTATCCCGAGTGCTATTACACGAATGCGGACGCGAATGGCGACGGGCGTGTGAACAACTTCGACATCGACGGGTTTGTACAGTTGCTGGTCGGCGCGGTTTGATTGCCGAGGGTGCGTGTTCATCCCGGGACGCGACGCGGAATGATCGCGCGCGCGGCACGCGGGCCCTCGAAAGCTGACGCCGCGAACTGAAGTGCAGGAAATCTGCGCGGTGCTTCACCGTCCGCCGCGACAGGTGCGGGGGGGCGCGCCTTCGCGGGATTGGTTGGCGTTGGGCGGTGTCGCCCGCAAGGAGGTAATCATGTCCAACCAGGCAAGTCGCGCGAGGGGGTTGCAGCGTCGACGGGGGCCGCGCGTGCGCGCCGTGCGGCTGCTGGTGTCAATGGCGGTGCTGGCCGCGTGCGGGTGGGCGCCGCTGCCTGATGCGACGGCACAGCCGACCGTTCCGGTGGCGTGCTGTCTGCCGTCTGGGCAGTGCATTCAGATCGATTACGCCCAATGCGTCGCGCTGGGCGGGATTCCGTACGGGCCGGGGAGCACATGCACCCAAATCGCGTGCAACCCGGTGAAGTGGTCGCAACCGCCGATGTACTCACCGGCATCGCCGTTCCCGGATTGCTTCTGGGGCTGGGATGAGTTCTCGCACTACTTCTGCTGCCAGATCGTCGCGGACGATTGGCTGTGCCAGGACGCGCGCCCCGTGACGGACATTCACTGGTGGGGCTCGTATCGGCAGTGGATCGACCCGATCCCGCCGCCGGACGGACCCGACGCATTTCACCTCGGAATCTGGACGGACGTTCCGGTCGGGCCGAACAACCCGTTTCCGTTCAGCCATCCCGGCATGTTGATCTGGGAGTTCGTCGTGCCGCGCGGCGCGACGCGTGAGATGTTCGTGGGCTGCGACTTTCACCCCGATTTCGGGCGCGAGGCGACGTTCCAATACGAGGTCGTGCTGCCCCCCGACCGCTGGTTTGATCAAGGCGGCGCGACCGACCAGGTGTACTGGCTGAGCGTGTCCGCGATCTACCCAATGCCGCCGGTGATGCCGTGGGGCTGGAAGACGCGTGAGCACTTCTTCAACGACGACGCCGTCATCATCCTCGACCCGACCGCGCCACTGCCCGGCATGGAATTCGGCTTCGGCGAGCCGATCGAACGCCCGCCGGGCGTCTCCTGGGACATGGCATTCGCGCTGACGTCCACGGCGCCGCAGACGGAAGCCTGCTGTCTGCGCGACGGTTCGTGCATCGACCTGCCGCCTTACGACTGTATCGTGCTGCGCGGCGGCGTGCCGGAAGGCCCAGGCACCACGTGTGCCAGTGGGATCGTGTGTCCGTTTGCGAAGTGGACGCAGCCCCCACGGACCGACCCGGCCGTGCCGGCGGAGGGCTTCTTCGGCTGGGACGAGTTGTCGATCTACCATTCGGAAACGACGCCGCGGCAGTTCGTCGCGGACGACTTCTACTGTCTCGACGACCGGCCGATCATGGACGTGCACTGGTGGGGATCCTACGTCGGCTGGCTCGACGACGTGCCGCCGCCGACCGCGCCGGTCGCGTTCCAGATCGGCATCTGGACGGACGTGCCCGCGACGACCGACCCGCCCTTCAGCCACCCCGGTCGGCTCATCTGGCAGCGGATCGTGCGCCGCGACGGATTGAACGAACGTCCGATCGCACGCGATTACTTCCCGGACCGGCCGGCGGACACCTGCTTCCAGTATGACCTCGTGCTGCCGCAGCCGGACTGGTTCTACCAGGAGGACGGACGCCAGCGGATCTACTGGCTGAGCGTCGCGGCGATGTACGCCCCCGCGTGCAACGCCGACTTCGACAACAACGGGCGCGTCGACGCCGCAGACCTGAACTTCTTCATGGCCTGCTTCAGCGGCAGCCCGGACCCGCGCTGCTGGCGGGCGGACATGAACGGCGACGGCTTGATCAACGCGCTCGATCTGTCGCTGTTCCAGTGTCAACTGGCGGCGGGCTGGCCGGATCCGAACTGCTGCGGCCCCGTAGCCGCACCGCCGGAATTCCCGTGGGGTTGGAAGACGCGCCGACACTTCTGGAACGACGACGCCGTGCGCGTGTTCGTGCCGTCGGCGCCGTTTGTCGGCGTGCTGTATGAGATCGGCGAGCCGATACTCGAGCTGGGAGAGTCGTGGGACATGGCGTTCGTGCTCACGACGATGATTCCGCCGACGATCCAGGCCTGCTGCTTCAATCAGAGCTGCGTCGACGTCGATCCGTTCGACTGCGTGACGCAGCTCGGCGGGCGCGCCCAGGGCGTCGGCTCCACTTGTGTGAGCGCGCAGCCACAGGTTGTCACGCAGCCGGTGTCGCAGGTGGTCTGCGAAGACGACCCGGTGTCGTTCACCATCGCGGTGGCGAGCCCCGAGCCGCCTTCGTACCAGTGGCGGCGAAACGGCCTGCCGATTCCCGGTGCGACCGGCCCGACCTATGCGATCGCGGCGGCGCAGCTCAGCGATGCGGGCGTGTATGACTGCCTGGTGCGGACGGTCTGCGGGATCACGTTCAGCATGCCGGCGTCGCTGTTCGTGTGGCAGCCCGCGGACTCGAATTGCGACGGACGCGTGGACAACTTTGACATTGACGCGTTTGTGCTCGCACTGGTCGGTGGTCAGGCGGCGTGGGAGTCGCAGTACTCGTGCCGATATCTCTGCGCAAACGACGTGAACCGCGACGGGCGCGTCGACAACTTCGACATCGACCCGTTCGTCGTGTGCATTCTGAACAACGGCTGTCCATAACCGGGCGGCCGAGGCGGCGTCACGGGCAGGCGGTCGCCGTCCCCGGGGAACCGGGCACGCGCGATGCGCACAGGCGCCTGCCCGTGGCGTCCGTAACGCGCGGCGCCCCCCTGGGATCGAACCGCGACGAGCCGCGCAAGCGGAGGGGAAGAAGCGGGGGTGATTGACGCGACGCCGGGCAACCCGCAGGGCGGCGGGTCGACTCGGCGTCGCGGTTTTCTGCGCCGGCGGCGCACCCCGCCGGATCGCCGCGATGGCCACCGCGTCGACAATGCACGCCGGGCGCGCCGCGCAGCCGAAACGCCGGTGGTACACTGGTGAGGTCATGCGGCCCTTCGGCATCCTCACCGACGCCCGTTTCATGGAGCACGAGACCGGACCGGGCCACCCCGAGCGCCCCGCGCGGCTCGACGCGCTGGTCAGTGGGCTGAACCAGCACGAGTTGCTCGCCGGCGGCCAGATTCTCCGCGGTTCGGACGTGACCGATGACGTGCTGCTGCGCATTCACACGGCAGCGTATCTCAAACGTCTGCACGGCGCCTGCGACCGCGGCGAGGCGTTCATCGACACACCCGACAGCGCCATCGGACCGACGAGTTGGGAAATCGCGCGGCTGGCGGCGGGCGGCGTCGTTGAAGCGGTGCGTGCGGTCGCGTCGGGGCGATTGCAGCGCGCGTTCTGCGCCGTGCGCCCGCCCGGACACCACGCCGAGGCCGGCCAGTCGATGGGGTTCTGCCTGTTCAACAACGTCGCGCTCGCGGCGCGGACGCTGATCGATGAATTCGCGATGCAGCGCGTGATGGTTCTCGATTGGGACGTGCACCACGGCAACGGCACGCAGCACCTCTTCGAGACCGATCCGCGCGTCCTGTTCATCAGCCTGCACGGGCACCCGCGGTTTCTCTATCCGGGCACCGGTTTCGAATATGAGACCGGGCGCGGCGAGGGCGCCGGATTCACGGTGAACATCCCCTTTCCGCCCGGCGCGCGCGACAGCGACTACGAGGCCGCGTTCAACGAGATCGTCGAGCCGGCGGCGGAGCGCTATGAGCCGCAGTGCCTGCTGATCTCCTGCGGGTTCGACGCACACGCACACGACCCGCTCGGAAACCTGGAGCTCACCGACGACGCGTTCATCTGGATGACGCGCCGCGCGGTCGCGATCGCACGGCGCTCGGCCGACGGTCGAATCGTCAGTGTGCTCGAAGGCGGCTATAACCTGGAGGTGCTGCGCCGCTGCGGCGCCGCGCATGTGCGCGAATTAATGGAGATCTGACGCACGCCGCGCCCGGCGGCGCGGCGCCGAGCGCTTCCACGCGATCAACCGGTCGCGCACGATCGTGGGGTCGGCGACATCGGCTCGCAATTGCGGGCGAGAAAAAAAAGTGCCCGCTCTCTCCGACCAGAGAGCGGGCGAAACCAGGATTGACGGGAAGGGCGAGCCGATCTACATCCCGCCAACCAACCCCACACCGCGTGGGGAAGTTCGTATCTCTCCAAACTGGAGATGTCGCCCGGGTATTCCCCCCGCACCGGATTTCATTCGTGATGCCTCAATCCGACAAGCGGTTACAGGATCAGACGCCGCCGGCGTTTCCCGCGGCGGTCGCACACCACCCCCGAGCGTGGCGCGACATGCTCTTTTGCTACCCTGTTATCTCTCGCAGGAGCAAGGGGTTAAGCATCGGCGTCAACCTCAACCCCGACCAGGCGTGTAATTACGACTGCGTCTATTGCGAGGTCGATCGCACCCATTCGCCGCGTGTTCGCACCGTCGACCTGCCGCGCCTCGAGCTTGAGCTTCGCGCGCTCGCCGGCGGCTGGCGCGAGCTCTTTGATGACCCCGCGTTCGTCGCCGTGCCCGAGGCGTATCGCCGGCTGAACGACATCGCGTTCTCCGGCGATGGCGAGCCGACCGCAGCGCCCGCTTTCACGAACGCCGTCGAGGTGGTGGCCCGGGTGCGGCGAGAGTTGGGGTTGACGGCGGCGAAGGTCATCGTGATCACGAATGCGTGCTTCCTCACGCGGCCGGCGGTCGTCCAGTCGCTGCGCGTGCTCGATGAGAATGGCGGGGAGATCTGGGCCAAGCTCGACGCGGGCACCGAGGCGTATCACGAGCGGATCAACCGCCCGAGCCACCCGCTCGTGCACGTGCTCGACAACATCCTCGCGGCGGCGCGCGTTCGCCCGCTCGTGATTCAATCGCTCTTCTGCCGCTTCGACGGCGCACCGCCGGACGACACGGAGATCGGAGCGTACGTCGATCGACTCGCCACGCTGCTGGCGCAGGGCGCACAGCTCTCGCTCGTGCAGATCTACACGGTGGCGCGCATCCCCGCCGTACGCTCGGTGGCGGCCCTGTCGGCCAGCGAGCTCGAATCGATCGCCCGCCGGGTTCGTTCGCTCGGCGTGCCGGCGGAGTCCTTCGCGTAAGCGGCGCTCGCCGCCACCCGCGCGACGAGTGTAAACCGACGGAGTCGCATGCGGTCCCTGCGCTTCACAACGCCTGACACATCGCTCCGCAGCGCCGATCGCGGCGACGGCGCGGAAATGCGCGGCGGCGCGCGGACCCAACCGATTTGCCACGCGGTGCGACCCGCGTGACACTGTCGCCCGCATGCACCGCGCAGCCCTGCTCCTGCTCCTCGTCGGCGGCGCGGTCGTCGCTTTGCTCAGCTATCTCTGTCCCGCGGCGGCGGCGCTGACGGAGGTATTCTCACACCGTGACTGGTCGACAGCGCTCCTGGGCGAGCGCCGCGTGGCGCTGCTTTGGCGCGGCGTGCGGGTCGCGGCGCAGGCCGCGCTGGTCGCGCAGGTGATCGGGGCGCTGCTCGCGGCGACATGGGCGACGCGCGGGCCGGGGCGGCTGGCGGCGGTCGCGGCCTGGGTCGGCGGAGTCGTGCTGCTCTCGCCGCCTTACCTCTATGCGTATGCGTGGAGCCTCGTGCTGCTGCCGGCGGGGGTCGCGACCGGCGCCCAATTCGACGAGGCGTGGCGGCATTGGCTGGTGACGGAGGCGCGGGCGACGTGGTGCCTGGCGACCTGGCTCGCGCCGCTGGCGGCGGCGGTGCTGCTGGCGGGCTGGCGGCGCAGCGGCGTCGCGTCGTTCTCGCTTGCCCTGCTCGACGCGCGGCCCATCCGCGCCGTGCGTGCCGCGGCCCTGCCCGCCATGCGCGCCTGGGTGCTCGCTTCGCTCCTGATTTGCACGGCGCTGGCGCTGACCGAGTTTTCGGTCTGTCATCTTTGCCTCGTCCAGACGTGGAACACGGAGATTCTCGCCGAAGTGCAGCAGACGCCCGCGTCCGGCCGGGCGCTGCTGCTTGCCTGGCCGCTGCTGGCGTTGGTCGTGCTGCTCGCGGGGGCGACGTGGCCGTTCCGGCGCGTGCTTCGCGCGCTGCCCGACGACCTGCTGAGCGGAGACGATGCCGCGCTGCGCGCGCCGCACGCGTCCCGCAGCGGCCTGCTCGCGGGCGCCGCGTTGATCGCGATCGCGATCGAGCTCGCGCCGACCCTGGTGCTTGCCGCCCACTTCCGCGACCCCGCCGCGCTGCTGCGCGTCTGGAGCGTCTACCCCGACGACTGGCGCGACGGCGCGCTCGGCGCCGCCGTGACGTTCGCCCTCGCGCTGGCGCTCGCGCTGGCGGCGGACGCTGCCCGCGCGTGGGCGGACGCGCCCGGTCCGCGCCGCGCAGGCGCGCTGCCGATCGTGGCGCGCGCCGCGCTCGACCTGTTGCTCGCCTTCGCGCTGCTCGCCGCGTTAGCTCCGCCCGTGCTCGTCGGCGACGCGCTCGCCGCCGCCTACGCCGCACTACCGTGGCTCGGCGACGGCGGTTTGGCGATCAGCCTCGCGGCAGTGGCGCGATTCGGATTCGTGCCGCTGCTGATGCTGCGGTCGAGCGGCGCGGCGCGCGAACTCGCGGAGCTTGCCGCGCTCGACGGCGCCGGACCTGCGGTCGCGTTCTGGCGGGTCCGACTGCCGCGGGTCGCGCCGCTGGCGCTGGGCGGCGCGGCGTTGGTGGGGTTGCTCGGGTTCACCGAGGTGGCGGCCACCCAACTGGTCCGCGCGCCCGGCGTCGGGAGCGTCGCGCTCACGCTCCTCAACGCGATTCACTTCGGGCGCGACGACGTGGTGATCGCGGCGTCGCTGGTGGTCTTTGCGGCAGTGGGCGCCGGCGCCGCGCTCGCGCTGGCGATCGTGCGCCGTACGCGCTCGCGGTGAGCGGGGCACACCGCACCCATCCGAACCGGGCGCGCACCGCCGGGGTCGGGCGCGGCGCCGCCCGCAACCCGGGCTGCGTGCCGATGGCTACGGCTGGAAGTGAATCGCCAGCAGCGTCATGTCGTCGGTGCTCGGCTCGCCCGCGAGGTGTGCGCGGAGCACGTTCCGGGCCTCGCGCACCAGCGCAAGCGGCGTCCGCTGATCCATCCGCTGCATCGCCGCCTCGACCGCCGGCAGCCCGAGCGGTTCGCCGGCGGGATTCATCGCCTCGACCAGCCCGTCGGTGTAGAAGAGCACGGCGGCCTCGCCCCTGCCCGGCGAAATGCGCTGCACGCGGAACGCGTCGTCGGGGTCGAGTCCGAGCGGCAGCGCGTTTTCCTCGAAGCCGAACCCGGTGCGCTCGCCGCCGAGCAGCACCGGTCCCGGGTGCCCCGCGCTGACGAACTCGATCTGGCCGGTTTCGGCGTCGATGGTGCCAAAGACCGCGGTGATGAAGACCTGCGTCGACGTGTTGCGACAGATCAGTCGGTTGATGCGAGCCGCGATGTCAGGCAGCTCGATGTGCCGGGTGAGCGCGACGTGCACGGCGGCCTGGAGATTCGCCATCAGCAGCGCCGCGGGGAGCCCGTGTCCGGTGACGTCGGCGATGATGAACCCGGCGCGGCGCTCGTCGAACAGGAAGTAGTCGTAGTAGTCGCCGCTCACCGCCGACGACGGCTCGTTGTAGCCCTCGATCCGGACGCGCCCCGCGACGAGCGGCGCGCTGGGCAGCAGGCGCTGCTGGATTTCGCGGGCCCGCGTGAGCTCGGCGTACATCTCGCGCGAGCGCGTGTACTCCTGGAGCAGGCGCAGGTTCGTAAGGCCGACGCCGACCTGCTGCGCGATCGCGGCGAGAAAATCGACATCCTCCGGCGCGTAGGTCGAGGCCTGCGTGACGCGGTCGCCGTAGATGACGCCGAGAATCTCGTCGCGATGCAGAACGGGTACGCAGAGCGCCGAGCAGATGGGGAAGCGCAGCAAACTCTGGCTCAGATCGCCGGCCAGGTCCGTCGCGGGATTGTTAACGACGGCGCGCTCGCCATGCAGGAGCGCCCGGTTGATGAGCGTGCGGCTCACCTTGTAGGCGCCGGTCTCGTCGGTGCCGACATTGCGCGTGACTGGGGCTTCGACGTCGCCGCGCTGCGTGCGAACGACAATCAGTCCGCGCTCGAAGCCCAGCGCTTCGCAGACGACGTCGAGCGCGTGCTCGAGCAGCTGCTTGCGCTCGAACACGCCCCCGATGCGCTGCGTAAGACTCATCAGCATGCCGAGGCGCTGCTGGTTGAGGTCGAGGCGCTTGCTGGAGGGAAAGAACTTCGTGTCGCCGGCGCGGCTGGGCGCGTCGGGGAGGAAGCGCACCGCGGCGGCTTCCGGCGGGCCGACGCCGAGGACGTCGATCAGGTGGTCGCCGAGCCGGATGACGCGTCGCGCGACGCGCGCCTCGTTCCGAAAGAGCTCGCCGTCGTCGACGCGCGTGCCGTTCTTGGAACCGAGGTCGGCGACGACGACCTGGCCTTCCTCGTCGATCCAGATTTCGGCGTGCTCGCGCGAGACCTCGCTGTCGTTGCGCAGCACGACGGCGCACGTCTCGGCCCGCCCGAAGCGGATCGGCTCGCGCGAGAGCGGCACAGTCGCCGCGCTGCCGTCGCGATGTCGCACGTGTAACGCGGGCATCGGCGCGTGCTCAGGCCCCCAGCCAGCGGACGACGAATTGCAGCAACGGATACACCACGCTGTACGGCGCGACGAGCGCGTTTCCGAGCGCGTCCGGCGCCAGCAGAATGTCGAGGCTGTTTTGCAGCGACCCAAGACAGCCGCTCTGTAACAGCGCGCCGCCGGACGCCAGCAGCAACGCCGCGCGGCGAACGCGATCGAGGTTCATTGCCGTGCTCCCGGTGAGGTGCGGGCCGACCAGCCAAGGCGCGTCGCCGCCGGTCACCCGACCCGAGTGCGCCCGATTCGCTCCATGGTATCGGGCCGCCGGCCGGCTGTCGCGGACCGGCCCGCAAGGCGGGGCCGACCCGTGCGAACGCCGCCGCACCGGATACCTCCGTTGTTGCTCCGGCGCGTCCGCCGAACTCTGAACCAGCGCCGCCCGTGTGATCCCCGTCGCGGGTCGCCGCGCTTCGGCCGCCCCGTACCCGCCGCGCGGCGGGTCGGATACGCTTAGACGCCGCGGCGCGACGCTGCGCCGCGCGAGGCATGAGACCGTGGACAGGCAGGGATGAACGCAAACGGGGTCGATTCCAACCCACGCACGCGAGATCGCGCGAGGCGCGCCGCGCGACCGCATGCCCGTCGCGCGGCCGTGTGGTTGGCACTCGCTCTGCTTGCTTCGCACGGCGGCGCCGGCAGCACCGCCCAAACCACCACCCCGACCACAACGCCGCAGGCGGCGACCCAGCCGGCAACCACGCAGCCGTTGATCGACGACACCGCCGGGCGGGACGTCGAGCTGACGCCGGAGGCGCTCCAGGCGCGGATCGAGCAGCTCGAAAAGTCGCAGGAGTTCGACGAGGCGCTGCGCGCGCGGCTGGCGGATCTCTATCGCCAGGCGTTGGCACGGATCCAGGCGGCCGGCGAGTCTGCCAGCCGCGTGGCACAGTATGAGCAGGCGATCGGGCAAGCGCCGGCGCGGCTGGAGGCGCTGAAGGCGGACCTCGCGGCGCCGGCGGATGACCAGCCGGCGCCGCTGGACGCGAGCCTCACGCTCGCGCAGCTCGAAGCGCTGGCCGCCGAGGCGGAGCGCGCGCTCGGCGACGCGAAAAGAGCGGTCGAGAACATCGATGCCGAGACGAAAAACCGCAGCGCTCGGCGGCTGGAGATTCCCAAGCTTCTGGCGGACGCGGCCCAGCGGCTCGAACAGGTGGAACGGGAGATTTCGCAGCCCGCGCCGGCCGACGAGCCGGTCGCGCTGACGCTCGCGAAGCGCACGCTGGCGCTCGCGCGCCGCGAGGCGATCGCCCGGGAGACCGCGGCGCTCGACGCCGAGTCCCGGAGCTACGACGCGCGCGACGACCTGCAACGTGCGCTCCTGGACCTCGCCAATCGCCGCTCAACGATCGCCGAGCGACGCTACCTGCCGCTGCGCGAGGCGCTCAGCGACCGGCGCATGCAGGAAGCGGAGCGCGCCCGGCGCGACGCGGAACGGCAGGCGCGCGACGCCGCCTCGCAGGCACACTCGATCGTCCCCACGGTGGCCGAGGAGAACGTCCGCCTGGCTGCCGAGCTGAGCAGCCTGGCGGCGAAGCTGAAGGCGGACGGCGACCGCAAGGCGGTGGTCGATCGCGTGCTGCCGGACTTGGAGCAGCAGTATCGCAACGCGCGTGAGACGGTCGAGCAGGTCGGATTGACGAACGCGACTGGGCAGATTCTGCGGCAGCGCCGCGCGGAGCTGCCGCAGCTGCGCGACCATCGCCGCACGCTCGCCCAGATCGAGGCGAATCTCGCCGATCTGCGTTTCGCGCTGCTGCAATACGAGGAGCAGCGGCAACGCGTTGCGAACCTGGACGAGGCGGTCGCGCGGCGGGTCGCGGCGGCGGACCCACCCGTGGCGGCGGCGGACCGCGAGCGGGTCGAGGCGGCCTTGCGGGAGCGGCTTGACGCGCAGCGGTCGAGCCTGAACGCACTGATCAAGACCGCGGGCGAGCGCATTCGCCTGCTGGCGGACTTGTACGTCCGCGAGAAGAAGCTGGTGGCGCTGGTCAGCGCGTACACGGGTTTCATCGACGAGCACGTGCTGTGGATTCGCAGCGACCAGCCGTTGTCGCTTCAGGACCTGACGCATGTGCGACGGACGCTCGACTGGCTCGCGGATGGGCAACTCTGGATCGGCGTGGCCAACGCGCTGCGCAGCGACGTGCGCGAGAACCCGGCAACCTACGCGCTCGGCCTCAGCGGCTTTGCGCTCCTGTTCGTCGCGCGACGCCGGCTGGCGCGGCGCTTACCCCAGCTTGCCGAACTTGCGGCGCGGCCGACGAACACGGCGTTCATGCCAACGTTCACCGCGCTGGTCGACGGCGCCGTCACCGCCGCGTTCTGGCCGGCGATGCTGGCGTTCCTCGGCTGGCGGCTCGCGGCGCCCGTCGACGCACTGGACTTCAGCAAAGGGCTCGCCGCGGGCTGCTGGGACGCCGCCAAAATCTTGTTCTGGGCCGAGTTCTTGCGGCAGATGTGTCGTCCCGGCGGCGTCGGCGAAGTCCACATCGGCTGGCCCAGCTCTGTGCTCGCGCGGCTGCGGCGGCAAATCCTCTTTCTCATCCTCGCAGCACTGCCCGCGATCGTGCTCGGCAATGCCGTCGAAGCCCTCACATCCGACGTGACACGCGGGTCCACCACGCGCTTGATGACGATGTGGGGGATCGGGGTTCTGGCGGTCTTTCTGCATTACGGCCTGCGGCCGACCGGCGGATCGCTCCAGGCGCCGCTCAGCATCGTCGCCGGCAGCTGGCTGCACCGCGTGCGCCATGTCTGGTACGCGCTCGGCGTCGGGCTGCCGCTCTTCCTGCTCCTGCTCGCCGCCGCCGGCTACGCCTACAGCGCCGCGCAACTGGCCTGGTGCTTGCAGGCCAGCCTGTGGCTGATCCTGCGGCTCGCGGTCTTCTACGGCGTGATCGTGCGCTTTCTCACGCTCTCGCACCGCCGCACGGCGCTGGAGCTGTCGCGCAAGAAGCTGGCCGCGGAGCAGACGCAGCTGGCGGCGGCGGCGCAGTCGTACGTCGAGGACGTGCCGACGATCTCGACGCCGGTCGTGGTCGAGGACGTCGACCTGCCGACGATCAGCGCCCAGACGCGGCAGTTGCTGCGGATCGTGATTGGCTTTGTGCTGATCGTCGGGCTGTGGTGGATCTGGGTGTCCGTGCTGCCGGCGCTCGGCGTGCTGCGCCAGGTGCGCGTGTGGGCCGGCGTCACGTTCGCCGACCTGATCGTCAGCGTCGGCGCGCTGCTGCTGACCGTGATGGCGGCGCGGAACATTCCCAGCCTGCTCGAGATCACGCTGCTCCAGCGGCTGCCGCTGGAACAAGGCGTGCGTTACGCGGTCTCCACGATCTCGCGCTATGTGCTGACCATTGTCGGGCTGGTCGCCGTCTTCGGCACGCTCGGCGTGGCGTGGGCGGACGTGCAATGGCTGGTCGCGGCGATGACGGTCGGCCTCGGGTTCGGACTCCAAGAGGTTTTCGCGAATTTTGTGTCCGGCCTGATCCTGCTGTTCGAGCGTCCGATCCGCGTCGGTGACCTGGTGACGATCGGCGCGCGGACCGGCCGCGTAATGCGCATCCGCATCCGCGCGACGACCATCGTCGACGCGGACCGCAAAGAGCTGATCATCCCCAACAAGGAGCTGATTACCGGCCAGGTCGTCAACTGGACGCTCTCGGACACGCTCCAGCGCGTGCTCATCCCCGTCGGCGTGGCCTACGACGCCGACCCGCGCGTGGTCCGCAACCTGCTGCTGAAGACCGCCCGCGCCAATCCGCGCGTGCTCAAGCAGCCCGAGCCGACCGCGTTCTTCGTGGGCTACGGCGACAGCACGCTGAACTTCGAGCTGGCGTGCTTTGTCGCCGTGCTCGAGGACATGTTCCAGGTGCGGCATCAGATCAACACGGCGATCAAGGCGGCGTTCGACGAGGCGGGAGTTTCGTTCGCGTTTCCGACGCGCGAGGTCATCATGCACGCAGCGCCGCAGCGCAGCGCAAGCGTTGGAGACGACCGGCCGGCCGCGGAACGACCGGCGGAGGGCGCGACGCCGCGCACCCCATCCAATGCCGCGCCTGCCGAGCCGACCCGACGGGGCTGAGCCGCGCTGCAACGCGCCGTCGACCCGCCCGAGTGTCCTGCCCGGCGCCGACCCGCAACGAGCGCGCGACACACCCGACAGTCGACACGGCTTCGCGTGCGCTTCCGACCCAGCGGACGGCGGCGAGCGCGATCCGCAGCCGCGGCGCCGCGCGGCGGATGGGACGCGGTGCCGCGCGCACGGTGCGCGGACTCGCCGAACGCGCCCCTGGACGCGCGCCGGATCCTGGCTTTCGGTGCCGCGGGTTTCGCGAGAAGGCGGCGGGGTTGCTATCATGCCCCGCGGTCCGGTCCACCCGAACGATGCAGATGCAGAACTACGGCAACGACGACGAAGCCCGCATGACGATCGGCGAGCACCTCGAAGAGCTGCGCTGGTGCCTCGTCCGCAGCCTGATCGCACTGGTCGGCGGGTGCGTCCTGTGCATCTGGCCGGCGAAGTATGTGCTGGCGCTGCTCGCGCGGCCGGCGACGCTGGTGCTTCAGCGGCATCACCAGCCGGTGAATTTCCTCCAGACCAGCCCGGTCGAAGTCATCCTCATCTACATCAAGGTCGTGGTCATCGCGGGGCTGCTGCTCGCTTCGCCTTACGTGCTCCACCAGCTCTGGAGCTTTGTGGGCAAGGGTCTTTATCCGCACGAGCGCCGCTACGTCACCCGGCTCATCCCCTGGAGCGTCGGGCTGTTCTTCTGCGGCGTCGCGTTCATGTACACGTTTGTGCTGCTCATCAGCCTCAACTTCCTGGTGAGCTTCAGCGACTGGGTTCCGCTGCCGAAGGTGGAAGCGACGGCAATGGAGCGGCTGATGCTGGGCGGGCGTGACGCGCCGACGCCGACGACGCAGCCGGATGTCGCGCTGCCGCCGGTGCCGCTGGTCTCCGTTGATCCATCGAAGCCGGCGACGGGAGAAGTGTGGTTTAACGTGCCGGAGTACAAGCTGAAGGTGCGCGGGGTTGACCGGGTGTACGCGGTGCAGATGGTGGCGGACGAGCAGCGGTCGCTGGTGACGACGCATTTCAAGATCGGCGACTATCTCTCGTTCGTGCTGGTGATGACGATCGCGTTCGGGCTGGCGTTTCAGATGCCGCTGGTCGTGCTCTTCCTGGTCGGTGCGGGGATCGTGCCGCTCGATGTGCTGCGCAAGTACCGCAAGCTGGTAATTCTGATCATCGTCATCATCGCCGGCGTGCTGGCGCCGCCGGACCTGCTCAGCCACCTGATGCTGAGCGGGCCGATGATCGTGCTGTTCGAGCTGGGGTTGCTGCTGGCGAAACGGTCGGCGGCGCGGCGGGCGGCGGCGGACGCGGCGTGAAGCGCCAGCGATCCGAACCCCCGGCCCCAGCGCGTTTGCGCAACGCTGCCGGTGCACAGGTGTGCAACTCACTTCAGGTTGCATTCGCTGCGCGTCGGAACCCGCCGCGCCGAGCGGCGGGCCCGAACGTGCGGGCGGGTTGTGGCGCACGGCCCCGTGCGTTGCGCCACACCCCGCGCGTTGCGGCCCGCCCCGCGCGTTGCGGCCCGCCGCGTGCTGGGCGCACGGGGTTCCGATTTGCAGGCGCGAGGCGTCCACCCATGGCACGGGTGCGTGGCAGTCCGGGCGGCCCCAACGGGGCCCAGGGGTGTCGCCACGGGTGGAGCGAGGCCCGCAAGGGCCGAGCGAAACCCGTGGACAAGGTCGCGCGGGTTTGTGCGGCCCCGGCAGGGGCCCAGGGGAGTCGCCACGGGAGGAGCGAGGCCCGCGAGGGCCGAGCGAAACCCGTGGACAAGGTCGCGCGGAATTCTGCCGCCCCGGCAGGGGCCGAG
>JBFXAM010000073.1:0-21732 GCA_050184295.1 Phycisphaerae bacterium | reverse complement strand
CTATTCGCGGCGGGTGGCGCTGCTGCACGACTATCCGCTCTACGAGTTCACGCTGCTCGTGCGCGCTGTCGAGGAGGGTCAATGGCAAAGCTCGTGATCTTCGGCGCCGGCGACATCGGCCGTCTCGTGCATTACTACTTTACGCGCGACTCGCAACACGAGGTCGTCGCGTTCACGGTCGACAGCGCCTACCGAAAGAGCGGCGATTTTCTCGGGCTGCCGCTGGTTGATTTCGAAAAACTTCCGCAGCGCTATCCGCCCGGCGACTTCGCGCTCTTTGTCGCGCTCAGCTATGCCCGGATGAACAAGGCGCGCGCGGAGAAGTACGGGCGCGCCCGCGAACTCGGGTACACGCTCCCGAGCTACGTCAGCAGCCGCTGCTCGTACCTCAGCGACTATCCGCCCGGGGACAACTGCCTGATTCTCGAAGACAACACCGTTCAGCCGTTCGTGCGGATCGGCTCGAACGTGACCCTTTGGAGCGGGAATCACATCGGGCATGACTCGGTGATCGAGGACCACTGCTTCATCACGTCGCACGTCGTCGTATCCGGAAACTGCCGGGTCGGTGCCTACAGCTTCATCGGCGTCAACGCCACGCTGCGCAACTCGCTCACCGTCGGTCGCGAGTCGCTCATCGGCGCGGGCGCCGTCATCATGGGCGACACCGTCGAGCGCGGCGTCTACGTGCCGCAGCGTGCGACGCGCCTGGAAAAGACGAGCGACCAGGTGGAGCTTTAGCGGAGTGCCCCAAGTGGAGTGCCCCAAGCGGAGCGGCGCAAGTGGAATGCCCCAAGCGAAGCGACCCAAGTCGAGCGCCCCAAGTTGGTTGCCCCAAGTGGAGCGGCCCAAGTGGAGCGGCCCGAATTCGTCTGGGTGGTACGGGCGTCCCGCCCGTCGTCTCTGCGGTGCACACGGGGCGCAGGCGCCCGCACCATCCTCGAAGTCTGGCGCGAACTCCCTGTAAGGCATGACACACGCCGCGCGAGCCGCGCGGACCGCAACGAGGCGACGCATGAAGTGGGAGAAGCTCGGGCTGCTTCTGAACCCGGCGCGCCACCGCACGGATTGGTTCGCGTCGCACGCGGCGCTGCCGATCGCGCAGCCGCTGGACCGGGGCGTGCTGCGCGTGTTTTTCAGCGGTCGCGACGCGCGCAACCGCGCGCAGATCGGCGCATTGGTCTGCGAACTCGCACCGCGCCCGCGCGTACTGGCCGTTGAACCGACCCCGCTCGTTTGTCCCGGAGAACTCGGCACGTTTGACGACAGCGGCGTCACGTCGTCATGCCTCGTGACGCGCGGCGACGAGCAGCAACTCTGGTACACCGGCTGGAGCCTCGGGAGGACCGTGCCGTTCTACTTCGCGGTCGGTGTCGCCGTCAGCACGAACGGCGGACACACGTTCGCGAAGCGATCCGCCGCGCCGGCGCTGGATCGCAGCGCCGTCGATCCGCTGCTGGTCGCGTCGCCGACGATCCTGGTCGAGCACGACCTGTGGCGCATGTGGTACGTTTCGGGGCTGCGGTGGGTCCGCGACGGTGACGAGACGAGGCATTATTACCACGTCCGCTACGCGGAGTCCCGGGACGGCGTCGCCTGGCGGCGCGACGGCCGCGTGTGCATCGACTTTGCCGGCGACGAGGAGTACGCGATCGGCCGGCCGTGCGTTCGGCGCGTCGGCGATCACTACGAAGCGTGGTATTGCCACCGCGGGACGGCGTATCGAATCGGCTACGCGGTCTCGGCCGACGGACTGAGGTGGGAGCGGCGCGACGCCGACGCCGGCATCGCCCCGGGCGCGCCCGGCGCGTGGGACGCCGAGATGCAGTGCTACCCGCACGTCTTCGAGCACGACGGCGCGACGTATATGCTCTACAATGGCGACGGCTTCGGCCGCAGCGGCATTGGCGTCGCGGTGCGACCGCCCGCATGACGGCGCGGCCATGCGACCTGTCACAGCGTCGGTGCGAACTGGGCGCGCCCCGTACGCACCGAGGACGTCCTCGTTGAAGCGCTGTCTCGCGTGTGAACGATGTTTTGCGGCGGACGACTGGCGGTGTCCGGCGTGCGGGCGGACGCCGCTGATCCGCGACGGCTTTGCCGTCTTCGCACCCGAACTGGCCGACGTGAACGACGGTTTCGAAGCCCGTTATTTCGACGACCTGGAAGCGCTCGAGGCCGGGCACTTCTGGTTCCGCGCCCGCAATCGGCTCATCCTGGCGATGCTGCACCGTTTTTTCCCAAGCTGTCGGCAGTTCTTCGAGATCGGTTGCGGAACGGGTTTTGTGCTGCGCGGCGTACGAGACGCGTCGCCCGCGATCGAGCTGTCGGGCAGCGACATTTTCTGCGACGCGATCGCTGTCGCCCGTCGCCGCCTGCCCGACGCGCGCCTGATGCAGATCGACGCGCGGCGGATCCCGTTCGACGCCGAATTCGACGTCATCGGCGCGTTCGACGTGCTGGAGCACATCGCGGAGGACGAGGACGTGCTGCACCAGATGCACCGCGCCGTGCGGCCCGGCGGCGGCGTGCTGATCACCGTGCCGCAGCACCAGTTTCTCTGGAGCGTCGTCGACGATTATTCGTTCCACAAGCGCCGCTACAGCCGCCGAGAGCTGTTCGACAAGCTCCGTCGCGCTGGCTTTCGCGTCCTGCGCATGACTTCGTTCGTATCGTCGTTGCTGCCGCTGATGTGGCTCTCGCGCCGCCGACAGCCGCGCGACGTGGGGGCGTTTGACCCGCGCGCCGAGCTGCGGATCGGGCGGGCGACGAACGCCTTGCTGGAGACAGTGATGACCGTGGAGCGCGGCGTGATTCTGAGCGGCGTGTCGCTGCCGGCAGGGGGGTCGCTGCTCGCGGTGGCGCAGCGCGAGGACGGGGCATGACGCCGATCCCGTTTAATCGCCCGTTCGTGGACGCGCGCACGATCGAGTACCTGCAGCAGGCGATCGAGCAGCGGCATCACAGCGGCGACGGCTCGTTTACGAAGCGCTGCCACGCACTGCTCGAGCAGACGCTCGGCGTGCGCAAGGCGTTGCTGACCACCTCGTGTACGCACGCGCTGGAGATGGCGGCGCTGCTGCTCGATCTCGCGCCCGGCGACGAAGTGCTGCTTCCGTCGTTCACGTTCGTCTCGACCGCCAATGCGTTCGTGCTTCGCGGCGCGACGCCCGTGTTCTGCGACATCCGCGCGGACACGCTGAATCTCGACGCGCGCGACGTTGCGCGGCGCGTCTCCCCGCGAACCAAGGCGATCGTGCCCGTGCATTACGCCGGCGTGGCCTGCGAAATGGACGAGCTGGCGCGAATCGCGCAGGCGTGCGGCGCCGCGATCGTCGAAGACAACGCTCACGGGCTCTTCGGCCGCTACCGGGGTCGCCCGCTCGGCACGCTCGGCGCGCTCGCGACACAGAGCTTTCACGCGACCAAGAACATCAGTTGCGGCGAGGGCGGCGCGCTGCTGATCAACGACGAGCGGCTCATCGAGCGCGCCGAGATTATTCGCGAAAAGGGCACCGACCGAAGCCGGTTCTTCCGCGGCCAGGTCGACAAGTACACCTGGGTCGATCGCGGTTCAAGCTACCTGCCCGCCGAGCCGCTTGCCGCGATGCTCCTCGCGCAGCTCGAAGCGCGCGAGACGATTCAGGCCGCGCGCCGCCGCGCGTGGGAGTACTACGACGAAGCGCTGCGCGACTGGGCGGAGCGCCGCGGTGTGCGGCGGCCGGTCGTTCCCGCGCACTGCGAGCAGCCGTATCACATGTATTATCTCTTGCTGCCCACACTCGACGAACGCTCGCGCTTCATCGCGCATCTCAAGAGCCGCGACGTGTCGGCGGTCTTTCATTACCAGGCGCTGCACGCTGCGCCGATGGGCCGCCGGTTCGGCGGACGGCCCGGCGACTGCCCGGTCGCCGAGCGCGTCAGCGACACGCTCGTGCGGCTGCCGCTCTTTGCAGAACTCTCCGAGAACGATCTAGCCCGCGTGGTGGACGCGGTGAGTTCGTTCTGAACCCGCGGCGGCACAGGCGGCGTCCCCGACTCGGGCGACGCGAACCCCAGCGAACGCAAGCGAACGAGAATCGACCGGAGTGGACGGAGAGCATGAACTCGACAACGGGTTTGGCGTCGCCCGCGCGGCCGTCGCTCGCGATACCACGGCACGCGTCGCCGCCGGCGGTGCAGCGGCGCAGCCTGATCGATCTCCACTGGCTCGTTCTGCTCGCGCTGCCGATGCTTCTGCTCGGGATCAACCCGTCGTGGGCGGTGAACCCGACTAACCAGATCGACGCGTGGGTCTACTACGGCTACATGCGTGACCTTCCGCGGTACCTGACGGATTGGTTTCCGGGACTGTACTACGGCACGCGGCTGCCGCTGATTCTGCCGGGTTTTGCGGCGCACTCCGTGCTCCCGCCGATGGCGGCGCACTACGCGTCGCACCTGCTGTTCTACTGGGTCGCGGTGCTTTCGCTGTACAGCGTGCTGCGCGACGTGCTCGATCGGCGCGCGGCGATGTTCGGCGCGCTGCTCTTCGGCTGTCACAGCCTGTTGCTCGGCGCCGTCGGGTGGGACTACACCGACGGCCCGCTGATCGCGTACTACCTCCTGTCGCTGGCGCTGCTGAGCCGAGCCGCGGCGCGCGAGCGGCCGCGCGCCACGCTGCTCGGCGCGGGGGCGGCGTTCGCGGCGATGCTCTATGTGAACCCGACGCTCGTGCTGTTCGCACCGACGTTTCCGCTCTGGTTCGCCTATCGCGATCGCCAGCGCGTCGGCATCACGCGCTGGGACGCGCTGCGTGCCGCGGCGGTCTGGTTCATGACGGGCGGCGTGCTTCTGACGATCGCGCTCTGCGTCGCCAACGCGTCGCTCGGCGGCGAGTTGTGGTTCTATGGACCGTCGATCCGCTTCGCGCGCAGCTTCATCGGCGCGCAAAACCCCTGGCGCAGCGTCGACTTCGCGTGGGTGCGCGAAAAACCTTGGCTACCCTTCCCCGCGCTCGGGCTCGTCGCAACGCTCCTCTACCTGCTGCGGGCGGGTGTGACGCGACGGATCGGCAACGACGCGTCGGGCGCCGCGCGCACCGCGTCCAACGAAGCGCGCCCCGCTCATCACGCCATCGAAAGCGACCCGGTGCGGCGCGACCCCGGCGTGTTCTTCGGGCTCAACTACGTCTACACCGCCGGCGTGTGGTGGACGATGGAGATGACCGGGCACCCGGTGCTGCAGCACGTCTTCTATGCAAACCTCTTGTTGCCGGCGCTCTTCCTCGCCATCGCGGCCCAGTTCGGCGTCCTTCCCGAGCGGATTCGCGGCCGCACGGCATGGGTGCTCGGCGTGCTGCTGCTCGCGGCGCTGGTCGCGCCGCTGGCGCCGCAGGCGGACGCGCTTCTCACGCGCGCGTCAGCGGCCTGCGGCTACGACAACTCCCTACCGCTGCGCAACTACGCGCTCCTCGCGGCGGCCGTCGCGCTCGCGTGGCGGGCGCTCCGCCCGCGCGCCGCCGCCGCGCTCGCCGCGTTCGCATTGACGTTCTGTACCGCCCACGCGCTTGTGCGGCCGACGCACGACGCGTGGTTCGGCATGGACCTGCGGCCTGTGCTCGAACTCGTGAATCGCGGGCGGCACGTAATCGACCTCACGAGCGGCGGCTTGCGTCCGCGATTGTGGTATAGCGAGAAGTCGCCGCACAGCTACGCGTTCGTGGCCGTCTCCGCGACCTACCTCTATCGCTACTCCATGCTGAGCTTCGAGTATCCGCGCCTGAGCCACGCGGACTTTGTCGCCGCACAGCTCACGACCGACACGCCCGTGTACATCCTCGCCGAAGAACGCGGCATCGACCCCGAAGCCGCTGCGGTGCTCGCGGCTCATGGTTGGCGCGTGCGCTCGACTGAACCGTACGAGATCGCCTCCGGGCCGCACGGCTTCTGGATCACGAAGCTGGAGCTGGAAGAGTGGCTCGGTCAGCCCGTGGTCGCTCGCACGCTTTCGCCGCAGACGCCGCGCCTGCTCGAGCAAGTTGATGCGGTCGAAGCGGTGGCGCTGCCGTTCGGCGATTGGCGACCGGCGGGCGCGCCCGGGGTCGTACGCTTCGACTCCGTCGGCGACCGGACGCGCATCGTGACCGACGACAAGCGCTGGAACTGGGCCGCGCTCTATGCGCCGCTCGTTTCGCCCGCCGGCGGCGAGTTCTACTTCCGCCTGCGGGTGCGCGAGGTCGACGGCGGGTTGGCGTTCGGGCTCGTGGACGAGCAGCAGCGCGGTTGGATCGTGCAAGCGCCGGAGCCGCGCGTCGAGTCCGGCATGTGGGTCTATACCTTTCGCATTCGCCTGGCGCCCGGACAGGTCGTCATTCCGCTCATCACCAACAACCACCCCGTCCGCGACCAGAAGTCGAGCTTCATCGTGCTCGACATGTGCGTATTCGAGGACGCTGGGGGCGAATCCGCCATGGAAGACTGACCGCCACGCGAACCCGTTGCGCTGCGCGAGCTATTCGGCGAACAGCGGGTGCGCGGAGACGCCGAGTGCGTTCATGCGCGCGCGCGACTGGTCGTAATAGATGCGGTTCATCGTCAGCACGACTTCCTCTACGCCGTGGCGCGCGCATTCCTCCGGCTTGCACACCGGGAAGCCGAGGGCCGCGTATTCCAGGCGGTCGGGTTGATCGTCGAGGCCGCAGACGATTTCCGTCTCGCCGAGCGCGGAATACGCGCGCGCGAGCGCGAACGCCTCGAAGAGTCCGAACACGCCGATGCGGCGGCCGCGACGACGCCAGTCGGCCAGGCGCTCGTCGAGCCGGCGCAGGTCGGCGGCAACGGCGTGGGCGCTGGCTTCGCAAAGCCCGCTGTCGGGTGGGCCGCACCACGCGGGCCCCGCCGGCGGGTCGGCCTGGTTCGCGATCGCGTCATCGCACGCGTCGGCTCCCGCTTCCAACAGGTGCAAGCTGAAGTTGGGCATGAGCGGATGGCCGACGACCAGCCCGCGCTCGCGGAGTCCGAAACGACGCGCATACGCGCGAACATGCACGGCGGCAAAGTGATGCAGGTGGTCGACGAAGAAGACGTCGTAGCTGGGCGTCTCCTGCGTCGGTTGCATGAGGTAAACCGCGCCGCCGGGCCGCACGAGCCGGCGTAGCTCGCTCAGAAATGCCGCCGGCGACGGCACGTGTTCGATGACCGCCACCGCGTAGACGATGTCGTAGGGTGCGGCGTTCCAGCGGTCTGGCGTCGCGTTCGCGACCCGCAGCCCGCGGTCGCGGGCGGCGGCCGCGGTCTGCTCGCCGGGCTCGATGCCCTCGAATTGACAAGCCGGAAAGCGCCGCGCGAGTTCGCCCAGCAGGTGTCCCGCGCCGGCGCCGACCTCCAGCACGCGCCGCGCGACGCGCCAGCGCTCTGCGCCCATCGATTCGATCATCCAGTCGGCGAATACGGCGCTCCGGGAGATGGGGCCGCCACGCGTGTAGAAAAGATGCTCGCCGCCCACGCCGCGATACTCGTGGGCATACATCGCGGCGATCGCGCCCTCGTCCGCGAAGCTGCCGCTGCGAACAAGTCCGCACGTGCGGCAGCGAAGCTTGACGAGGTCCACGGGTACGATCACGCGATCGGAGCGCAGCGAACGTCCCGTGCGCAGGCCGAGCAGTTCGTCCGTTCCCGCGCCGCCGCACAGATCGCAGCGATCAAGCAGCGTCACGGACGCACCGGAGTCGACGCGCGGTGCGGCGTACCCGCGGCGGGATGCGCCGGCAGCGGCGCGCCGGAGCCCGCCGGCGCCTCGCCGCGATAGAGCAACTCGTTGGGCGCGCTCGCGCTCGTCGGAACCGTGGCGGAGCGCGGCTGCGTATCGGACCGGGGAGTGGCGGCGGGCGCGTCGGCGGCGTAGACCTGCCGCACGATCGTCAGCGGCCGCCGCTTGGTCTCGACGAAGATCTTGGACAGGTAGATGCCGATCACGCCGAGACAGAAAATCGTCAACCCGCCGAGCAACCAGATCGAGACAATCAACGACGGCCAGCCGGCCAGCATCGTGCCGAAGAAGATGCGGCTAAGGACGAGATAGACGGCCGCCAGCGCGGCAACGCCGCTGATCGCGCAACCGAGATAGAAAATGTAGATCAGCGGCCGGTTGCTGAACGAAGTGACCGCGTCGACCAGACGGCTCAGCTTACGCACGAGATCGTACGAGGACGAACCCTTGTAGCCTTTGTCGACTTCGTAGCCGCGCTGCTCGAATCCGGTCATCGCCCACAACCCGGAGATGCAGATCGCGCGCTCCGTGTGCAGCAGCAGCGCGTCGACGTATCGCCGCGTCATCAGGCGCGCGGTGATCAGGTTCGGAGGAATCGGATCCGTCGCGATCGCGTTGAAGAGCGCGTAAAACACCCGCCCCGACGCCCGCTCCAGCCAGCCGCCGCGCCGGGCCTTCTGCACGCCGTAGATCACCTCGGCGCCGGTGGCGCGAAGCTCGGCCGCGAACTCGGCGAGCAGCTCCGGCGGTTCCTCGAGATCGGAATCCAGCAGGAAGATCAGCTCCCCGCGCGCGTGCGCGAGGCCGGTCATCATCGCCTTGTGGTGGCCGAAGTTTCGCGATAGATCAACGACGCGCACCCGCGCGTCGCGCTTCTGGAGCGCCACCGCGACCGCCAGCGAGTCGTCCGGCGATCCGTCATTCACCAGCACCAGCTCGAAATCGTCGAACAGCGCCGTCGCGGCGGCCGTGCAGCGCCGGTGAAACTCGTCGAGGAAACGAGCGGAGCGATAAAGCGTCGTGACGATCGAGAGCTTCACGCCGACTCGCTCCTGTTCAGAAATCGCGCCGCTGCGGCGCCCTCGTTCAGGATCAAATCCAGAACGCTGACGCCGTGCTCAAAAGGCGGAAAGAGCTGGCGATGCTCGGGGTAGCCGCGGTAGCTCATCCAGCGAACCCGAACGCCGGCGCGCTCGAACGCGGCGACGTCGAGATAGTCCTGTGCCGCGGGGCCGCTCAGGTACTCGGTCGCACCGAGCTTCAGACACAGATCGAGCAGGCGCTCCGTCTTGCCGTCCGACAGCGCGTAGTCCATCGACGCCGTGATTCGCGTTCGGATGCCGAGCACATCGCAGAGCCGCGCGAGAAAGCGCCGGTTCACGTCGCTGAGGAACGGCTCGGCGCGCTCGTCGTAAAGCTCGTGCAGCAGATCGAGCTGCTCGCGGAAAGAACCCGCCTTTGCGTAGTTGTGCGTGATCGTCGCGCGGTGCTGCCGCTTCCACGCGCCATCGGCGATGCGAACGTCCTTGATCGCTTGCGTGAACTTCCCCTTCACCTCCACCGGGATGGTCAGCCATTCGCGGCCGCGCGGCGTCTTGATCTGGTTGCGGTTGCGCCAGTCGCGGCGGGTGAACTGCACGTCGTCGAGCAACACGAACTCATCCGCCTGTCGGATCAGGTCGAAGTAGCCCTTCCACGGGATGTAGTTCGACTGGCTGATCGCCACGACGCGCGCGGCTCGCGCCGCCGCCGCCGGGTGTTGCGGCGCGGGTGGGGCGGGCGCGCCCGCGTTCATGGCGCCGCTCCGCGTTCGTTCGCGCTGACGTCGCCGGCCGTCACCATTTCGACTCCAGCACCAGCCGCAATGAGCGCGTGTAATCATTGTCGCCGAGCTTCTCGATGCGCGCGGCGAGCTGGTCGGCCGTGATGAAGCCGCCGCGGTACGCGATCTCCTCGGGACAGCAGATCATCAGTCCCTGTCGATCCTGCACCGATTGTACGTAGTTCGACGCCTGGAGCAGCGACTCGTGCGTTCCGGCGTCGAGCCACGCCGTCCCGCGCCCCAGGATTTCGACCGAGAGCTTGCCGAGTTGCAGATACTTGCGGTTCAGGTCGGTGATTTCCAGCTCGCCGCGCGCCGACGGCGCCAGCTCCGCCGCCAGCCGGCAGACCTGCCGGTCGTAAAAGTAGATGCCCGGAACCGCCCAGTGGCTGCGCGGCTCCTTGGGCTTTTCGACGAGATCGATCACACGCCGATGATCGTCGAATTCGACGACGCCATAGCGCTGCGGGTCGCGGACCGGATGGGCAAACACGACCGCACCCTCGCGCAGCGCCGCGGCCCGGCGCAATCCGTCCTGCAACCCCGAGCCGAAGAACACGTTGTCCCCGAGAATCAGGCACACGGGTTCGCCCGCGACAAACGATCGTCCGATGAGGAACGCCTCCGCGAGTCCGCGGGGCTGTGGTTGTTCGGCGTAGTCAAAGCGCACACCCCACTGCGCCCCGTCGCCCAGCATGCGCCGATAGAGCGGCAAATCCTCCGGTGTGCTGATGACCAGAATTTCGCGAATGCCTGCGAGCATCAGGGCCGAGATCGGGTAGTAGATCATCGGCTTGTCATAGACCGGCAGCAGTTGCTTGCTCAGCGCGAGCGTTGCGGGATGAAGTCGGGTGCCGCGGCCGCCGGAGAGCACGATTCCCTTCATGACTCACCCTCGCGTCGCGTAGTTCTGCTGCATCCACGCGTCGTACCCCGGTTGGCCGCGAATCGCGGCGAGCCACTCGGCGTGTTCGAGATACCAGGCAACGGTTTGGCGCAGCCCCGCGTCCAGCGTATGGCGCGGCGACCAGCCGAGTTCGGCGCGGATCTTGGTGGTATCCATCGCGTAGCGGCGGTCGTGCCCCGGGCGGTCCGCCACAAAGCGCACGAGCTCGAAGTGCGGGCGGTGCGGCGAGTCCGGACGCAGTTCATCGAGCACGGCGCAGAGCTGCGTGACGATTTCGAGGTTGGTCGGCTGGTTGTCGCCGCCCACGCCATACGTCTCGCCGGGCCGCCCAGTCCGCAGAATGCGCAGCAGGGCGTCGCAATGGTCGCGGACGTAGAGCCAGTCGCGCACCTGGCGCCCGTCGCCGTACACGGGGAGCGCGCGACCCTCCAGCGCGTTGAGAATCATCAGGGGAATCAGCTTCTCGGGAAACTGGTAGGGGCCGTAGTTGTTCGTGCAATTGCTGATCGTGACGGGCAGTCCGTAGGTGTGCGCGTACGCCCGCACCAGGTGGTCGCTGGCGGCTTTGCTGGCGGCGTACGGCGAGCGCGGGTCGTACGGCGTGCGCTCGTGAAAGCTCGGATCGTCGGGCGCAAGCGAGCCGAACACCTCGTCGGTCGAGACGTGGTGGAAGCGCACCGGCCGGTCGGCGGCGAGCCATGCGCCGCGTGCCGCTTCGAGCAGCGTAAACGTGCCGACGATGTTGGTCTCGATGAAGCGCCCCGGGGCCGCGATCGAGCGGTCGACGTGCGACTCGGCGGCGAGATGCACGATCGTGTCGACGTCATGCTCGCGCAGCAGCCGATCGATGAGCGGCCGATCCGCGATGTCGCCGCGAACGAACGAATGGCGATCTGCGTCGGGCAGATCGCGCAGGTTCTCGCGGCTGCCCGCGTAGGTCAGCAGGTCGAGATCGACAATGCGGACGTTGGGGTCGGCGTCGAGCAGGTGGCGGACGAAATTGCAGCCGATGAACCCCGCGCCGCCAGTGACCAGCACGCTGCGCATGCGGGGATGCTACGGGGGCGTTCGGGGCGGGTCAACGCGGCAAGCGTCGGCCCGCACGCGACATCAGAGCCGCCGGCGCAAGCCGGCGATTCGAACGCACGCCGCCCCCGCGCCGCCCGCCGACTGCGGCGAACGACACGTCCCCACGCCGGCCCATCGCACGCGCGCGCCCGCCGCTCCCATCGAACGCGGCGCGGTGTCACGCCGACGGCCCGACGCCGTGCCGACGGCGCTTGCGTTGGCAAGGACTTCGAAACGCACGGGCCAGCGCTCGCCGCTGCCCGGCGTGCGTCCCCGCTGTGTCGCTGGCAGCGCGGCGATGCGATCAGGAATTCGCGATCCGCCATCCGCAACCGACAGCACTACGCCGGGCGGTCCTTGTCCGGTGGCGGTTCGTCGGCCGGCGGCGGCTCAGCGGCGGGCGCATCCGCCGCGGGCAACTCATACGACGGCACCGTCTCGTCTGTGGTGTAGTCGTAGAATTCGCGGTATTGCCGCGAGTAGTAGCCGCCGGGCCGCGGCTGCACGCCGTTGAGAATCGCACCGACGACGCGTGCTCCGACGCGTTCGAGCTGTTCGCGCGAGCGGCGCAGCGCGCCCTTCGAGTTAGCGACGGCGCGCGTCACCAGAATCACCGCGTCGACCTGCGACGCGATCACGAGCGCGTCGCTGATGAGCAGGGCAGGCGGGCCGTCGAGAATCACACGGTCGTAGCGTTGCAGCGCTTCCTGAAGCAGGTCGCGCATCAGCGGCGAGCCGAGCAGTTCCGCCGGCGTCGGCGGCATGCGCCCACTCGTCAGCACGTCGAGGTTGGGCAGGTCGCTGCGCGTCGCGAGATGCTCCAGCCGCGCTTCGCCGATCAGCAGGTTGCTCAGTCCCTCGGCCCGCGCGCCGGGAAACGCGGCCCGCACGCCGGGTCGGCGGAAGTTGCAGTCGATCAGCAGCACGCGCTGGTTGCTGCGCGCCAGCGTCACCGCCAGGTTGATCGCGATCGCGGTCTTCCCGTCGCCGGGGCTTGGACTCGTGATGAGGATCGAACGCTGGGATTGCGCGGGACCGCTGTATTGCAGCGTCGTGCGAATCTGCCGAAACGTCTCCGCGACCAGCGATTGCGGCGCGACGCGCACCACCTGCTCGACCGCCTCCACGTCCGATTCGTCGTAGTCCAGCATCGGCACCGCGCCGAGCACCGACAACTGTCCGTGGCGCACGACGTCGATCGGCGTGCGGACGCTCGTGTCGCTCAGCTCGCGCAGGAAGGCGAGCCCGAACGCGCCCAGCAGCGCCAACACAAAGCCGCCGCCGAGGTAGAGCACGAAGTCGGGACGGCTGGGCTTGACCGCGCGCTCCGCGGCCTGGACAACGTCGGCACGCATGTTCTTCGGGTCGCGAAGCGATTCGAACGCGTGCTCGGCGGCGCGGACCTTCTCGTCGAGATCTTCCTCTAGTCGGCGGAGGCCCTGCTCATCGCGCTCGAGAATGCGGTAGCGCTCGATGTCGCGGTCGAGGTCGCGCTGCTTCGCCTCCGACTCCCCCAGTTGCTCCTGGAGCTCGGCCTGCACCGAACGCAGTCGGGCGACTTCCTGCTGGAGCGTCTCCACGTAGCGCCGCCGCAGGTCGTCGATCAGTTCTTCGCGTTTGAGCGTCTCCTGGCGGCGGTAGCCATCCTGGCGTTCGCGCAGCGTCCGGGCCTGGCGGTGCTCGTCGCCGAGCACGTTCTTGAGCGCCTGAAGCTCGACGTCGAGAGCCTCGACCTGCTGCTGGTAAAACCGCAGGATCGGATCGTTCTGAATGATGAGCTTCATCTCGGCGGTGATCGGCACATCCCGCTCGCGCAGGTTTTGAACCACGCCGAGCTGTGCGTTCTGGTCGGCCAGCGCCGTCGTGACCTCGGCGAGCCGCGTATTGAGATTACCGATCAGCTCGATCGTTGTGCCGCGCTCGGTTTCGAGCGTGGGAATGTCGGAGGTCTGGCGGAAGGCGGCGATCTCGGCCTGCTTGTTGCGCAGGTCGTCGCGGATCTTGCCGAGCGTGCCCTTGAGGCTCTCGACGTTGGCGCGCTCGCGGTCCTGCTGGGTGGTGCGAAACCGCAGCGTATAGCGGTTGACGATCGTGCTGACGAGTTTCTGCGATTCGTCGGCGCTCTTGGTCGCGAGGCTGACGCGGATCAGCATCGTCTCGGGGATCGGCGCGCTCTGCACCAGCTCCTCGAGGTCGTAGAGGCACTTCTGAATGTCGCCGCCGTACCACTGATAGAACTGCGTCTGCTGAATTTCCGGCTGCTTGATGACTTCCTGGAGCAGCGAAAGCTGTTTGAGCTTGCGGGCCTCGGTTTCGATCTGCGTGCGCAGCGTTTCCGGAGAGAACGTCTTGTCGGGGTCGTAGGGATTCTCACGCTGCGGACGCAACTCGACCAGCGCCGTCGACGGATAGAGCGGGAAGAACACGTACGTCGCGACGGTCGCGCCGATCACCAGCGCGTACAGGATCACGAAGCTGATGAAGATCATCAGCTTGCGCTGTTTCACGATGCGCCAGACGTCGGCGGGCGTGATCCCCGCGCCGCCGCCCGACACCGGTTCCGGCGCCGGCAGCGCCGGCCCCAGCGGGCCGCGCGATGGGTAGAGCATCTCGTGCGGGTCGGCCATCGTACTCATGCACCACCTCGTGACCGGAGCCGCCGCGTTCCGCCGCGGCGCACGGGACGCCCTACGGCGTCGATTTCAGCTTCTCTTGCGCCTTGCTCACAAATTCGGCGTTGCGCTGCTTTTGCGCGGCGTCGAGCGCCTGGCGAAACAGCGCGTTCGCGTCGCTTGCCCGCCGCGTGGCCTCCATGACCTCGCCCAGATGGTACAGCGCGGCGGGATTGAAGGGCTCGAGCCGCAGCGCATTTCGAAGCTGCGTCTCCGCGTCCTCCATGCGGTCGTTGATGAAATACGCCCAGCCGAGCGTGTCGAGGACGTTGGCGTCGTCGGGCCGCTCGCGGGCGGCGAGTTCGGCATACCGGAGCGCTTCCGCGGGACGTTTGGACTCGGCCAGGAAGTAGGCCAGGTTATTGAGCGCGTCGCTGTTGTCCGGCTCAATTTGCAGCACCGCCTGGTAGAGTTTGATCGTCCCTTCGACGTCTTTCAGCAGATAGAGGCCGCGCGCCTTGGCGAGCAACAGCGAGACCCGGTCGGGAAACTCCGGCGGGGCGGTCTTTTCCACCGAATCCAACAAGTCCAGCCCTTCCTTGATCCGGTCGAGGTCCATCAGCACGGTCGCCAGCACAATTCGCAGCCGCGCCGCGACCGGGCTGTCCGCACCGGCGGTGTCCGCGACCCGGCGTACCATGGTTATCGAGTCATCGACCGGTAAAACTTTGACCAGAGAGGATGCGACAGCCCGAACCGCGACGACATGACGCTCGCCCGCCATCTGGAGGGCCTGCTCGAACAGTTGCTCCGCCTTGGGCGCGTTTTTGGTCGCCTGGTACGCCACGCCGCCGTTAAATACCGCCGTCGGACCGAGCTGCTTCGGATCGAGCGACTCATATGCCTTGACCGCGTCGCCCGGCCGCTTCGCCCGAATCATGGCATTGAGCCAGGTTGCGATGATCTCGGGGTTCTGGCGATTCGAGCGCTCGACGGCGGTCTCGAAGTGCGTGACCGCGTTCGCCGCGTCGTCGCGCTCCATGAGCAGCACGCCCAGCTGATAGGGCCAGAACGCCGACTTCGGATAGCGCGTCATGTACTCGCCGATGACCGTCTGGGCCTTGTCGAGCTGCGCCATCGCGCGATAGAGGTTGATCAGCCGTGAAGCCGCGCCTGTGTCGAACTCGTTGCGGTCGAGGATCTCGCGCAGCGTGCTCTCGGCGAGCTGCGGCGAGCCGGTCAGGTGATAGAGGCTCGCGAGCTGATAGCGCACCTGCACGCCCAGATCGCTGAGCGGCGACGAGCCGTCCGTGCCGGTGATCTGCTTGGCTTTGGTCAGGTCCTCGCGCGCCTCGGTGTAGCGGCGCGTCTGCGTGTTCGCGATGCCGCGGTTGCAGAACGCCCACGCGTCATTCGGCCGCTCTTGCAGCACGGTGGTGAGCGTCGCGCGGGCGGCGTCCCAGTCCTTGCGCTTCAGCTCGGTCGCGGCCTTGGACATGGCGGCGCGCACATCCTTCGGAAACTGCTGCGTGTAGGCGGCGATCTCGCGGTCGGCGTCGTCGAGGCGGTCCGCGCGCAGCAGCAGGTCGATGATGCGCAAGCGGGCCCGTTGTACGTACGCGCGGTCCTCCTCCCCGCCCAGGTCTTTCATCATCGCGCGGCACGTCGCGATCGCGTCGTCGATCAGGTTCGCGCGCGAGAGAAAGTCGATTTGGCTCACCATGGTTTCGAGCTTCAGCCGGCGGCGTTCGGCGACGTCGGGAATCTCCTGGTCGAGGATCTGTATGGCCTGGTCATAGGCCGCGCGCGCCGCCGGGACGTCCTTCAGCAGTTCGTACATCCGACCCAGCCCGAGATAACCGCGCTGCTTGGCGGCGCCCCGGGCGGCGTCGATGTACGTGCGCAGCGCCCGCTCTGCGTTCGTCGGGTCTTCGCGGTCGACAAAGTACTGCCCGGCGGCGTGGGCGACTTCCTCGTTCGCGGGCTCGAGCTGCTGCGCGGCGGCGAACGCCGCCTGCGCCTTCGGGTAGTCTCCGACGCGCCCATAGAGCGTGCCGAGCTTGGCGAGGTTGCTGACGTTGTTGGGTTCGCTCTTGCGAAGCGCCTCGCGGCGCACAATGGCGGCCGGCGGATCGACTTCGTCCTGAAGAATGTGCGACTTCTGCTGCACGAACGGGTCTTGCGGCGAGATCTTCTCGGCGGCCGCGAGGTGGGGCAGCCCGTCGGCCTGGCGCCCGGTCTGTTCGAAAACCTGGTAGAGGAGCTTGTGCGCGATGAGATTGCGCGGGTTGATCTCGATCGCCTCCTGGAGCGTGCGCACCGCCTCGTCCACGCGCGGCCCGCCCTTCGCGCCCAACAGCGCCATGGCGTGATTCACACGCAGGTTGGAGTCGCTGGGCAGCGCGCCGATCGCCGCCGAAAACTCGCGGATCGCGCCGTCGTAGTCCTGCTTCGACATCGCGAGCTGCCCGCGATAGACCGCCCCGTTCGCGAGATCCGCGTTCAGCGCCGCGAGCTTGCCGACGTACAGCTGGGCGCGGTCGAGCTGGTTCCTCCGCAGCGCGAACAGGAACTGCTCTTCGAGGATCGCCTTGTCGTTCGGCGCCGCCGCCTCCAGTTTGTCGAGGTAAGGCCCGGCCTCGTCCGCTTTGTTCGCGTTGCTGTAATAGTTGTAGAGCTCGCGGTTGCGCGCTCCCTCGTCCGGAATCGTCTGGATGATCTTCAGAAACTCGGCGTCGCGCTGCTCCTGCGGCAGGTCCGAGAGCGCGAGATCGTACGTCGCGTACACCCGCTTCGACTCCTCGCTCGTCACGCGCGCCGCCAACCCGCGCAGAAACTCGCGCGCCGCCGCGCGCTGCTCCGCGCGCATGGCGGTTCCCACGTACGCCCGCACGAAGTCGAGGCGCTGCGGCTCCTTCTCGAGCAATTGGCGCAGCAGCGCCTCGGCCGCGCCATATTCCTCGCGCGCCGCCGCGAGCCGCGCCTGGGCCAGCAGCGCATCCGCGGAATCGGGATTGGCGGTGCTGGCCTTGACCAGGCGCTCGGCTTCTTCCGTGCGGCCGAGACGGCCCAGGGCATCGGCGATCGTGGTGATCAGCTGGGGGTCGTTGGCGTCGTCGCCTTGGACCTGGCGCGCCAGTTGGAGGGCGTCGTCGGGCCGGTCGAGCCGTAGCAGCAGCTGCGCTTGGTTGATGATGAGCCAAAGCGGCAGAGGCTGCCGCGTGCGCGTGTAGGAGAGCATGGCCTGCTCGCCGAACTTCAGCGCCGCCCCCAGCTCGTTCGTGCGGCGCAGGAGCTGCGTCAACTGCTCGCACGCGACGCGGTTGAACATCAATGCTTCGCCGCGCGAGCGCTCCTCGGCGAGCTGGTAGGCCTTGATGGCGCGCGGCCAATCGCCTTGTGCGGAGGCGAGTTCGCCGTCCATGACGTGGGTCACGGGCGCGTCGGGATAGCGGGCCTTGGCTTCGTCGAGGAACAGCGTGGCGCGTTGCAGCGCCGCCTTCTGCACCTGCGGGTCGGTCGCGTTCACCTGGAACTGCCGCGCCGTGGTGAACGCTTCGAACAACATCGCGACTCGTGCGCCGGCGCCCAGCGCGGCGCGAAGCGAACGCAGGCCCACGGTCGACTTCACCGCATCCTCGTAAATCGTCAACGCCTCGTTGAACCGCCGCACCAGGTCCTGCTGCGGGTCGGCCTGCGGATCGACGTTGGCCAGCTTCTGCTTTGCCAGGTCGACGTAGGTTTCATACAACGCCGGCTCGTTGCGGCTGGCCTGAAGAAACTGTGCCGCCGCCTCGTCGAGGAGCTTACGGCGCTCGGCCGGCTGGTCCTTGAGCGCCGGCGCGTCCGCCTGCATGGCGAGGAACCGCCCATACGCGACCAGCAGCTCCGCGTCCTTCGGGTTTTTCTCGAGCGCGCCGCGCAGCACGTCGCGAGCCTGGTCAACCTCCTTGCGGGTGTAGCGAATCTCGGCCAGCGCGATGTTCAGCCGGGCATGTCCGGGGTTGGCGGCAGTGGCCGCTTCGAGCAGATCGAGGGTCTCGCTTTCGAGCTTCTGAATCTGCTGCTGTGCGTCTCCGGACGGCGTCCCGCCGGCCCGGGCGCGCAGCTGGGACGCTTTCTGAAACAGGCGCCGCGCGAACGTCGTCGCAACGCGTGGATCGGTGCGGCCGAGTTCCTCGGCGCGGGCCAGCCGGGCTTCCGACTCCTGCTGGGCGGCGGCGTCGTTCGGCGAGAGCTGCTGGAGCGCTTCGGAGCGACACAGCAACGCCAGGACGTTCTCGGGCTCCTGCTTCAGGAGCTCGTCGGAATAGTCGCGGAGCTGGATGTAGAGCTGGTCGCCGCCGTAATAGTCGCGCAGCTCCCACAAGCGGTCGAGCAGCGTTTTGATCACCGCCATGTCGTCGGGGCGCTGCGTGTTGGCGAGCCGCAGCATGTCGAGCGACTTGGTGATTTCCCCGATCTGGTACGCGCAGCGCGAAGCCTCGACGAGGTGCGTGACGTCGACCGGCTGTCGGGTCTTGGCGGCGTCGTAGGCGCGCGCGTACAGGTCGATGGCGCGCTCGAACTCGCCCGACGCCTCCAGCTTGCGGGCGCGCTCGGCGAAGATCTCGGGATCGCGCTGCGAGCCCTGGTAGGTGACCAGACCGGCGATCGCGACCGTGAGCAGGATGCCCATCACGGTCAGGAACGCCACCAGGTTCTTGTTCAGCTTTTTCTGGGCCATGGCACTTCTTTCAGAATGCTCCGCGCCGCGCGCGGGCTACGAGCGCGCCGCCGGCGCCGCGCCGACGCTCTCCCAATCCGGCAAATGTTCATGCACCAGGATCGGCACGACGCGCTCGAAGAGCGGCCGCAGCGCCGCGAGGCTCTCCTCGCGCGTCGGGCTGCGGACCATCGCGTAATCGGTGAAATTGACCTCGATCTTCGCGTAATACGAGTAGCGCTCGAACAGGTTGGACTGAATCAGCCGCACCTGGTCGCGCGTCGTCACGTAGCGCCCGTTCGTGTGGAAGAAGTACGCGACCGTGGGGCCGCCTTGGGCGGCGGCGGCGAACGGACTTCGCAGCCCCTGGCGGGGGTGGAACGTGAGCACGCGCACCGGGATCTGGTTGTCGGGCGCCCCGACGTCCGCGACCGGCACATCGGCCCAGCCGGCCTGCTGGAGCGAATATCCGCCGGCGGACATGCACTCGTCCGGAACGTGGGGAACCTGGTCCGGCTTGCCCGTGTAGTACGTGACAAACACATGTGCGACGCTGGTGGCGTCTTCGCGCGGTTTGCTCGCGTCCACCAGGCGCAGGACCACGTACTCCTCGGTGCCGAGCGTCTGAAGCGTCTCGGGATCGATCGGCGCCGGCGGAATCGCGTGGGTCGTGTATGCAGGGAAAAGCCGCGCGACGTCAAACTGGCTGAACGACTTGCGCAACGGAATGGCTTCCTTGCGGAAGTGTTGTCCCAGCATCTTCGCGGCGCCTTGCATCGACAGCGCCGCCGCCGCGAGCACCCCCACGCAGACATAGAACCGCGCGCTGGCAAACGGCGCTCGTGCGTCGACGACGCGCCCCGCCGCGGGGGGCGCGGCGACGGAACGGATCGCCGGCGGCGTGGCGGTCGTGCGCGAGCTCATGCGCCGCCCGCCGACGGGACCGGCTCGTCCCGCTCCTCGACGGTCAGGTTGCTCAGCACCCAGCCGAGACCGGCGAAGATGCCCAGCGCCAACATGAGTGTGACCAGTCCCAGCACGGTGTGGTAGTTCCCCTCGGCGTACTTCGGATTCACGAAGATGTGCAGCCAGCACGTGATCGTCACGCGGATGAAATTACAGAACACCGCGATCGGGACAGAGGCGCCGACCATCAGCAGTTGCTGCCACAACGGCCGCGGCGAGAGGTACGTGACCGCCACGCCGAGCGCGCAGAGCGTGATCGTGCTGCGCATTCCGCTGCACGCATCCACGACGCCGATTTGTCCCGCGCGACCCTGATAGAAATAGTCGATGTTCGACCCGGCCCGGGTGATGTCGAGCTCGGGGACAAGCGCGAGCACCGCGGTCGCCACCGTCGCCGCCATGCGCCGCAGCGGATCGGTGAGCGCGAAGTAGTAGCGCTTCGGGATCGGGATCGCGAAGAACAGGTAGAGCCACGGGAGCCACGCGTAGCGCATCACCGGCAGGCCGCAGAGGTAGATGATGACGCCGAGGAGCGTGATCATCATCGACAGCGGCTGCGAGTATTTGAACAGCGAGGCGAACAGGGAATACTGGTATAGCGCGAGTCCGAAGAGCATGACCGGCAGGCCGACCCAGTTGTGCCGGATCGGCGCCGCTTGAACACGCTCCCAGGTGTGCTTGTGGAAGATGAGCCAGGCGCTGAAGAGCGGGATCAGCGGTCCGTGCGACCAGTCGAAGTCGTTCCACCAGACGTGCGCCAGATCGAGCAGGACGTTGTAGAACACCGCCAAGAACGCGATCGCGACGATCGCGGCCTTCAGCTGCTCGTGGCGGTCGAAGCTGATCCGCCAGGTCGGTGTGGCTGCGACATCCGCCGCCATGCAGGTTCCCTCGCGCTCCCTAGAACGGCAACCCCCGTTGCGCGCGGCGCTGCTGTGCCGCGATCTCGGGGTTCAGTCGCGAGCCGTACGAGTCCCGGTCGGCGAAGTTGCGATCATAGACAAACCCGAAGCCGTAGGTGAAACGGAACGAGTTGCGAATGACGAACAGGAACGGGGCGACGGTGTGGGTGCCAAAGTTCACAATGTCCTCGTCGCGCAGCAGCACGTCATCCTGCAAGCCCGCGAAGATCTGGTCGAGATTCACCGGGATCGTCACCTGCTTGTCCGTGCCCTGCTCGCGCCGAATGATTTCGCAGCGCTGCGGCCAGCCGAGCGGGGTGAGGCCGCCGCCGATCGCGAGCGCCTGCTTCATCGTGATTTCGCGGCCGCCAAAGGCATACACGCCCGGCCGGTTGATCTCGCCCATCAGGTAGAACACGCCCGTGTCGGAGGGAACCTGAATCACGTCGCGGTTGCGCAGGACGATGTTGTAGCGCGCGTCGCCGCCGCGGAGCGCGACGACGTCGATCTCGATCACGCGCTGCGCGACGTCGAGTTCGGGAGTGTTTTCCCAGTTAAAGCCATTCTTCGGCCGCTGGGCGCCGGGGCGCTCGGTCTCCGGGGCCGCCTTCGTCTCGGCCGGGGTGTCGGCGGGCTTCTCGCTCTGCGGGTCGAAGATCATCGGTGCGAACGGGCGATCCGATTCGCGCTTCACATCCGGGGGCAGCGTCGTTTTCGCCTTGCGCTGCGGCGCGATGATTTCTTCCAGCGTCCGCATGTCGTGGTCTTCGCGGCCCTTGCCGGTCGGGGTTGTCTCTTGCGCCGCGGCGCCGACCGCGGAGAAAAACGCCGCCGGCGACGCGTTTTCGTCCTCGGTCGGCGGGGGAATCACGAGTCCGTCGCCCGCGGGCGCCGCACTTTCATGGTTCCGCGCGTCGGGCGCGCCCGGCTGCTCGCGCCCAAAGACAAACAGCTTCTTCACCGCCGGACCGATATCCCGCGCCACGCCGATCGCGGCGAGC
>JBFXAM010000072.1:0-21990 GCA_050184295.1 Phycisphaerae bacterium | reverse complement strand
CCCAAATCTCATCGCCCGGCTGGGCAGCGGCGAGCGCCGCTTGCAGGTCAGTGAACGCATCCAACCACGATGTGCCGTCGTTCGAACCCATCGCGGATGCGCTCACGTAACGCACTGCCGCGTCCGCAGGCGCGGCTCCCGCAATGAGAACACCAACGAGCAACCCGAGTCCGTGCTTCACGGCATGCTCCTTCGATCCACGGGGCGCCGGCGCACGACGCCCGCGACGCCCGGTTATGGACATCCGTTCGTCAGACACTGCACGAATGGATCGATGTCAAAGTTGTTAAGAACCCCGTCGCCGTTCACGTCACCGCTCAGCGAGTCGCAGCCGGGGTATGCGGCGGCGTACGCGGCCGGATCCGTCAGCGCGAGCACGAACGGGTCGATGTCGAAGTTGTTGACGATGCCGTCGCAGTTCAGATCGCCAACCCGACGCTGCACGCCGCGCCACAGCACGGCTTCGTATCGTTGCGTGAGCGTATTGAACGCCTGACCGGCGACGGTGATGGCGCCGTCCGGTCCGACCTCCACGTCGTTCGCGGCGGACGCGCTGTACTCGCCCGGCAGATGCGCGTGCAATGCTACATACGAATCAGGCGTGCCGGCCCAGAGCGCGGCGCCGCTTCCCGCACTTCCGACCTGCAGTCCGCCCGCGGCCGCGACCGCGCTGCTCGACGCTGCGCCCGCCGGGTGCAATTCGACAAACGCGGAGGACGCATTGGCCCACAGGCCGGCGCGGGAAGCGCCAGCCAATTCGGCGCTTCCCGCCGCCTGTCCATCACCCGCGCCCGCAACCCACGACCGCGCGTACCCGCCCGCGGGATGCAAATCGACCATGGTGGACGCGGCCCCGGTCCACATCGCGGCGTGCGTCACAGGCCCGGGATACGGCGAGTTGTACGAGCCATACTGAACCGGCCCGTCGATCGCCGCACAACTCGCGCTCGACGCGCTCGGCGGCATCAGATTCCGCGGGCTGTTGGGCGGGGTCCAGAGGTAGGGATACGTTGTGTAGTTGCCTTCGGTATACTCGTAGGTGACGGCGCCCACCATCCGCTCGCCATCGGTCGCATAGACCGCGTCGTACTCCGCGCCGGACAGATGCACCTCCTGGAACGCAAGCTCGGCAGCGCCCGACCAATAGCCCGCGGACTGCCACCCGCACGTCCACCACTGGCCGCCGCTGTAGCACGAATATGTGTGCCAGAACCAGCCGACGAACAGCTCGCCGTCCGCGTCGTGGATGCCGCCGCCCACCGATCCCGCCGGCGTGACGTCGGACGGCGTCAACGTCGCCGCGTCCCATACGATCGGATGGGCCAGGTTCAGGGTGCGGCCGTCCGGCAGCGGCGTCGGCGTCCAGGCCTCCCCGCCCACGCGACCGTTGGCGATGCCGCGCGCGTACGACGGTCCCTGCATCCATGCCGGGTGCAGGTTCACGACATCCCAACGCGTCGGCACCACCGGCGGCGAGCGAAGCGTCAACTCGCAAGTTTCCGAAGTCGTGCTGCCGCAGGCGTTGGAAATGACCACGTCGTACGAACCCGCGTCGGCTTCGCCCGGGTGTCGAATCGCCAGCGCGGCGGTGGTCGCGCCTTCGATCGTGCTGCCCGACCCGGTCGGGCCATCGGTCAGCGCGACGCCGTTGCGACGCCATCGATATGACAGCGGCGCGGCGCCATCGGCAGACACGGAGAACCCGGCGATCGTCCCCCGCCACGCCGCCTGTGAGGCCGGCGGCACACGGATGCTCGGACAGCGTGGCGTGAACAGCCGCTCAACCGTGTTCGTTCCCCCACTCTCGTTCGCGCCGCCGATCGCGTAAATGTAGTCGTCGGCGCCCAGCGCGCACGCAAACGACGCGCGCGGCGTCGCGAGGGCTGCGACGGTTGTCCATGTGTTTGTCGCAATGTCGAGCTTGTACACAGTGCTTTGCGCGACGGGTGCGTCTATCGGTCCCGCGACGCCGCCGATCACGTAGATTCGACCGTCGGCGCCGCGTACGGCTCGCGCTCCGCTGAGCGCGACGGGCAAACTCGGGATCGCATCATCCGACCAAGTGTCCGTCGCCAGGTCATAGCGACTCACGCCTGCGAGGCGCGCCGTCCCGGCGGCATCGAAGCCGCCGAACACGAGGATTCCGCCAGCGCCGTCGTATGCCGCGCAGGCGTCGGCCCGCGCCGTCGGCATCGGCGCGAGCGTGGTCCATGCGTCGGTCTGTGCGTCATAGCGATCGCAGTACGATGAATTCGGCCCGTCCGCGCCGGGGCCGCCGCCGAAGCCATAGAGCCGCCCCGGTTCGTCGCGCGCCCACGCGAGCGCACCGATCGCCGACTGCGGCGCATGACGCGCCGCGATGCTCACGTTGGGTCCCTGAACCGGGTCATACACCTTGTCCGGCCCGGGACCGTCGTCGCCGTCGATGAATCCGCCGAAGAGCACGATTCGCCCCAGCGCGTCGACGTCGGCCGCGGCGCCAATGACCGGGCCGGCGCCGTCGAGCGGCGCGACTTCGGTCCACGCACCGCCCGCCAACCGATGAACGACACCGTCACGGTCGCCGCCGACCCACGGCGATCCGCCGATCGCGTAAAGCGCGCCGCCCGCAACGACGCCCGCCGCATGCAGGCGCGGCGATCCATTCGTCGGCAGCGACGCGACCGGCTCCCACACCTGCCCGCTTGCCGCCGCCGCGGCGACTGCCGTCAGGACCAGCGCGCTGTATCGACGGGCGGGCGGGACCGATCGCAACCCTCGCGCGCCGCATCGAGCGCTCCGGCCGCGTCGCTCGCGGACCACCGTACCCGAAAGGCGAATCGCGACATCCATGCGGGCTACTCCCTTTCGACGACGCACATGACGGCGGCGTCGCGTGTCGATCGCTGCGCTCAGACGCACGAGAGATCGAATGTGATGTGCCGGGGTGCCAGGTCAACCAGCGACCGCGACGAGTCCACAGCGCATGGGGAGTATGTCGGATAAAGATCGGACCGCCTATCGGAAAGCGGCCTAGGGAGTTTCCCTATGCGCGGCGTCGGCGGCGCATTCGCGCGCGGTGAAACCTGCGGCGTCCCACGACGCGGATCGCAGGCGGCGCGAGCGACGGCGGCGCACTCGCTCGGTGAGACCGCGGAGCCGCACGCGGCTATTTACTTATCGCTGCACGCTGCTGCACTCGCGCACCAACGGCAACAAGGATGTCTGCTGCGCGGACACCAAATCCGCAAGCGCGCGGCGCGCGACTCGCGCGCGAGCTGCAACTAATCACCGGCTGAGAGCCGGTGCCCCGCCTGACCCGCGCCGGACCGCACTCGCGCGCGAGCTGCAACGCCGCGCCGCAGTCCAGGCACGCCGGGTCGAAACGGAGGACTGGAGAAAGTACGAGAGTCCGTCGATATTACGCCGTGCAGCGACGGACGGATCCGCCCAACCGCGAAGCAAGGGCGACGGCGGAGGGCAGAACGCCCCGATGAGAGCGCGGAGCCGTCGGCGACGGGCAGAAGGATGCGGCGGGACGCGCAGGGGTCGGCGACCACGACACCGCGCCAGCCGCACAGCCGGGGAGCCAACGCGACTCTTCGCCACCGCACGCCAACGCGCCCGGAGGGACTCGAACCCCCGACCGGCGGATTAGAAATCCGCTGCTCTTTCCAACTGAGCTACGGGCGCAAATAGCCGCTTTCTGCTTCGAATTCGCAGAATTCGCGACACCGTCGCGCGGTTCGTCGTCATCGGGCGAACGGACCTAACGGCCAACAGAGTCTAGGGAAATCTCATCGGGGATGCCACTCAGCGCTGCGCGCGGCACCGCGCGGCTTGAGCACTTGCGTCCGCGCGGCGCGCGGCGTTTGCCGGTCGATGCATCGCCGTTTTGGTTCCGACCGTCGCGAGTCGCGACTCCTCCGCCCGCGGGTGCTGAGCGCGCCCATCGATCCACGCGCGCGGGGGTGCGGCGGCTGGGTCCGACCGTTGTTGCCGGCGGTCAGAACGCGGCTGCCGTGTGATTCGGGCGCGAGCAAGGCGCGCAAGACGCGCGCCGGTGCGGCCCCCCATGTCCCGAACACTTTCCGATTTGCGCCGTCTGATCGCGTCGCAGGCCGGCTAGGGGCTCGGCCCGCGCAACGCGTCGCGCCTGCGGCGCCACTCGGCGGCCGCCTCCTCGTCGCCGGACTGCGGATCGACAGCCAACCGCCGCTCGTAGAGATTCACGAGCCCGTCGACCGTCGCGCGGACGCGGGCGGCGGGCGGATGGGGGGCTTGATCGATCACGTCGATCGCCGCGCGCAGCAACGACTCGGCCTCGCTCAGGCGTGCCTTGCGGATCGCGGGCGGCGTCGTTTCGTCCGCGGCCATCTCGACCAGCGCCCGGCCGAGGCTCGTGCGGGTCTGGGCCAGGTCGAGATGGGTCGGCGGCAGGATTTTCAGGCGCGCGGCGAGCGCCTCGCGGTACAGCGGCTCGGCGGCCGCGGGGGCGCCGCGGCGATGCAGCAGCACCGCCAGGTTGTTCACGCTGAGCGCCGTGTCGAGATGCTCCGCGCCGAACACACGGCGGCGGAGCGCGACTGCCTCACGGAAGAGCGGCTCGGCCGCGTCGAACTCGCCGCGATCCTCGAGGAGTCCGGCGAGATTGTCGAGGCCGTTCGCCACATCGGGGTGGTCGTCGCCGAGTAGTTTGCGACGCAGCGCCAACGCGTCGCGCAAGAACGGCTCTGCCGCGTCCAGGTCGTGCTGCATGCGCAGCGCCACACCGAGGTTGGTCATGGCGGTCGCGACTTGCGCGTGCTCTTCGCCGAGCACCGCGCGCCAGATCGCGAGCGCTTCGCGCAGCATTTCCGCCGCGGCGGCGTGTTCGCCGCGCATGCGGATGACCCCCGCGAGGTTGTTCAGCGCGACCGCGACGTGCGGGTGCTCGTCGCCGAGCGTGGCGCGCCGCACGTCGAGCACCTCGCGCGTGAGCGCCTCCGCAGTCGCGAGATCGCCGCGATTGAACGCGATCAGCGCCAACCCGCCCAGGCCGTTCGCAATGCTCGGGTGCTCGTCGCCGAGCCGGGCGCGGCGGATCGCCAGCGCTTCCTGGAGCAGCGGCTCGGCTTCGGCGCCGCGGCCGCGCTCGATCAGCAGGTTGGACAGGTTGGCGAGGCTGAACGCCACCTCGACACGGCGCCCGTCGTCGACACCGCGACGAAGCGCGAGCCCCTCTCGCAAGAGCTCCTCGGCACCGGCGTGCGCGCCTTGACCCCGCAGCAGAGCGCCGAGATTGTCGAGCGTCGAAGCGGTCGCGAGCGGCTCGGCCGCGGGGTCGGCGCGTTGCAGTGCCAGAGCCTCGCGATAAAGCGATTCGGCGGACGCGACTTGGCCGCGCTCCTGCCGCACGAGCGCCAGGTTATGGATGCTCTGGGCGAGGATGGCCGCACTCACCCCGCGCTGGCCGCGGCGCCGCTCGAGGGCCTCACCCAGCAGCAACTCGGCGTCCGCGTATCGACCGCGGTCCACGAGCAGCAGCCCGAGTTGCGTCAGACTCTCGCTGATCAACGCGTCGCCCGGCTCCAGCGCGCGACGCCGGGCCTCCAGCGCGGCGCGCAGGTGCGGCTCGGCGGCCTCGTACAACCCCAACGCGCGGTACGTCGCGCCGAGCGCCATGTGAAGCTGCGCCGCGACCAGCGGCAGCTCGGCGAACCGCGCGTCGACCGACTGACTCGCGCGCCGCAACACGTACTCGTCGAGCACCCGACGCGCGACGTCGGCCGCGCTCGCGGACGCCGCGAGGCGGTCGAATGCGTCGAGCTCAGCGGCAGTCTCTTCCGGCGTGCGCCGCCGACGCTGCTTCGGATCAGCGACAAACTGCCGCGTGAGGCCGGCGGCGATCTGGGCGCGGAAGTGCTGTTTCAGCCCGCGGCCCATCTCCACGGCATCGACGCCGCGAAGCATCCCGGCCTGGAACTCGGCCACCTGCGCCGTTTGGGCTTCCCGCCGCTCGGCGATGGCGCGCTGCTCCGCCTCGTTCGCCAGCGCTTTCGCGGCGTGCTGCTCGGCGTTGCGGGCGCGATCGCGCTCGTCGAGCGCCCACAGCATTCCCACCGTCGTTCCCGCGACGCCCAGCACCAGCACCACAAACGCGACCGCCATGCCGGCAACCAGCCCGACGTGTCGTCGCGCGAATTTGCACGCCTGATACCACGCCGTCGCGCGGCGGGCGGCAATCGGTTCGTGGTTCAGCACGCGGCGGATGTCCGCGCCCAGGTCCGACGCCGAAGCATAGCGGCGCTCCGGGTCCTTCTCGAGCGCCTTGCGAACCACGGTCTCAAAGTCCACGTCGCGGCTTGCGTCGATCAGCCGCAGCGGGGCGGGGTCGCGCTCGACGATGCGGCGCAGCGCCGTGACCACGCTCAGGTCGCGGAGGTCATACGGCAGCGCTCCGCTGAGCAGTTCGTAGAGAATCACGCCGAGCGAGTACACGTCGGCGCGCGTGTCGAGCCGCTGCGCCTGGCCGTCGGCCTGCTCGGGGCTCATGTAGGCCAGCGTGCCGATCAGTTGCCCGTGCTCGGTCGGGGCGTGCGTCGCATGGGGCTCGAACTCCGTGACACGGGCCACGCCAAAATCGAGGATCTTCGGCTGACCGTCGGCGTCGACCAGGATGTTCGCGGGTTTGAGGTCGCGGTGGATCACGCCCTTCTGGTGCGCGTGTTGCACCGCGTCGCACACGCGGGCAAGCAGCTCGGCCCGCGCCCGCACACCCAGTCGCCGGGCGGCCGCAAACTCGAGCAGCGGGGCCCCGTCAACGAGCTCCATCGCAAAGTAGGGCCGCCGCACACCGCCGTCGTCGTACATGCCGGCGGCGTGAATCTGCGCGATGCCCGCGTGCTTCAGCCGCGCGAGCGCGGCGGCCTCCAGCTCGAATCGCCGGAGCAGCTCGGAGCTCAGGGCGCCGCCGCGGATCACCTTCAGCGCGACCAGGCGCCGCGGCTGCTCCTGCTCGGCGCGATACACCGTTCCCATGCCGCCTTCGCCCAGCCGGCAGAGAATGCGGTAGCCCGCGACCGACGCGGGCAGCGGCGCTGCCGCCGCATCGATGCGCGCCGCGAGGTCGTGTGCGGGCAGATTCAGAAAGCTGCTCTGCGCTCGCTCATAGTGTGCGAGCAACGATTCCAACTCCAGGCGCAGCGCGGCGTCCCCACGGCAGACGCCGTCCAGAAACGCCCCGCGCCGCGCCGGCGGCAGATCCACCGCTTGCTGATAGAGCGACTCGACGCGCTGGTAGAGGTCGCTGCGATCGTCCACGCCGCAAGCCTCCTTCACGCTGCGGTGCTCACGGATGCGACTCGGGAGCGGCGTCGCTCGCGCGCGGGTCCGCCGCCGCGGCGTCCCCCGCGGGCGCGCTCGACGACTTCGGCGAGCCCGTCAGGTCGCGGTGCAACCGGGCCACGATGTAGCGCCAGTCGCGGTCGATCGTCGCCAGCGACACATCGAGCGCCGCGGCGGTCTCCTCGCGGCTGAGCCCAGCAAAGAAGCGCAGCGATACGATCTGTGCTTTGCGCGGATCGTCCGCGCGCAGCCGCTCGACCGCCTCGTCCAGCGCCAGAATGTCCTCGACCGGCGCTGCGAGCGGCACGTCAAACTCCTCCCAGTCCATACGTTTTTTCCCGCCCCCTCGCTTCACACGATTTTTCCGGCGCGCCTGGTCGACCAGCGCGTGCCGCATGGCTTCGGCGGCGGCGGCGAAGAAATGCCCGCGCGAGTCCCAGCCTGGATCGCGATCGCCGATCAGCCGCACGAAGGCCTCGTGCACCAGCGCCGTCGGCTGCAAGGTGTTGCCGGGCGGCAGCCCGGCCATGCGGGCGCGGGCCAGCGCCCGAAGCTCCGCGTAGACCAGCGGAAGCAGCTCGGCCGCCGCGAGCCGGTTTCCCCGCCCCGCCGCGATCAACGTTTCCTTCAACCGCTCCTGGGGATCGGGCATCGCGATTCTCGCGAGAATTCTGACAGCCGGCGCGCCCCGAAGGCGGATGGACTCGGGCAGCAGCCGAACGCGAAGCACGCGGGCGGCGGCCGCAGCGCTGATTCTAGCGACTCGGGACACCCGCCTGAACCCTGGGGGCAACGCACGAAGCGGCGCGCCCCGCGGCGAGTGCATCCTTGCCCAAACTCAGGACAGGAGAAGCTCATGCGACCCGTACGTGCGATGTGGATCGTGGCCGCGACGCTGTGCGCCGGCGTGATTCCGGCCGCAGCCCAGACGGCATTCACCTATCAAGGCGAACTGAGCGACGGAGGTGCACCCGCCAACGGCGCGTATGACATGGGCTTTTCGCTCTGGAGCGCGCCCACGGGCGGCACGCAGATCGGGACCACGGACGGGCAAGGCGTCGCCGCGATCGACGGCCTCTTCACGGCGGTCGTGAATCAGAACGACGAGTTCGGCGCGACCGCCTTTAACGGCGCCGCGCGCTGGCTTCAGATCGCCGTCAACGGCGTGGTCCTCGGCCCGCGCCAGCCGCTCACCGCCGCGCCGTACGCCGCCTATGCGTTCAGCGGCCCCGGGGGCGGCGGCGGCCAGTGGGCCGGCAGCGGAGCCAACATCTACAACACGAATACCGGCAATGTCGGCATCGGTCTCACGACGCCGATCGACAAGCTCCACGTCTATCGCGACGGCGCCGCGTTGCGGTTGCAGGACAACGACGACGCCAACAGCTACCTGACGCTGACCGACGTCTGGGCCGGCGGCGGACACCTCAAGAAGCGGACCGCGAGCGGGCAATCACTGCTTGACCTCGACGCCAGCCCGCAGGACGGCGTCAGCGACGCGTGGATCCGGTTCTTCCGCGACACCAACACCACGGGCGCCAAGCGTGTCCGCTTTCACCGCGGCAACGGCTCCACGCTGCCGTCCGCGGACATCGGCGTCGGCGGCGGCAACAGCTTTTTCCAGGCCGACGCGGGCAACTTCGGCATCGGGACGTCGAGCCCCGCGTCCCGGTTTCACGTTCAGCACACCGGCGCGCAGCGCGCCGCCTGGATCGTCAGCGACAACACCGCCAGCAACCTGAGCGCGTTGCGCGTCGACACCAACGCCACGAACAGCGGCGTCTCGGCGGTCGCGGGCGTGAACAGCGGCGCAGGCAGCGCCGGTTACTTCCAGATCTCCAACGCCAACAACGCCGCGCCCGCCCTCGTCGCGACCACCAACGGAACCGGCCCCGGGATGCGCGTGCAGGTCGGCGCCGATTCGCTCGACGTCGGCGTCAACTCGATCAACACCGCCGGCGACGGACTGTTCGGCGATCCGCTCTACCTGAACAACAACGTCGCCCAGACCGTGCTCATCGGCATGGGCGGCGGCAACACCGGTATTGGCGGCGACGCGGCCGGATTCCCGCTCTGTAAGTTGCACGTCGACGGCGGCGGTGACGCGAACGTCACGTCACCGACCGCGGGTTATTTCCTGATCGGAGACGCATTCGCCGCGAACATCGTGATGGACGACAACGAGATCATGGCGCGCAGCAACGGCGCCGCGGCCACGCTGTACCTCAACCACGACGGCGGGGACGTGCGCATCGGTCAGAACGGCCCGGGGAGCACCGTCTACGTCAATGTGCTGGCGATCACGGGCGCCGACATCGCCGAGAAGTTCCCGGTCAGCGACGCGCGCCACGACGCCGCACCGGGCACGGTGATGGAGATCGACCCGCAGTTGGCGGGCAAGCTCCGCGTGGCGCGCGGCGCCTACAACCGGCGCGTCGCGGGCGTGGTCAGCGGCGCCGGTGATCTCCCCGTCGGCGCGGTGCTGGGCAATCTTCCGGGCCATGAGGACGCGCCGCCCATCGCGCTCTCGGGCCGCGTCTGGGTGCGCTGCGACGCGGGCAACGCCGCGATCGCCGTCGGCGACCTGCTCACGACCTCCGACACGCCCGGACACGCCATGAAAGCCGCCGACCATGACCGCGCGCAAGGCGCGATCCTGGGCAAGGCCATGTCCGCGCTCGCGCAAGGCGACGAAGGGCTCGTCTTGGTGCTTGTGAGTTTGCAATAAGCAGCCGCCGCGGTGTTCGCGCGCCCGCGCGCGGGAGTGCTCGCCGCTGGCGGGACGCACATGCCGCGTAACCGTCCCATTCAGGAGTTCGAAATGAGACCCGTCACTCCCCTGGTGCTCGCGCTGACCAGCGCCTCGCTTGCGGCGGCGCAGTCGCCGGCCCCGGCCAACGCCAACGACCCGATCGCGCAGGCCTGGCCTGAACTGCTGCCGGCGGCGTTCGCGCCCCCGCAGCCGGCCCCGCCAACGCCGCTCAGCCTCGATTGGCCCGACGCATATATCGAGGGCTTGAACGTGCTCGACCTCGGTCCGCTCAGTTCGGAAGCGATCGCAGCTGCGGACGCCCGCGCCGCCGAACGCTATCGCGGCGTCAACCCCGGCCCCGCACGAATCGGCGTCGTCCGCCCGCTGGCGGATCACGCGGTTGTGCTCCCCGGCGGCGGAGCGCTTGTGCGCGACGCCGCCACCGGCGAATTCGCGTGGACATTCGCCATCGCGTCGCCGGGCGCGCTGGAGTTGCGTGTCCATTTCACGGAGTTCGACGTGGGGCGTTGTCGCCTCGTCATGTACGCGTACGAGAACGGCGCCCCGGTGGTTCACGGACCGTACACGGGACTGGGACGCGAGCGCGACGGTGCGTTCTGGTCGACGACCCTGCCCGGCGACCGCGTGTACTTCGAAATCACCGGCCCCGATCAGCCCGCGCTGCGGATCGACGAACTCGTGCACGTCGACCGCGATTTCGATTTGCCGCAGATGGAGACCGGCGACTGCTCGGGCGTGTGTCCGTGCCACCTCGACGTGATGTGCCAGGGCGATCCGCCGGCGAACTTCTACGCCCGCCAAGCGACCGGCCGCATGGGTTATGTTTCCGACGGAGAGTCGTATGTCTGCACGGGCACGATGATCAGCGATCTCGATCTGGACACCTACGTTCCCTACTTTCTCACCGCCGCCCACTGTCTGAGCACGCAAGCCGAGGTGAACTCGCTCGAAGTCACGTGGTTCTATCAAAGCAACAATTCTCCCGGCAATTGCTCCGGCTCGCCCAGCGTCCCGGCGCGCAGCTCGCTGCCGAAGACCAATGGCGGCACGCTGCTGCACGAAACGGGACCGCCGGCGCTCACCAACGACTCCTGTCTGATCCGGCTCAACCCCGACCAGATCCCAGCCGGCGTAGGCTTCGCGGGCTGGACACCGGATCAGGAGGCCGGGGTGATCGGCATCCATCACCCCGCCGGAAGCTGGAAGCGCGCCGCATTCGGGCACTTCGAGTCGCTTTCGATCGATTGCGGCGCCGACTGCGGTTGTTTCGATTCCGCCTATTACGCGTTCTACGACCTTGACAGGGGGATCATTCAGGGCGGTTCCAGCGGCTCCGGCATGTTCAACGGCGCCGGCCAGCTCATTGGACAGCTCTTCGGACATTGCACGCTCTGCCCCGATGCCGAAGACTGCGATCATGCCGGCGACTGGTGCCTGATGTATGGCGAATGGGAGAACACCTGGCCCGATGTGCAATATTGGATGGAACTCGGCGGGACCATCTGGGTCGATCACGCGAACACAAGCTCGCCCTGGGACGGAAGCTGGACCCATCCATACCGCCGCGTCGTCGACGGCTATAACGCCGCCTGGAACGACACGCGCCTTGTGGTCCGCGCCGGAAGCTACTCCGAGGCCCTCACGATGAACAAGCGCATCCGCGTGATCTCGAGCGGCGGAACGGCGTTCATCGGCCGATGAGCGCTGCGGCCGCGACACGCGTCTCCGCCGCGCGCCGCCGGAGCGGTGCGCGCGGCGCGGGCGTCGCGGTAATCGACGAATCGCCGCCCGTAAGCTGTAGTGAGCGGCGGCCGCGCGATCAGCGGGGCAGCTCGGGCGCTCGGCCGCTCACGGCGCCCGGCCCGCAATGCATGGAAAGCGGCGCGGCGCTGGCGTACATTCCCGGGGGCGCGGCCGCTCTCCGAGCGTGCGCCACCCGGAGACCGCGATGGGCGCGAACATAAATCGTTGCAGGTGCGCCACCCGTCCGTGGCGCGCACGGCGTTACGCCGCGCTCGTGACGGCGCTGCTCGTCGCCGGCTCCGCTCCGGCTCCGGGCGACCCGCCGGACGGCGACGCTGCCGGACCGCGCCCCTCCGAGGGCGCCGCGACGAGCCCGTCGGACCGACCCGCGGGCGCGCGCGCCGCGCACCCGTCGACGCCGGGCCGCGCGGCGCGCGCGCGCGGGAAGCCCGGAAAGCCGGACACGTCCCGCACGGTGCTGCTCGACGAGATCTGGCGCGAGCTCAGCACACACGACCCGTTTTTCGACCCCGCCGACGCCGCCCTGCGGCAGCGCTTCGAAGACGCGCGGACGGCGCTCCGCGCCCTCGACGACGAGAACGAGCGCCTCCGCGAGATCGTGCGCTTCCTCGGCACATTCGAGGACGGCCACCTGCACCTCACCACGCGCTGGTTTCTGCCCGACAAGCCAGCGCCGCCGCTGCCGCTCGCCGGCGATGCGGCTTTGCATCGACCCGCGCCGCGCTGGACACAGCTGCGCCGCGATTATTTCGTCCGCACGCCCGATGAACTGCTCCCGGCCGACGCCCGGCGCGTACCGGGCGCATCGCCCGAATACGCGCGCATTGTCGCGATCGACGGCGCGCCGCCTGGGTTCGGCGGCTGGTCGCTGCTCAACGGCCCCAAGGACACGATCGTCGAGTTGCTGCTCGAGCGCCCGAGCGGCGAGCGCGTGCGGTGGCCGCTGAAGCGCACGGAGCCGGTGGTGCCGCCAAAACACTTTGCTCCCACCACGCAGCGCGTCGTGGTCGATCGCGACACCGGCGAGACCAAGCAAAAGGAAACCGAGATCGTCGTCGAGTGGCGCTGTCTCGACGACGGCGTCGGCTACCTGCGCGTCGCGCACCTCGTGACAACCCAGGTCATCGCCGACTTCCACGCCGCACTCGACCAGTTGCTCGACACCGACGGGCTGATTCTCGACCTGCGCAACACCCACGGCGGCTACCCGTGGATCATGATGCCGCTCGCCGGCCGCTTCTATGACAGCTATCAAAAGGTGTGCAGCTTCAGCGGGCGTTCGCCGCTCATCAGCGGCGTCGTGCGCTCCGTGGGACAGGTCGGCATCCCTCCGGTCGGCAAACCCTACCGCGGCACGCTGGTCGTGCTGATCAACGGGAACACCGCGTCGATGTCCGAGGGGCTTGCGTTCTCGCTCGGCGACACCGGGCGCGCCGTGCTCGTCGGGCAGCCGACGCGCGGCCTGGGCGCGGCGATCCGCAACACGACGCTCTCCAACGGCCTGGTTCTCTGGCATAGCTGGATCCAGGTGAATCGGCTCGACGGCACGCAGTATCAGAACGTCGGTGTCGAGCCGCATGTCCTTGTCCAGCTTTCGGACGACGAAGTGCAGCGCCTCGGTCCGCGCGAGGCGGCGCGCGTCGAGCGGCGAATGCAGCTCGATCGCGCGCTCGAGGTGCTGCGCGAGCGCATCCGCGTGGAGCAGGCGCTCCGCATACCCTGACGCCCAATTCGCGCGCACCGATCGAGCCGCGAACCCGCACGCCGGAACCCGCCGCGCCAGGCGGCGGGCCCCGAGCACGAACGCGACGGCGACGCCGGCCCGTGCCGGGCGCACGAGCTTTGGATCTGAAGCCGGGCGTGCGCGGCGTTCCTCCTGCGACGAGCGTCACCCCGAATTCGCTTCTGGGGGCGGTGCAACACTACAATCCCGGCATGAGCTCGCCGGGCTACGACGTGATCGTGATTGGCGGCGGACACGCCGGCGCGGAAGCGGCCTGGGCGGCGACCCGGCTCGGCGCGCGCACCGCGCTCGTCACCTTTCAGCGCGACGCGATCGGAAGAATGTCCTGCAACCCCGCAATCGGCGGCATTGGCAAAGGCCAGATCGTCCGCGAGATCGACGCGCTCGGTGGTCTCATGGGAGTCGTCACGGACGAGACCGGCATCCAGTTCCGTCTGTTGAATCGCCGCAAGGGTCCCGCCGTCTGGGCGCCGCGGGCGCAGGCCGATCGCGAGCTTTACGCCGCCGCGGTTCAGCACAAACTCGCCGCGTGCCGCGGCCTGGAGATTCTCGAAGCCGCCGTCGAGACGATCCTGACGGAGCCGGCCGGACCCAACGGCGCAGCGCACCGGCGCGCGGTTGGCGTCGCGCTCGCGGACGGCCGGACGCTCCGCGCCGGGGCAGTCATCGTCACTTCCGGAACATTCCTGCGCGCCCTCATGCACACCGGCGAGCAGCGCAGCCCCGGCGGGCGGGTCGGCGAGCCCGCCGCCAACGGGCTGAGCACCTCGCTCGCGGCGCTGGGTCTCGAGCTCGGCCGCCTGAAGACCGGCACGCCGCCGCGCCTCGCGCGCGACTCGATTGATTTCACGCGACTGGAATCCCAGCCCGGCGACGACCAGCCCGCGCCGTTCAGCTTCCTCACGGAGCGCATCACCCAGCCGCAGATCGCCTGCTGGATCACCTACACCAACGCCGCCGCCCACGAGCTCATCCGCGCCAATCTGCACCGCGCGCCGATGTATTCCGGTCAGATCCAGTCGCGCGGCCCGCGCTACTGCCCGAGCATCGAGGACAAGGTCGTCCGATTTGCCGAAAAGGACCGCCACCAGGTCTTTCTCGAACCCGAGGGCCGCACCAGCGACCGCATCTACGTGAATGGCGTCAGCACGTCGCTGCCGGAGGACGTACAAGCGCACGTGATCGCGAGCATCGAGGGGCTGGAGCGCGCGCGCGTGCTGCAATGGGGTTACGCGGTCGAGTATGACTTCGTCCCGCCCGAGCAGATCGACGCGTCCATGATGACCCAGCGCGTCGCGGGGCTCTTTCTCGCCGGACAGATCTGCGGCACCAGCGGCTACGAGGAGGCCGCCGGTCAGGGCATCGTCGCCGGCATCAACGCCGCCCGCTTCGTCCGCGACGAACCGCCCGTCATTCTGACGCGCGACCAAGCCTACATCGGCGTGATGATCGACGACCTGGTGACCCGCGGCGTCACGGAGCCGTATCGCATGTTCACGTCGCGCGCCGAGCATCGCCTGCACCTGCGCTATGACAACGCCGACGCGCGCCTGACGCCCCTGGGCCGCGCCATCGGCCTGGTCGACGACGCCCGCTGGGGGCGATTCGAGCGCAAGCAGGAACGCCTCGCCGCCCTGCGGACGCTGCTGGCAACGCGGCGGGCCGACGGCAAGCCGCTGGTCGAGTGGCTGCGGCGCCCCGAGGAGGACGGCGAGCGTTTCGCATCGCTGGACGCCGAACTGGCCGCGTTCCATCGGGAGACCGACGTGTGGGCGCGGGCCGTGGTGGAGACGAAATACGCCGGCTACATCGAGCGCCAGGCGCGCGCGATCGAGCAGTTTCGCGAGTTGGAGTCGCGGCCGATTCCGCGCGAGCTCGATTTCGCGGGCATTCAGCACCTGCGCCGCGAAGCGATCGAACGCTGGACCGCCGTCCGCCCGCACTCGGTCGGTCAGGCGTCGCGCGTCAGCGGCATCTGCCCGACGGATGTGTCGCTGCTGCTCGTGCATCTGGCGGCGCGATAGGCCGGGCGCGCCGGCGGGAGGAGCGCTCCGCCGCCGGCGGGCGCCACCCAGACGCCAGCGCGGGGCCCTGTGCCGCCGCGCCGCTCGCGCGGCTTCTGCATCATCCGCGAAAGAAAAAACAGCACGACCGCCAGCAGCACCAGGCTGATGACGAACGTCCACACCAGCCGCCGCCCGCTGAGCCGCGCTTCCACGACCATCCCTTGCCCCACCGCCGCCGCGGGCCGTTACGGCACTTCGACGTGATCCAGCACATACCGCACGACATCGTCGCTCGTCTTCTCCTCCGCCTCGGCCTCGTAGCTGATGATCACGCGGTGCCGCAGCACGTCCGGGGCAATGTCCTTCACATCTTGCGGCGACACCCAGCCGCGCCCGCCGAGAAAAGCCAGCGCCTTCGCGCCGAGCGACAGGTAAATCGTCGCGCGCGGGCTGGCGCCATATTCGATCCACTCGCTGATCTCGTTCAGCTTGAACTCGCGCGGGTTGCGCGTCGCGTGAACCAGCGCGACGATGTAGTCCTTCACCTTGTCGTCGACGTGAATCTCGTCGAGCACCGCCCGCGCCGCGAGCACCTGCTCCGGCTCGAGCACGGCGTTTACCTGTGGCACGCCGCGGTGGTGCGCCATGCGGTCGAGGATCAGGCGCTCCTCGTCGCGCGATGGATACTCGACCAGGAGCTTGAGCATGAACCGATCGACCTGCGCCTCGGGCAAGGGATACGTGCCTTCCTGCTCGATCGGGTTCTGCGTCGCCAGCACCAGGAACGGCTCGTCGAGCCGATACGTCTGCTCGCCGATCGTGACCTGCCGCTCCTGCATCGCCTCCAGCAGCGCGCTCTGCACCTTCGCGGGCGCGCGATTGATCTCGTCCGCGAGGATCAGGTTCGCGAAGATCGGACCGCGCTTCACTGTGAACGTGCCGTCCTTTGGCTGAAAGACCATCGTGCCGACGATGTCCGCGGGCAGCAGGTCCGGGGTGAATTGCAGCCGCTGAAACTTCGTGCGGATGGCGCGGGCCAGCGTTGCGACCGCCGTCGTCTTCGCCAGCCCCGGCACACCCTCGAGCAGGATGTGGCCGTTTGCGAGCAGCCCGACGAGCATCTTGCGCAGGAGGTTGTCCTGCCCGACGATCACCCGCCGAATCTCCGTCGTCAGCCGCTCAAAGTGCTCCGCGTGCTGCCGCACGAGCTGCCCGATCTGCTGCACTTCCGTATGCGTCGCCGCCATGCCGTCTCCAGTTCGTCTGGCTCCGCCGCGCCGTCGCGAGCGTTACGGAGTAGACGCAGCAGACTAGCCGCGCCCGGTCGAAAATCCCAGCGGCGGGCGGGGCGAAGGAGCGCAGGGCCACCGGGGTCGAGGCGGCGTGCGGCTCTGCGCTGTCCGCGATCCCTCGCGCGGGGTTGGCGACCACGGCGCAGCGCGGGCGGGCCGCAGGTTCGCACCCACGCCGGGCGTCCGGCGGCGACTCCGGGTGCGCCAAATTCCCCAATCCAACTGCGCGAAACTCCCCACTCCACCACCCGGAAACCCGTCCTGGGGCTCACAGACCGCGCACGGCGTGTGGCACGCTGCGTGCAAGGATGTTCTCCGGAGCCGACCGGCTGGCCTTTCACGCCGACGCCGGCGTCGCTGGCTGTGCGCTCCGCGGAGGCATGGCCATGTCCCACCTCTTCACGCTCCAGCCGCGGCGCGCCGCGCCGTGCGGCTGGCTGCTGCTCCTGCTCGGCGGCCTCGTGCTCACATCATCCGCCGCCGCCGGCGGGCGCGTCGTCTATTACCTGCAAAGCAACGAAATCCGCCGCTGCGCGGTCGACGGAACCCAGAACCAGTTCGTCCGCGCCGCCGGAAGCGACGCACGGACCGTCGGCATCGACGACCTCGCCGGCTACATGTACTGGTCGTCGTCGCGCCAGATGTTCCGTGCCAATCTCGACGGCTCGAACGCGCTCGTGATCTACGACCTGGATCCCTATTACGACAGCATGAGCGTTTACTCCATTGCACCCGACCCCGTCACTCATCGCGTGTACTGGGTTCAGATGTACTTCCGCTCCGGCAGCTCACCGCACTACGGCGTGTTTGTCGCCGACAGCGACGGCGCCAATCTCGGATCCGTCGGCGGCGAGTACGAGCAGCAGCCGATCGACCTGGACTCCCTCGCGCTCGCGCCCGGCGGACTGATCTACGTGACCGGACGCACGCTCGGTCCGCCGCTCGTCTACGGTTGGGTCGTGCGCAAGAAAACCGACGGCTCGGGCGCGCAGACCCTCTATCGATGCTACCAGGGCCTCGGTAATTTGCGCGGCGTCGCGGTCGACCCCGCCGGCGGCCGGATGTACTGGCTCGAAGACGCCACCAACACGCTTATGACGGCGGGTCTGGACGGAGCGAATCCGACTGCACTTTGCGCGGCGAGCAACGACCCGCGCCACCTCGCGATCGATCCGCAACTCGGCTTTGCTTGGTGGACGGACATCGCGGCGTCCACGCTCTGGCGCGTCCGGCTCGACGGCACCGATCGCACCGCGTTTCTCACCGGCGCGCAGCCCTTCCGCGGCGTCGCGCTCGCGACGTTTGCCACGACGGGAGATCTGAACTGCGACCGCTTCGTCAACAACTTCGACATCGACCCATTCGTTCTCGCGCTCGTCGATCCAGCGGCCTATGCCGCTGCGTTTCCCAACTGCGACCGCCTCCGTGCCGACATCAACAACGACGGCGCCGTCGACAACTTCGACATCGACCCGTTTGTGGAGCTGTTGACCGGCGGCTGACCCGGGTGGACGGGGCAGCGTGACGATCGCGTGCGACAGGCGAAGGACGCGCGGCGAAACGGGACCGTCGGGCGAAATCGCGGCGGCGACGGTGGCGGCGTAGCGGCGCAATGCGCGCATGAACGCCACAAGCCGCTGCGAGACTGTGTCGCGATGGCGCGTTTGGCACGCCCACACAACAAGAACGCGCCAGCCCGTCCTGCGAAGAGCCGAGCGTGTGTGCCGTTCGCGCTCGCGATTCGTTGATCGCTTTGCGTTCCAGAACGCGCCATTTGTCGGCGTATATAGACCTCGTCTGCAAGTGTGCATGTGACCATCGCAACCGTCGCCCAGTACGACATGCCCGCGCGCGAGCATCACAGGGTCGGGCTTGCCGGGGAAATCGATGCGATGGAGGGCGAAGCGGCGTTCAATCCGATGCAGGATGGACGGCACGACTCCTTCGGGCGCTGTATCCTCGCCGCGGATCGCGGCCCTGCACCTAATGCGCCGCGCTCGGCTGAGCGTGTCGGCCATCGAGTGGCTCTCACTTGCCGCCGGGCTTGTTGTCGAATCTCTTCGCGAGACTCTCGAGGCTCTCCCAGAGCCTCGCGTAGTCGCACATGGAGCCGCCGCCCATGCGAGATTCAACGGGACAGACGACGCGGTCATTGTGAGTGATTACTAGAGGTTATCCCACAACAAACTGTCTCTGGCATTCGGGCTCAGAGTGCACTGCGATTGTCAAGCGGTCTTCGCAATGTACCTAATTCGCGGCAACGCCGGTACGGGGTTCTGGGATAGCCTCCAGGGGCCTCTGAGCAACCGCACCCGACACGAAACAACATGCGCATTCCGTCGAGAATATGCACGTCCTCAAGACCGCGCGCGGGGTATTTCAGAGGCCCCTCTAGAGTTATCACGTTTTGGGATAGCCTCTCATATACTCCCTGCTGCACGCCGCGCGGTTGCCGACGGATCAGCGCCATCGCACTGATCGCGTCCCGCGACGTTGGCACTTTGAGGCTCGCCTTGTCCTTGTTGTGCCAGACGCAGACGGCGCGCAGGTTGTGTTCCTCGTCCGTTCCGCCCTGACTGATCGGGATAACGGGGTCGATTTGCAGGCGGCACTTCCTCCCTGGCTCGCAGCCCGAATCCGCGCGAGGCCATGTCTTCGGCCCAGCGGGGCGCCGGAATGTAGCCACGGGTGGAGCGCAGTCCACCGACAGGCGGACGGAGCGCAACCCGTGGAAGCAGGTTCGTTGTCTCGATCGTGCCCCGGAGGGGCAGAGGAAGTGCGGGATGGCGCAGCGGCTCAATCGAATACGTGGCGCTCGTCGAATTCAATCTCGCGCGCGCCGAGGAATCTCAACAGCTCCGTCTTAAAGTCTTCGTGCTTGTGATGCTCCGCCTGTCCCGCGATGTATTCCTCCACGGATTCTTCCTGCGACTCGCTGACCGCGAACGCGCTGTATGCCTCCTGCCAGGCGAATGCGGCCAGATTGGGGAACGGCTGATGCACTCAGAGCGACGATCGCGCCTTCACTGTTTTCAGCAGGTTCGAGACAGTCGCTGCGGGTCGCCACCGAACGTAAAGATGTACGTGATCGGCCACGCCGCCGATGTAGGGAGACAGTCGCTCGGCGAGGTCGGGTGTAACCCACGGCTTGCGATGTTTGGTGGAGTACACGATGTACAGGAGGATTTGGGTGTAAGTTCCGGGCACCAAGCCTCCTCTGCCCCTCCGGGGCAAGAAGCGGATAAGAGAATCACGCTTCCACGGGTGCCGCGGCGGTCGGCTGCGCCGCGCCGCCGCTCCACCCGTGGCTACAGCCCGCGGCCCCTTCGGGGCCAGGACTCCACCCGCGACCGCAAAGACTTGACCCGCGACCGCAAAGACTCCAACCGCGACCGCGTTCTGAGCCCATTAGAGACCGGCTTCGCTGTCCTCAATGTCCATGGCGGATGCAAGAGCAAGCGCGTTGCGCAGAATACTGGTTCCGTACGTCCGCGCGAGCTGGAGCACTTCGCGCGCGCCGCGCTCGGTCCAATCAGCATCGGGCACGAGGGCGCCAACGATTTGCTTGTCGGTCGCATCATCGCCGACACCGGCGATGAGGGCGTCGTATTCGGAGAGAAGGATGTCGGTGATGACTTCGGGCATGATGGCGGCTCCACGAAGGTCATGCTGGTCCGGCTGCGTCAAACACGTTTTCCCGGTGCCAACGCCGGCGTTCGGAATCGGGGTAGAACCGGGCGGGGAGAATGATCCCCTGCCCGTGCCGCACGCACCGGCCATCGCATCCCCCGTCCGCGTTCCCCGCTCGGACGTTCCTCCGTCGATCGTCCCCGCTCGCGGGCGCTGCGTTCGTCCATCGCCGCTCGTGGGCGCTTCGTTCCTGCGTCGCCGCTCGTGGGCGCTTCGTTCCTGCGTCGCCGCTCGCGGGCGCTTCGTTCCTGCGTCGCCGCTCCTCGCCCCTTCGTCCCGCCGTTGCTGTCCCCCGATCCCCGTTCCCTACCCCATATACATCCCGCCGTTGACGTTGATCACCTCGCCCGTGATGTAGCTCGCGTTCGGACTCGCCAGGAATCGCACCGCGTCCGCGACCTCGTCCGGCGTACCCAACCGCCCCACCGGCGTCATCTGCTTCACCTGCTCCAGCACCGTGTCGGGTACACCCGCGGTCATGTCGGTTGTAATGAATCCGGGCGAGACGGCGTTAACGGTGATGTTCTTGCGCGCGACCTCGCGCGCCAGCGTCTTGCACAGCGCGACCAGCCCGCCTTTGGCGACGGCGTAATTGCTCTGCCCGAAATTCCCCTGCTGCCCGACGATCGACGTGATGAAGACGATCCGCCCCCAGCCCGCCGCCGTCATGTCCTTCAGCGCCTCGTGCGTCACCATCGCCGGGCCGGTCAGGTTCACTTCGAGCACCTCGCGCCACAGTTCGTGCGTCATTTTCATGAACGTGCGGTCGCGCGTGATGCCCGCGTTGTTGACGAGGATGTCGATCTTGCCCAGGCTCTTGCGCACGCCTTCCACCATCGTGTGGTTCTCGTCGTCGTTCGCCACGTTCGCCTTAAACGCCTCCGCCTTCACGCCCAGCGCGCGTAGCTCCTTGCACACCTCGTCGGCCGCTTTCGCGTTGGCGGAGTAGTTCACCGCGATGTTCGCCCCCTCCTTCGCCAGCGCGACGCAGATCGCGCGCCCGATGCCCCGACTGCCGCCCGTGACCAAGCCGACTTTCCCGCTGAGCATGCCCACGAAGTGCTCCTGTGGCCCTTGAGTGTTCGGAAATGAAGCGCCTACCCGCCGGGGATCATATCGCCGCCGCCGACAGGTACATAGCGTCCGCTGGCCGCCGCGGCGTTCGCTGCCGATCGCGCCGGGAAATTTCTAATCGCCGGCCGATTCCGGGCCGCTGGCACGCTGCTTGCTAGGAGATTCTCGGGGACGCGTGGTCCCCGGTGCTCGGGCCGCTGCGAAAGGAGTCGGTCATGAGCGGGTCTGCTTTGGGGCGGAACGCCTTGGGGGGGGGGATGTGCATGACTAGAATGTCTACGGCGGCGTTTTTGGCCGCCATGCCCACCCCGGCCCCGGCGGTGTTGCGGTTTTTGCCGGCGC
>JBFXAM010000071.1:0-22121 GCA_050184295.1 Phycisphaerae bacterium | reverse complement strand
GCCCGCGGCGTCAACGGTGCGAGTCGCGACGCTGCTCCGCTCGCGAGCGCGTGATTGAGCGCGATCGATGCACACTGCGTAGCGCCACGCAAGTCAAGCGCCGCGGCTGGAGCGGTGAAGCGCGTCAAGGGTCTCTCGCCAGACGCTCCCCGCTCTTGGCAGGGGGATTTATTCTCGGGTCCGTTTGCCGATGGGCGATAGCGCGGCTATATTTGCAGCAGATTCCACTCCTCTTTTGCGGAGCGCGAACGTGCGGTAAGTGCTTTCTGCAGAATGTGATGGACGCTCGCCGGCACACCGTCGGCGACCGTCTCGAGTCGCGTTCTGCGGCGCGCGTTCGGCGACGCCGGTTTGTTCCAACTCGAATCCGGATCGGCTGTTACGTGCGTTCCTGCGCTCGCGCGCGGCGCGTTGGCACCTTGCGAACACCGCGCTCGTGCGCCCTGACGTGGCGCGGCGCGCCGTGTTGCGACGTCGGCGGTCCATGCTCGGTCGCGGGAGGTTGAATGACCCCACTCGAATTCCAGGATGTCACCTTCTCGTACGACGGCGCCGAGGCACCGTCATTCGATCGCCTCACACTCGCGCTGCCGCGCGGCTGGACCGGCATCATCGGCGCGAACGGCGGCGGAAAGACCACACTGTTGCGGCTGGCATGCGGCGAGCTTGCGCCACGACGCGGCGTCGTGCGCCGACCGTTCGACGCCGTTTACTGCGATCAGCGGACGGACGCGCCGCCGAACGGGGCGCGCGAATTCATCGACGCGTTGGATGCGCCGGCGTGCGCGCTGCGCGGTCGACTCGGCGTGTGCGAAGAGTGGGTGGATCGATGGGCAACGCTGAGTCACGGCGAACGGAAGCGCGTGCAGATCGCGGTCGCACTGTGGCGCGATCCGCAACTGCTGGCGCTGGACGAACCAACCAATCACGTCGATCCCGCGACGCGCGTGGCGCTCGTGGCGGCGTTGCGGATGTATGACGGCGTGGGGCTGCTGGTCAGTCACGATCGCGAGCTGCTCGACGCGCTCTGCCGCCGGTGTGTGGTGATCGCGCAGGGCCATGCAACGCTGCGCCCCGGCAACTACACCCAGGCCGCGGCGCAGCACGGCGCCGACCGCGCCCGGCGACAGGCCGAGCGCTCGGCGGCGCTCGCGGAGCTGCGCCGCTTGGAGCGCGAAGCCGCGGCGCGACGCCGCGAAGCGGCGGCGGCGGATCGACGGCGCTCGAAGCGTGGGCTCGGCAAGCACGATCACTCGGCCAAAGCGATGATCGATGCGGCGCGCGTCTCGGGAAAGGACGGCGTCGCCGGACGAAAGCTGCGGCAGATGGAGGGACGCGTGGCGCAGGCGGCGGCGCGCGTGGAGGAGCTTGCGGCGGACGGCGTCGCGAAGATGGGCGTCCGGATCGGCGGATGCCGCGCGGCGCGGCGCGTAGTGTTGCGCGTCGACGCCGGCGATGTGGCGCTGGGCGACGGTCGGACGCTGGCGTGGCCGGAGCTGGTCGTCGAGAACGACGCGCGGATTGCGCTGACGGGTGCGAATGGCGCCGGCAAGAGCACACTCGTGCGGCTGCTGCTGGCGCGGCTCGACCTGCCGGCGGAGCGCGTCGTGTACGTCGCGCAAGAACTCGATGCTGCGGAGAGTGCTACGCTCGCGCGCCGGGTGCGCGCGCTGCCGGCGGCGGAGCGCGGCGCCGCACTTTCGCACGTGAGCCGGCTGGGGTCGTCGCCGGCGGCAGTGCTCGCGTCGGAGGCGTTGAGTCCCGGCGAGTCGCGGAAGGTGCTGTTGGCGCTGGGTCTGGCGCGCGAGCCGCACCTGGTGGTGATGGACGAGCCGACGAACCACCTCGACCTGCCGTCGATCGAATGTGTGGAGGCGGCGCTGGCGGCGTTTGACGCGGCGCTGCTGGTGGTGAGCCACGACGCGCGGTTTCTGGCGCGCGTCGCGCGGGCGAGTTGGCGGATCGAGGCGGACGCGGGCGCGCCAGAGCGCCTGCGCGTCCGCGTCGATGCCGGTCGCGCTACGGGCCCGTGAGCACGGCGACAAACGGATCGATGTCGAAGTTGTTCACGTTGCCGTCGTCGTTGATGTCCGCGTTGTTGACGTCGCAGTTGGGAAACGCGGCTGCATACGCGGCGGCGTCGGTGAGCGCCAGCACGAACGGATCGATGTCGAAGTTGTTCACGACGCCGTCGCAATTCATGTCACCGCGGAGCGCGGCGTTGTTGATGGTGAACGACGCGCCGGCGTTGTTGGTGAACACGGCGTTGCCCGTGGTGCGGAGATAGTCGTTGGCGTTGTTGGTGCTGGCCGCGGTGGCCGCGAAGCGGAACTGAACGGCGTTCGCGCCGCTGGAGCCGAGCGGATCGGGGAACGGGGGGCCGAAGTTGCCGTCGGGGTCGTTGGTGATGTTGCCGGCGTTGGACCCGGTGTAGGCGCCGCCGCCCCAGCTCAGGCGCCAGTAGATCGTGCCGAAGTCGTCTTCGAACGTGAGCGAGCCGGCGTTGAGATACGAGGCGGGGATCACGCTCGTCATGATGAAATCGGGCGTGCACGCCGGCGTCGTGCGGCTCACAAACGCCGAACTGCAAATCAGCACGCGCGCGCCGCTGGCGGTGCCGGACACGTCGTCCTCCATGTCGATGATGGTGACCGGATTGGCGCCGCTCGCGTCGCGGACCACTACGCGGCTGAAGCTCACCAGGTTCTGGAACGACGAGCGAAAGCGAAGCTGAATCGCCTGCGCGGTCGGATCGCCGTGCACGCCGCCGATGACCTGTTCGATCTGCATGAGGTGAAACGAGGCGGGCGCGCTGGCGGCGGGGACCAGTGCGAACCCCCACAGCGCGGCGATGCGCGCAACACGAGCGTGAATCATGGAAGTCTCCGTTCAAACCAGTGTACGAGTCCAGCACCCGACCCGTCGGGCGGCGTGCTTACGGAGGCCGCCGCGGGTGACGAGTCCCACGAGAGGATGTCCCGGGCCCGAACTGGCTCATGCACGCATCATACTTGGCGCGGGCGTCAGCCCTGAAGCGGATTCTTGGTTTTCGGGCGAAGTCCGGGTTCGCGGCGTTGGCTACGGCGTGAGTGCGGGGAGCTGCGCGAGGGTGGTCGTGGAAGCGCCCGCGCGATCGAGCGCGGCGCGAACGATATCCTGCGTCAGCAGTTCGGGCAGGACGATCACATCGTCCGGGCGGCCCGCGGGGTAGATGACGTTCAGCGGCACGCCGGCGCGTGCAAATCGCCGGAGTTCGTCCTTGATCGCGGGATCCTTGCGTGTGAAGTCGGCCTTGAGCATCACGATGTTCCGTTCGCGGACCGCGCGGACGATCGGCTCGGTCTGAAGGACGAGCTTCTTGTTCGACTGGCAGGTGAGACACCACTTCGCCGTGAAATCGACGTACACGGTGAAGCCCTTCTGTGCCAACTCTTCGGGCAGCCCGGTGTGCCAGGTCTGCCACGTGATTCCGCTGCCATCGCCGTTCGGTCCCGCGGCGGCGGTTTGCGCGCCGTTCGACGCCGGCCCGCCGAGCGCCCGCGCGCCGTCGAGCAGATGGAAACCGACGAACCAGCCGGCCGCGACCACCGCGAGCGCCCCGCCCCAGGTGACGTAGTGGCGCGTGTGCGAGGCGTTGAGGCCCAGCGTGCCGATCAGCCAGCAGCCGACGCCGATCGCGCAGAGTACGACGAGTGTGGCGATGAGCGCCTCGGGCGCGACCTGGCTGGCGAGAATCCACAGCAGCCAGATCACCGTGGCCATCAGCACAAAGCCCATGATCTGCTTGAATGTGATCATCCAGTGTCCCGGGCGCGGCAAAAACCTCAGCCACGCCGGAAACGCCGTCAGCAGGACATACGGCGCGGCGAGCCCGACGCCGACGGTCATGATTCCGAGGCCGGCGACGAGCGGCGGCAATTGGACGAGCACGCCCATCGCGGAGCCGAGGAACGGTCCCACGCAGGGCGTCGCGAGCGCGGTCGCGACGATGCCGTTGAGAAACGCGCCGCCGTAGCCTTCGCGCGTGGTGACGGCGCCGGCCACGTTTTCGACCACGCCGGGGAGGCGCAGCTCAAACACGCCGAGCAGGCTGAGGGCGAATGCGAAGACGAGCGCCGCCAGCGTGATGACATAAGGCGGCTCCTGCATCAGTCCGCCCCAGGCCATTCCCGCGGAGACCATCACGATCGCCAGCACGAAGAAGCTGGCCATGATGCCGGCGGCATAAACGAGCCCCATGCGCAGAATGCGCTCCGGCTCGTCGCCGGCCTGCTGCATGAAGCTGAAGATCTTCAGCGAAAGCACCGGCAGCACGCATGGCATCACGTTGAGGATCATGCCGCCGAGGAACGCGCCCAGGAACACCCACCAGAGGCTGACGCCCTGCGTGGAGATGCGGACGCGCGGCGAGATGGCGGAGCTCACACCGTCCGCGGGCGAACCGCCGGCACCCGCGCTGTTCGCCGCGCCGTTGTCGGGCAGGGGCACGAGCGGTGTGGCGAACACGGCGGCGGTGCTGCGGGTCGTCTTCGTTCCGGCGGGCACAACCTCGAAGCTGGCAAAGGCCTCGGCCATGATCGGCGGATAGCACGTGCCGTCGTCGGAACAGGCCTGATACTCGATGAGCAGATGCACCGTAATGGGGCGCGGCTCGAAGTTCGCGTCGCTGATGCGGAGCGGGATGCGGACGATCGTCTCGCCGCCGTGCCAGCGGGCTTTGCCGATCCCTTTCACCTCTTTCTCGACCGGCGTCGGCCAGCGCGGCGTTCCGATGTCGACGCCGTCGATCGTTTGGAAGTAGAAGCGTGAAGGGATCAGATCTTCCACGCCGGGGCGCGGGTCGTTGATGTGGTGCTTCGGCTCGATCTTCAGGACGGCGGCCAATTCGCCCGGCTCGCCGACCGCGAGTCGCTCGTGCGAGACGAGCACGCGACTGCCCTCGAGATGCGGCGCCTCGGCCAGAGGCGGCGGCAGCTTGCCGGCGGCGGATTCAAACAGCTTGGCGTTCGCGGCGGGGCCGAGTTCGCGCGCGACCGGAAGCTTGAGCGTCGCATCCGTCGCGATGATGACGCACGCTTCCTTGCAAGCGAGACCGCTCACCTTGGCGCTGATTTCGAGCGCATCGCCGGCGGGAGCCGTGGAGTCGAGCTTCAGATCCGCAAGCACGACGACGGTTTTCTCGTAGCCGAGATACTCTTCGCCCTGAAAGGTCTTCAGCGCGGGCGCCGGAAAACGGACGTTGCCGATCGAGGCGCCCGCGGGCAGCGTCCACTCAACCTCGGTGGGCAGCCCGCCGCCGAGCGTGATGGGATGGTAAAGATGCCAGTCTTTCTCGATCTCGATCTGGAGCGCGAGGCGGGTCGCGCCGCCGGGCGCGACGGCTTCGTGGGCCGAAGAAAGCCGGGCGGCGACGCGCGGCATTTCGGGTTCGGCGGCGCGCGCGCCGAGCGCGAGCATCGTCGCAGCGCATCCGACCGCAATCTTGCAACTGAAGTACAAAGAAGAGTTTGCAGCGTTCATCGTGGTTCCCAGGACCGCGCGGGCGCCGCCCCGTGCGCACGGGGCGAATGCTCATTGTACGCACGGCGGCCGGCCAAGCTGAAGCCCCGAGCGGACGGCGGGCGATCGAGCGCCCTTTCCTTCGATGGTCGCCGCCGGCGGTGCGTTCCCGCGCAATCGCTCCGGAAGGTCGGCGCGGCGCCCCCAGGCGACGGACGGCCGCGCGCCCCAGCGCAAGCAACAAATCCCCCGCCGATGATCAGGAGCCTCGTTCCGTGCCGGCGCGGATTGCTCAGCCGCCGGCAATCGCTCCGATGATCAGGAACGGTTGTGAGCCGTTCGCGACGGCGTCCGGCAGCGGGGCGTCCGGCGGATCATGCGAGAGATCTCGGTCACACGCGAAGAAGCGAACGAGCGGGCGGCGGCGCAAGCTTCCGTGATCGCGAATGGTCCCGCGGAGCACCGGGTACGCGGCCTCGAGCGCGTCGAGCACGCTGCGCTGAGTCACCGCGCCTGCGACTTCGACGCCGGCTTCGCCTTCGACCTGCGCGAGCGTGCGGAGATGGAACGGCAGCACGACGCGGATCATCGCTGTCCTCTCGCACCGTCGACCAGCACCTCGAAGCCGCCGTATGCCATGCGCTTGCAGTCGAAGGGCATCTTGCCGGAGGCCATCACTTTCTTCAGGCGCGGGTCGGCGAGCACGAGTTTGTTGACGCGATCGCGATGGGCGCGCGACTTAAAGACGATCCATGCGAGCACGACGGTTTCGCCGGGGCGGCTTTTCGCCAGCGTTGGGAACGAGAGGACGTCCTTGATCTTGAGGTCTTCGCCGACGCACTCGCGATATTCGAGCGCGCCGTGTTCACGCCAGACGCGCGCGGTGAGGCGCGCCAGGCGACGATACGCGGCGAGGTTCTTCGTGGCGATCGGCAGGACGAATCCGTCGACGTATTTTGGCATTGATTTCTCCGTTCGTCGCGCGTGCGACGCCGCGCCGGTCGCGAAACGCAGCTTCGGCGCGCACCCGACAACACCGTGCGGACAACATCGCTACGGCAGCACCTGCGCTTCGACGCTCAGCACCGCCGGCAGATCGCGCGTGATGGCGTTCCACGTCTGGCCGCCGTCGCTGGAGCCATAGACCTGTCCGCCGGTGGTGCCGAAGTAGACGCCGGCGGGATCGAGCGAGTCGGTGGACATCGCGCCGCGCAGGACATTGACATAGCAGTCGCTCTGCGGGAGGCCCTTGGTGAGCGGCTCCCACTCGTCGCCGCCGGCCTTGCTGCGATAGACGCGGAGCTTGCCCTCGGGCGGATAGTGGAGCGAATCGCTGAGGATGGGGACGACGAAGATCGTGTTGGGCTCGTGGGCGTGGACGGCGACCGGGAATCCGAAGTCGCTCGGCAGGTTGCCGCTGACTTTCCGCCAGGTGTCGCCGGCGTCGTCGCTGCGGCAGACGTGCCAGTGGAGTTGCATGAAGAGCGTGTTGGGTCTGGAGGGGTGCAGCGCGATGCGATGCACGCAGAATCCGACGTCGACGTTGGGGTCGGGCAGATATTGGGAGGTCAGTCCGCGATTCTTCGGCGCCCAGGTCTTGCCGCCGTCATCGGTGCGGAACACGCCCGCGGCGGAAATGGCGATGTGCATGCGTTTAGGGTCGGTGGGGTTCTGCACAATGGTGTGCAATCCCATCCCGCCGGCGCCCGGCTGCCAGCGCGGTCCGGATTCGTGTCCACGCAATCCGGCGAGTTCGTGCCAGGTCTTGCCGGCGTCCGTGGTGCGAAAGATGGCGGCGTCTTCGACCCCGGCGAACGCGGTGTCGGGATCGGTGAGCGACGGTTCGAGATGCCAGACGCGCTTGAACTCCCACGGGTGCTGCGTGCCGTCATAATGCTGGTGCGTGCTGAGGGGTTTGCCGGTGGCCGCCGAAGTGTCGTAGACGAACTTGTTGCTCTCGCCTTTCGGGAAGCCCTCGGGGCTGACGAGCTTCTCGCCGGCAGGTGTGCCGGGCGTGTTCCACGTCTTCCCGCCGTCGTCCGAGCGCTGAATGATCTGACCGAACCAGCCGCTGGTCTGTGAGGCGTAGATGCGGTTCGGGTCGATCGCCGAGCCCTTCAGGTGGTAGATCTCCCACCCGGCAAAGTGCGGGCCGCTGATGTCCCAGCGTTCGCGCTTCCCGTCGGAGGTGAGAACAAACGCGCCTTTGCGCGTTCCGACCAACACTCGTACGCGGCTCATCTTCTGCTCCCTTCTGGCAGACGCGGGCGCAGCACGGCGCGCCATCGCGCGATCTGCCCGCTACGGTGGGAGATTATACTTACCCGACGCGCCGACCGCGGCGCCGCGGCGTGCGACCTTGTCGGGAGTGTGACGAAATGAGCGATTCGAGTTCGCCGGTGCAGGGCGCCATGACCGATGCGCTACGAACCGTAATGGAGCCTTCCGCGGGCCGCGACGTGATTACGCTCGGACTACTGCGCAACCTCGCGTTCCACGAGGGGGTCGTGCAAGTGACCTACGAACTACCGGCGGCAATCGCGAACGAGGCGACCACGCGACACTTGCGACAGGCGAGTGTGGCGGCGTTGCGCAACGTGAAAAGCGTGAAGATGGTGAATGTGGAGTTCGCCGTACGCGAGGCGCGCCCGCAGCCGACGGGCGCGCCGCTGCCCGGCGTCCGCCATGTGATCGCGGTCGGCGCGGGCAAAGGCGGCGTCGGCAAGAGCACGATCGCGGTCCTCGCGGCGGTCGGGCTTCAGCGCCGCGGGCTACGCGTCGGGCTGCTCGACGGCGACGTCTACGGCCCCTCCATCCCCAAGCTCACCGGCACAGAGGGCGCCGAGCCGCGCCCCTGCGCCGACGGTCGCGTGAGTCCGCCAGAGTTCGACGGGATCAAAGTGCTCAGCATGGGGTATCTCGTCGCGCCCGATCAAGCGATCGTGTGGCGCGGTCCGATGGCGCAGAAGTATGTGAAGGAGTTTATCGATCGCGGCGATTGGGGCGAGCTCGACGTGCTGATCGTCGACCTGCCGCCGGGGACCGGCGACATTCCGCTCACCCTGGCGCAGACGATCCCGCTGACCGGCGCGGTCGTCGTCTGCACACCCCAGGACGTGGCGCTGCTCGACGCGGTCCGGGCGCTGCGAATGTACGAAAAGCTCGGCGTCACGCCGCTCGGCATCATCGAAAACATGAGCTACTACGTCTGCCCGCATTGCGGCCGGCGCGAGGAGATCTTCAGCCACGGTGGGGCGGAGAAGGCGGCCCGCGACCTTGGCGTCGCATTTCTCGGCGCGATTCCGCTGAACATCTCGATCCGTATCCACGGCGACGACGGGCGCCCCAGCGCGTGCTTTGCGAAAATTGAGCCGTCCGTGATCGCGGCGCTGGACGAATTTGTGGACCGGTTGCTGAGCGCCATCCGGCAGCGCGAGCAGGACGCGGCGCCGCCACCGACGCTGCGCGTGAGCGGCTAGGCCGGTCGCTCGATCCTGACACGCCGATTCGATCGGGCGGATGGCAGCCGCACGGTGCGGAGACCACACCTGGCCCCGCGCATCGCGCTTGCGCTCGCGGCGGCGAGGGGTCGTTCGCGTTCGGGTCGCGTGCGGCGCAAGACGGAGTCGGCGTTGCGGCGACTGGTGGGCCGCGGCCGCGATTGGGCAGTGGGTCAGTTTCGCGAAAAAGTGCATTCGAAAGGGTGGTACGGGCCAACATGAAGGGGCGAGGCGCCCGTGCCCACCGGATCACATTGGCCCACGACCCGCGAGCGATCCGTCTCGCGCGCCGCCGCGCGTGCTGGATATGATAGGAAAGTGCCGAAGGGCGCCCGGATCTTGTTGCCATGTCCCGGAACTCCGCCCGTCATAGCGCCGTCGCGGGCACATCGTCGACCGATGCACGGCCGGCTGATTCCCGTGACGCGATGAGCGAATGGCCGGTGCTTTATCTGCATGCGGCCACCGCAGTCGCGGCGGCGCTGCGCGCAGCGCATGAATCGCGCCCGGCGGATCGATTCGAGATTGTGCGTCGCACATTGCCGCGCCGGCGCGCCGCCGAGTTCGCGAGGTGCTTTGCCGGTCGGACCTGGCTGTCGTCGGACGCGTACGTGTCGTTCGACTTTCTCGAACGGCTCAGCACCGCGGAGGCGGTTCGCGGCGGCGTGCGGGAGCTGGTTCGGCTGGTGGTGCTCGGGCCGGCAGGCGAAGGGCGTCCGGCCGAGGGGAAGCATCGCGACGCGGTGTATCAGCGCCTCTGCGCGGAGGTGATGCGCGAGGCGCACGACCTGCCGCGGCTATCGCAGGTCGCGGTGCGGGTCGAGCGCGAGCCGGACGTGCGACGCGACGCGGTTCTGGCGGGGATGATGCGGTCGTTCCTCGCGGAGCATGAGGCGAAGCTGCGGTATGACCTGAACGAGCGGGAGCAGGGCGTGGAGCCGTCGCGGTCCTGCGGCGCGCCGGTGTCGCCGGCGCCCGCGGCGTCCGCGGCAGCGCCGGGTCCGAATTCGACGCAGGTGCGGAGCGCGTACGACCGGCTGCGCGCCGAATTCGACGAGCGCCTGATTCAGTTCGACGAGGATGGCGCGCGCGCCGTGCTCCGTCGCATTGATGAGCTCTTCGAGCGCTATCCGCAGTGGCTGGGCGGGGCGCGGCCGGAGCGGTTTGCGGGGGACCTGGCGCGGATGGCGGCGCGGCGGGGGGAATTCGCGCAGGAGACGGAGCGGCTGGCACAGGCGGCGGTGAGTGCGGCGCGGGCCGGCGACCAGGCGCGTGCCAGCGCGGCGCTCCGGCGGCTGTCGTCGATTCACGCGGCGCGCCCGTACCTGCTTCCCGCGGCGCGGCTTCAGGCGGTGCGCGACGCGCTGATCGCGGCCGGTCAGGAGGAAGAGGCCCGGCGCACGGCGCACGAGGTCGTGGCGCGCGAGCGGGCAGTGCTCGACGAGCTGCGGCAGATCGCGGCGGAGATCCACGCGTTTCACATGGTCGCGATGCGCCTGCCGCACGACGCGGCCGAGTATCGCGCGGCGCACGAGCGTTATCGCGCGGCGCTGCGCGCGTTCCGGTCGCACGACAACGAGTGGTTGGCGGCGCTGATTCTGGAATTGGAGACGCTGATCGAGGATCTTCACGATTCGAGCGGGCGCGCCACGGCCCAGCTGGACCGCTTTCTCGACGCGGTGCGGCGTGGGCTCGCGGCCACGCGCCAGGAGCTGCGGGAGATCGAGCGGGAGGACCCCGGCGTGTAGACGACCCTCGGCCCGGCCCGGCGCGCACCACAACATTCCCGCCTATTGCGTGTCCAAGCGAACACGCCCAAAATGCGGACGCCGATGATCCAACCCGCCTCGCAACCCGTGAGCGCCGCGCGGCTCGGGCCGTCCGACGACGTGGTCGTTGATTCGCGCGCGCTGCCGCCGCGTCCGCCGGGCGGCGAAAAGCGCGTGGGCTGGTACACGCGTGCGAAATTCGAACTTGCGCGGTTCCTGCTCTCGACGTGGGCGACCGTGTTCAGCCTCAAGGGGCTGTATCTGTTCGGGCGGTTTTTTGGCACGCTCGAATACCTCATCAACTTCAAGCGCCGGGCGCGCTATCGGGCGGAGCTCGGCAAAATCTTTCCGCGCGGCCTGAGCCGTCGCCGCGTCCGCACCATCATCCACAGCTATTTCTGCCGCACGCGCTGCGACAAGCTCCTGTATCTGATCTTCGACCGCTTGCCACGCGAGAAGATTCTGAAGCGCATCCGCTTCCACGGACGCGAGTACCTGGACGAGGCGTTGCAGCGCGGGCGCGGCGTGTTTGTGATGCTGAGTCACAACGGGTCGCACCATGTGGCGGGTTTGCTGATGGCGCTGCTGGGGTATCGCTGCGCCGGCGTGCGCGACCGCAACGAGGGGGCCCTGCGCGTTTACATCCAGGAGAAGTTCGCGCGCTCATTCCCCGAGTTCGCGGCGGTGCGGGTGCTCTACGCGGACAGCTTTCCGCGAGAGATATACCGCTGTTTTCACGACAACTACGTGATGGGCGCGGCGCTGGACGTGGGCCGTGTGCGCGGGTTGAACCTCAAAGTCTGCCCGGTCCGGATTTTCGGGCAGGAGCGCGAGTTTCTGACCGGCACGCTACAGGTCGCACTGCGCTGTCGCGCGACGGTCTGCCCGGCGTTTGTAGTCTCGCGGCGGAACTTCTACTTCCGGCTGATCGTCCGGGCGCCGCTGCACGTGCCTTCGGATGCGGACGGCGATTCGGAGAACCCGGGACTCATCGGCCGGGTCATGCAACAGTATGCCGACGCGATCGAGGCGCACGTGCGCGAACACCCGGATCACCTCAGCCGCATCTGACGACCCGAGCGCGGCGCAGCGCGCCGACCGGCGCACAGAGTTATCTGATTGCGGGGTGGACACTTGCGGCTGGTGGGCGCGGACTGGATGAAACTGCGCCGGGGGGTTAGAATCCGCGCGGCGCGGTCGGGCCCGCCGCGGGAGTCGGCGGGAGATCGTGTCGCCGATGCGGTGCGGCGTGAGGAGCGTGTGTGAAGTTCGTTCTGGTGGACCGCATCGTCGAGTTCGAACCGGGTCGGCGGATCGTCGCGGTCAAAGCGCTTTCGCTTGCCGAGGAGTATCTGGCGGATCACTTTCCGCGTTTTCCGGTGCTGCCGGGCGTGCTGATGCTTGAGGCGCTGGTGCAGGCGTCGGCGTGGGTGGTTCGGGATGCGCTGCAGTTCGGGCCCAGCCTCGTGCTCTTAAGAGAAGCCCGGAACGTCACTTACAAGAGTTTTCTCGCGCCGGGCCAGGTGCTGACGATCGAATCGAACTGCAAGCAACTCTCGCCAGGGGAGAGTGTCTTCTCCGCGAGCGGGAACGTCGGCGACCGGGCGATCGTGAAAGCGCAGCTCACGCTGCGGCATCTGAATCTAGCGGATCACGATTCCGCACTGGCCGCCGCTGACGAAAAGCTCCGGGCCCGCTTGCGGGCGCTGTTCGAGCTGGTGTGGTCGGGTCACAAGGCGCTGGCGGGCTCGGCCGCGACGTAAACAGAAGAGCGCATCCGCGTCGAGTGGAGGAAGGCACTGATGGCGTCGCTGAGCCGGGAACAGATCTTCGAGAAGGTGCGCCAGACGCTCGTCGAAGCGCTGAGCGTCGAGGACGACGAAGTCACCGAGAGCGCCCGCCTGACGGCGGATCTCGGGGCGGAGTCGATCGATTTCCTCGACATCGTGTTTCGCCTGGAAAAGACGTTTGGCATCAAGATTCCGCAGGAAGAGCTGATGCCGCGCGAAATCCTGAGCAACGCGGATTTTGTGACCAGCCGGAAGCTGAACGCGGCCGGGCTGGCGGCGCTGCGCAAGGCAATGCCGCACGCCGACCTGAGCGCGTTCGAGAAGGATCCGGACATCGACAAGCTGTCGGACGTGTTCACCGTCGGGACGATCGTGAAGTTCGTCGAGTCGAAGTTGGCCGGCGGTTGAGGCCGGGCGCGCGCGGGCGCGGCTCGGCGCCGCGAACTCGGCCGGCGCGAGCGCGCGAAGGGCTGCGGCGCGTGAGTGCGGGGATCAGGAGCGGCGGATTTGCGGTGGATCTGGTTCGATCGCTTTGAGCTGTTCGAATCCGGCACACGTGCGGTGGCGGTAAAGAACGTCACGCTCGCGGAAGATCATCTCCACGATCATTTTCCCGACTTTCCGCTCATGCCGGCGAGCCTGATGATCGAGGGCATGGCCCAGACCGCGGGGATTCTGGTCGGCGAAGCGCGGCAGTTTCGCGAGAAGGTCATTCTCGCGAAGATCAAGCGCGCGGTGTTCCACGAGATCGTGCGGCCCGGCGACCAGCTGCGCTACGACGCGCGCGTCGAGCAGGTGAGCGACGCCGCCGCCTCGACGATCGGTCGCATCACGTGCGGGGACGCGCTGGTGGGCGAGGTGGACATCGTTTTCTCGCACATCGATCAGAACCTCAGCGGGCTGGAGTTTCCCGATGAGAATTTTGTTTTCACCGAGGAATTCATGACCCTCCTGCGCACGTATCGAACCGGCGGCGGACAGAGGATTTCGCTGTGAGCAAGCGACGCGTCGTGATCACCGGTCTGGGGCCGATCAGTCCGCTGGGCTGCGGCGCGGCGACGTTCTGGAACGCGCTGCTGGACGGCCGGAACGCGGTCCGTCGGATGCAGGCGTTCGATCCGGCGCGCTTCGATTCGCAGGTCGGTGCGGAGATCGACGGGCTGAAGCTGGCCGACTTCGTGCCCAAGGGCTATCGCAAAGCCGAGAAGATCATGGCCCGCGACATCGTCCTCGCGGTTGCCGCCGCCCACCAGGCGGTCACGGACGCCGGACTTCGCACGAAGTGTCTGGTCGATCGCAACGAGCTGCCCGAGGCGGCGCCGGTCGACAATACGCGGATGGGCGCCAACATCGGCTCGGGGTTGATCTGTGCCGATCTCCCGGAGTTGTCCGGCGCGCTGGCGAGCGCCGCGGGCGACGACGGCGCGTTCAGCCTCGCGCGCTGGGGCGCCGAGGGCATGAACAACCTCACGCCGCTTTGGCTGCTGAAGTTTCTGCCCAACATGCTCGCGTGTCACGTGACCATCGTGCACGACTGCCAGGGGCCGAGCAACACCATCACCTGCGGGGAAGCCAGCAGCCACCTCGCGATCGGCGAGGCATTCCGCACCATTCAGCGCGGAACCGCGGACGTGATGATCTGCGGCGGCGCCGAGAGCAAATCCAACCCGATGGCCGTCATGCGCCAGTCGCTCGCCAAGCGGCTCAGCACGCGGAACGACGATCCCGCGGGGGCGTGTCGGCCGTTCGGCGCCGATCGCGACGGCACGGTCGCCGCCGAGGGCGGCGGACTGGTGATTCTCGAAGAGCTGGAGCACGCCAGAAAGCGACATGCGCGCATCTACGCCGAGGTGGTCGGCTTCGGCGCGAGCAGCGACGCCTATCACGCGCAGCAACCCGCCGAGCCGCATCCCGAGGGACGCGGCGCGGCGCTGGCTTGCGAGAAGGCGCTGCGCGACGCCGACGTGGCGGCGGACGGACTCGACCTGTTCGCGGCGTTCGCGTGCGGGCTGAAGGCGCACGACGCCGCGGAGGCGAACGCGATCCGGCGCGTGCTCGCCGGCAAGGCAGGTCAGACGCCGGTGCTGGCGATCAAAGGCGGCCTGGGCAACAACGGCGCCGGCAGCGGGGCGCTCGATTTCATCGCCACCGTCCTCGCGGTGCAGAACGCGACCGTCCCCGCGGCGGTGAACGGCGAGCACGCGCGCGAGCCGGGTGTGCGGCTGATCTGCGGCAAGCCCGTCGACGCGCGCATCGAACACGCGCTCTCGCTGGCGTACGCGCTCGGCGGCGGGCAGAACGCGGCGCTGGTCGTCCGGCGGTTTCGCACCTGATCCGCACGCGCCACGCCGGTGGTGGGCAGGGCGTGCCGTGGGCCGAAGAAGCGACCGGCCGCCGGGCCCCGCACGGGCGCGCGGGGTTTTGAAAGCAGCTACGAGGATCGACGCATGACACGACGCGTGGTCATCACCGGAATGGGCTGGGTCACGCCGCTGGGCGCCGATATCGACGGCGTCTGGCAGCGGCTGCTGGCCGGGGAGAGCGGCGTCGCCCCGACGACGGTCTTCGATGCGCGCACGTATCCGACGCAGTTCTCCGCGGAAGTGAAAGGCTTTGACCTCCGCAAGTTTCTCGGCGAGCACTACGAAGCGCACAAGACCGCCGCCCGCAACGCGGGCTTCGCGCTCGCCGCCGCCGAGATGGCGTGGCGCAGCGCCGGGTTGAACGGCACGAAGGGCGTGCCGCCGGAAATGGTCGGCGTATATCTGGGAGGCGGCGAAGGGCCGATCGATTTCGACCACTTCGTGGCGGCGGCGCTGGCAGGCTGGCAGGCGGAGTCGCGGACGCTCGACGCGGTGCGCTGGGCGAACGTCGCGTACGAGCGCATGAGCGCGACGCGCGAATGCGAGCAGGATCCGAACTCGTCCGCCGGCCACCTCGCGGTGCGCTTTAACGCGCAGGGCCCGAACCTCAACACGCTCACCGCCTGCGCCGCGAGCACCCAGGCCATCGGCGAGGCGACCGAGATCATCCGCCGCGGCGACGCGGACATCATGATCTCCGGCGGCGCGCACAGCATGATCCACCCGCTCGGGGTCACCGGCTTCAACCGGCTCACGGCCCTCTCGACGCGCAACGACACGTGCCTGACCGCGTCGCGCCCGTTCGACGCGACCCGCGACGGCTTTGTGCTCGGCGAGGGCGCGGGCATTCTCATCCTCGAGGAATTCGAGCGCGCCCGGCAGCGCGGCGCGCCGATCCTCGCCGAGGTCGTCGGCTACGGCTCGACCGCCGACGCGTTCCGCGTGACCGACATCCACGAGACCGCCCGCGGTGCCATCGCCGCGATGCGCGCCGCGCTGCGCGACGCGGACGTGCAGCCGGAACAGATCGACTACGTCTCCGCACACGGCACGGGCACCGAGGAGAACGACAAGCTCGAAACGCTCGCGATCCGCACCGTGTTCGGCGAGCGGGCGCGGCAGGTGCCGGTCAGCAGCATCAAGAGCATGATGGGCCACCTGGTCGCGGCGGCGGGCGCGGTCGAGCTGATCACCTGCGTGCTGGCGATGCGCGACGGCGTGATCCCGCCGACGATCAATTACAACTCAGCCGACCCCAACTGTGATCTCGATTATGTGCCGAACCAGGCGCGCCCGGCGCCGGTGCGGGTGGCGTTGTCGAACAGCTTTGGCTTCGGCGGGCAGAACGACACGCTGGTGGTGCGCGCGGCGAAATGAGCGAAGGCGCACGCCGATGGCGTGCAAGTCGGTTTCCGGGCTTGGAGCGGAGCACCGCGCCCGGTCGGCAGCGCGCGCATCGGATTCACCCTGCGGTCCGTCTCATCCGCGGTCCGGTCGGGACGGATGGGATTCGGGCGGCCGCGCACTTGCGTGCGGGGTTCTGATCGCCGCAACTAGATTCCCGTCAACCCCAGAATCCACGTCAGCAGCGACACCGCATCCTGAAACCCCGTCGCGAACGTCGTCTCGTCGAGCGCCGCGCGGCTGAAGAACTGCGGGAAGAGGATGCGGTTGTTGCCGCAGGTGGTGTCCATCAGGTCGTTGCAGCTCGCGGTGTGCACGAGTCCGAGCAGGTGGCCGATTTCGTGCGCGACAGTGTTGCCCATGGCCTGGGCCATCTGCTCCACCGACGCGTCGCCGCCGAAGGCTTCGCGGAACGAGCCGGTGAAGATAATCGCGTTGTCGCTCATGTCCTGGTTCCACGAGTCGATCTGCTCGCTGATCGCGAACGCGCGCCGGTTGTTGCTGCCGAAGTAGATCGTCGTGAACGGGGCGGCGGGCAGGGGGTTATCGTCGGAGCTTGCGACGATGAGTCGAAAGCCCTGATAGCGCTCTTCGACGATCGACTGGATGCGGTCCTTCAGCGCCGTCGTTTGCGCTTCGGGCAGGCCGACGTCGGCGGCGCTGAATGCGGGCAGGCTGAAGGTGCCGACGTTCTCCACGGTGACATTCTGCCCGCCGCGCCATTCGAGAAACACCGTCTGCGGACGTGGGTCGGGCACGCCGACGCCGCGTTCGATGGTGATGGTGGCGCCGTAGTCGCCGGTGGAGTTGGTGGAGAAGAGGCCGGCGACGGCGAGGAAGTAGGGTCCGGTCGGGCCGCGAATGACGAAGTCGATGAGCGGGTTGAGGTCGCTGGAGTCGGGCGCGCGGTCGTCGTTGAAGTTGTGGACGTTTTCGCTGGCGTCGAAGACCGCGGCGACGGCGTCAAGGTCGCCGCTGGTGCGCTTGACGTCGATGCGGACGCGGTCGCCGGCGGAGAGCGTTCCAAGGCGGTAGAAATCGAGATCGCTGGCGCCGGAGATGCTGCCGCGGAACGCGAGCTCGACGTCGCCGTCGAGCGCGAGCGCGGTAGCGCCGTCGAAGGTGTTGTTGTTGCCGGTGTCGAGCAGCGGCAGATCGCCGTCGTCGCCGGGCTCCATGACTTGCGGGCAGCCGGTCAGAGCGAGCAATGCGAGGGCACTGAGGATCAAGGTGCCGGTGGTTCGGCGAAGCCCAAGCGGGCCGCCCGGAAAGCTGATTCCTTTTTCCTGTTGCGCGTTCTGCGCTCCGCTCAGTCGTCCAGGTGTAAGCACGTGCCGCATCCGTGTGCCAGGTGATCGTCGACCAGCGCCCGCAGCCGAGCCCGGCGCTCGTACTTGGCGTAGATCGTACTCGATGTTATGCCGGCGGGGGATTTGGCGGCGGCGCCGGGGCGGAGGCCGACGGTTTGTTCGAGCAGTCGCGGCGAGTTGCCCATGCCGACGAGGAAGACGCTGGGTTCGAGCTCCACGCGCACGAAACGCTGATCCTGCACGAGATCCCAGGCGCTGCCGGTCGTGTCCATGAGGTCGCTGGGGTTGCGCGTGTGGAAGAGCCCGAGGAGGTGTCCGAGCTCGTGACTGGCGACGTTGGCGATCATGAGGGCCATCTCGCTGGCGTCGAGCTGCATGGACTGGTAGCTGGCGAAGACTTCGGTGTAAACGATCGCGTTCTGCGCGGGGTTGACGTTGTACATGTCGACGTTGTCGGCCAGCCCCAGCAGGCCGGTCAGGTTGCCGCCGAAATGCACGGTCGAATAGGTCGTCGCGGGCGGCGGGCCCTCGTCCGACGAGACGATCGTCACGTTGTAGAACGCGTAGTCGTCGCGCATCGCCTGGGTGATCGCGCTTTTCATGGCTGCGGTCTGACCGGCGTACGCCGACCCGAGCCGGCCGGCGTCGAAGCTGCCGAAGCTCGTCGGCGGCTGCGTGTGCACGCGGACGTTGACGCCGCCGGCGTAGTTGAGATAAACGACCTGCGGCGTAGGTCCTGCGGCGTTGGAAGCAGTCTGCTGAACGATCACCTCGAAATCGCCGCCGCCGCCGGTGGAGGCGGGCATCACGCCGAGCTGCATGGCGCCGCTGGCGTGGCGCATGACGTGCGCAAGCGAGGTGCTGTTCGAAAGCACGCCGCGGATGACCATGTCCTGGTCGGCATCCAGCAGGACGACCACGAAGCTGATGCTCGCGGCGGGACTGCGCAGCGTGAGGTCGAAGCGGTCGCCCGCGTTGGCGCCGCCGAGGTTGAAGAGCTGGAAGGCGCTCGCGCCGCGGACGCTGCCCGCGAAGCTGCGGGCGCCGCCGACCAGGGTCGTTCCCGCGCCGCCCGCGGTTCCGCCGCTGAACGTGCCGAGCGCCGCGGCGAGCGTCGCCGGATCGTCCGTGGGTGTGAGCGGCGTTGTGCATCCGGTGAGCGCGAGCCACAGGAAGACAAACGCGCGACAACGAGTCGAGTGACGCATCGGAATTCCCCCCTCTGTGAGCGCGCGGGCCGCACGGCGACGCGCGTGAATCGCGGCCGCGTACGCGTTTTCAGACGGCGCGGCCGGTCGGTTCGCGTGGCGCGTCATGACGGCGGTGCGCGGGGCGCTTCCTTGCGGCACGCGCACCGCGCCAGCGCTCGGAACGGGGGTAGTATGCAAATCGCAAGTAGACGTTGACTGCGGAAACGCCTGCATTCGCGTGGAAACGCGGGCGGCGGGGTCGACGCGGACGCGCGCCGCGTGCGCGACTCATAAAGGCGCGGCTGCACGGCGTGGGACAATGTGCGCCCCGGCGCGGAGACGGCGATGGGGCGACCGCGGCGGCTGACCGGCGTCGGTGCGGGCGCCGTGGCGGCGGATCGGCTTCGCGCAATTCACGCGTATCGACGCGCGGTCCGATGAATAGCACGTTGGGTCAGGGTTGATGCGGCGCGCGTCCGCCGAGTCACGCGAGCGCCGCCGCGGAGAGAGGCCACGCGGACAGTTCGCCGCCCGGTCGCGCGGCTCGGGGACTGCGGCGCGCCGCCGACGCATCGTCGCGAGGGAACGTCATGGACGCCGATCGCATTGTGAAAATGACGCCGCAGGTGGTTGCCGATCTGCTCGACTCGCGGCGCGTAGAGGCGCATCCGAAAACGGCGCCGGGTCTGCGGCAGTCGGAGCGCTGGCCGTTTGCGGGCACCGTGGAAGTGTGGCTTCCGGCGAGTTGTTATGGCGAGCGGCACGTGCTCGCCACCATGCACAACCTGAGCCGGCACGGTCTTGCGATGCGCGCCCGGCGGCCGATCCCGACCGATACGAAGATCTCGATCGCGATTCACGAACCCGAGCTGTCGTGTTATGGCGACGCGTATGTGCGACACTGCACGACGGCGGCGGCGGGCTACCTGATCGGCTGCGAGTTCGTCTATCCGCAGGACGACGAAGCGACGCCGGGCTCGTGAGTGGCGCCGGAGCGCCGGGTCGCGCGCTGCGAAGGCGTTGCGGGCTCGACTTCGCCGCCTTCCGCGAATCCCATCCGCGAATCATTGGATGGAGCCGGGTCGCTCGCGGTATTCCCGGGGCGCCGCTATCATGCCGCGACGCGCAGCCACGGAAGGAGCCGCGTCATGGCCACCCGTCGCCCGCCCAAAGACGACGCGGAGACGTTGCGAGCGCTGGAAGCGCTGCACCGCTCATCGGACCGCGCTAAGCCAGGGTCGCCGGAGCCTGGCGCGCGGCCTGATCCGCCCGCGTCAAAGCCGCAGTCATCCCCGCCATCCATCGTCCCTCCCAGACCGCAATCGCCGGCCCCCGCGTCGACCGGCTTGCCGGAACTCAATGCGCGCGGTGCGGAATTCCCGCCGAGCGCGCCGCCACCACCAACCGGTAGGGTTCAAGCGGATTCGCGCGCCGCGCCGCCGGTCGCAACGGATCCCGCCGCACCGTCGCCGCTGGCTGCCGGGTCCGCGATCGCGCCGGCGGCGAGCAGCGCGACCGCAGCGCATGCCGATCGCGTTGACCCGCCGGCGCAACGAACGGTGCGTCCCAGCCCGCAGCCTCCCGCGCCGTCGACTGCTTCGGGCGTGTCGCCGCTGCCGGGGCCGGCGTCCGGAGTGCGGAGCGCGCCCGCGGCGGGAGCGCAGAATCCGTCCGCAGGCGCGCCAGCGCCGCCGCCGTCCGCATCGACTTCATCCACCATCGCGCCATCCGTCACGAGCCCCCGTGGTCTTCGTGCGCCGGTGCCGCCGATCGCACCCGCTGCGGCGCTTCAAACGGCGCCCGCGCCGAGTTCGTCGCCGACTCCGTCCGGCGTTGCGCTGTCGCCGCGCGCCTCCGGGCCACCGACCTCATCGGTTCCCGCACCGCTGCCGGCGCCCGCGCCGCCGGCGGCCACTGCGGTCTCCGTTTCCGCCTCGGAGTCGAGCGCCATGCGGCTGCGCTGCCTGGGCTGCGGCTACCCGGTGATGCCGGAAATCAGCCTGCGCTGCTCCGAGTGCGGCCGGATGCATACGATCGCGGAGCTGAATCAGTGGTTCGCGGGCGGCGAGGCAGCGCGGTTCGATCGTGTCGTCGGCTTCACGCAGCTCGCACTCGCGATGAAAGCGCTACTGCTGCCGAGCACGTTCGGCCTCGTCGGATTCAGTACGCCGGTGCAGGTGGTGTACATCTTCTCGTGGGTGGCGTGCGTGTGGGCGGCGCTGACAGCGGGTTGGGGCCGATTCGCGACCCGCGCGGGGAACATCGCCGCCGCCGCCCTCCACGTCGCGGGCTTCGCCTTGATCATCAGTCTGTACAAGCTTGCGACCGGCAGCGTCGTGCTGCCGTTCGGCGACTGGGACGCGGCGTATGGCATGCTGGAGCTAGCCGCCGCCGTGCTCGTGCTGAATGCGATGCTGCACGCGTCGGCGGGTGTGACCGTTCCGGAAGCGCGGCGCAGCGTTCACGTCGCGTGGGGGCTCTTGCTGTTCGTGCTGATCGCCGTGCTGATCGAGAGCGTGGGGCCGGTGCGCGAGGCGCTGTCCGGCGTGCGTGCCATCGGCGGCGCGGTTTACCCGACCAAGCTCCTGCTCATTGCGATCATTCTCGCCGGGTGGGCCGGCGTCTGGTGGCGCCTGACGGTCGTGCGCAAGCGGCTGTTTGGATCGGCGACGCCGCGCCGGAGCGGCGCGCCGCCGCGCGCGTCGGCTGCACGCGCAGGCGTGGCCGCCCCGCAAGCCACAACACTGCGCGAACCCGCGATGCGCGGTCCCGCGGCCCGCCCGGCTCCCGCCGGCCGAACTGCGTCGGAAGCGCAAGCCGCGACGCCGGCGTTGCGAACCGGCCGGGCAACAACAACCAGTCGGCGGGACTGACCCGGCTCCCGCCCGTTCATGCGGAAGACACGGGCGAGACGCCCGTAGCACCCTTTCAAATTCATTTTTCCACGAAACTGACCCACTACCGAATTCTCGGTTTTTCTTGGCGCGGCGGAGAGAGCCGTGCTAGGCTGCTGCAATTGGGGGATATCGCCGAACCGCGTCGCCTGAGACGGAGATCGTCGGTGAACAACTCTCGCACACACACACACATACACACACACACACACACACACTCTCTCTCTCTCTCTCTCTCTCTCTCTCGAGCTCTCTCGCTCGCTCTCTCTTTCGTAGGTGTTTGCGTGCACCCGTCGCGACGGGGGTGATTCTCATGCTCGCCACGAGCGGGACAGCGTGGGGCCAGTTGAGCGACAGCGATCCCTGGCCGAAGTACGGCCGCGACGTGGGCAACACGTGCAA
>JBFXAM010000070.1:0-22518 GCA_050184295.1 Phycisphaerae bacterium | reverse complement strand
ATCAGCAGCCCGTCGGGCTTCAGCGCGCGGACTTTCGCCGCGGGCGTGCCCGCAGGAACGACCGTGACGCGGCAGCCGCGATCGACCAGGTAGCGCAGAATATTGCTCTTGATGCCGCAGTCGAACGCGACGACGTGCGTGTCGGCGGCGGGGGCGCCGACCGACTGGGTGCGGGTGCGGCGCGGGGCGTCCTCGGCGTGGGCGAGATCGACGGGGCCGGGCGGCGCGGCGGCGGCGGGCGTCCAGAGCGGCTCGCTCCAGTCGCGGACCGGACCACACACACGATCGACGAGATTCGCGCCCTCCATCGACGGCGCTCCGGCGGCCATCTGCACGAGCTTGAGATCGTCCAGCACTTCGGTCGACAGCGCGCCGCGCAAGGCCCCCTGCATCCGCAGGCGGCGCGTCAGCGCGCGCGTGTCGATCCCCGCAATGCCCATCACCTTGTGCTGGCGCAGCAACTCCGCAAACGACGCCGTCGCGCGGTAGTTGCTCGGCCGCGGCGGCAGTTCGCGAACGACGAACCCGGACAGGTACGGCCGCGCGGACTCGACGTCCTGTGGGTTGACGCCGTAGTTGCCGATCATCGGGAATGTCATCGCGACGATCTGCCCGCAATAGGAGGGGTCGGTGAAGATCTCCTGGTAGCCGGTCATGGCGGTGCAGAAGACCACTTCGCCGAGCTGGGTTCCCTCGGCGCCAAAGGCCTCGCCGGTGAACACGGTGCCGTCTTCGAGGGCCAGCTTGCAGATCATGGACGGTCGTCTCCTGGGCGGTCGCGGGGCGCCCCGGCGATCATACCACGCGCCGGGTCGACCGAGAGGAGTCCCGCTGCGCCGCAGCCGCGAGCGCCGGTGCGCGGGCGTGCTTCCGCCGCCCGCGGAGGCCGGGGCGCGTGCGGCGCTACTCCGGCTCCGCCGCGGTCGGGGCGACCGGCGTGCGGCGTGGCGCGGCGGTGGGTTTCGATGCGCGGGCGTGTCGGCGCGCGCGGAGGAACTCGAAGACCATCGGCATTACGGAGACGATGATGATCGCGAGCACGACCCACTTGAAGTTCTTCTGGACAAACGGGAGCTGCCCGAAGACGTAGCCGCCGTAAACGCACAACCCGACCCAGAGCACGCCCCCGATGATGTTGTACGCGAGGAACTTGGTGTAGGTCATCGCGCCGACGCCCGCGACAAACGGCGCGAACGTCCGCACGATCGGCACGAACCGCGCGATGATGATCGTCATGCCGCCGTATTTCTCGAAATAGGCGTGCGTCTTGTCGAGGTACTCGCGACGGAAGATGCGCGAGTTGTTGTCGCGCAGCACGCGTGGGCCGATGAGGTGGCCGAGCGCGTAGTTGACCGTGTCGCCGAGGACCGCGGCGAGCGCCAGCAAGGCAAAGAGGCCGTGGGGGTTGAGCAGGCCCATTCCGGCGAACATGCCGGCGGCGAAGAGCAGCGAATCGCCGGGAAGGAACGGCGTGACGACGACGCCGGTCTCCAGGAAGATGATCAGAAAGAGGATCGGGTAGGTCCACGCGCCGTAGTGCTGGATGATCTCCAGCAGGTGCTTGTCGATGTGGATGAAGAAGTCGATGAACGGGTAGACAAGTTCCATCGGCGCGGGCCCAGCGGGGAGAAACCGGCGCGGCTCGGCCGAACGCCCGGACGGCGCGCCCGCGTCATCCTATCGGCTTGGACGGCGGGGCGGAACGCGCTGGGGCTCACATCTGGTGACGGATCGTCCAGAGGTCGGGAAACACGGGTCTGAAGAGCGAGTCCTTGAGAAACGCGACGCCCGGCGAGCCGCCGGTGCCCTGCTTCGCGCCGATCGTGCGCTCGACGATCTTCACGTGGCGATAGCGCCACTCCTGTTGCCCTTCGTCGACGTCGGTCATGAGCTCGAACAGAATCACCAGGTCGCGCCGCGTCTGGTAGAGCTTCAGCAGCCCGGCCTGAATCTGCTCGTTCGGCGCGGTCGGCGCGTCGGGCGACTGGGCGCGCAGTTCGGCGGGAATCGCGACCCCGTTGTGTTCGAGAAAGTCATAGAAGTGGTCGTAGAGGGAGCGTTCGTTGAGCCGGCGGCGCAGCGCGGGCAGCGCGGGATGGTCGTCGGCGACGTAGCGCAAGACGTTCGTTCGCTTGTAGCCGAGCACGAACTCGAACTCGCGGAACTGCGTGGACTGGAAGCCCGACGCGGTCTCGAGCCGGTCGCGGAAGCTGGCGAACGACATCGGCGTCATGGTTTCGAGGATGTCGAGCTGGCCGACGGCGGTCTTGAGGATCATCCGGACGCGCTGAAACGTCGCGATCGCGCCGTAGAGATCGTTGCTGGAGAAGTCGCGCTTGATCTTGTCCAGCTCGTGCAGGAGCTGTTTGAACCACAGCTCGTAGACCTGGTGAATGACGATGAAGAGCATTTCGTCGTGCTCCGGCGGGTCGGAGCGCGCCTGTTGCAGCTTCAGCAGTTCGTCGAGCCGAAGATAGCTCGCATAGGTCAGCGTCATGAGCGAATCCCTCGCGTCGCGGGGCGCGACTCAGCGGCGCAGCCGCAACCAGCAGCTCGTGATGAACGCCGTCAGCACGATCAGCAGCACGCCCGCCAGCCACGCGGCGACGCGGTTCTGGCGGCGCGCTCGACGGGCGGCGTCGGCGTACGGAATCGTCGAGAATGAGATCATCGTGTAGAGCGGCGTATACCACGCCGGAAACGCGCGGTGCAGCGTCCGTTCGACGCGCTTGTACATCCGGAACGCCGCCGACCCCGTCTTGTCGCGCATCTCCACGAAGTTCGCCACCGCCAGATCGGCGATCGCGTCCGTGTTCGGCTTGCGCCGCCGCTGGTAATCATCGAAGACCCGACGCCAGTCGGGGGCGGATGCGCGCAGGCACTCGTCGAGCACGGTGCAGTCCTCGAACGCGGCGTTCGCGCCCTGTCCGAAGAAGGGAACGATCGCGTGGGCCGCATCGCCGAGCAGCGCGACGCGGCCCTCGTGGTGCCACGGCGCGCAGCGGACCGTCATCATCGAACCGGTCGGGTTGGTGCGATAGTCCTCGAGCAGCGTGGGCATGAGCGGGACGGCGTCGGGAAACTGCGCGTCGAAAAACCGCCGCACGTCGTCGTCGGTGCGCAGCGCCGCGAAGCTGAGCGACCCGTCGAACGGAAAGAAGAGCGTGCAGGTGAACGAGCCGTCGGGGTTTGGCAGCGCGATCATCATGAAGCTCTGGCGCGGCCAGATGTGCAGCGCGTGGCGCTCCATGCGGAACGCGCCGGCCGCGTCCGGCGGAATCGTCAGCTCCTTGTAGCCGTGCTCCAGGTAAGCCTGCGAGTAGTTGAAGCGATCAAGGCGCTGCATGGCGCGCCGGACCGCGGAGAACGCGCCGTCGACGCCGATGAGCAGGTCGCTTTCGACTTCGCGGGGCGCGCCGCCGGCGCTCGCGACGAGGCGCGCCGCGGGGCGGTCGAGATCGACGTCGACGCAGCGCTGGTCGAAGTGCACGCGGACGTTCGGCATCGCCCGGGCGGCCGTGATCGTCGCCTGGTTGAGCGCGCCGCGGCCGATCGAGTGAATGCAGCGCGTCGGGTCTTTGTCGTACGGCTGAAAGTGCAGTGTGCCGTCGCGGGCGTGAATCATCCGCCCGCGCATCGGGATCGCGTTTGCGAGGATCTCGTCGGCGAGCCCGACGCCGCGCAGGGCGTGCAGCCCGCGCGTTGAAATCGCGAGGTTGATCGAGCGCCCGCCGACAAACTGCCCCGCCTGGGGATCGGCGCGGCGTTCGAACAGGTCGACCTCATACCCGGCGCGGCCCAGAAACGCGCCGAGCAGCGCGCCGCCGAGACCGCCGCCGATGAGCGTGATGCGTGGAGAGCGGGGGGTCGGCATGGTGCGACGAATGTACGGCGGGAGCGCGGCGTCGCCAATGGGTCGCGGTCGATGGGAGCAGGGCGTCGCCGATGGCTCGCGGTGAGCGGTCGCAGCCTGGAGAGGTCAGAACCGCTGGCGTGGTCGCGGACGGGATCAGAGCCGCTGGCGCAATCAGAGCCGCGGGCGCAATCAGAGCCGCGGGCGCGAGCCCGCGATTCGGTTGGCTATCCGGATCGACGTCGGAGGGGCCCGCGGAAGCGGATCGGGCGCCGGCGAAACGGCGTTGCGGCCTGTCGGGCGTGGATTCTCGCGTGGCGGTCGCTCTTGCGCCGCCGTCGCAGGCTCTGGTCGCCGTCGCGGGCTGTCGCCACCGCCGTCGCAGGCTTGCGCCTGCGGCTCTGATGCGCGTCGCGCGGAGCGCCCCCGCTGATCCGATTCTCCCTCGGAAGCGAACACGCAATTTGACTCGCGCCTGGCTTGGCCGTGCGCTTACAATCGGCCGCGAGTGCGTCCCGTTTCCGTTCGGAGCCGACCGGGCATGTCGAGCAATCTTCCACCGCCGAACGATCCCGTCGTCCGCGGTCACTGTGCTTGCGGCAAGCGCTATCGCATTCGCAATCCGCTGCCGGGGGCGGCGGTGAAATGTCCGGGCTGCGGTCGCGTCATCACGATCGACCGCGCCGACCTGGTCGCGGCGCTGAGCGGCGGCGCGGCGGTTCCGCTCGCGGTGGAGTCGCAGGAAGCGAAAGAGGCGATCCTGATCGACCAGGGCGCGGTGCGGCCGGCGGCGCGTGGCAGCCGCCCGGGGCTCGCGGAAGGCGTCGCGTATTCGCACGAGGACGCGCTGCTGGCGAGCGCGCTCGCGGGCCGGCCGATGGACCGGCCGGTCGCGGCGATCGGCAACGAGGCGGAGTTCGACGAGGTCGCGCCCGGAAAGCGGTCGTTTGTCTACGACGCGCTGATCAGCTTCGCGCTGGCGCTTCGCCCGCGGAACGCAATCGCCCTGGTCGCGCGGGCGGCGCTCTTCGCGCTCGCACTGACGATTGTGCTGCTCATCCCGTGGGTGTTCTTTGTCATTCCGCTGTGCCTGATGCTCGTGCTGCTCGCGTTCGTTCTCGCCTACTGCTGGCAGGTGCTGAAGACGACGGCGTTCGGCGTCGACGAGCTGCCGCGCACGATCATCGAGACGGACTTCTACAACGACGTGCTGTGGCCGGCGTTCTGGCTGCTGCTCGTTTCGGGCATCTGCTCGATCCCGACGATCGCGGCCCGGGCGCTGAGCAACGAGCTCGACGCGGCGTCGCGCGGCGTGCTGATGCAGGTTGCGACGTACCTCGGGTGGATTCTGTGGCCGGCGACGGTGCTGATGGCGGCGAATCGCAGCGCGGTCGATGTCCTGATGCGCCCCGACCGCATCGTCCGCGTCGCGATGCGGCTCGGACTTCCATACCTGCTCGTGCTCGCAATGCTGGCCGCCACCGGTTGGGTCATGAAACTCGCCGTGTCGAACTCGCCCTCGCCCAGCGCCGCCTCGATCGCCGAAGTCTATGCCTATCTCGTGTTTACCACGGGGGCGGCGTTCTACACCGGCTACGTCACGTCGCGGCTGATCGGGTTGCTCTATCGACACTATCCCGAAAAGTTCGAATTCGACGCCGGCGCAGCGCGGTCGGCGTAGCGTGGCCGGCGGCCAGCGCGCGATGTGCGAATCCGCGGCGTACGACATGGCGCGCGTCCGCGCGGGCGGATGTCCGCGGCTCAGCGGGACGCTGCGCAGTCGTGGTTGACGGTTTACGGCGCAGGCGCGCCCGGACTCTGCCCCGTGGCCTTGTGCACCGCCCGCTGTGCGATCAGCCCGATGACGACCACGACCGCGATGGTCACGCCAATCTTCGCGGCGAAAAACCACCACGACTCCTTCGGCTTGTCGCTCAGATCGCGCAGCCCGCTCGCCAGATACACCGCCAGCGCGGTGCGCGGCGCCATGCCGATTACGGTGCCGATCGCGAACGGCGTCCAGCGGACCTTGGTGGCGGCGAGCACGAGGTTGGTCATCGCGAAGGGCGAATTCGGCGGCAGGCGCAGCAGCGTGATCATGCCGAGCTGCTTCCAGAACCGGCCGGCCAGCAGCGCGTCGTAGACGGCCCGCCAGCGCGGGTGCTCGTCGAGGATCCTCATCACACGGTCGCCCGAGGCGAACCGCGCCACCACGTATCCGACGGTGGCGCCGCCGGCGAACCCGCCGAGCGCCGCGGGAAAGCCGATCGCGAAGCCGAACGCCCAGCCGCCGAGGATCGCCTGCGCGTAGGTGGGCAGCAACGCGAGCCCGCTGAAGATCGCAAAGCCGGCGACATAGAGCGCGATCCCGCCGACATCGCCGTGCGAGCGCAGCCAGTTGCCGACGGGTGTGAGCGTGCCGAGCAGGACAAACCCGCCGATCGCGGGCAGAAACGCGGCAATGCCGGCGAGCACGCCCGCGGGGCCGAGCCGGCGGAGAAACGTGGCAATTCCCGCGGCGTCAGCAGGGCCGGACTGCGGCGGCGAAAACGCCGACTGCGCATCGCTCGAACGGGGAGAGTGGTCGCGGACCGGCTCGCGAATCATCGCTCCAGCGTACTGGCGTCGCTCCGCCGACGCGAGCGCGCCCGGCGCCGTCCACGCGCTTCGCGAGGCCGTGCGTGCGGTCCCGCACACGCGGCCGCGTGCGGCGAACCAGGTAGGGCAGGTCGCGGCCGTTTGCGACCTGCCGTTGGGGTGCGGTTGTGACATGAGGGGCAGGTCGATCCGCATGACATGCCCGCGCGATCGACGCATTCCCCGCGCGGATCGACCTGCCCTACCTGCTGCTCGCATGCCCATCCGACGCTGGCCGAAGCGCTGAAAGAGGCCGCACTCGCGGTCGATCGCCGGGCGATTCACGCGTGAGCCGCGTGCGGCGAACCAGGTAGGGCAGGTCGCGGCCGTTTGCGACCTGCCGTTGGGGTGCGGTTGTGATATGAGGGGCAGGTCGATCCGCGTGACATGCCCGCGCGATCGACGCATTCCCCGCGCGGATCGACCTGCCCTACCTGCTGCCCGCATGCCCATCCGACGCTGGCCGAAGCGCTGAAAGAGGCCGCACTCGCGGTCGATCGCCGGGCGATTCACGCGTAGGCGAAACGCTTTTGCCATGCGCCCCGGGAGCATCGGCATCCCGCCGGTGCGAACGGCGTTCCGCCACTGCCGAACACGTCAAACCACGCGCACGTCATCTCGCGGCCAGCAGCGCGTTCCACGTCTCCGGCTTGCTCCAGTACTCCACCCGCCGGCCGTCGAGGAAGACCGCCGGCGTCGCCCGCACGCCCAGCGCCTGGCCAAGCTCGATGTCTTCGCGGATGCGCTCGGCGATCGCGGGCTGGGTCAGCGCGGCGCGGAAGGCGGCCGTGTCGAGCTTGATCTCGTCGGCCCAGTCGGCGAAGCGCCGCGTTTCGAGATCGCGCTGTCTCTCATAGAGCAGCCGGTGCATCGCGAGATAGCCCGCGGCGCCGCCGACGATGCGGGCGGCCTCGGCGGCGGTGGCGGCGTCGCAGGCGGCGGGGTGTCCCACGCCTTCAAAGTGCCGGTTGCACGAGACATCCTGCGGAAAGTGGCGGTACGCGACGCGCACGCGGCCGGGATGCGCGTCGGCGGCCTGTTTCACCATGTCGCTCGCGCGGCGACAGGCGCCGCATTGAAAGTCCACGAACGCGACGATCGTGCGGGGCGCGTCGGGCGCGCCGACGAACGCCTCGTCGTCGCGCAGCGGGATCGTCGCGGGAGCCTGGCGCTCATACTTCCACTTCGCAAACTCCGCATCGCTCACGATCTTCTCGTATTCGTCCTTGAGCTGGCTGCACGTGCTGCCGACGTAGCCGAGCGTCGTGCCCAGCAGATTGCCGACGCCGGTCGCGAGCGCCGCCCACGACGCCGCGAGCGCCAGCCCGTGCGCCGGCCGCGGCAACCGCGCGGGGCGCGGGCGACGCCAGGGGAACCCGACCATCACGAGCAGGAGAATCGCCGCGTTCAGCGCATGCGCCGCAACGCAGCCGGGGCACCAGCGCTTCAGCTCCGCAGCCATCACGCCAAGCAGATGCCACGACACGAGGGCGCCGATCAGCACGACTGCGCCGACGAGGAGGTGCCACACGACGCGTCCGCGCGTCGGCAGCCCCGCGAGCAGAAACCACACGCCCACGAACGCGAAATACGCCATTCCCACACCGGCCCACGGCGGTCCGCGGCGGACATTGCCCTGGGCATCCACCGACACGCCGACCCGCGCCCGCTCGGACAGCAGCACGGAAAGGCAATCGTTCGGCCGGCCGCTCGTCGTCGTCCCGCCGCAGGACGATTGCAGCAGCGGATTCGACGCAGCGCCACCGATGCTGAGCTTGAACAGATCGAAGCTGACCCACCAGCCGCCAAACGCGAGCGCGACCAGCAGCCAGCGGACGATTGGCTTCGGCGACGGAGCGTGATCGGCGGTAACGGCCGCCGCGCCAGCGCCCGGTGTCGTGATGGGTGTCGCAGGGCCGCCGGACGAATCTGTTTCGGCAATCGACATCGGGGGATTCCTGCGTGGCGAGCCGGACCGCGCGGCGCGACGCGCGCCCGGAGCGTTACGGCGTCGGCCGCCGCTCGAAAATATAGCAGAACACGCCGTCGCGGGGATGTTCGCCGCCGTGCCAGAGCAGCGCGAGATCGGCGCGCTGTTCGAGTTCTTCGAGCGGAATGCGGTGTGCCGGCGAAGGACAGTATCGTCGATCCCACAGGAACAGCTCGCCGGGCTTCAACTGCTCCAACTGTTGGCGCGTGTTCGGGCGAAACGGCGTCAGCGAGCGGCCGAGGAACTCGTAAACCCAGAGATTCGCCGCGACGACCGTGCGATCGGCGAGGTGACTCTCCCGCAGCCAATCCACCGCCTCGCGCACCAGCAACTGATCGTCCACAAGCCGCAGCGGCGCGCACTGCGTGAACGGCGGCTGCACGCCGCGCGCCAGCACCGGCTGCCAGAACGTGAGCACAACCAGCGCGAGCGGCGGGAGCGCGAGCGCGACGCGCCGGAGCAGGCCGCGTGCGCGCGTCGCGACGATCGCACACCCAACGCACAGCGCGATCATCCCCAGCGCGCCGTAGCGGCTCCACACGAGCAACCACGCGAGCCAGTCGGGCGTTTCGGCCTCGATCGCCGCCCACAAGATCCCCGTGACTCCCGCCAGCGCGAGCAGCAACGCGATCGCGCGGCGCTCGGCGTCGCGCCCGCGCGCCGCAAACGCGCCGAGCGCCGCCGCGGCGCCCGTCGCGAGCAGCGGCGCGAGCGGCGCGAGGAAGCGGTAGTAGCCGCCCGTGGCGAAAAGACCATAGCGATACAGTACGCTGTGCGCTACGAAGTAAGCGGCTCCGCACGCGACCCACAGCGCGCCGCCGCGGGTTCGGAACAACAGCGGCGCGCCGACGCAGCCCAGCAGGAGCGGACCGACGCCGGCGGCGAGCGGCCAGCGCGCCAGCATCGACCACCACGCGCCCGAGCCGTATTCGTCGGTAGGCGCCGGCCGCAGAAACATCATCAGCGGCGCCTCCCAGAGATAGAAATGCGACAGGACGTTGTGAACCAGCGGCGCCCACGCCAGCGGCAGCCACTCGCGCAAGGGCCGGCGCTCGCGCCACAGCGCGGCCGCCCAGAGGGCGAGAAAGAGCAGGGCCTCGTGTCGCGTAACGGCGCAGAGCGAGACGACCGCCGCGCTCCAAGCGAAGCGGCGTGCGAGAAAGAGGCGCATCGCGAGCGCCAGGTAGAGCGCGAGCACGGGTTCGGTCAGCGTCGTATAGCTGAGCGTGAAGGTCATGGGCTGGAGCCAGACGAATGCCGGCGCGGTCCACGCGCGCGGCGCGCCGAGCCGCTGCGCGATGCGGAACGCGCACCACGCGGTCAGGGCCGTGAGCACGCCGCTGAATGCCCGGCTTGCGAACCACCCGAACTGTGCGGGGATGGCGTAGAGCACGGTGAAGCCGGGGCGGCCCCATTCGTGCAGCAGGTAGGCGGGGTAGTCGAACGACCAGCGCGCGTAGAGCAGGTGGACCAGGTCGTCGTCGTGGTGCACGCCGTCCGAGAGCGCCGCCATCCAGAGCGACAGCGCCAGGCCAGCGAGCGTCGCGATCAGCGCAAAGATCATTTGGGCGCGATCGGCACGCGATAAAGCGGCGTTCGCGCGAACCGCGTCCGCGCCGGTGTTCGCGGATTCTGGGATTGGAGTGCCGGCGGCCGCGCCCGATCGCATCGCGCGTCAGAAGAACCGAAAACGCAACGGGCGACAAGCGGCTCCGCGCGGGTTCGCGAGACGGAACGCGACAAGACTATCGCGCGGCCGGCCGCACGGGATTCGTCACGCAGGCGAGCGCGCCCGGATCAGCCGGGCAGCGCGCCGCCGACCGCTTCCTGCAGTCCGGCAAAGTCGTTCGCGTGGCGGATGAGCAGCTCGAAGACGCTGTCGGGGATCACGACGCTGCCGGGGTTCAGAATCGCCTCGTTCAGCAGGCGCTCGATGTCCTCCAGGCAGACCAGGTTGTTGGCGTGGATGAACTCAACGACGGCGTCCGCGTCCTGCACGCCGATGTCGAGCTGCACGTCCTGGGCGAAGGTCTCGATCGCGTTCGCGAGCACAAGCACGTCGCACGACGTAAGCTCTTTCAGCCCGCAGCCGTTGATCTTCTCGATCGCAGGGATCACCGCGAGCAGATTGGACTCGTCGCAGGTGGACGCCATGGGGCATCCGCCGAGGTTCGCGCACGCCGCCGCCGCCAGGCCGATCCATCCGAAAACCCGACGCGTCTTCATTCCCAAACTCCAAAAAAGAGGTTGTCCGCGAAGTCGGAGCGTCATCCGATCTGATCAATCACGCGATCGGGATCAAAATCCACGAACACCGGCTGCAGCAGCCCGTCGGGGATGCCGGCGGGCAGCTCGTTGCCGGGATTGCTCAGGAACTGTGACAATTCGTCGGCGTTTCGGATGCGCTGGTTCACGAAAAGGTCGCGCGTCGCTTGCGCGTTCGAGTCCGTCACCTGCACGGTGATCGTCGAATCCTCGATTCGCACGGCGTCCACGAAAATCTGAATCTCGTCGGGCGTGAGCTGGTCGTATTGCGCGCCCGCGACCTTTGCGTGCGCGCTCCGCAGGTCGCCGCCGAACTGGTTGCCGAGCCGCTCGGATTGCAGCAGCGCGTTGATCGTAAGCTGCGACAGGCCGAGTTCTCCCAATTGGCGGCGGCGTTCCTGGACGGACAGGCTGGTGTTGTTGCGGATGCGATCGACCTCGTCGCCGTTCGCGCTGATCGCGTCCGGAACCGTCATCACGCCGCAGCCGGTCAGATAACCGAGCGCAAGAACGACGCCGCAAGCCGCCGCGGAGAGTCTCGAATGCGATCGCGTCATGGTCAAGGTCCGACGGCCGTGGGATCGGGCGCGGCTACGCGCGTGCGCACCGGCCCGGTATTCTATCTCGGCAGCCCGGCGACTCAATGTTGAGGTGGGGGCGTGCGGGTTTGATACGTGACAGGAGCGGGCATGCGCGTCGGGATCGTCGGGTTTCCGCAGTCCGGAAAGACCACTCTGTTTATCGCGTTGTCCGGGCTGGCCCGCGAGCAGTTGCAGCTCGCGCATGAGAACCTGGCGGCGGTGCGCATCCCCGAGCCGCGTCTGGACTGGCTCGAAAAGTCGTACGAGCCCAAGAAACGCACCGAAGCGAACATGGAATTCGTCGATCTGCCCGGCAGCACCGAGGGCGAGAGCGAGCACGCCGGCCTGACGCGCCACCTGCCGACATTGCGGCAAGTCGATGCGCTCGCGATGCTGCTGCGGGCGTTCGAGTCGGACGCGGTGCCGGCGCATCGCGGCAGCGTCGATCCGCGGCGCGACCTCTCGCAACTGCGCGACGAGGTGTTGCTCGCCGACCTGGAAATCTGCTCCAACCGCGTCGAGAAGCTGGAAAAGTCCGTCGCCAAGCCGAGCAAGGACCAGGAGCAGCACAAGCGCGAGCTGGCGCTGCTGCTGCGCTGCCGCGAAGCCCTCGAAAGCGAGAAGCCGCTGCGCGAGATCGTCCAGCCGGGCGAAGAAGAGAAGATGATTCGCAGCTTCGGTTTTCTCACGCTCAAGCCGATCGTCGTCGTGTTAAACGTGGGCGAGAGCGAGGTGGGGCGTCCGCCGGCGTTCGAGGCGCCCGGGGCGGCGGCGACGTTCGCGGTCTGCGCGCCGCTGGAGGCCGACCTGATCCAGATGGACCCCAAGGACCGCCCGGAGTTCATGGCGGGCTGGGGCATCCAGGCGCTGGCCCGCGACCGCATCGTCCGCGCGTGCTTCGACGCGCTGCACATGATCAACTTTCTCACCGCCGGCCCTGAAGAAGTCCGCGCCTGGCCGATCCCGCGCGGGTTCACCGCGGTCGAGGCCGCCGGCAAGATCCACACCGACCTGGCGCGCGGGTTCATCAAGGCCGAGACGGTTTCGTATGAAGACCTCGTCGCCGCCGGCTCGATGCGCGACGCTAAAGCCGCCGGAAAAGTGCGTCAGGAACCCAAGAGCTACGTCGTCCAGGACGGCGACGTGATTCTCTTTAAGCACAGCGGATGACGCGCCCGCCGCGCGCCGCGCGACCCGCCTCATTCCGCCTTTGTGGGGTGTGCGATGACTCGTTCGCTTCTCCGCGTTGCTCTCGGCCTCGCGCTGCTGCGGGCGGTCTCGCCGCCGCCGGCCGCCGGCGACGCGCTCACCCAGGCCGACCTGCTCGAGCGCCTCGTCGCGCTCGATCGGTTGATGCTCCCGCCCCTGCCCGGCGAAACCGCGGGCTTCTTTGCGGGCCGCGGCGCCACGCCAACGACCGCGGCGGCCGCGACCGACGCCGCGGACGCCACGCCGCGCTATTTGCGGAGCGACCCCGACGGCTGGGACGTCGTCGCGGAAGTCACTGGTCCGGGCGTACTCACACGCATTTGGGCCGACCGTCCCAGCGGGCAGATGCGCATCGTGCTCGACGGCGAAACGGTGATCGACGAGCCCTTCGCCAGCCTGTTCACCGGCGCCGTGCCTCCATTCGCCGCGCCGCTCGTCTACGAAACCGCAAACGAAGGCGGGCACGTCTGCTACTTTCCGATCGGTTTCGCGACCCGCGTGAAACTCATGGTGAAGGACAGCGCGTCGGCGTACCACGTGTCGTACACGACGTTCGGCGCGAACACCGCCGTCACCACCTTTTCCAAAACCCTCGACGAAGCGGCCCAGGCCGCGCTCGCCGAGACTGCCGAGACGCTCGCCGACGGCTACTCGCAGAAGCAGCTCTTTGGCGGGCGCAAGCTGATGCCGGTGATGGCGTCGACCGAGCTGCGCAAGGGCGCGACCGTGACCGAGACGCTCGCCGGTCCCGGTGTCATCCGCGCGCTGTATGTCAATCTGGCCGACCGCCGCGCGGCGCGCCAACTGTACACGCTGCACCGCTGCATTCTGCGGATCACGTTTGACGACCAGAAGCGGCCCGCCGTGGAGGCGCCGCTGGTCGATTTCTTCGGCTGCGGGTTCAACCCGGCGGCATTTCGCGCGCTGCCGATCGGCACCGACGGGTGGCTCGACGTGCCGGCCGAGAAGATCGCCGAAAACAAGTTCATGTACTGCCTGTTTCCGATGCCGTTTCAGAAGAGCGCGAAGCTGGAGATTGAGAACCTCAGCGACGCGCACTTCGACCTGACGTATTACCTGCGCGTCGAGCGCGCGGCGCCGCCCAAGGGCGCCTTACAGTTCAACGCCCGCTACCGCCGCGACGATCCCTGCAAGACCAGCGAGTTCCGCGTGCTGGAGACGAGCGGCCGCGGGCGCCTGGTCGGCGTCCTGCTCAACACCGACTGCCCGCGCGAGAGTTGGTGGGGCGACGGGCCCGAGAAGCTGACGGTGGACGGCGACGCCGCCCGCAGCTTCGCCGGCGTCGACACGGCGGCGTTCTTCGGCGACACCGCGCCGCTGCACGCGTCGCACGGCGCGCTCCATGGCGTGACCAACGTCGGCCCGTTTGGAAAGCACAGCGCCTATCGCTGGCTACTCGCGGACAGCGTGCCGTTCCACAAGTCGATCGCGCTCAACTTCGAGAACCGCCAGGTCGGCAATCGCCGCGATGTGTATTACGGCGGGTTGGCATATTGGTACGGCGAGCCCGGCGCGGCGGATCACTTCAAGCCGCTGAAGGCCGACGACGTGACGCCGCCGACACTCGTGTGGCCGGGCGCATCGGAGATTGAGGGCAATGTTCCGGGGCAGGGCTGGGGGCACGAGCTGACGCAGAGGTACGCGGGCGCGGTGGAGTTCAGCAACGGCGCCGCGGTGATGATCACGTCGCGCGAGTGGGTGACGATCAACGTGCCATCGAAGAAAGTGCAGAAGGTGAGCGTCGCCCTGCGCGTTCACCCGCGCCGGCCTTTCGGGACGATCGAAATCGAAGGCCCGAACAAGTCACCCGCGGCGACACTGACCTACGCGCGCGAGAACGACGGGCTGTACCAGGTCGGCGAGGCCGATCTGCAAAAGGGCGACAATGCGTTCCGCGTGCGGGTCTCGCAGGATACGGCGCTGGATTGCTGGGTGATTCGAGAGCGTTGAGGCGGCACGAACCGGCAACGCGCTTCGCGAAGCGGAAGCGCAGAATGCGGAAGTCAGCGGCGCCAGGCGTCGGCCGCTGCCAGGCACGCTGGTAGAGCGCCCCCGTTGATGACGGCGCGCGTAAGGAGGCCCGACCGACGGACTCTCGCGCCGGTCGGGCGCCCTCCGGGCTGTTGAGTTCCAACCGGGATTCCGTGTCAAAATCTTCCGCGGCGCCGCTACGGCCGCACCTGAACCATCACGGCGCGCGACCGGCTGTGACCGAAGTCCCGTGCCCGGCTCTCCGCCCGCACGCTCGCCGGCGCGAAGAACCCGCGGCCGCTGATCGCCCGACCCACACCGTCGGCCTCCGCCCGCGCGTGAAATCGCGCGTCGGAGATCACGCGCACCCGGCTGTCGGCGACGCCGCCGCGCGTGCTGTCGGCGATCGAGTCGCTCACGCCGGCCGCGTGTCCGCCAAAGAGTCCGTTGCTGACGACACGGCTGTCGCTGGTCGCGACGCCGTAGCGGCTGAGCGCGATCGAGGCGGAGCGACTGTCGGCGCGCCCGCCGAAAGCGCCGGTGGCCTGCGCGTCGCTGTGGCTGATGGCGACACCGCCGACCGTCGCGGCGAGGCTCTCGCTGTCCGCGATCGCAACGCCGCCGAAGGCCGCGTCGGCATTCGCGGTCGAGTTGCTCACCGCCAGCCCGCGGTCGGCAGCGGCGGTCGAGCGGCTGTCCGCGTAGCCGTTGCGCGTAGCGCGGGCGTCGCTGTTGGCGATCGCACGCCCGCCGCGCGATGCGCCGGCGATCGCGAGCGAGTTGGCGTTTCCGGTCGCGGTCGCGGTGGCGCTGGCCGACCCGCCACCGACCGCGGTTGAGATCGCAGTGGCTTCGCCGGCGAAGCTGGGAGCCGCGGCGCCGAGGGCGGCGGCGACGGTGAGAACGAGCAGGCGTTTCATGATCGAGTCTCCGCGGCATCGCGGGTTTCGCGTTCGCCCGTGGCACGCTGCTCGTGGCGGATCGCGATGCTCGGTGAGATTCGACGCGGGGTTGCGGCTCGTTATTCAACGCGCGCCGCGAGCACGTCCCCCGCGCGCTTCCCCGCGAACGCACATACCGACACATGCGGAGAAAGCGCGACAGAGAAATAGCGTGCCACAGAGCACACAGCGAGCACGGCCGGAGAGATAGGCCCGGATGTCGTGCGGCGGTGGCGGACACTCGGTCCGGGTTACGAAATCACCGCCCGCGCGTCGCACCGGTTGCCTGCAGTTTCCACATTGCCCGCGAGGTTTCGCGTCGCGGCGGCCGTTCGCGTCCCGCAAGTCCTGCGACGCGCAAACGCCCGGTTCGTATCGACTGTCGCCGGCGGCCGGCCGAGAATTCCAGCCGATGTCCGGTAAGATGCGGGGTGGCGTCAAAATGAACAATCGCGGTACCGGTTTCTGTAAATAAGCGGATGACCTCACCCGTCGAACCGACAGACCTGCAACTCGTCGAGCGGGCCGCCGCCGGCGACCGCGGCGCACGGCGGGTGCTGTTTGAGCGTCACCGCGACGCCGCCTATCGCGCCGCCTTGCGGATCACGGCCCGGAACGAGGACGCGCTCGACGTGGTCCAGGACGCGTTCGTCAAGGCGTTCGAGAGTCTGGCGTCGTTTCAGCGCGATTCGGCATTCAAGACGTGGCTGCTGAGAATCGTTACGAATCGCGCGCTCGATCTGCTGCGATCGCGGCGGGTGCGACGGGCCGCGTCGCTCGACCGCCGCAATGACGACGACCGCGAGCCGCCGGACCCGCCGGCGCCCAACGCGGCGGACGCCGACGCGGCGATCGAGAGGCGCGAATTGGGTGAGCGGCTGCGGCGGGCGCTGGAGGAGCTGCCAATCGAGCAACGGGCGGTGTTCGCGTTGTACGCGGAGGGCGAGTTCACGTATGACCAGATCGCCAAGCTTTTGGAAGTGCCGATCGGAACGGTGATGAGTCGGCTGTTTCACGCCCGGCGGCGGCTGAGCGACCTGCTCGCCGACCTCGCGCCCGGCGCCGAGCGGGCGGAGAAGACCAAGAAACGGGTGATGCCATGACACGGCTTGGCCCCGAGAACTCGCGCAACGCAACGCTCGCCTGCGAGCTGCTGCGCGACGCGCTGGCGCTGGCGGCGGAAGGACAGTTCGAGCGACTCTCGACCGACCGCGTCGCCATGCTCGAGGCCCACCTCAACACGTGCCGGCCGTGTGCCGCGCGGCTCGCGATCGCGCGCGCCCCGCGCGACGACGGGCTGCATCGCGTGCACGCCGAGCTGGGCGCGGCGCTGGCCCCGCCGCGGGCGCGGTGGGAACGGATGTGGACGGCGATCGAGCACGCGGTCGACGAGGCGGAGCGGGCGCCCGCGCCGCTGCTGCGCTTGCACCCCGACCGGCGCTGGCGGCCACTGGCGTTTGCCGCCGCCTGCGCGATAATGGTCAGTGCGTGGAGCCTGTCGCAGGCCCCCGCGCCGGCGACCGCGTGGCCCTTGCAGCTCGCGACCCACGTCGAGATCGACGACATGCAGGTGTTCGACGGCGGCACCACCATGCTCGTGTCGACCGGCGGCGAGCACGACGTGGCGATCATCTGGGTGATCGACGGCGCCAACGGAGGAACCTGACCATGACGCACGCGCGAGCCGACCTGACCGCCGCACGGCCCCGCGTGGCGGCCGCCGCCGTCAACGGCGCCCAAGCCGCCGGGTGGCGCTGGTGCCGAACGCTCGCCGCCGGCGTCGCGCTGCTGACGCCGCTGATCGTCGCCGCCCAGGAAGCGGCAACGGTCGAGGTGCGCGTGCTGGCGATCCGCGCGACGACCAAGAACACCGACGTGTCGCCGCAACTCAAGCCGCTGATCGACGAGCTGCGCAAGAGCTTTAAATTCACCGGCTACAAGCTCGAACGAGACGGCAACTGCAAGGCCGCGGCGGGGACGGGCTGCGCGGTCGATCTGCTCCAGGATTACCGCGTCGAGGTGACGCCGCGCGAGCGCAAGAAGGAATCAGTCTGCGTGCGCGTGGTGATCAGCAAGCGCATCGACGGCAAGGATCGCGAGTTTCAATCCGCCGGCTTCACGATCGCACCGGGCAAGTTCCAGCTCATCGGCGGGCCGAAGTTCACGCTCGACGGCAGTGACGTGCTCATCATTGGCGTCGGAGCGCGGTAAGACCGGCACGGACGGTCGATTCAGACCCGCGTCGCCGGGCGCCCACACCCCAGACCCCGCGACTCCAGACGACGAATTCGAACGCAGTCATCAGACCGTGTCCGGTACGCCGGCTCTCGAATCCAGATATCGAAAACCGGCTCAGCCAAACCGCCCGCGCTCGCGCGGCTGGGAGAGATTGAAGAGCGGCTTCTGAAACGCGCCGATGTAGCCCTGGCTCTGGAAGTGCTCCAGCGTCTGCTCGGTTGTGCGGAAGACGCGCGTCGCGGTCTCGGTGATGAAAGGCGACGGCTCGGCCTTCGGGTGCCAGACCACGTACACCTCCTTGGTGGATTCGTACGCGTGTTGCAGCTCGCGCTCCACGCCGCTGGAGAGCCCCGGCTTGCCGTTGGGCAGCTCGGGCACGAGGCTGACGATCATGTCGGACTGGTCGATCAGCTTGAAATCGCGGGCGTAGATCTGCCCGTCGATGTCGCGGGCGATCCCCGTCACCTCGCGCGCGTCGAACACCACCGGGCGGCCGTGCACGTCGAGCGTGAACGTGGACTCGCCGCGCTGCGTGGCGGCGCCGGCCTCGAAGAGCAGTCGCTTCTCGTCGAGGTCGCCGGGATCGAAGGTGATGAAATGCTCAGCCAGCGCGGCGCGGAAGCCGTCGATCTCCGCGAGCGTGTCGGGCAGGTCCATCACGTGCGTCATCGGGAACGACGGATAGACGCGCTTGGTGTCGGGTTTGAAGATCAGCCGGTAGAGCGACTCGAGCGTGCTGTCCTCGATTCCGCGCGCGACCACGTAGAAGCAGCCGTGGGCCCGGACGGCGCTGGCGAGCACCTCGGTCGCGAGGATTTCCTCCTCGCGCCAGACCATGATGTCCTTCAGCGAATGCTGTACGTCGTGCTCGCGCGAGAGCCGCTCATACACCGCGTCGAGGTTGTCGACGAGCGTGATGTACAGGTCGGCGTCGAGCTTCATCATCTGGTCGTGGTCGAACGCCGGGAACAGCCCGTGCTTCCAGCGAAACGCGGCGTGCGTGTTCACGACCACGGTTTCGTGGCTCTCGACATCGCTGAGCACGTCCTTGAACACGCTCCGTCGCAGCGCGTTGAGACGCGCCAGCGGCAGGTCGAGGATGCGCCCGTGAACGACGTCGGGCGCCTCGGCATACATCATGTCGCCGATGTGAAAGAGCTTGAGCGGCTGGGCGCGTGAAGCGGCCAGGGCGGCGAGCTTATCGAGGAAGGGCTTCTTGTCGACGCCGACCTGGCCGGTGACGACGACCCGGCGCTTGTTCAGGCCGCGCGGACGAAAGAGCGAGCCGAGCGACGGGTCGGATGCCATGCCACGGTTCCTTCTCTGGCCACGAGGCGTCTACAAAGCCGCTGCCACACGACGATTGCACCGTGCAGACAAGCGAGCCGGCGCAAGAACGTCGGCATGGCGCTCCCGGGTGCGCCGGAGACCCGAACCCGCCGCGCGACGCGGCGGGCCCGGTACACGACCGGCGCTTGTCGCGCCGCGCCCCGTGCCTCGCGCACGAGATCCCGATCCGTCGGGCGCGCCGGGCGTCGTGCTTGACGCGCGCCCTCAGCTGCTTATGATGATGGGTTCCCGCCGTGGATGCAAACGGCGGCGGGAGCGCACCCCCACGCGGCTGTGGCGGAATTGGCAGACGCGCAAGGTTCAGGTCCTTGTGAGCGCAAGCTCGTGCTGGTTCGACTCCAGTCAGCCGCATGAAATCGAATCGCGGGCGGTCGGCCGAGCGCCGCTCGCCCGCGATTTGCGTTTCACCGCGCCGCACAGGCGTCCTACGGCGCCGAGACCTCCACCGTCGGCTCAAAGTTCCGCTGCTGAAGGAACCGCTGCACCATCGCGCCGATCTGCCGCGCCTTTTCCGCGCTGTACTTCGGCCCGCGGAACTCCAGGTCGTCCACGCCGCCGAAGAACCGCAGCAGCGGAACGCCCATCGCCAGGTCGTCGGCATAGCCGCCGAAAATCTGGCTGCGCCAGCGCAGCGCGTCGCGGTCGGCGGCGATGCGGGCGCCTTCGGTGAGTGTCAGGCCCTCGATCGGCAGAAAATCCGGCGGCACGTACGTCAGATCCTGAATGTCATAGATCGCGGTGTACCACTCGCGACCCTGGCTGTCGGTCTGGCCGGCGGTCCGCGCGATCACACCATCCTTCCACTTCGCCCGCCGCGCGACGAGCTCGGGCCAGTTCGGCGGATACTGCACGAGTCGGTCGCCGGCGATGCGCGTCTCGTCGGCCTCGACCAGCCGGCGCTGCTCGTCTTCGTGAATCGCGTCGCCGAGCGGGTCCTGATACTGGATGCGCTGCTCGATGCGATCGTTCACCGCGTCAGAGTCCACCACTTCGCGTCCCGGCCGATAGCCGGGCGTCTCGCCGGTCTGGCGCGCGAGCGTTCGCTCGCGCAGCGCGTCCGCGTCGCCGCGCGTGTCGATGTCGCGGGCGTCGGCGCCGGCGTACTGGCGGCCGATGCGGGCGGCGGCGCGGCTCTGCGAGTCGAGGCGCGGCGGATACGGCGCGACGAAACCCGTCTCGCCGGCGGATGACGACGCGCCCGCGGGCAGGCCCGACGCCGGCGCGCCGTCGGCGGTCGGCGGATTGTCGCTGCTGAGGGTGACCTTCGTGAGCGACGCGAGATCGACGCCGAAGCGCGCCGCGCGGGCGAGGATGCCCTCGGCCTGGAGTTCGATCTCGGAGGCGTCGACGTCGGCGGGCAGTCCGCGAAGCGCGTCGAGCACGCGGACGGCGCGGACAGCGGCGTCGCGGTATTTCTCCGCGACGATCGCTCTGCGCGCGCGGACGACTTCGAGCCGCGCCTTGGCGAGGAGCAGTTCGCTCGCGGCGCGGCGCTCGGCGCGCGTCAGGTCGCCTTCGCCGGTCGCCTCCGGCGAGGCGGGGGACTGCGGTGCGACGTGCGCGGGCTGGGCGGCGGACGGTTGGCGGTCGGCGGCCGCCTGTGCGATGAGCGCGTGGTCGTCCGGCGGGGCAGCGAGCGCCGCCGCCGCCGCGAGGGCGCCTGAAAGCAGCGCGATGGTCCATCGATGAGTCATGGCTTGTGCTCCTCGTACCAGCGCCGCCAGGCGGCCTGGTCGAAACCGAAATCCTCGCCCGTAAGCGCGCGCAGCGCCTCCAGCACCTCGGTGCGGAAGACGGTGACTTTTCGCAACTGCTGGCGGCTCTGCGCCGCGAACACGCCGGCCGCGTCGAGCATTCCAATCTGCGGCGTGTGAAAGACGTTGGAGCCCGGGCCGATCACGGCCCGCGTCGGCCGCGCGAAGATCGTCGGCAGTTCGCCGAAGTAGCGGCCGAGCGGCACATCGACCCAGCGCCAGCGTCGCGCCCGGAGCGCGTCGATGAGGTCGGGGACGGCGGCCGAATCGCGCAGCGTCGCGAGCCCGAGCGCGGCTCGGCGGACGAGCTCATCGCTGCTGGATCGCAGCGCCTTGCGAATCTGCGGGGCGACGCGCGGGTCGTTGCGGCGGAGAATCTGCGTGAGCGCGGCGTGGCGGACGTCCTCGTCGGCGTCGACCATCGCGAGCACGGCGAGATTCAGCGTCGCCTCGTCCTCGGAGAAGCCGCTGAGGGACTCGACCAGCACGAGCCGCGAGAGGCGCGCGCCTTCGCTGAGCACGCGGACAAGCGGCAGGATGGCGAGCGGGTCGCGGATTTCGAGGATCTGGAGCCGCCCGCTGCGCTGGTAACGCTCCGAGCCGCTCTCGAGCATCGTGTTGCGGATCGCGCGGACGCGCACGCTCCAGTTGATCTGGATCGCGGCGGCGACGCGCTCGTTCTCGCGATCGGCGTCGGCGGGCCGCGTCTCGGCGGGACGCTCCGCGCGCTTGGGGTCGAACGACGCACGCCCGTCGATCCACAGCGCGCCGACACGGACATAGCCGAGCGCGGCGCGCGAGGCGGCGTGGTCGGGATCGAGCGCGATCGCGGCCAGCAGGTGCCGGCGGCGTTCCGCCATCAGCTCGTTCTGTCCGCACCACTCCGCGAGCTCGTAGTTCGCGTCGGCCGTCGGCGGCGCCGCGACACGCCGGCGGTCGTACTCGGCGAACGGCGACGGGGCGGGCTCGATGCGGACGACGGCGTCGCGCGGCAGATCGATCGTTCCGACGACGGTGCGGACGACGTGACTCGTCGCCGTCGTTTCAATCAGCTCGCCCGAAACAGTTCCGCCGTGGCTCAGGTGAAAGACGTCCGCGTGTGCCGCGGGGGTCGCGCAGATTGCGCCGAGCGCGAGAATCAGCGCGAGCGGCGCCGGTCCGGTGAGTGCGGGGCGGCGGATCGTGTCGGCGGCGATTCCGCCGACGGTCGCCGCGCGGTCCGCGCGACCGGATCGTGCGCAAGCAGGAGTGGCGCGCGGGCGGCGCAGGCAGGCCAGCATGATCACCCCGGCACACCGGTCGGAAGGTCGTGCCAAGGCATTATATCGGCGGAAATCGCGCGGCGCCAACGGGGGGTTCCCGGCGGTCCGTCGCGGCCAGGGCGCATGCCGACGCAATAGACGTCGGCATGGCACCCGAGTCGTCGGCGTGGCACCCGTATCGTCGGCTTGGCACGCGTGCCGTCGGCTTGGCAACCGCGCAAGCTGCTCGTACGCCCGCGCGTCCGGAGGACATGCCGACGCAAAAGCCGTCGGCATGGCACCCGTATCGTCGGCATGGCACCCGCAAGAGCCGTCGGCATGGCACCCGTATCGTCGGCTTGGCACGCGTGCCGTCGGCTTGGCAACCGCGCAAGCTGCTCGTACGCCCGCGCGTCCGGAGGACATGCCGACGCAAAAGCCGTCGGCATGGCACCCGTATCGTCGGC
>JBFXAM010000069.1:0-23050 GCA_050184295.1 Phycisphaerae bacterium | reverse complement strand
GCTCTTCCGATCTGTGCATCATCGATGCCGAACTACCTCCACCTCGACGCAGGCGGATTGTTCGGCTGCGCCGCCACTCGAAGTGTGTAGATACTCCGCCGTCGCCTGCGCCGATCTCTGCGCACGGCTGCGACCAGAGTGCGCTCCTTGCGAAGATGGACGGGATCTCGACCCGCTGACTCGAAATTGCGACTAAAAAACTCGCGATCCCGAGTTCAAAAATCGTGCATTCGTGGGTGTCAGGAGACTTCTGATGCCCATGAGGATCGGTCATTCGTTCGATGAGTTGCGGACCGCGCGGCAGCTGGCGCGTGAGTTCGGAGTTCCGCTGCATCGCATTGACTATGCCGTCCAGCGTTTGGGTCTTGAGGAGGCGGCGCGGGTCGGCATTGTCCGGCTTTTCACGGCGGAGCAGGCCGAGCAGGTGCGATCGGCGCTCCGCGCGATCGACGCCCGGCGGGTATTGCCTCCCACGGCGGGAGGCCTGCGGTGACGCGCGCCACTTCAAGAGCGGCGGGCACCCGAGCGTCCGCTCCGACTCGCGGCCGCGCACCCGGCGACGGCGCGCCTGGTGAATCCGCGCTCGGTGAAGTCGCAGCACTGCTCGCGCGGGCCGTCCTCCGGCTGCGAGCGGAGCCCGCGTACGCCAGTCAAGCCGAATGTCCCGCTATAGCCAGCGCGCCGCCCGCATCCTCCAGAATCCACCTTGAGGTTTCGGCGAACCCACCGCTCAGTGTGCCTCGTACCGCCGGGTTAACGCCGGCGGGTGCTGGAGGTGAGGCATGAATCTCGCGAAAGAGCTGGCCGGGTTGGAGCGGATGACGGTCGGCGAGCTGCAGGCGCAGTATGTCGAAGTGTTCGGCGAGTCGCCGCGGAGCCGGCATCGGCGCTACCTGATCCGTCGGATCGCGTGGCGGCTGCAGGCGAACGCCGAGGGCGGGCTGTCGGAGCGAGCGCGGCAGCGCGCGGCCGAGCTCGCCGATCCGGCGGAAGCGCGGACCACGCCGCCACATGGTCCGAGCGCCGGTCGGGGTGCGGCCCATTCGCGCGCTGCCGTCGTGCCTGCAGGCGACGGCGGCGGCGCAACACGCGCTCGCGAACGGAGCGATCCGCGTCTGCCGCCGATCGGCACGGTGCCCACGCGGCGCTACAAAGGCCGGACGCTTGCCGTGACGGTAGAGGCAGGGGGGTTCATCTACGAAGGCGAGCGGTACACGTCGCTGTCCGCGGTCGCGAAGGCGATCACGGGCAACCACATGAACGGCTTCCGGTTCTTCGGGCTGGAGGCCACGCCGTGAAGAATCGTGCCGCTGGCTCCGCGCCGCCCACGCCCGTGCGCTGTGCGGTCTACACGAGAACGTCGTCGGACGAGCGTCTCGGACAGGCCTTTAACAGCCTCGACGCGCAGCACGAAGCGTGCGCCGCGTACATCGTCAGTCAGCGCTCCAAGGGCTGGGCGTTGGTCGAGCATTACAGCGACGGCGGCTTCAGCGGCAAGAACACCGAACGTCCGGCGCTGCAGCGGCTCATTACCGATGTACAGGCCCGCAAGGTCGACGTCGTGCTGACGTACAAGCTCGATCGCATTTCGAGATCGCTCCGCGACTTTACCCAGCTCGCCGCGTTATTCGAGCAACACGGCGTGGCGTGTGTCTCGATCACCCAGTCGTTCGACACGAACACGCCGATGGGCCGCCTCACCATGCACATCCTGTTGAGCTTCGCCGAGTTTGAGCGGGAAGTGATCGGCGAGCGCATTCGCGACAAGCTCGCGGCCTCGCGGCAACGGGGCCGTTGGACCGGCGGCACGCCGGTGCTCGGCTACGACGTGGATCGCACGGGCCCGAGCCCGCGGTTGGTGATCAACGCGATCGAAGCCGCGCGGGTGCGTGAGATCTTCGCGCTGTATCTCGAACTCGGCGCGCTGCTGCCGGTGGTCGCGGAACTGGAGCGCCGCGGCTGGCGCAGCAAGGCGTGGACGACGCGCGACGGGCGCTCGCGTGGGAACCAGGCCTTCGACAAGGGCCGCCTGCACGCGCTCTTGGCCAACCCGCTGTTCATCGGCCGCATCCGCCACAAGGACGCGCTGCACGCCGGCCAGCACGAAGCGATTGTGGATGCAGCGGTCTTCGACCGTGTTCAGCGGCAACTGCGGCAGAACGCGGTCGCGCCGACGGCGGCGCATCGTAATCGGCACGGGGCGCTGCTGCGTGGTCTCTTGCGCTGCGGCGCCTGCGGCGCTGCGATGTCGCACACCTTCACAAGCCGCGGCAACCGCCGCTATCGCTATTTCGCCTGTACCCGGCGTGTCAAGCGCGGCGCGACTGCATGCCCGACGCCGCCCCTGCCGGCGGCCGAGATCGAACGGGCCGTGGTCGACGAGCTCCGGCGCATCGCGACCGATCGTGAGCTGCAGCGTGAGACGCTCCGCGCGGCGCGCGAGCAGGTCGATGAGGTTCGCAAGCGGCTACTCGCCGAACAACGCGATCTCCAGCGTGTCCGGCCGGACGACGGAAGTGGCCACGCTCACGGGCCCGAGCGCGCTCGCGATGCCGCCGCCGCGCATTCACGTCTCGCAGTGATCGACGCGGAGCTCGCCGCGCTCGTGCCCGTCACATCGGCCGAGGTCACCGCCGCGTTCGCTGACTTCGAGCGCTTGTGGGCGGCGCTGACGCCGCGCGAGCAGGCGCGGATGATCGAGCTGCTCGTGCAGCGCGTCACGTTCGACGCCGCGGCCGGATCGCTCACCGTCGAATTCCAGGACGCGGGTATTCGCGCGCTGGCCGCCGAGCGCAGCGCGGAGGACGCGGCATGATCGTCACCCGCGTGATCACGCTCGGCCGGCGGAGCGACCGCACGCGGAAGTTAGTCGCGCACGCCGGCGACCGGCCAACACCGCCGCCGGCCGGCCGCGTACCGCGCGTCGCGCGGTTGATGGCGCTCGCGATTCATCTCGACGGCGAGCTGCGCCGCGGCGCGTTCGCGACGCAGCAAACGCTGGCCGATGCGCTGCATATCACGCAGCCTCGGCTGACGCAGATCCTGAACTTGAACCATCTCGCGCCCGACATCCAGCAAGCACTGCTCGATCTGCCGCGGACCGAACACGGCCGCGATCCCATCACGGAGCGCGACCTGCGGCCGATCGCGGCGATCGTGGATTGGAGCACGCAACGGCGTGTGTGGCGCACGCGGGTGCTGGAAGCAACGTCGTTGACCGGACCCTCCTGAGTCGCGGGGAGCACCCGCTTTTGGTGCGATCATGGATGATGCGCTGGCCCGAGTTTTGGCACGCTTCGACGGCGTTCAGGCGCAGGCCAAGGGCTACGCCGCCCGCTGTCCGGCGCACGCGGACGATCGCGCGAGCCTGAGCATCGCGTTGGGTGAGGACGGGCGCGTGCTGCTGTACTGTCATGCCGGTTGCACGGTTGCGGCGATCTGCGCAGCGATGGGCGTGGGGCTGGGTGAGCTCTTCGGACGCTGGCGCCCTGGTTCGCCGCGTCGCGTGGTTGCGACGTATGACTATCGCGATGCGTCCGGGGCGTTTTTGTACCAGGTGGTGCGATCCGAGCCGAAGTCGTTCCGCCAGCGGCGGCCCGACGGCCATGGCGGTTGGATCTGGAAGTTGGGCGATACGCCGCGCGTGCTGTATCGGCTGCCGGAGCTGGTCGCCGCGCCGCTGGACACGTGGGTGTTCATCGTGGAGGGCGAGAAGGATGTGGACAACCTCGTCCAGCGCGGGTTGATCGCGACGACGTGTCCGCAAGGCGCCGGCAAGTGGAGCAAGCTCGCCGACGATGCCGCGCTCGACGGTCGGCGCGTCGCGATCATCGGGGATCGGGATACCGCGGGCCGGCGGCATGCGGCCGACGTCGCACAGCGCCTGCACGGGCGCGTCGCCGAGCTGCGCGTGCTCGAACTGCCCGGCGCCGGCAAGGACGCCAGCGACTGGCTCGCCGCCGGCGGAACACCCGAAGCGCTGCTGCAACTCGTCGCCGCGACAGCCGCGTACGAGCCTCCCATGCCGGGGAATTCGGCGCTGGGCGAGCCGCCTCCCGGCTCGCCGCCCGTGGTGTGCGACGATCGCGAGCTGCCCGAGGTGCTGATCGACCATCTTGAACATCGCGTCGTGCAGGAGGCGCTGCGGGCGCTGCGCGCCGATCCCGATCTCTACCAGCGCGGCAATGCGCTGGCGCGCATCGTGCCGTCCCGCGCCCCCTCAGACGAACGGGCGCCCACGATCGACGTCGTGCCGCCCGGCAACCTGCGCGAGCGGCTGACGCGCTGGGTCCGTTTTGTGCGCCGCAACGCGCAGGGCGAATTCGTGCCCGCGCATCCGCCGGAATGGCTGACCGCGGCGCTCGCCGCCCGCGGCGACTGGCCGGAGCTGCGCTCCCTGCGCGGCGTGACGGACACGCCGGTCCTGCGTCTTGACGGCTCGCTCTGGCAAACGCCGGGCTACGACGCCGCGACGGGCGTGCTCTACGTACCCCCCGCGCCGCTGCCCATGATCCCCGACGAGCTCGACTTCGCAGCCGCGCAGCGCGCCGCGGATGAGCTGCTCGAAGTGGTGTGCGACTTCCGGTTCGAGGCGCCCGCGCATCGGGCCGCGTGGCTCGCCGCGGTGCTCACGCCGCTGGCCCGCTTCGTGATCGCCGGCCCGACGCCGCTGACTCTGATTGATGCGAACGTGCGCGGCGCGGGCAAGAGCCTGCTCGCACAGACGATCGGGGAGATCGTGCTGGGCCACGAGCTGCCGGTGAGCAGTTACTCCCACGATCCGACTGAGCTGCGCAAGAAGCTGACCGCGGTCGCGCTGTCCGGAGCGCGGCTGGTCTTGTTCGACAACGTGCTCGGCGAGTTCGGCAACGCGTCGCTGGACCGTGCGCTGACCAGCACACGCTGGCGCGATCGCGTGTTGGGCAAGAGCCAGGAAGTCGACCTGCCGCTGACGACGGTGTGGCTCGCCACGGGGAACAACGTGCAGCTCGCCGCCGACACGGCGCGGCGCATCATCGGCATCCGGCTCGACGTGCTGGACGAGCGCCCCGAGACGCGGACGGGCTTTCGGCAGCCTGAGCTCATCCGGTGGATCCGCGCGCACCGCGGTCGGCTGGTGAGCGCCGGGCTCACGATCGTCGCCGCGTACTGCCGCGCCGGCCGGCCGCCGCAGAAGGTGCCGGCGTTCGGGAGCTTTGAAGCCTGGTCGGCGCTGGTGCGAGGCGCGGTGATTTGGCTTGGCTTGCCGGACCCGTGCGAGACGCAGGCCCTCCTCGATGAGTCAGCCGACGCGAGCAAGGCGGCGCTGGCGCAACTGCTGAGCGCGTGGGAGGAGGCCATCCCCGCCGGCCGCAGCATTCCGGCGCATGAGCTGCTGCAGCGCGCCTACGCGCCGCCGGGTGGGGTGTGGGATGCTGCGGCGCAGACCGGCCTGCGGGCGGCCATCGAGAACTTCGTGGGCGGCGCGCGGGGCGAGCGCCCAGCGCCCGTCAGCTCGGCACCCGGCTGCGCCAGCACCGCCGGCGGGTAATCGACGGTCGGTACCTCGACACCGACGGTCAGCGGAACCGGTTCGGGGTGGCCTGGCGGCTGCTTCGCGTCGGCGCGACCTCCTGAGCGGGGTGCAAGGCGCGTGTATGTGTGTATGTCCAACGAGCCGCTCGGGGGTGAATTCGATCGCCGAGCGCTGCGGCGCACATACACCACATACACACATACACGCGCGACTAAGGCCCGTGGCTGGATTCGTGCGCGGTGCCGACCAACCGCGCGAGAATCGGGCGCGGTTCCGGAATGCTTGGTTCCTTCCGCGACGGGTAGCCGGGCGCGGGTGCAGGAATCGGGCGGGTCGAGCGCATTGGGTGTTCTGATTTTTTAGGTTGCCAGGTTGCCGGGTTGCCAGGTTGCCAGATGCCGCGGCGGGCAAGAACGACGACGACCAGGACCGCGGAGAGCGTGCGGTCGCTGGCCGGGGCGCTCGCCCGCCGCGATCGCCAAGTGCTTGAACCATCGGGCTTTGTGCTGCTCGCCGCAGCCGCCGTGTGACGGTCTCCGGAGCGCGGCGGCTTGGGCGGCGACGATCCTTTCGCCGAACCCGGCGGCGGTGGCGGCGGTCGACGACGTCGGGTTGCCAGGTTGCCAGGTTGCCACATGACGCGGCGGGCGAACAGTGCGGCGGTGGGGACGGCGAACAGCGTGCGGGAGTTGGCCCGGACGCTGGGTCGGTCGCACACCGCGGTCGCGAAGTGGCTGAACCATCCGGCCTGGTGCTGGTCGACGCAGCCGCCGTGGGACGTGGCCGCGGTGCGGGCCTGGGCGGCGACGATCCTTTCGCCGAACCCGGCGGCGCTGGACGAGTCGGCGGCGGCGCCGGCAGGCGGCCAGGGAACGCCGCCCGTTGGCCACGGTTCGCGGCCCGTGGGCGGCGGGGGCGGCGGTCGCGGCGCGGTGGTATCCGAGGACAACCTTCGCCCCGGGGCGGTCCGGAACGCGACGGGGGCGGGCCCCGGCGCGGCGGCCCCGGTCGTGGGCTTCGCCGAGTCGGGGCTGGATGCGTTGCGCCGTCAGCCGCTGACCGCGGCGAAGTTGAAGCTGACTGTGGTGCGCGCGGCGAAGCTGGAGCTTGAGCGCGACATCCTGGCCGGCGAATACGTGCGGAAGTCGGATGTCGAGCAGGCGCTGGTCCGGCGCGTGCATGCCGTGCGGGCGGCGTTCGAGAGCCTGCCGCGGCAACTCGCCGCGGAGTTGGCAGCGCTGCGGGATGCGAACCAGGTCGAGGCGCTGCTCGAAGCGGCGATCGCGGGTGCGTTGGCGGAGTTGAGTCAATCGGAACTGCTGGCGGAGCCGGCGGGCATGGAGGCTGAGAGTGGTTAAGAACACGACGGCGAAGCGCGGGCGGGACGGGAACGCCGGTGGACACAACGCCAGCATGCGCAGGCCCACGGCGTCGGCTGACGAGCCCGAGACGGCGAATCGTTCAACATCAGCTACGGCTGCACCATCGGCCGCTCCGCGCCGGCTGCGTCTGGAATGGGTCGAGGCCGGCTCGCTGAGTCCCAACCCCAGCAACTGGCGGCGGCATCCTGAGCAGCAGGTGGCGGCGCTGCGCGGGCTGCTCGCGGATCCCGAGGTGGGCTGGGCCGGCGCGTTGTTGTTCAACGAGCGCACCGGCCGGCTGATCGACGGCCACGCGCGGCAGAAAATTGTTGATCCGCAGACGCCCGTGCCCGTGCTGATCGGCCACTGGAGCGAGGCAGCCGAGAAGCGCATTCTGCTCACGCTCGATCCGATCGCGGGGATGGCGCTGGCGGATCTCGACCAGCTCGAAGCACTGCTGCGCGAGGTCGAGCTGAGCGAGGACTACTTCACGGGCCTGCGTTCCCAGCTGGATTCCATTCTCGAAGATTCGGAGCGCGCGCTGGCGGCGGAGGAGCAGGCGGCCGGGGTCATCGAGGATGAGCCGCCGGCGCCGCCGGACGAGGCGACGACGCAGCGCGGCGATCTGTGGATCCTGCGCAGCGCCGACGGCCGCGAGCATCGGCTGCTGTGCGGTGATAGCGCCGCGGCTGCGGATGTGGATCGGCTGCTGGACGGCGCGCCGATTCACCTCGTCAATACCGACCCGCCTTACAACGTCAAAGTCGAGCCGCGCAGCAACAACGCGATCGCGGCGGGGTTGTCATCGTTTCAGTCGGCGGCGGTGGCGCGCCGGGCGAACTCCGACCCAGCGGACGCGAGCGGCAACGTCGGTCGCGCGCGCCGCACCGGCAAAATGACGCATCACCAGGGCTTTGACCTGGCCCGCAACCCCGGCAGCGCGAAGGCTACCCATCGCAAGCTGCGCGCGAAGGACCGCCCGCTCGCGAACGACTTCGTGTCCGATGAAGCGTTCGACCAGATGTTGCTGGCGTGGTTCGGCAACCTCGCACGCGTACTGCTTCCGGGGCGTTCGTTCTACATCTGGGGCGGCTATGCCAACCTCGGCAACTATCCCGCGCCGTTGCGGGCGTGCGGTCTCTACTTCAGCCAGGGGATCGTGTGGGACAAGCAGCATCCCGTGTTGACGCGCAAGGACTTCATGGGCTGCTTCGAGCTGGCGTTCTACGGCTGGCGCGAGGGTGCGGCGCACGCGTTCTTCGGCCCCAACAACGCGCTCGATCTCTGGCGAGTGAAGAAGGTCAATCCGCAGTCGATGGTGCATCTGACCGAGAAGCCGGTCGAGCTCGCGGCGCGGGCGATCCACTACTCCTCGCGCCCCGGCGAGCACGTGCTCGACCTCTTCGGCGGCTCGGGCAGCACGCTGATGGCCGCCGAGCAGACCGGCCGACGGGCGTTCCTGATGGAGCTCGACCCGCTCTACTGCGACGTCATCGTGCAGCGGTGGGAGAAGTTCACGGGGTTGAAAGCGGAGCGACGGTGCGCGCCATGACGTGTCGTTTACACGCTCGCGGCGCGGAAGTACTCCGCGATCCGCGCTTTGTCGGCGCGGCCCTGCGCGACATCGAGCACGAGCGCCGCGAAGTCATCCTCATCCGCTTCGATCGCGACGCCGTTGAGCTCCAGGAACACCAGCGCCGTCGCCGCGCCGGTTCGCTTATTGCCATCGACGAACGGGTGGTTCTGCACAAGGTGGAAGAGGTACGCCGCGGCCATCTCGAACACGTCGCGGTGGAGGAACGCGCCCTCAATGGTCGCACGCGGTTGAGCGATTGCCGATTCGAGCAACCCGACCTCGCGCACCGCTGACTCGCCGCCGTAGCGGTCGATCTGATCGGCGTGGATCAGGAGCACATCCGCGAGTTGCAGGAAGTCCGGCGCCATCGGGCATGATCCGCGGGCGACAACGCGTCGTTACTCGGCGAGCTTCTTCAGCGCGCGCCCGTAGCGGCGATTGGTCTTTTCGAGCGCGGCGTTCAACCGCGCGCGGCGCTGCGGGTCGGCGACCGGGGTGATGGTCAGCGTCCGGCCGTCGGTGCTGACCTCGAGCGGCGTCTCGGGCGTGATCTTCAGCAGATCGAGCACGGCTCGGTCGATGATCAGCGCGTAGCTGTTGCCGTGCTTCGTGAGCGTCTTGACCATCGCAGGCCTCCGGACTTCCCGTGGATAGAGGTATCCCATTGTATATCCGATGAGTCACCGTGAGCAAGCCTCTCACCGCGGCGTAATCCACGGCCGATCGCTCCGTACGCTGATCCACGGCCGCTCGCCGCGGTCGCGCCGGACGATGCGTTCGCTCCAGGAGCGGCGCTGCGCCCCGGCCTCGATCAGCAGGTCGGCGCGCAGCATGTCGGCCAGCGCGAACTGCGCGACCTCGCAGTCCCAGTAGTGATTCGCGGCCCCGGCCGAGATCGGCGTCCACGCCTCGACCTGCCGCCCGCCGGCCTTGCGCACCAGCACCTTGTGCTCGCTGGTCATCTGCCGGTTGTAGTCGGCGTCGTTCGCATCGTTCAACGACCATTGCTCGACCGGCACCGTCTCGACGGTCGCATTCGGCGGGCTGGATTCGGTCGTCGCCGGCGCAGGGCGATGGTGCGGCAGCCGCGCCGCGATCGCGCTGGCCAGCCGATCCTTGTAATGCTGCGTGTCGATCAGCGTCAGGAACACCGGGTACGGCACGATCTGCACGCCGGGCGGGCGATAGGTGATCCGCCGCGTGCGGATCGGCACATCGCTCGGGCGGCTCTCACCCTTCAGCGCCCGAATGCGGGCCGGATCGAGCAGCGCGAAGCGGTAGACCTCGTGCGTGCGGCTGCCGGCCAGCGAGTTCGTGCCGCCGGAGTCGATGCCGAGCAGGCGCACGCTGACCGGCGGGCGGCCCGGGTCTTCCCACGGGAAGACGGCGTCGAGCGTGCGCTCGCGCAATTCGTCAAAGCTCGTGGCCAGGCCGTGATCGATGCGCTGCGAGCGGTAGCCGGCGCCCCAGGCGCGGATGATGTAGTAGAAGTGGTCCTTCTGCGTGTCGGCGGTCGCGATGAGCAATTGCGCCCAATCCGGCACGACCCGCGCCGGCGGCGCCTCGTCCGCGGTGCACTTGCCTTCGAAGACGCTGAGCTTGGCATGCGCGATCTGCTGGCGGAAGGGCTCGCCCAGCCAGCTGTTGGCAAAGCCCATCAGCGCCAGCGAATCGTCCTTGCAGCGGAGGAACTCGGCCGCGATGCGATACAGCGGAATCCACAGGCAATAGCCCGCCCAGAGGTGCAACGCGACCCGCCGGCCGACCGGCGGCCGGCCGCTCAGCACGCCCTCTTTGCTCAACGTCTGGCCCGCGGCCAGCCAGCGGCCGGCACGGATCATCGCGATGCGCTGGTCTTCGTCGATCTCGCCGCGGCAGTGGGCGCATTCGTACCACGCGGCCTGCTCGTGCTCGACCGCGGCGGCCTCGCGGATCGCGTCGCCCAGGTCGAACTTCTTCCAGCGGACCTGGCCGAAGGTCAGCGGCTGGTGTTCGCGGCAATGCGGACACGGCACCACGAAGCGGTAGTGGACCGCGGCGCTCTCGTAGCGTTGCCAGATCAGGCCGTCCGCGGTCGTCGGCGTGCTGATGTTGATGATGAGTCTTCGGCCTTCGTACGTCTGCGTTCGCGCGTAGCCGAGGCTGATCGGGTCGCTCTCGCGGCCCGACCAGGGCTGGAACTTGTCGACTTCATCGTTGATGACGATGCGGCAGGGGTCGGCGGCGAGCGTCGCCGGGCTGCCGGACCAGCCCAATCGCAGCGTGAAGCCGTTCGCGAGCGTGACGTGGCGGAGTTGGATGTCGCGGCTGGCGCTGGTGAACTGCGCCCGCAGGCAAGCGGTGTCGCGCAGCAAGGGGATGATCCGCTGCGCGACGATCTTGCGGCCGCTCTGCTCATCGGGAAGGACGAGCAGGATCGGGTCGGGTTCCTGGTGCGCGTAGTAGCCGACGACGTTGCGGACCGCTTCGCTGACGCCGATCTGGGCGCCCTTCACGATCGTCAGCTCTTCGAGGTCGCGCCGCGCGCAGAAGTCCATCAATCCCGCCAGGTACGGCGCATGCGCGTTCCGCCACGGGCCCGGGCGGGCCGACTGCATCCGCGTCAGCACGCGGTGCCGCTCGGCCCAGGCGCTGGGCTGCAGACGCTCCAATGGACGCCAGGCGGCGCGCTCGGCCGGGAGCCAGTCGTGAAGCAGCGCGGTCATGTGCTATATTCTACCTGGTCGGGCAACGCATTCGATTCGGGCCGACCGGCGAACGCAATCGATTCGTGAACGTCACGGAGCCGTCTCACGTGACAACGCAGCAGCAGCGTCGCTTGGCGCTGCTGATTCGTGGGGAACGGGAGAGTGGACTCCATGAATTCGCAACAAAGCCTGCATGTCGTGGTTCGCCACCCACAAGCCCCACGCCAGCAGTGGGCGAATAGTTGGCTTGATGATGACACATTAGCATCGATTACGACCACGGAGGAGATCGGTAAACTATGCGCTCTGGCAATGGCAAACGGCCAGCCGGTGCTCGTGCATCGCTGCGGCTGGGGCAAGACACCGCCGTCGGTCTGTTGCACGGTCGCCGTCGTTGGCTCGACGCCGATCGATGATCGCACCAGCTTGGTCACTTTCGGTGACCAAAGGGTATTGGGGCATGAACCCTCGACCGTGCCGCGTCGCGGGCAGAACTACTACTGGGCTTAGCAGTCCGATGCAAAACCCCCTTGACGCCGCGCGCATAAGTCTGAACGAAACTGGCGGTGCGTTTGGTCACGGAGGACGATTCGATGGCGATGGGTCGGCGGGATCGTGCGGCGCAGGGGGAGTTCTGGATTCCGCGCGCGTCGTTGCGCTCCGCGCCGGCGCATCCGTTTTACGAAAAGCTCAACGTCATCCTGGCGGCGGCGGAGTTCGATCGGTTCGCCGAGTCGGCGTGCGAGCGGTTCTACTCCGGCGTGGGTCGGCCGAGCGTGGCGCCGGGGGTTTACTTCCGCATGCTGCTGATCGGGTATTTCGAGAAGCTCGATAGCGAGCGCGAGATTGCCTGGCGTTGTGCGGATTCGCTGTCGTTGCGGGGGTTTCTGGGTTTGCCGCTGGAGCAGGCGACGCCGGACCAGTCGAGCTTGTCGCGGACGCGGAACCGCATCGACGTGGAGACGCATCAGAGCATCTTTGACTGGGTGCTCAAACGGCTGGCCGAGCACGGGCTGCTGTCGGGCGGCCCGCTGGGGATCGACGCCAGCACGCTGGAAGCCGACGCGGCGATGAAGTCGATCGTGCGGCGCGACACGGGCGCGACGTACAACGAGTTCATCACGGAACTGGCGCAGGCCTCGGGCGTGGCGACGCCGACGGCGGCGGAGCTGGCGAACTTCGATCGCAAACGCCAGGGCAAAACGGTCAGCAATGCCGAGTGGTTCAACCCGCACGATCCGGATGCGAAGATCGCGAAGATGAAGGACGGGCGAACGCATCTGGCGTACAAGAACGAGCACGTCGTCGATCTGCAGACGGGTGCGATCGTCGCGGTCGAGATTCATCACGCCGACCAGGGCGACACGACCACGATGTGGGGCACGCTGGAAAAAGCCGCCGAATCGCTGTGCGAAGTGCGCACGGACGAAGCCGTGGCGGCGACCTGCATCGAGAATGATGTTGCCGATCCGCGCGAACTGGGCGTGCGCGAAGTCGTGCCGGACAAGGGTTATCACAGCGCGCAGACATTGGTGAATCTGGAAGCGCTGGACATCCGCAGCTACATCGCCGAGCCGGACCGCGGCCGGCAGTGCTGGACAGCGAAGCCGACGCGCGGCATGACCAACGCCGAGTTGCGACAGGAACAGGACTTCAAACGGGCCGAGCAGGACGCGGTCTATCGCAACCGCCGGCGGATTCGCGGGCGGCGCAGCAAAGCGCTGCACCGGCGGCGCGGGCAGTTCGTCGAACGGAGCTTTGAGCACGTGCTCGACGACGGCGGCATGCGGCGGGTCTGGCTGAAAGGGCGCGAGAAGATCGCGAAACGCTACCTGATTCACACCGCCGGCTTCAATCTCGGCCTGATCCTGCGGAAGCTGACCGGCTTCGGCACGCCGCGCGGCTGGGCCGACGCCCTGCGCGCATTTTTCACGCGCCAGACGGACCGGGCGCGCCAGATCGGACGAATCATCCTGCGCTTCGCGCGCCATCGGCTGTTCCCGAAATGGAACACGCCGCGCGAACAAGCGGCCTAGAAACTCGCCGCCGAATGGGTTCTGCATCGGAATGTTAGGCGTGTGCGATCGTGGATGTGACATCGCAGCGCGTGGCCGAAACGACACCCCGGCATCGCCCGAGGTGTCGGAGAAGGAATGGGGATGTTCGCCCAGTCGGCGGACGGCGTGCGGCCGTCTTTGCCTCAGCCGGCGTATGCAAACTGCCCGCGTTCCACCTTGCGGAAGCGCGCGTCCTTGCCCTTGTCGTTGATCTCGCGCAGCATCGCGGCGTAGAGCGTCGCGTGCGGCGTCTTGCCGTTCGGGCTCGTCCAGAGACCCTGCTCCGCCATCGCGGCGATCAGTTCCTGCGCGCGCATCGGCTGGCTGGACTTTCGCAAGACCTCTGCCGCCGCGTCGAGTGCGCTGCGGCGCTTTGGCTTGCCGGCGGTGGCAGGTTGGCTCGTGCGCTTCGCATTCGCCGCCCCGGCCGGCTTCAGGCCGCGCTTCCGGCTCGCTCCGGTCGCCGGTTTCGCACCGTTCGCCGGTCCCGCGCTGTCCGCAGACTTCGCGCTCTTCGTCGGCTTCGTGTCCTTCGTCGGGCTCACGTCCTTCGCCGGTTTCGCAGCCTTCGCCTGCTTGGCGAACTTATTCCGATTGACCGCCTTCGGTTCCGTCGTCTTTGTTGCACGCTTCGCGTCTGCATTCTTCGTCGTCAACGTCGCATTCGCATTCGTCGTCATGGTTGTATCCTCTTCCGAGACCTCGAGTTCGTAGCATTCCTGGCACCGCGGGCGGCCCAGGTACGTCATCGCCGCCGGCCGGCCGCAGCCGCCGGTGGCACAGCGATCGGGATCAGGCATGAGCACCTCACTTGGATTGCGCATCGTTAGGGTTCGAGCTCAGCCGGCAGCGACCATCCGCGCCGTCGGCGGCGAGCTCCGCGTCAAACGTCTCGACTGCCGCGGCATAGGCGTCGAGCGCTTCGATCGCCGCCTGGATGTCGTCCCAGGTCGACAACCGCCGCAGCCAGCTCAACGCCAGCCGTGCTTCCTTCAGCGTTGCCGCCGCGGCGAGCCGCGTGAGCGCCTCGTCGAGCTTGTCGCGTAGGCTGCGCAGGGCATCGTGCGCGCCGTCCGCGACCAGCGCCGCGCGGCATTCGACCCGGGCCAGCGCCAGCCGCTCCGGGCAGCCCGTGCCCGCCCAGCGGGGCGTCTCGTTCATCTTCAAGGCGGCGAGCGGGATCATGGTGTGTGCAGACATCGCTGGTCCTTTCGGATTCGGGTTGGTTCACCGGAATTGAGACGATCGTCGCGCAGCCCGCGCGCGCCGCGACGCCCAGGTGATAGAACGGCACGCCGGCCTGCTCGAGCCCGTCGAGCTCGTCGCGGTCGACGGTGTAGTACTTGCCCTGCAGCGCGATCGCGCCGCGGCCTTCGCGCTTCGCAAGCCAGGCGTCCACCGCGCAGCGGGCGGATGTGAATTCGCAAGCGGTCGTGAGGGTGATGGTTGCGTGCATCATCGGTTGCCTCCTTTCGTGGGCGTCTTGGGCGGACCTACGCGTCCCAGATGTGCTCGGCGAGCCCGGCGGCCAGCAGGCTGACGATCACGCCCGCGAGCATCGTCGTTGGCTCGACGTCCGCGCCGCGGTCCCAGTTGTAGACCGTGACCCGGTCGCAGGTCCGCTGCAGCCAGAGCTTCGAAATGCGGCTGTCGCCGTCGACTTCCCACTCTCGGTTCAGCGCCGGCTCCGCGAAGACCAGGGCATCGAAGCGATGCCCGGCGATCGTGCCGAGCACCCAAGCGCCACCGCAGCTCGTGCGGCGATCGATCCGGCGGATGTTCAGCGTGTCCAGAATCTCGCCGGGGTCGAGCCCGTCGTTCAGCAGCCCGTCCTGCGCGTGCCTGCTCGCCACGTCGTTCGCGTTGTTGCTCGTCGGTTCGTTCGTCGTCATGTTCGTGGCCCCGTCCATCGGCATTTCGTTGCTCCTTTTGGCGTACGCCGGCGGCGTACATGACGACAGTGCCATGAGAACGGCCCGGAGTCCACTCGAAATCCGAGAATGTCGAGAATTCCTTGCGAGAGGCGGCGACTACGAGTGATATCTGGCAGAAGTCAGGGATGATTCGGCCCGACGGTTCGCACCGGCCGCCTCTGGGTGTGTCGATCCGCGACATGTGCGGGTGACGTGGACGTTGACGCTGCCCGCCGCCGCGACATGAGCGCGACGATCGACACGACGCGCGACGCGTTCGCCGCGGGCACGGCGCGCCAGCACCGAACGTCACAAAGATGCGGGCGCGCCAGATCGCTCAATTCGCGCACCAATACCGATCAGCAGACGAACCATGTCCGCCTTCAAGCGACTTGGCGCGCTGCAGTCCGTGCGTCGCATACCGTGAAGAGAAATTTCAGAGTATTTCTTGCTCCGCGATGAAGCGCTTCCATAATTCCCGCAGTCGGCGCATCCCGCGCCATTCACACTCCAGTCGTACGCTCGGGAACCGCTAATCCACGGAGTGAACCATGTCGCTGCAAACAATTGTGCGTTCCGGTGAAGCCATTCTTCGGCGCGGAGCGATTCGCGCGGCCCTTGCGTCCGTGATCGTTTTCGGCTCTCCGGCCGCATTCGCACAACTGCCGGACGCACAAGCCCTTCCCGGCGACATGAACTGTGACGGCGCCTTCACGCCAGACGATTTGGCTCCGTTCATTGACTGCCTGCTCGATTCCGAAGCCTGGCGCACGTCGCGCAACCGCTCACAACAGGACATGCTCAATCGCGCCGACTTCAACGATGACGACGAAGTCACCACCGCCGACATCGCCGGCTTCTCCGCCGTCTTCATCGATATGCTCGGCAACCAGAACTTCGCCCCACCCGCCGGCCCCGTCGGCGGCGAACCGCCCCGCCGCCCCGGTCTCGCTCCCGCACGCGGTCCGCCTCACGAACCGCCCCCCGCAACACCCGTCGCCGCCGGTCCCTTCGGCGGAGACCCGACACTCGGCGGCCCCACCCCCGCTGTCGACGCCGATATCGATTCCGACAACGACAACTCGACCAGCCTCCCCGACCGCCTCAGCGGCGAAGACACCCTCGAAGCCGACACCGACAAGCCCGGCAAGGTTCTCGCCGTCAACGATGACGACGACGACCACGACGGCGTCGCCGACCACGCCGACACCCAGCCCGTCGCCGGCGAGGACGACCTCGTCCCCCTCGTCATCGAGATCACCCCCGACACCGGCGTCACCCCCGTCGCCGACTCTCTCGCCTGGCAGGTCGTCTACCCCGATGCCGCCGTCCGCCTCTGGCAGAAGACCGGCTCGAGCTGGGCCGTCGTCGATAGCGAGGGCACGACAGCCGATCACGCCGTCTGGATCCTGGGAGACATGAACGCCGATGGCGCTCTGAACAACTTCGACATCACCCCCTATGTGCTCGCCCTCGCCGATCCGGGAACCTTCGAATCCACCTACTGGGATCCCGGTTACCCGCCCTTCGAAGAGGTCGGCGACATCAACGGCGACGGTGCTTTCAATAACTTCGACACCGATCCGTTCACGGATTACCTCATCGCCGTCAACCTCGGAGCCGACCCCCGCTACTGGCCCCTCCGCCTCTGGGTCGAAGGCCTCGCCCCTAGCGCCGCCATGGCCGACATCCTCATCCAGGCCGAAGCCGACACCGACGACGCCGACAGCGACTTCGACGAATCCGACACCGTCCGCTGCACCGTGCAGCACCGCCGCCCCGGCGCCCCGCGTCGCTGGGAAGCCGGCCTGCCGGTGTCGCCGTTCTCCACGGTCAATCTCGCCAACGGCAACCTCATCACCGTCATCCCGCTCGTCGGCTTCGACCCCGTCGGCCCCGCCGTCGGCTTCGCGCTCTATCACAACAGCGCCGCCGTCGACGACCCGCCCGCTCCGCCCATCCCCGGCATGGACCTCGGCCCCGGCTGGTCGTTCTCCTACAGCGGCCGGCTCTACGTCTGGCCGAACGACAACGTCCGCGTTGTCGAAGACGACGGCACGGCGTGGGACTTCACCTACGACGCCGGCGACTACATCCCGCCCGTCGGCAACTTCGATCACCTCGCGCACGTCGGCGAAGCCCCCACGGACACCTGGGAACTCACGCGCCCGAACCAGTCCAAACGAATTTTTAACACCGACGGCCGGCTCATCGAGGTGAAGGACAGCAGCGGCAACACGGTCACCGTCGTCTGGGAGGAAGGCGAGAACCGCATCGAGAAAATCGTCAGCGCCGCCGAGGGACGCGAGAGCGTCGAGAATCACCACCTGCTGTTTACGTACGATGAGGGCACGGATGATCTGGAGCTGCTGACCGACCCGCTCGCGCGAGAATGGGAGTTCGAGTTCGACACCGGCGAACTCGTCGAAATTCACTTTCCTACGACGGGCACCGAGCTCGTCTCGATCGATCCGTCCTCGATCGTCATCGACTACACGAACGACCGCATCACGAGCATCACCTCGCGCGACGAAAAGACCTGGACGTACGCCTACGCCGAGAGCTTTGTCGATGTTTCGCCGAGCGTCATCACCGACCCCGAACTCGACGCCGACCCCGACCCCATCGTCTACACGCATTCGTTCGATTGGACGACCTTCGACGACACTTCCGGCTTCCGCCACACGGTCTACACCGATCGCCGCGAGGAGGACTAGACCTACGCCTTCCAGCCCGCCGGTCTCTTCCGCGTCCGCATCGACCCGCTGACGAACGAGCGCGCGTACGATTACGACGCCGACCGCAACATGGACACGTTCACCGACGAGCTGGAGCACGTCTGGACGATGACCTACGGCCCGGTCGGCAATCTCGAAACCATCACGAGTCCCTTGCCCGGCGGCCCGCCGCAGACTTGGACGCTCGATTGGGAGCAGCCCGACAGCGAGAACCGCCCGAATTTCTACCGCCTCATCGAGGTGCTCGACCCGCTGGAGCACTGGGTGCAGTACGGCTACGACGACGAGGGCTTCGACCCGACGCTCGTCGTCAGCATCACGGAGATGTCCGCCGTCGGCATCGGCGACCCCGCCGTCACCACCATCGTGTACCACGACAACGACGCGAACAACAGCTTCGGGCAGGTGCTCTGCGTCACGGATGCGAACGACGTGAAGCACAAATTTGAATATGACGTATACGGCTATTTCAGCAAGCTGACCGAAGGGCTCATCGTCGGCTCGCCCGGCCTGGGCATCGACCCCTGCGAGAACGGCCCGACCACGAACGATGCCAACGGCAATCCGACCGAGGCGAGCGAAGATGGTGGCTGCGCGTCGATGGGTTACGACGCCAACCAGAGCATGACGACTTCAACATGCTGCTGCTGGCCCTGTACGTTCACCGCCAGCCAGGGCGGCGGGCGGCTGAGCGACGCCATCCCGGCGCCGAACCTCAACGCTCTGAAGACGACGATGCTCGGCAGCGCGCAGTACAGCATCATCGGACAGTTGCTGAATTCGACCGCTGACCTGGAGCACGACGCGCTGAGCGTGTCGAACGAGCGCGAATTCACGATCGCTTACGACGAATTACAGCGCGTAACGAGTGTCATCATCGCATCAAACGAAGTCGCCGCTGACGGCGAGTGCCCGACGCTTACGCGCACGTTCACGTACGACGAGCACGACCCCGACGGCCGCGTGCTGCAGCGCACCGGGCCCGACGGCGACGTGACGCAATACACCTACGAGGAGCGCGGCTTCATCGAGACGGTCCTGCGCACCGGCGGCACCGGCGTCGACACCTACACCTACGACGCCGCCGGCCGGCCTGAATCGATCGAGTTCCTGAACGGCGCCAAAGTGCTCTATGAGTACGACGAAGTGAACCGCGTCGAGCACCTCATCCACAAGGACAGCCTGAACGCGGTCGTGTTCCAGTTCGATTACGTCTGGAACCTCGACAACACGCTCGACTCGCGCACCGAGACGGACGTCACCAGCGGCTCGCCCGTCGTGGCCATCGTGCAGTTTTCGTACGACAACCGCAAGCGGCTCACCGGCGAGGCCCGCACGATCGACGACGAACCCGACGTGCCGGTCTACGATCTCTCGTACACCTACGACCAGCTCGGCAACCGCACCGCGCGGTACGATAACCTGGTCGCCGGCCGCTGGACGGAGTACTTCTACGACGCCGACCCCGGCAATCGCGACATCAACCACCAGACGAATAACAACCGCCTGCTGTGGTATGATGAGTATGATCCGGAATACGAGTCCGGCGAAAAGCCGGTGCGGACGGTGAAGTACACGTACTACAAGAACGGCTGGGCGTCGAACATCACGATCTTCGACGCCGGCGATCTCGACGGCGAGGACCGCCAGATCGCCCGCGACCTGGCGTTATACTACGCCGCGAATGGCAGCCTGTGGCTCGCGGTCCGCGGCACGTGGAGCGTGGACGAGGAAGGCGACGTGGTCGAGAACAGCTACGCGACGATCGACGGGCGGGAATTCCGGTACGACACCCTGCGCGGCCGCTACCTCTCGCGCGCCGTCAACACGAATTCGTCCGATGATCCGACGGAATGGACCTTCGGCGAAGCGCTCTGGACCGACTACGACGGCGACGAACCCTACCTCGACTTCACCGCCTCGATCGAAGGCAAGTCGATCGCGACCGTTCCGACGATGCGCTACACCGGCGCCGGCGGCACATTCGCGCAGCAGTCGCTCGACGCGCTCGGCGACCCGGTCAGCACGCGCTACTACCACGCCGACCTTGTAGGCTCCACGACCGCGCTGACCGACGAAGCCGGCGAAATCCCCACCGGCGGCGGCGCCGGCCCCGTCCGCCTCGCCTACACCGCCTTCGGCGAAGCGGTAGTGTACGACTCGGGTGAGTCTGAATGGAAAGTAGCCACAACCCAACCCGCCGGCGCGCCGCGCTACCAATACGCCGGCGCCCACGGCTACGAAGCCGACCTGCTCGTATTGGAAGGCAAGCCCGGCACCAAGCCGATCACACTCAAACACGTCGGCGCGAGATGGTATCAGCCGGACATCGGGAGGTTTGTGCAGCGGGATCCGATTGGGTTGGATGGCGGTAACAATTGCTACACATACTGTGGTCAACAACCGACGTCCAGGACCGATCCAAGCGGGCTTCATTGGACCGACGAAGATCTCGCGTATGGGTATCCGAATTACCCGGATCCCGGATTTCCGGTCGGCCTCGGCACGGCCGGCGCAACGGCTGTTAATCATCGAGTTGATAAACACTCGCGAGGGTTTGACAAGGCCAATAGAAAGCCGACTAAGCTCTGGTGGTCGAACTGCGTGAACCGTCGATTGGGTATGCGTGCCGCGACCGCCCTTCGCTGGGCCGCGCCCCGGCTGCTCGGTCCTGTTGGAGTCGGTCTTGATATCCTGATCTTGCTCGTTGAGAATGAATGGCGGCCCCCGGCACCACCGTACTCGACGAGCACCGAGAACCAAGAGCGTTGGGGCACATTTGTTCCAGGAGGGGCACCGTCAATCTATTAACACGGCTTGGTGCCAGAATGACATGAGGCTATCTCAGAACCCTGAAAATCATGGAATAGCCGCGCGTCAAGGCCCGATTTGTGCGGGTTTCAGAGCTTCGCAGCGACGCCCAATGCTACAGATGCAGGTTTCGAGATAGCCTCATGCTGTGTCGAGAAATGTTTACTGGATGAAGTCGCAGATCAGACCGCACAACTGGGGAGCGGAGCTTTAGAGTTGTGGATTCTAACAATCATTCTTGCAATACTCGGAGGCGTCATTATTGTCAACGTTGTACGTGCCATATATCTCATTCCCCGCCGGGCTTATGCGTTCCGAGATCGTTCGTCACTTGAGCCACAGGAGTGGTTCTCCAAATATCACGCCATCGCACCGGAGCATCGAGCGGCGATTATGGATCTTCTCTCTGGTATAGGCTCCGCTATGGGAATATCATGGACCATGCTTCGGCCGCATGACGATCTGGGCGCGCTGATGTCATCCTCCAAATGGTACTGGATAACGCTCGGCGAAGACTTGGACGCGGTGTTTGAGGATTGGGTAGATCGGCACGGCTTAATTGCTCGATCGCAGTCTGTTGGCGATCCCCCGACACAACTGAACGATTTGTTGACATATGTGATTACTCTTTTCCAGCCGGACCAACAGCGAACGCATGCCGCGGTACAGTGAGACTGATCGTGGCTTGACGCGGGTGCCCGACCGAGGGCTATTCATTTCGGCCGCCCGAAACCGCCACGCGCGGCTGCGCATCCCCCGGCGCGACGTTCGTCTGGGACGACGCGAGCCGGCTGGAGCGCATCGAGTATGACAACGGCGCGAAGGTGTTCTACGAGTACGACGAGGCGAACCGCGTCGAGCATATCATCCACAAGGACGCATTGAACGCCGTGCTATACCAGTGCGATTACGTCTGGAACCTCGACAACACGCTCGCCAGCCGGGTCGAGACTGACAACGTCGTAACGCCGGCGACCGTCACGACCGTCGCCTTCGGCTACGACAATCGCAAGCGTCTGACCGACGAGTCGCGGACGATCGATGACGAACCCGCCGTCGTGGTCTACGACGTGACCTACGACTACGACCAGCTCGGCAATTGCACCTCGAAGACCGATAACACGCCGGCGGGGCTGTCGACGCTGTATACGTACGACGTCGACGGCGAAGAGGAAGGCGAGTACCAGACGCACAACAACCGGCTGCTCACCTACAGCGAATTCGACCCGGAGTACGAGGGCGGCGAAAAGCCGACGCGGACGGTCAGTTATGTTTATTACGCCAATGGCCGCTGCTCGAACATCATCATCCGCGACGCGGAAGACCTCGATGGCGAGGACCGGCAGATCGCCCGCGGGTTGGCGCTCTACTACGCGAGCAACGGCATGCTCTGGCGCGTCGTCTGGGAAACCTGGTCGGACGACGGCAAAGGCGGGTATACTGGTCATGTGAAAACCGCCGCCGTCGAGTTCCGGTATGACAGTCTGCGCGGACGCTACCTCCGTCGCGCCGTCGATCCCAACGACAACTACGTTCCGCTCGAAACCGGCGCCTGGACCGACTACACCGGCGACACGCCGCTTGGCGACTTCACGCTGACGCCCGGCGATTGCGACACGTATGACGCAGTCGAAGAGACCCGCTACTTCGGCGGAATGGGCGAGCAGACGGTCAGCAATGGCGCGAGCCGCTACTACCACGCCGACCTGGTCGGCTCGACCAGCTTGCTAACCGACGACGCCGGCGACCCGCCCGCGAGCGGCCCGCAAACCTTGTATTACACCGCCTTCGGCGAATCGGTGGTGTACGATTCGGGTGAATCCGAATGGAAGGTAGCGACGACGCAGCCCAGCGGCTCGCCGCGCTATCAATATGCGGGTGCGTATGGTTATGAATCCGACCTGCTCGTATTGCAAGGCAAGCCCGGCACGAAGCCGATCGCCCTCAAGCACGTCGGCGCACGCTGGTACCAGCCGGATATTGGAAGGTTCGTGCAGAGGGATCCGATTGGGATCGCGGGGGGGTTGAATTGTTACGATTATTGTGGTTCGCAGCCCGTTGGTCGAGCAGACCCAAGCGGACTGCAATGGAGTGATGAAGATCTTCGCTATGGATTTCCTCGGTTTCCCGTGGATTGGCCGCCGTCGTCTTCCGGCGAACCTGGCGTATTCACTCCCCGTGGATTTCTTGACTGGACCGGTGGCGACGGTCGGACATACTTGGATCGCGTCGGGGATCGAGTTGGAGCACGCACGTCGGTGGTTGTATTACCCCGGCCAGTAAACAGATGACAGTTCATGTTGCCGCTGCGTAGCGGACGGATTCGGCATGGAAGTAGCTTGCGACGATGCGGGGTTGTTTCTGCGTTCCGCGGAGGTAGCCACGGACGTTG
>JBFXAM010000068.1:0-24008 GCA_050184295.1 Phycisphaerae bacterium | reverse complement strand
CAATGCGGGTCAGGTGGCCTGCGCGGGGTTCTTTATTGCCAACCCCAGCGGTGTTCCGCAGCGCGCCTACATCCTCACGCCGCCGGAGTGCCGCGGATTCCCGCGCGGCGACGCCAATTGCGACGGCGTCGTCGACAACTTCGACATCGACGCGTTCGTCCTCGCGCTGACCAGCGCCGCCCAATACGGCGTCGCGCACCCGAACTGCAACTGGCTCTGCAACCTCGACATCAACCGCGACGGCTACGTCAACAACTTCGACATCGATCCATTCGTGGAGCTCCTCATCGCGCAGCCCTGAGCAGGGAACAGGAAACAGGGAACAGAGAAGAGCGGCGAAGCGACGCAGGGACGAAGGGCCGAGGCGAGGTCGTTCAGTCGGGTGAACATCGGCAGCGCCGTTCGGCGGTACGCGGCGGGCGAACCGCGGGGAAGGCGGCGCTCCTGCGCGCCCAGCGGCGTGACCGGCGGCGCGGCTGGGCGCGCGGTTTGGTCGTCGCCGGATCGCGCTACAGCAGCTTGCGGAACGCGTCGACGACGTAGTCTACGTCGCTCTCACTCAGCCGATTGTGAAACGGCAGCGCGATCGTGCGGGCCGCGAGCGCTTCGGTGATCGGAAAATCGCCGGGCCTGCAGCCGAACTGCTCGCGATAGAACGGTTGCAGGTGAATCGGCGTGAAGTAGTTGTTGCAGCCGATCTTCTGTTCGCGCAGCTTCGCGAGGATGCGGTCGCGCTGCGCCTGCGTGTAATCGTCGGACAGCCGCACCACGAACACGAACCAGCTCATGTGGGTGACGGCGGCGGGGATGCGTTGAAACGCGACGCGGCGTTCGTCGGCGAGCCGCTCGCGGTACCAGTTCGCGACGCGCGCGCGGGCGGCGAGAATCTCGTCGAGCCGCTTCATCTGCACGATGCCGACGGCGCAATTAATGTCCGGCAGGCGGTAGTTGAAACCGAGCCGCGCGTGCGCGAGCCAGCCGGCGTCGGGGTCGCGGCCCTGGTTGCGGAGCGAGCGGCAGCGGTTGGCGATCTGGTCGTCGTCGGTGACGATCATGCCGCCTTCGCCGGTCGTGATCTGCTTGTTGGGGTAAAAGCCGAAGACGCCGGCGTCCGCGAGGGTTCCCGCGGGGCGGGACTTGTACAGTGTGCCGAGCGCCTCGCACGAGTCCTCGACCACGCGCAGCTTGTGGCGCTTTGCGATCGCGTGGATCGCGTCGAGATCGGGAATCGCACCGAACACGTCCACGGGCAGCAGCGCCTTGGTCCGCGGCGTGATGGCGGCTTCGATGCGGGCCGGGTCGATCTGCCAGGTGTCCGGCTCGATGTCGACGAACACCGGCTTGCCGCCGTCGAACATGATGCTGTTGCTCGAGGCGATGAACGAGAACGGGGTCGTGATGACTTCGTCGCCGGGGCCGACGCCGAGGGCGTGCCACACGAGATGCAGCCCGCTGGTGCCGCTGTTACATGCGATCGCGTGTTTGCATCCGAGGCGCTGCGTGAACGCGCGCTCGAACTCGGGCACCTTGGGGCCCAGGCTGAGCCACGGCGAGCGCAGGACGGCGACGACGGATTGGATTTCGGCGTCGGTGATGTCGGCCCCGGAAAGGCTGATCTCTTGATCCACGAACGTTCTCCAGCGGCTCATCCCCGCAGTGTCGTGTGCTGCCGATGGGCGGGGCAGGGGCCCGGCGTCGGCGTCGATCCCGCGGCTGCGTCGCGGTCGTGCGCGGTTGCTTGCGTTGCCGCGGCAGCGCGTTCCTCGGATACGTCCACGCCGGCGAAGCGGTTCGGCGGCCTGCCCGACGCAGCCGGGGATCGCTATGATAGCGACGCATGACGGCGCGGCCTGAGCAGGAACGTTGGGTGCCCGCATTTCGGCGGGTGATGGGCTATCTCCGTCCGCATCTACGCCCTCTCATTATCGGTCTTGTCGCGGCGGTCGGCGTCAGCGTTTTTTATACCTTCAGTGTCTCGAGCGTCGTGCCGGTGCTCAAGGTCATCTTTGCGGACCACGAGACGCTCGCGGACTGGATTCATCGGGTTGAGACGCAGAGGCGGCTGGGGGTGGTGATCGCCGCGGACGTCCCGGACGACCCGGCGGGGTTGGTGATCAACCACGTTCGGCCGAACTCGCCCAACGCGGGCGAGTTACACGCGGGCGAGCGCATCGCGGGGGTCGGCGACGAGCGGTCGGGGTCGTACGCGGTGCTCCAGCGGGTCACGGTCTGCGGTGCGGAGCGGTTGGAGGGCGTACGGATCCAGCCGGAGGACGGCGACGCGCGGATGGTGACGCTGCGGCTGGCGCCGCGGAAGTGGTATTCGGGGTCGCTGGAGGCGATCGCGAACGCGCTGCCCGCGGGCAAGTCGCCGGCGGATCGGCTGAACACGCTGGCGCTCGTGATGGGCGGGTTGGTGATCGTCTCGATTCTCGGCGGCGCCTGCCGGCTGGTGAACGAGGGACTGGTCGCGGCCGCGGTGCAGCGCGCCATTCACGATCTGCGTGTGCAGATGGCGGATCATGTGTTGCGGTTGCCGCTCACGTGGCACAGCAACCATCCGCACGGCGACGTGCTGGGGCGTTTTGCGAACGACGTGGCGAAGGTGGAGGTGGGTCTTTCGACGCTCTTTGGAAAGGTCATTCGCGAGCCGCTGAAGGCGGTCGGCGTGCTGGCGCTGACGCTGATGATCGATTGGCAACTGCTGCTCGCGGCGCTTCTGGCGCTGCCGTTCGGCGCGGTGCTGATTCACTTCTTCGGGCGGCTGGTCAAGCGCGCCCAGCGGCGCGCGTCGCAGTCGTGGGGCCGGCTGCTGGACCACCTCGGCGAGCGGCTCGCGGGCATCCGCGTGGTGAAGGCGTACAACATGGAGGGGGCCGAGAGCCGGCGCTTCGAGTTGGAAGACCGCAACCTGACGCGCGCCCAGACGCACATCGAGATTGTCGACGCCGCCACCAATCCGGCGCTCGAGACCATCGCCGTCATCGCGGTCGCGGGGTTCATCCTCTATGGCGGGTTGCGCGTCTTCAACGGCGAGATCGAGCCGCACCTGTTCTTCACGGCGGTGATCTGTCTGGGCGGCGTGTTCGACCCGGTCCGCAAGATGGGCAACGTCAACAACCGCATTCAGGCGGCCGAGGCCGCGGCGCAGCGCGTGTTCGAGCTGATCGACCTGCGAATCGAGGAATCGCGCGAACGGGCGGCAGCGCCCACGCGTATGGCGTTCGAGCGTGCGATCGAATTTCGCGGCGTGTCGTTCGCGTATCCGTCGAACGTTCGGCGGGCCGTGCTCTCGGACGTCGACCTGACGGTCGAGAAAGGGCAGGTGGTCGCGCTGGTCGGTCCGAACGGCTGCGGCAAGACGACGCTCGTGTCGCTGCTGCTGCGGTTCTTCGAGCCGACCGCGGGTCGCATCCTGATCGACGACCAGCCGATCGCCGAGGTTCCGCTTGAGACCCTGCGGAACCTGATCGGACTGGTGACGCAGGACGCCATCATTTTCAGCGGCACGGTGCGCGAGAACATTGCGTACGGCGCGAACGGCGTCGCGCCGGAGGTTGTGGAGCGCGCCGCGCGCATGGCGCACATCGAGGACTTCGTCCGCGAGCTGCGCGTCGAGGACAACGGGCACACGTCGCTCGGCTACGACGCGCAGATCAATCAGCGGACCCTGTCCGGCGGGCAGCGCCAGCGGATCGCGCTGGCGCGCGCGATCCTGCGCGACCCGCCGATCCTCGTGCTCGACGAGGCGACCAGCCAGATCGACACGGAGTCGGAGCGGCGGATTCAGGAAGCGATGGACGACGTGATGCGCGGACGGACCACCTTTGTGATCGCGCACCGCTTCAGCACGATCGCGCGCGCCGACACCATCGTCGTGCTCAACGAGGGCCGCGTGGTGGCGGTCGGGCGGCACGACGAGCTGCTGACGACTTCGCCCTTCTATGTCTCCCTGTGCGAGACGCAGTTTGCCCCGGGTGCGTGACGCAGCCGAGATCGGCCCGGTTCCGACGGACTCGTCGTGCGCCGAAGTCCCGCCCGCGCCACCGGACGACCGCGGCCCGCCGGCTTCCCCGCCGCAGGGCTCGGCGGCTGCGAACTTCGTGCTGCTGACGATTTTCGTGCTGATCGCCGGGTTCACACCGGCGGCGGCGAAGGACGCGCTCGACGAACTGCCGCCGCTGACGGCGGGATTCGCGCGCTTCGCGATCGCGTCGTTGCTGCTGACGCTGACGCGGGCGCTGCGCGGCGACCGCAGCGCCGCGGAAAAAACGCCGATCGCGCCGCGCGACTATGCGACCTTTGCGTTCGCGGCGTTTCTGTGCGTGCCGGTCAACCAGGCGTGCTATCTCACCGGGGTGCAGCTCTCGAGCACGTCGCACGCCGGGCTGTTCTACGCGATGAACCCGGTGCTGACCTACCTGCTCACGCTCCTGCTCGGGCGCGCCGTGCTCGGCCTGCGATTGGCGACGGCGGCGCTCCTCGCGTTCGCGGGCGCCGCGGTGATCGCGTGGGAGAGCCTGGCGGCGGCCCAGTCGCGGCAGATGTTCGCGGGCGACGTCCTGCTGTTTTTCGCCGTGCTGAGCTGGGCGATGTTCACGCTGGCGATCGTGCCGTTGTCGACGAAGTACGGCTCGCTGCGGAGCGTGACGATCGTGATGCTGCTGGGTGCGGTGATGTACTCGCCCGTTGTGCTGGTGGACGGCCAGCGCTTCATCGTCACGGCGCTGAGCGCGCGGGCGCTCGCGGGCTTTCTGTTCATCACGGTGCTGACCAGCTACGTCAACTACCTGCTGTGGTCGATCGCGATCGCGCGGATCGACGTGAATCGGATCGCGGTGAGCGTGAACGCATCGCCGATCGTGGCGGTGATTGCCGGCTACTTCTGGCGGCACGAGCCGATGACGCGCTGGCTCGGCCTGGGAGCGGCGCTGATTCTGCTGGGGATCACACTGGCGAATTGGGAGCGGGTTCTGGCGCTGGCGGGTCGGCGTCGGGTCGGCGTACGCGCGGTCCCGACGGCTGCCAGCGGCTTTGCGCAGCCTCGACGTTAGTTCTTATTATAAAATGGGTTGCAGACAATCCAGCACGCACGTGCGGCGCTGCGCGCCGCGCCCGCGCGGCGAGCGCGACGCACGTCCGGAGCGGCGCCCCGCAGAGGCGCGGGACGGTGCGCGGCTTCTCGGTCGTAACAGCATTGACTTGTTCGCGACGAGGCTTTACCATCTGCCTTGTGGAGTGAGGAGATTGTCGCGCGCTGCGCATTCATGAACGGCGGGAACGCCGGCCCGTGAAACGCGGTTTCCTTCGGCGCAGTGTGCGCGCAGTCTCTTCGATATTAACAGCGGATCGCTTCGGATGGAACAGCGAGTCGGGATCAGCGCAAAGCGCCCCTGACCCGCCGACCCCGGTCCGGAGGTTTCTGACCCTGGGGGTAGAGGAGAGGATGGCGGCTATGGTTCAGTTTTCACGTCTGCGACGGTTTGCGTCCGCGCTCGGCACAGCCGCCGCGCTGGCGCTCGGGACCTCCTTTGCAAACGCCGATGTGTCGAACGTGATCTTCGAGATCACGGCGACGAACGATCTCGGCAGTGGGACGTTGCAGTTCTTCGTCGGCGACGGCACGCTCGAACCGGACACGTTCACCTGGTTCCTGCCCGGGGCGACGGCGATCACCAACGGCTCCGGCGACGAGATCGCGACGCTCACCAGCGGCAACGTGTTCTGCGTGTTCGACGGGCTCGACCCCAGTATCAGTCTCGGCTTCTCGGTTCTTTCCGGCGGCGGCGCGAACCCCACGATGTTCACGATCAATTCGCCGCTGCTGAGTTTCAGCCCGATCCCGAACGCGCAAGCGGTCGCGGGCGGCGCGCTCACGGTGTCGGACACGCCTCCCGGCCAGGGCGCCACGCTGATGGGCGGTTTGCCGAGTGGCAGGGCGTACCTGACGCAGTACAACGGTTTCGTCCCGAACGGCACGACGTTCGCCGAGCTGGTCGACACGATCGTGGCGCCGCCCAACGGCAGCAACTCGATGCCGATGAACACGGGGCTGACCAACCTGAATACTACCGTGAACGACATGAGCGCTCAATTGAAGTTCTCGGTGACGCCCGGGGACATCGCGAGCGGGACGACGACGTACGCGGTGATTCCGGAGCCGGCATCGCTGGCGCTGCTGGGATTGGCGTTCGTGGGATTCGCGCGCCGGCGATAGGCCGGCAGCGGAGAGACTTTCGGCCGCAACGGGTAAGCGACACACCCTCTCGGCGGCCGCGATAAGTCTCTCGTAGATAATGAGCTTGCAGCACACCGCGGAGCGCGGTTCGAGCGCTCCGCGGGGTGCGGCGAAGTTTGCGAGAGGCGGCCGCGGCTCGCCCTACCGGGGCGAATCCGCGCGGCGAATAAAAATTCTGCTTGACTACTGCGGCGCGGATAGCCTAGTATCCCCTCTGTCGCTTATCCGGAACACGGTACAACTGTGTCTGGGCATAGGAAGAGGAGAGGGTGGAGGCTATGCGCAAGCTCATTTCAGCAGCTAGTTCTCGCGCATTCGTCGCGCTGGTCGTCTCGGGTCTCGCCGCGGGAGTTGCCGCGCACGCCGGGACGATTTTCCAGGTTGAGGCGCTGAACTCGGACGGCAGCGGCGTGTTCGCCGTCGATTCCGACGAGATCGGCTACGATCCTTCGGACGGCGTCTGGCGGTGGCGCTCCGACTCTCCGATTCCAATCGTCGACGAAAACAACCAGAACTGGATCGCCACGCTCGAGCGAGCGGAGCTTACGTTTGACGCCGATCCGTCGGTCAACTTCGGCTTCTCGGTGCAGGCTGGCGCCAACACCACGATCTTCAAGCTCTCCTCCTCGCTGATCACGCTGATGCCCCCGGTGAACAACCCCGACGGGTTCGCCAGCGCCGCCATTACGGCCACCGACGCATTCGGCGGAAACGGCGCGACGGTCACTGGCATGGGCACCGGCGGCAACGTTTACACCGCCTACTACAACGGCTTCGCGCCGGCCGGTACCGAATTCTCGAATCTGGTTCCGCTGGTCGTGGCCCCACCGTTCGGGAGCAACACGGTTCCAGCCAACGATGGATTCCGTCCGATCGCCGGCCTCGTCAGCGACATCAGTTCGCAGGTCTTCTTCTCGTTGACGCCGCGCGATCTGGCGAGCGGAACGACGACCTTCATCGTCACGCCGGAGCCGGGTTCGCTTGCGCTGCTGCTGCTGGCGGGCGTTGCGGCTCTCCGTCGTCGGTAGATCGAATCCCGGTCAAGGACGTGGCGGTTCCCGCGCGGATTCCTGCCGGGTTCGACTCGCGGGCGGCGCGCATCTGAATTGTTCCAGTGCTGACCGTGGTTTCACCGTTCCGGCCTGGCATCTCCGCGGTCGACATTTCCGGGTCGTAGACGACGCGGCCGCGCGGTCCGCGTCCCGCTGATCTTGCACAGGAGGTTTGTTCGTGCGAGTCGCAACGCCTTTCAGGGGGACGAGCGGCAGTTGGTTCGTGGCATCCGCGGTGGTCGCGGCGCTGGGGGTATCCCTCGCGTCCGGCGCAGTCGGAATCTCGGATACCGTTGTCCTGGTCGAGGCGCATGGCGGCGGCGGCAGCGCTGTGTTCGCGCTCAGTCTCAGCGCGGCGAACTACGATCCGATCGAGCGCACCGCAAGCTGGAATCGCACGACGCCGATGAACCTGATCAATCCGCTGAACGGGCAGACCGTCGGCGTGATGCGAAGCTGCAACGTGTTCGTCCGGCACTATCCGCCGCGCATGACCGCGAACATCGCGTTCACCGCGGGGAGTTCGACGACGACGTTCGTCGTGCGTTCGGCGCACATCACGTTTCCCGTCATGGACGGCTCGCTCGCGGAAGGCCGCGCGACGGCCTCGGTCAGCGCGCAGGACATGAACAACGACGGCGTATCGCTTCAGGCGGTCGGACCGCCGGGCGCGGGCATCTTCGTCGCGCAGTTCAACGGCGAAGCGCCCAACGGCACAACGTACGCGTCGCTGGTGTCGTCGCTCGTCGCGGGTCCGGGCGGCGTCGCGACGGCGTATCAGAATGATCCGGAAACCGGCTATCGGCGGGTTCGCAGTCCAGTGGGCGACATCAGCTCGCGGATCGAGTTCACACTCACGCCGGCGGATCGCGGCTCGGCGAACGTGCGGTGGGAAGTGCAAGGCGTGCCTTTCCCGGCCGGCGACTGCAACTGCGACGGACGGCTCAACAACTTCGACGTGGATCCGTTCTTGTTCGCGCTGATCGATCCGGACATGTACGAGCTCATGCAGCCCGGGTGTCGCTGGCTGAACGCGGACATCAACACCGACGGGCTGGTCGACAATTTCGACATTGACGAATTCGCCGAGCTCCTGCCGTAAACTCCGCGGCAGAAGCGTCGCGCCGTCGACCACCGAGCGAGGCGGACCCAAAACGGTCCGCCTCGCTTCTTGTTTGCACCGGCGAGGCCGCGGCCCGTGCGGCGCGGATTTGTCGGTTCATGCGAAGCGGCCCGGCGCGGCGGCGCGTTCTGGCGGTATCCTCGTGGCGCGTACCGTTCGCACCGCCGTTCCGCGCGTGCGGCGCTGGTCGGTCGACGCGCGGGCGCGATTGGAATCGGGTTGCGGTTGTCAATCTGGGACAAACACAAGGGGCCGTCGCTTGTCGACTCGCACATCTCGCTCCGCGTTGGTCGTGCTGGTTCTGGCGTTTCTCCCGCCGCTCGCGGCGGCGGCGCCGCCGTCCTATCCTGCGACGCGCCGCGCTCCGGTTGAAGAGACGCTGCACGGCGTCGTGATCAGCGACCCGTATCGGTGGCTCGAGGACGGGAGCAGCACGGAGGTGCAGGACTGGACGCGGCGGCAGAACGAGGTCGCGCGTGCCGCGCTGGACGGATTCACGACGCTGCGGGCGGAGATGTCCGCGCGGCTCGAAGCCCTCAGCCGCGCCGAGACCGAGTCTGTGCCGCGCATGATCGAACGGAAGTATTTCTTCACCCGGCGCGGTGGGCAAAAGAACCAGCCGGTGCTGTGCATGCGTGAAGGCGGCGTCGAGAAGGACGCCCGGATCGTGTTCGACCCGAATACGCTCAGCGCGGACGGCGTGGTCGCGCTCGATTGGTGGTACCCCTCGGCGGACGGTGCGTGGCTGGCGTACGGCGTGTCGACGAATGGCGATGAATGGAGCACGCTGAAGCTGCGCGACGTCGGCGGCGCGGCGGAGCTGGCGCTTCAGATTCCGCGGACGCGCGGCGGGACAGTGGCCTGGGACCGCAACGGGGGCGGGTTTCTCTACACCCGCTATCCCCGCGCGGGCGAGGTTCCGGCGGGGGATGAGAACTACTCGCGACACGTGTACTACCACAAGTTCGGCACGCGCGTGGCGGACGACGAGAAGGTGTTCGGGGACGGCGCGCCGAAAGAGGTGCTGCACGCCGTGTTCAACTCACACGACTTCACGTACCAGTTCGTGAAGGCGATGGTGCTGGGCGAGCGCGAGGATGTGCACTTTCGCAAGTCCGGCGAGCGGGAGTTCAAGCCGCTGGCGGTCGGGCTCGACGCGCTGTTCCGGGTTGACGTACTGAAAGACCGGCTCGTCATCCTGACCAATCACGGCGCGCCCCGCTATCGGGTCATGACGGCGGAGATCGCCGAGCCGTCGCCCGCGAGTTGGCGCGAGGTGATCCCGCAGCAGGCCGGCGTGATCCAGGACTTCGCGATTGTCGACGGGCGGCTGGCGATCAGCGTGCTCGAAAACGTGCGCTCCCGGCTGTTCGTCCATGACCTGGACGGCACGCAGCAGCACGAGATCGCGCTGCCCACGCTGGGCACGGTCAGCGAGCTGAGCGCGCGCCCCGACGCCGACGAGCTCTACTTCACGTTCCAGTCGTTCGTCCATCCGCCGACGGTGTATCGCTTTGAGCTGGAGAAGCAGTCGCTGAGCGTGGTGCATCAGCCGACGCTGCCGATCGATCCGGCGGTGTACGCGACGGCGCAGGTGTGGTGCACGTCGAAGGACGGGACGCGGGTTCCGATGTTCATCGTGCACAAGCAGGACGTTTCGCCCGGCGGCGACAACCCGTGCGTGCTGTATGGCTACGGCGGGTTCAATGTCAGCATCACGCCGACGTTTCAGGCGAACTTCTTTCCGTGGCTCGATCGCGGCGGCGTCGTCGCGATCGCGAACATCCGCGGCGGCGGCGAGTTCGGGCGCGAGTGGCACTTCGCGGGGCGCGGCGCGAAGAAGCAGAATTCGTTCGACGACATGATCGCGGCGGCGGAGAAGTTGATCGCGGAACGCTGGACGCGACCGGAGCGGCTGGGAGCGCGCGGCGGCAGCAACGGCGGGCTGCTGATGGGGGCGCTGATGACGCAGCGCCCGGACCTGTTCCGCGCCATTGTGTGCCAGGTGCCCCTGCTCGACATGCTTCGGTATCACCGCTTCTCCGTCGCCCGGCTCTGGATTCCGGAGTACGGGTCGGCGGAAGACCCGCGGCAGTTTGAAACGCTCCTGGCGTATTCGCCTTATCAACACGTCCGCGAGAGCGAGAAGTACCCGGCCGTGCTTCTCACAACCGCGGAGTCGGACTCGCGCGTCGACCCGATGCACGCGCGTAAGATGGCGGCGCGGCTGCAACCGCTCGCGACGACCGAGCGGCCCGTGCTGCTCTGGACCGAGACGAAGGCGGGGCACGGCGCGGGCAAGCCGCTCAGCAAGCAGATCGAGACGGCCGTGGACTACTGGACGTTCTTCTGCTGGCAACTGGGAGTCGCGGGTGAGGCGGGCGCTGCGGGGTCGTAAGTCGTAATCCGCGAATGCGGAGCGCGCCGTCGAGCCATGGGCTTCAGCCCGCGCGGATGTTGGTGATGCTGCGCGCCGCGGACTCCAGGTTCGCGATTCAGCCGCCGCGCCGCGCACGCGGCGCGCGAAACCGCCGCGACTACGGTCCGGCGGAGGGATTCGCGGCGGCGCCGGCGGCGTGGTCGAATTCGTATTCGTCGAAGAGCGTGTCGCCGCCCGGGGTCAGCAGGCGCGCCGCGAGACGATAGCGCCCCGGCGCGAGCGCGGCGGCGTCGAGCTTGAGCGGAAACTGGTAGAAGCGCGTGAGACGGTCCCAGTATTCGCGCACGGCGGATTCGGAGTCGATCTTCACCGTCCAGAACGCGATGCGCTGCCCGAGCCGCGAGCCCGACGCGAACGGCACCGTGTAGAGCTCGAAGTGAAACGTCCCGACCGGCTTGGTGCGGTCGCCGAGCGCGTCCTCCGCGGCGAGGATGGCCTCGACGCCGTCGGCGGTTCCGTTTCGCGCGTAGCTCACAGGCTTACTGAGGAAGTGCTGGATCTCGATTTTCTGCGGCATCATGAGCGCGACGTAAGCGGCGAGCTCCGGATCGGCGTCGTGTGTCGCGCTCGTACGCGAGGTGCACGCGGAGAGTGCGAAGACGAGCATGCCGGAAGCGGCTGCGAGGCACGCGCGACGAGGGGCGACGATGGATCGGCGGCGGGATTGCGTGCGGGGCGTGGGCATGTTGTCGCGGGCCTTTCGTCGGTGCAAGCCGCGATCGCCGGTGCGGCGCTGCCTCCTGCGGGCAGTGTAGCGGAGCGGTGTGTCGGGGGCTATGCCAGTGGTAGACGGGATGAGCGGGACGCTTGGGCTGCGCTCGCGGCCGCGTGGGCGTGTGTGCGTGTGCCGGCCCGCGGGTGACGGTGTCGTCGTTCCGTGCAGGCGCGGCGAGCAGGGCGGCTAACGCAACACGCGCGGGCCCACAGGTTCGCGCGCGGCTCCTTCGCCGCGCTCGGTCGAGCGGTCCCGCGCTTGTCCCGCGTGGGTCGTCGGCGACACGTCCGGCTCCAGCAGGCCGCGTGCGCGCAGCAGCGCCTCGTACGCCGGCCGTGGATCGGCGAAGCGCCCCTTCGGCGGAAGCTGCCATTTTTCGAAGAGGCGCTGGTTGTCGCGGAGGCGCGTGCCGCGTGCGTCGGCAGCTTTGCGCTCGTCGACGTGCTCCTCGTGCCACACGCGCGCCGCGGGCGCCGCGAGCACGCGCAGTCCCAGCTCGCGTTGGATCTTGAGCGCCAGATCGGGATCCCATCCGCAGTAGTAGTAGCTCGTGTCCAGAAACCCGACGGCTTCGAGCGTGCGGCGGCGCAGCAGCCCGAAGTTCGCATACGCGAATCCGCGCACGTGCAGCACGCCGTAGCGCACCCGCGCGCTGCGCGGCGCGCCGCTCGCGGTTGGCGGCGGGGCGTCGTAGCCGTGCAGTTCGTTCCACGCGTCCTGGTGGCTGTGATAGAGCGCGACCATGCCGGCGTCGACGTTCGCGGGATCGTCGAGTACGCGCAGCGCGGCGTCGATCGCACCGCGGTGCGGAACGGCGTCGTCGTTCAACCACACGATCGATTCGCCGCGCGCACACCGAAACGCCGCGTCATAGGCGCGGCAGCATCCTGCGCGGCGACGTTCGACGAAGAGCCGGAGATGAGGATGGGCGCGGACCTGCTGATGGGTTTCGTCGCTGCTGCCGCCGTCGACGACGACGATCTCATAGGGCGCGCGAACGGCGTCGGGCAAAGCGGCGAGGCAGCGCCGCAGGAGCGCGGCGCGCTGGAAGCTTGCGATGACGACACTGACGCGGGGCGGCGGATCGTTCGTCGTCGAGTCGAACCCGAGCGAGACGTGGTCGAGTTCGGTGGGCGCCATCCGGTGCTCCAAATGCGGGCGTCGGCACCCGCCGCGCCACGCGGCGAATCCCGTGGAGCGAGGGCGACGCCGGCAGAGTACTTATCGGCGGATTGCGGCGTGCGACGACCGAAGTCGCGCGATTCGGCGGCGCGCGCGGGCCGGACCACGCTCCGGCGGCGCGGCACGCGACCGCGGGTGTGCCGGCCCTGGCGAGCGTGGGTTGTTTCGGTGCGAATTGTGCGAGTGAACGCGCGCCGGGCTTGAGGCTCGGTGGATGTCGCGGCGTTCCGGCCCGTGGCTCGCGCTTGCCAATTCGCGGACGCAAAGCTACAGTCATAGTCTCGTTGCGCGGCGCTGCGCCCCACGCAATCGGCCTCGGTAGCTCAGTTGGTAGAGCAGCTGACTCTTAATCAGCGGGTCCTAGGTTCGAGCCCTAGCCGAGGCATTGGAGCACCCCCGGGACAGCCGCTCCGCCGGGCCTCACGACCCGGCCTGTCCGGTGGGATTGAACGGCTGACTTCGTCGGTCGGGAGCATGTCTTAATTTCTTGGGAGAGAGGCACTTATGTTCCGATCCGCTCGCGCATTGACCGCGCTCGGCGCGCTTCTGGTTCCCGGCCTCGCCGCGGACGCCGACGTCGTTCTACTTTCCGCCGAGAAGGACAACACGCTCTACCAGGACGCCACCGGCTCGACCTCGAACGGCCTCGGCGACGCGTTTTTCGTCGGTCGCACTGCGAGCTTTGGCGTACGCCGTGGCCTGCTGGCTTTCGATCTCGCGTCAGCGATCCCGGCGGGGTCGATCGTGACGGCGGTGCGGCTCGACCTGTATGTGACGCGGACCGTGTCGGGCGCAACGCCGATCGGCCTGCATCGGGTGACGCGCGATTGGGGCGAGGGAGCGTCCGCCGCGGTCGGCGCCGGCGGTGCTGGAACGTCGGCTGAGCCCGGCGATGCGACCTGGCTGAACACATTCTTCCCGTCGGAAAACTGGGCGACGCCCGGCGGCGATTTTGTCGCGCTGGCAAGCGGGAGCACCTCGGTCAGCAACTTCGAGGTGACGTGGACTTCGTCGCCCGGGATGGTCGCCGACGCGCAGAGTTGGCTCGACAACCCGGCGACAAACTTCGGCTGGCTGCTGAAGTCGCCCGAATCGGTTCGCGATGCGAAACGCTTCGGCTCGCGCGAGAACGAAGATCCGACGCAAAGGCCGGTGCTGACTGTGACTTTCACGCCGGTACCGGAGCCGGCGGGGTTCTCGCTGGCTGCCCTGGGCGCGCTGGCGCTCGCGCGCCGCGCGCGAAGTCGGTGAGGTAGCGACATCCAATGCCGGGCGCACGGAAGTGGTGCGCGCGGCGCATTTCCAACGGATGCGTGTGCGGATTCGCCAGCGCGATTCGCGCGCATCGTGCCCTTTTTCGTTCCAGAGCGTGCGGTTCGCTTGACGTCGCGGTCGCCGCGGAGCTCTGTTCACGCCGCGCGTTCCGGTTCCTACCGGCACACCGTCGCGCCCGGGCCACCGACCGCGACGGTGGCGCGGTATCATTCCGGGCGCCCGAAACACGTCCGCGCGGCCTGGCTCCCGATCGGGTGCGGCCGCTTCGTTCGGCGCGGTTCGCCGGCCGTCAATCTGAGGAGTCTTGTCATGGTCAGCTACTGGCGGTTTATCCGCGGCGGCGTTGGCGCGGGATTCGCGCGTGCGGTGTCGTGCGTGTGTGGCGCGGTCGCGATCCTCGGCGCAACCGCCGCCGTCGCCGATCCGCCGCGCGTCGTGAGCGCGCGGCCTGACAACGGCGACACGGGAGTCGATCCCGCGCTGGCGGAGCTGCGGATCGAGTTCAACGAGGACATGAGCCCGTCGGGGATGTCGATCTGCGGCGGGGGCGCGGAGTTTCCGAAGCTCGCGGGCAAGCCGCGGTGGGACTCGCCGCGGGTGCTGATCGTTCCGGTGAAGCTGGAGGCGGAGCACTCGTACAAGCTGAGCGTGAACTGCCAGAGCTTTCAGAACTTCCGGAACGTCAGTGGCGAGCCGGCGGAGATTTACCCGATTGCGTTCGAGACCGGCGTCCCGGGCGGCGGCAAGCCACGTGCGACGCTCACGCCCGAAGAGAACCGCAAGGCGCTCGCGGCGCTGCGCGAGGCGGTGGACGAGAAGTATTCCTATCGCGACCTGCGTAAGGTGAACTGGAAAGAGGCGTTCGACAACGCAGCGAAGAAGCTCGAAGCCGCCGAGACGCCGGCGCAGTTCGCGCGTGAGGCGGCGCGCGTGCTCGGCGCGGCGCGCGACGTGCATTTGTGGCTGGAGGCCGGACCGGCGCGGTTCGCGACGTACGAGCGGCGGTACGCCGCCAACTACGATCTGGGCCTGTTGATGAAGCTGGTGCCCGATTGGAAGGAGCGCGGCGCGAACGTGCGGAGCGGGCGCTTCGACGACGGCATTGGCTACATCCAGATTCTGGGCTGGCCGACCGAGCGGCACGAGGCGCTGGAGCCGGCGCTCGCCGCGCTCGATGAGCTGCGGGACGCGCCGGCGCTGGTGATCGACGTGCGGGCGAACGGCGGCGGCGACGAGAGCATCGCAAAGCGGTTTGCCGGGCGATTCGTCACCCAACGCGCGGTGTATTCGAAGAACGTCTATCGCGATGCGAGCAAACCCGAGGGCTTTACGAGCCCGGGTTTCGACCGCGTGGTCGAGCCCATCGCGCCCGCGTATGCCGGTCGCGTCGCCGTGCTCATCGGTCCCGCCGTGTTGAGCAGCAACGAGTCGTTCGTGCTGATGATGAAGACGAGCCCGAAGGTGGTGCTGGTCGGCGCCGCGACGGGCGGCAGTTCCGGCAATCCGAAGCCGACGAAGCTTGGCAACGGCGTGACGGTGTGGCTGCCGTCGTGGAAGGACCTGATGCCCGACGGCACGCTGCTCGAAGGGCGCGGCGTGAGTCCCGATGTGCGGGTCGATGGGCGCGCGGCGGTGTTCGAGAAGTCCGACCCGGTGCTCGACGCGGCGCTGGAAGAGCTGCGGCGATGAAGCGCGCGGGATCCGAGCCCCGAACATCAGCGCGTGGGCACCCGGGCGGGTGATCCGACCGGCGAGCGTCAGCGCGTGGGCCTTCGATGCCCTCGCGTACCGGCGAGAGTCGACTGTCGCGCCAGCACGCCAGCGGCGCGATTACGAAACCGCCGAGGTGACCTCGCCGATGAACCCGACGGCGGACGATTGCGCCGCGCAGGATTTGCCGCGCGGCGCATGCCGATTGCCCGCTGCCGGAGGATTCGCGGTGAACACGATCATGCCACGGTTCGAAGCGCGCGGCGCCGTTCGCATCGGGGCGCTGCTTGTCGCGGTCACGCTGCTCGCGCTGCCCGGCGGGTGTCCCGGCGTGGACACCGCGGGCGTCGGCACGCCCGGCGGCGGCAACCCGGCGGCGCTCGTCGGCGTGTGGCGGACCTCGTTTGTCGATCCGCTGTTTGGGCCCGCGTCGGTTGAGTTGATTCTTCAAAGCGATGGCTCGTTTCAGCAGCAGACCTTCTACACGGCCGGCTCGCTCATCACCATCTTCGGCACCTTCCGCGTGTTTTCGTCCGAGGCGCTGCTGCGGCTCGACATCCTGCACGGCGAGCCGTCCGAGTCGTGCGGACCGCTCGGCTGCACGCCCATTCTCTATCCCGCCGGCGAGAGCCACGGCTTCACGCTGAACGGCGATGGCACGCTCACGCTTCAGAACCTGAACTGCGCGCCCGGCGAGGGTGGGGCGTGCGTGCTGACGTACGGCCGCGCCGTCTGACCCGGCGCCGCGCCAACCCGCGACTCCCAGCCCCGAGCACGATCGCGCGGGCGTCTCTCGGCGTTCGCGTCGGCGTATGCAGCAGCGATGGTCGAACGTAGTGCCCGCGCGCTCGCGCTTGCGGCTCGGTTCCTCCGTGCGGCGCGCTTGGATCTTCCACGCGTCGCGCTGCGATCCGCCGAGCAGGGCGCCCCGGTCCTTCGCGCTGCGCTCAAACCCTCCGCGCTCCGTCCGCGGTGATGAGGGACTGCATCGCATTTCAGGCTGCATCGGCTGCGCATCGGAACCCGCCGCGCCCAGCGGCGGGCCCGGTCCCGTGCTCGGCGCGCGGGGTTCCGATCGGCAGCCGCGGGACGCCCCCTGGCGCTGGCGCCGCAGCCGTCGCGACCAGGCGGGATTCCGCGTAAAATCCCGAATTCGGCCGGTCGGGGCGCGATTTGGCGCGCCGAGCGGCCGCGGCTGTTCACGATCCGCACGGAGCGTTCGTCAGAGCAGAAAGGGGCCGCGAGTGACGCGCTCGGCCGCACAGATTCGCGAGGATTTTCTCGAGTTCTTTCGCCAGCGCGGGCACGCGATCGTGCCGGCCTCGCCGGTGATTCCCTATGACGATCCGACGCTGCTGTTCACCAACGCGGGAATGAACCAGTTCAAGGACGTGTTCCTCGGCGCGGGGCGGCGCTCCTACACGCGCTGCGCCGACACGCAGCCGTGCATCCGCGCCGGCGGCAAGCACAACGATCTCGACGACGTCGGCCGCGACACGTATCACCACACCTGCTTCGAGATGCTCGGCAACTGGTCGTTCGGCGACTACTTCAAGCGCGACGCGATCGCGTGGGCGTGGGAACTGCTCACCGGGGTGTGGGGGCTGGAGCCGGCCCGGTTGCACGCCACGTACTTCGGCGGCGACGAGAAGCAGGGTCTCGCGCCCGACGTCGAGTCGCGCGACCTCTGGCGCGAAATCACCGGGTTGCCGGAACGACACGTGCAACCGTTCGGCATGAAGGACAACTTCTGGGAGATGGGCGAGACCGGGCCGTGCGGGCCGTGCAGCGAGGTGCACATCGACCGCACGCCGGACAAGAGCGGCGCGGCGCTGGTGAACGCGGGCGACGCGCGGGTGATGGAAATCTGGAACCTGGTGTTCATCCAGTTCAACCGCAACGCGGACGGCTCGCTGACGCCGCTGCCGGCCAAGCACGTCGACACGGGTATGGGCTTCGAGCGGATCGTGTCGGTGGTGCAGGGTCGCGACAGCAACTACGACACGGACGTGTTTACGCCGCTCTTCGCCGCGATCCGCGACGCGACCGGCGCCCCGCCGTATTCGGGAAAGCTGCCGGGGGCGACGTTCGAGAAGAGCGCGATGATCGACACGAGCTATCGCGTCATCGCCGATCACATCCGCGCACTGTGCTTCGCGATCAGCGATGGCTGCCTGCCGGACAAAGAGGGGCGCGGCTATGTGCTGCGGCGGATTCTGCGGCGGGCGGTGCGCTACGGCTGGCAATACCTCGGCATGCACGCGCCGTTCCTGCATCGTCTTGTTCCGGCGGTGGCCGCGTCGCTGGGGGCCCCGTTTCCACATCTGAAGCGCGATCCGGCGAAGCTCGCGGACGTGATTCGCGAGGAGGAGGCGTCGTTCGCTCGCACGCTCGACCGCGGCATCGCGCTGTTCGACGACGCGGCGCAGACCGCGGCCCGCGATCATCACGGCGAAGTCCAGGGCGCCGACGCGTTTCGCCTGCACGACACTTTCGGCTTTCCCATCGATCTGACGGAGATCATGGCGAGCGAGCGCGGCCTGCGCGTCGACATCGGCGAATACGAGCGGCTGATGGATCAGGCGCGCGAGCGGGCGCGCGGCGCGGGACGAGCGGCGGCGGCGTACGGAGAGCTGCGCGGCGACCTCGTGACGCCGTTCGGCGCGACGGACGATTCCCCGAAGCACGAACAGGACGTGTTGTCGGCGGAGCTGCGCGGCGTCGTACGGTTCGGCGCGGACGGCGCGCCGGTCGTGCTGGAAGGGGGCGCGGGGCTCGTGACCGGAGCGGTTGCGGCGCTGGTGTTCGATCGCACCTGCTTCTACGCGGAGCAGGGGGGGCAGGTCGGCGACCGCGGCGTGATCCTCGGTCCGGGTTCGCGGTTCGAGATCGAGGCCACGCAGCGCTTTGACCAGACCGTCGCGCATCTCGGCCTGCTCGTGCACGGCGAGCTGCGCGTCGGCGACAGGCTGGAGCTGCGCGTCGACGCGCGCCGCGCCGAGACAAGAAAGAACCACACCGCGACGCACGTCATGAACTGGGCGCTGCGCGAGACGCTCGGCGAGCACGTGCAGCAGAAGGGTTCGCTCGTCGACCCCGACAAGACGCGCTTCGACTTCTCACATCCCAAGGCGCTCGGCGGCGACGAACTCGCGAAAATCGAGGCGCTCGTCGGCGAGCAGATCCATCAGAACCTGTCCGTCCACGCGGCCGAGACGCCGCAGGCCGACGCGCTGAAGATCAACGGGCTGCGGGCGGTGTTCGGCGAGAAATACCCCGACGTCGTGCGCGTCGTGTCGATCGGTGCGCCGGTGAGCGAGCTGCTGAAGCGCCCCGACGATCCGCGCTGGCGGCGGTTCTCGATCGAGTTCTGCGGCGGCACGCACGTGCAAGCGACCGGCGAGATCGGCGACTTCGCCGTCACGCACGAGGAAGCCGTCGCGAAGGGTGTTCGCCGGCTCGTTGCGATCACCGGCGACGCCGCCCGGCGAGCGCGCGACGAAGGCGACCGCGCGCTGCGCGACGCCGAAGCACTGCTGAAGGGGCCGACGGCGGGGTGGAGCGACGGCGTCGCGAAGCTGCAAGCGCAGCTCGCAAGCGCGACGATGACGCTCACGCGGCGGCACCGGCTGCGGGAGATCGTCGCGGAGCTTCAGGAGCGCATCAAGAAGCAACTGAAGTCATCGGCCGCCGAGTCGATCCCCGTCGTTCGCGACGCGGTGGAGGCGCTCGTCGCGAGCGCGGCAAGGCTCGGGGAAGTGGCCATCGTCATCGGCGAGATACCGGACGCACCCGCCGAACAGCTCAAGCACGGCGCCGACCTGGTGAAGAGCAAGTGCAAGAGTGCGGCGCTGTTCTTCGGCGTGCGGCAGGCGCCGTCGGAGGACAACCCCGCGGGCAAGGCCATCCTCATCGCCGGCGTGACGGAAGACCTGATCAAGCGCGGCATCAAGGCGGGTGACTGGGTGAAGGCGATCGCGCCCATGGTGGACGGCGGCGGCGGTGGCCCGCCAACGCTCGCACAGGCGGGCGGCAAGAACCCGGCCAAGATCGACGAGGCGCTAACGGCGGCGCGGGAGTGGATCCTCGGACGATTGGCGTGAGCGCCCGCGTTTGGATACATGACTCTTGGGATGCGGGATCGGGTGCAGCGCGCTCTCGCACGGGGTTCCTGTCCGCCGTTGGGCGTGCGGCATGCGACACGCGACGAGGCGCGGCGGGCTCCCGTACGGGATTTCCTTCGCGGCATTGCGGATTGCGGATTTCGGATCCTTGAAGCGCACTGCCAAACCGGCGGTGTCGCTCAGGCGCCGGCTTCGCACTCTCAGCCCTTCGGGCTCGGATTGAGATACGGATCAAACTTCGTCGCGGACCGGGGGCGTCTCCGCCCCGCGCTCATGCGAGCAGGATCACGTCCTTTTGCAGCCCCGACGTCACCACCGGACCGTCCGTCGGATCCACGTACATGTTCAGCTCCAGCCGCACGCCGAACGAAGGCGTGTAGATGCCCGGCTCGACGGTGAAGCCAAGCCCCGCGAGCACGTCGCGGGTGTCGTGCGTTTCAAGGTTGTCGAGGTTGAAGCCGAGGCCGTGCACCATCGGTCCAGGGCTCAGGCTGTGCCCGGTGCGGTGCTTGATGAACTCGCCGTAGCCGGCGTGTTCGATGACGTCTCGCGCGGCGTCGTCGAGCTGCCAGCCTTGCAGGCGCTCGCGCCGCGTCCACGCGTCGACGGCGCGTTGGACGGACGCGTCGCGCGCGGCGCGGACGGTGTCGAACACGCGGCGATGCTCCGCCGGCACGTCGCGCCCCGCGAAGCCGCACCAGGTCACGTCGCTGAAGATGTTCTCGTCGCCGGGGCGGCGGGCCCAGAGGTCGATGAGCACCCAGTCGCCGCGGCGGATCGGCGCCGAGGTTTTCGGCGACGGCTCGAAGTGCGGGTCGCCGCTGTGGGCGTTGACGGCGACGATCGGCGGGTCGGGGGTTTCGAGCCCGTCTGATTCGAAGCGCTTCAGAATGAACTGCTGCACCTCGACCTCGTGCACGTCGCGTCCCGCCGCGAGCCGCTCGCGGATGAGCGCGAACGCCTCATCCTTGATCGTGTCGACCTGCTTCGATGCGACGCGATGCTGCCCGACTGCGGCCGCCGACCAGCGCGCCACGTGCACCTGGATGAGGTTGGCCGACGAGACCACTTCGACTCCGAGCGAGCGCACCAGCTCGACCGTTCCGGCGTCGACCATCGAAACGACCGGCAGCGAGCACCCCGGCGCGTATTCCATCGCGACGCGGTTCCGGCCGGCGAGCGTGGCGGCGAGCCAGTCGCGCAGCTGCGGCCAGGAGAGATACTGTTCGCTCCGCACGCCGGCGCGGGTGAACTGGTTCGCGTCGAGGCCGTGCGTGAGCAACACGGGCTCGCCGGTGGCGGGGATGAAGAGAAAAATGCGGCGCGTGGTGTGGTGCTTTTCGGGTAGGAGCCTTGCGAAGACGCTGTTGCTCCCGCGGAAGTCGTAAAGCAACCAGGCGTCGATCTTCTCGTCGCGCATGTACTGCTGAACGGAGGCGAGGTCCATGGCGCAGGTCTCCCAATCCGGGTGCGACGCCGGTGGCGCTCACTATATCCGCGGCGCCCACACGCGTCAGGGGCGTCGTCTGTGCCCGGAGCGGCCGACCGCGCGGCGCAGAATCGGCGTGTCCCCCCCATTCATCGTTGGAGTCGGCGCGATCGTCAAGTCCGTCGGCGAGCGACCGAAGAATCGCACAGGAGGCGCTGCGCGCCGGCGGCGCGCGGACCGGCGCCGCGCCGGAATTGCGCAATCGAATGGGAATGGACATGCCGCGGCACCCACAAACCGAGCGCCCCGGCGCAGATGCGGGCGGGGTCGCTGTCGCGCGCGATCGGCGCGCCACCGCCGCAGCGGGTTCGCCGCTCGGCGCGGCGCTCGATCCGGGTGGAGCGGGGCCGGTCCCCGAAGGCTCGCTCGCGGCGCTGCTCGTGCTGACCCTCGCGGTGCTGGTCGGGTTCATGCCGATCCCGCGCGATCCCGATCTGTGGTTTCACCTGGCCGGCGGCGATTTCATCCGAACCACACGCGACGTGCCGTCGATCGACGTGTTCAGCATCACGCGCGGCGGCGCGCCGTGGGTGCCACATTCGTGGCTCTTCGACATGCTCGTGTCCACGGCGTGGGCGACGATCGGTCCGCGCGCCACCGAGGCGCTGATGGCTCTCGTTTTCGCGGCGGCGGTGCTCGGCGCATACCAGATGCTTCGTCGAAGCGACGTGAGCCCCGTGCTCGCCTGCCTGGTCTGCGCCGCGCTGGCGATCGCGGCTGGAAACTCGCGCGGCTTGCGCCCGCAGGTGTTCTCGCTGCTTTTCACGGTCCTGACGCTCGGTGCGCTGCTGGCGCACGCGATTCGGCCGGGCCGACGGATTCTGCTGACGATTCCCGTGCTCTTCGTCGTATGGGCGCAGCTTCACGGCGCGTGTGTGATGGGCGTGGGCGTGATGTTGATCTGGTTCGTCGGCCGCGTCGTCGACGCGCTCGTCGAGCGCGCGTGGGGCGAACGGCGATTCGAACTGCGAATGCTCGCGGCGTGCGTGGGGCTGGGGGCGGTCGCGGTGCTCGTGACGCCGCACGAGATCACGCACTACGAGTATCTCGCGCTGACGATGAAACTAAAGTATCTACACGCAAACGTGGCGGAGTGGCAGGCGCCGAAGGCGCTTTCCGCGAGCGTTCCGGATGTGCATGCGTACGTGCTGCTCGGCGGGTTGTTGCTCGTGCTGGGTCGCTCGCGCCGGGCCGTCCCGTTCGCACCGGCGCTCACGTCCGCGGCACTGCTCATGCTCGCGCTGTCGGGCGCGCGGCACATCCCGTTGGCGTGGGTTGGCGCGATTCCGCTGCTGGGCAGCGTGCTGGGCGCTGCGGCGCGTCGCGCAGCGCCGGCGGAACGCGGTGTCGGGGCGGAGGCAATGGGCCCCCGCGCGGCGCCGACGCGCGTCGCGGGCGGAGGCGCGGCCCGGCGTGCCGCAGCGGCCGGTATGGGCGCGGTGGGGGTATTTGCGGGATTGTGGTCTTATCCGACGACGGTGCGCGAGCGCTACTCGCGTGTCGAGCCGGTTCGCGGTGCGGCGCTGCTTGCAGCGAAGGGGCGCGACGTGCGCGTTTTCACGACGTACAACACCGGGGCGTACGTTCTCTGGTGTGGAGCGCAACACCTGCGCGTGTTCGTCGACAGTCGCGCCGACGTGTACGGCGACGACGTGCTGTGGCGCGCCCACCGCGCGGCGGGCGGGATCGGCTGGGAGGCGGTGTTCGCAGAGTACGGAATCGAAGCCGCTGTGCTGGAGCGGCGCGAGCGGCTTTGCCGCATCCTGCGCTCCGATCGGTCGTGGCGGGTGCTCGCGGAAGACGCCGCGACAGTGACGTTCATCCGGCGCGACGCGTTCGGCGAGGGGCCGCAAGCGATCGCGGCGTGGAGTCGTCTGGCTCGTGAGCGCTAATTCACAGCGAATCGCGCCCGCCGGGGCCTGGACAACTCACGCTCCGCGCCGTCCGGACCGAAGAGAGCGCCAGCGCGACCGAGTGGTCGACCTGGTGGGCCCGGAGTCTGTCCGTGCATTGCACAACCCTTCTCCGCGTAATTGCGCCGTCCGTCGCGTTCGCTTGCGGCGCACTGGTGATCGGCGGTTGTCCGGCGTCGCAGGAAACTGCCCCAGGCAGCGACACGGTGGTGGCCGCGGGTGGCGCGAATTCGGGCGGTGCGACAGAGCTTCCGGTTTGGATCCCGACCTCGACCCATGGCGGAACGACGGGCGGCGGCACGCCCATGCCGCCAACGTCGGTCGAGGTGAGCTACGAACTCGAGCCGGACGACTTTCCCCACGAGACCGATCTGACTTTGATCAGTCCGCACTTGCGGCTGTATACCGCGCTCGACACGAACGAAATCGTGGAACTGTTCTACGTGACGGCGACCGACGACGGGCAGGGGCTGGCGCCGACCGGGCAGCGGGTCTTCGGGCACTTCAACATTCCGTTTTTCAACGACGACCGGCGGCTCGTGATGGTGTTCGACGTGAACGCGTCGGCGGTCAGCATCGCGTTTGCCGGCGGCACGTTCAGCCAGACCGAGACCGGCCGGCTCCAGGTCTTTGGAGCCGGTGGGCAGGCGCTGGCGGAGTACGTCACGTCGCCGCGCGGCGCCGGCGAGATCGAAGTCATGACCATCACGCGCGACAGCGCCGACATCGCGTTCGCGATTGCATATG
>JBFXAM010000067.1:0-24091 GCA_050184295.1 Phycisphaerae bacterium | reverse complement strand
CGCGCGTGCGCCTGGCCGGCGCGCCGTCGAAATGCCGCGCGCCGCGCCCGCGGGTCGACCGCGGTGCGCCCGAAAATCTTCCCTCGTCCCGTGGGAGTCGCAGGCTGGAAGTGTCTCGCGGCCTTTCGGTCGCGCCCTCGCCCTCGAACGAGAACCCTAGCTTACCCCACGCCCGGGATGCAACTAATCCGCGCGAACTTGACGGCGCACCCGCCGCATCCGCGCAAGGGCCGCCGCGTCCGAAAACCGCCGCGACCGGCGCGGTCCGACAATTCGCGACGGCCGGCGCGTGCGGGCTCGCCCCGCGGATGCTAGCTTTTCGCCATGAAATCGCCTGCATCCCCGTTCGTTCTCGGGCTGGTCGGAGTGTCGCTCATGAATCCCGCGCACGCGGACAAACCCGCCGGCGGCGCCGATTCCGCCGCGGCGGCAGCTTTGCATCGGCTGTTTGACGAACGCTATCAATGGCAACTGCGCGAGTTTCCCGAGTACGCGATGTCGCGCGGCGTGTACACGCACGCGGACCGCGTCACGGATGAGAGCCTTGCGGCGCTGGAACGCCGCGAGCGCGAGACACAGGCGGTGCTGAACCAGCTTGGCGCGATCGACCGCGCGGCGCTCGACGACGCCGATCGCGTGAACCTCGAGCTCTTCGACCGCGTGCTGCGGGAGCAGGTCGACGCGCGGCGATTCCGCATGTATCTCGCGCCCATCGACGCGCGCTCCGGCCCGCACCAGGAAGTGCCGCAGATGCACGAGCGCGTGCGTTTCGCTTCGTATGCGGATTACGACAACTATCTTCAACGCCTGAGCGCCACGCCGCGCGAACTCGGGCACCTCACGGAGCGTCTGCGGCTTGGGTATCAGGAGGGCCGCACGCCGGCAGCGGTCGCGCTGCGCGGGATCGAGCCGCAGTTCGAATCGCTGATCGGCGGCGGGGCGCTGCGCGAGATCGCCAGACCATTCGACAACCTGCCTGCGGGCGTCACCGAAGCGCAGCGCGCGGAGCTGAAGGACCGCTTTGAGAAGCGCGTGTATCCGGAGCTCTGCGCGGCGATGCGCGCATTCGGCGAGTTTCTCGCGAAGGAGTATCTGCCGAACTGCCGCAAGACCATTGCCGCGGTCGATCTGCCGGACGGCGAGGCTTTCTATGCGTTCGAGCTGCGGCGGTTCACGACGACGGACCTGACGGCGCGGCAGATTCACGGGCTGGGGCTGCGCGAGGTGGCGCGGATTCGGGCCGAGATGATGCAGGTGATCCGCAAGACCGATTTTCTCGCGCTGCACCCGCAGCACCGCGACGCGGACGACGCGCCGCTCTTCGCCGCGTTCATCGCGTACCTACGAAGCGATCCGCGCTTCTATTGCAGGACGGAGCAGGACCTGCTCGCACGCTATCGCGAAATCTGCAAGCGCATCGACGCCGAACTGCCGCGGCTCTTTCGCACGCTGCCGCGACTGACCTATGGCGTGCGGAAGATCCCCGACTTCATGGCGCCCAGCCAGACGACGGCGTATTACCAGCACGGCGACCTCGACAACGCCGAGCCGGGCTGGTTTTATGCGAATTGTTACGCGCTCGATCAGCGGCCGACGTACGAGATGGTCGCGCTGGCGCTGCACGAGGCGGTGCCGGGGCATCACTTCCAGATCGCGCTCGCGCAAGAGATGGAGGACACGCCGGAGTTTCGCAAGGACGCGTGGTTCACCGCGTTCGGCGAAGGCTGGGCGCTGTACGGCGAGCGGCTGGGGATCGAGATGGGGCTGTACGCCGACCCCTATGACGACTTCGGCCGGCTGCTTTACGAGATGTGGCGGGCGTGCCGGCTGGTCGTCGATCCGGGGATGCACGCGCTGGGCTGGTCGCGCGAGCGGGCGGTGCAGTACATGCGCGACAACACGGCCCTCAGCGAGGTCAACATCAACGCCGAGATCGACCGCTACATCGCGTGGCCGGGGCAGGCGACGGCGTACAAGATCGGCGAGCTGCGCATCCGGGCGCTGCGCGAAAAGGCGCAGGCGGCGCTCGGGGAGCGCCTCGACCTGCGGCGTTTTCATGACCGCGTTCTCGAGGCGGGGACGATTCCGCTGACGCTGCTGGAGCAGCGCGTGGAGGAGTGGATCGCAGGCGAGCGGGCGAAGTCGGGGGAACGGTAGCGGAGACGCGCGCGAAGCACGGTACGCGTCCTGCGCTGAGCGACAATCAAAAACGCGCGGGCGCGGATCGACGACCCCGGCACGTTTTCGTATCCTGTCCCGGGCCGCCCCGGCGATCGCGCGCCCGACGACGCGGGTGCGGGACCAGCGGCGCGACGAACGATCGAGCGCCGAGCGCGCCGCGAGGAAACCCGCGTGTCCGTCCCCGACTTCGAAAAGCTCGGCGCGTTCTACCTCGGCAAGGTCTACGACCTCGCCGCGCGTCAACGCCGCGACGAGCTCGTGCTCTACGATTCCAAGGATCTCGTCACCCATGCGGTCTGCGTCGGCATGACCGGCAGCGGCAAGACGGGGCTGTGCCTGTCGCTGCTCGAAGAAGCCGCGATCGACCACATCCCGGCGCTGGTGATCGACCCGAAGGGCGACCTGGCGAACCTGCTGCTCACGTTTCCCGAGCTGCGCCCCGAGGACTTCGCGCCCTGGATCAACGAAGACGACGCCCGGCGCAAGGGTGTCGAACCGGCGGTGTTCGCGGGCCAGCAGGCCGAGCTGTGGCGCCGCGGGCTCGCCGAGTGGGGCCAGGACGGCGAGCGAATCCGCAAGCTGCGCGAGGCGGCCGATTTCGCGATCTACACACCCGGCAGCAGCGCCGGCTTGCCGGTCTCCGTGCTGCGGAGCTTTGCGGCGCCGCCGATCGAGATCGTCGAGGATCGCGAGCTGTTTCAGGAGCGCATCGCGAGCCTGGTGACGAGTTTGCTGGGGCTGTTGAACCTCGCAGCCGACCCGCTCCAGAGCCGCGAGCACATCCTGCTCTCGACCATCCTCGCGCACGCGTGGAACGAACGTCGCGACGTCGACCTCGCGGCGCTGATCCACGGCATCCAGACACCGCCGGTGGCGCGCGTCGGGGTGATGGAAGTGGAGACGTTCTTCCCGGCGAACGAACGGTTCGCGCTGGCGATGCAGCTCAACAACCTGATCGCGTCGCCGGGGTTTTCGCGCTGGTTGGACGGCGCGCCGCTCGACATCCAATCGCTGCTCTACACGGGGCAGGGACGCCCGCGCGTGTCGATCTTCTCGATCGCGCATCTGAGCGACGCGGAGCGGATGTTCTTCGTGTCGCTGCTGCTGAATCAGGTGCTGGGGTGGGTGCGGACGCAGAGCGGCACAACCAGCCTGCGGGCGCTGCTCTACATGGACGAGATCGCCGGCTACTTTCCGCCGGTCGCGAATCCGCCGAGCAAGCTCCCGCTGCTCACGCTGATGAAGCAGGCGCGGGCGTTCGGGTTTGGCGTGGTGCTGGCGACGCAGAACCCCGTCGATCTCGACTACAAGGGACTCGCCAACGCGGGCACGTGGTTCATCGGCCGGCTGCAAACGGAGCGTGACAAGGCGCGCGTGCTCGACGGGCTGGAGGGGGCGACGGCCGGGGCCTCCGCGCGGTTCGATCGCGCCGCGTGCGACCAGATGCTTTCGCAACTCGGCACGCGCGTCTTTCTAATGAATAACGTGCACGACGACGGTCCGGCGGTATTCGAAACACGCTGGGCAATGTCGTATCTGCGCGGACCGCTGACGCGCACCCAAATCAAGTCGCTGACCGTCGCACGACCGGAAACCGCCCGCGACGCTTTCCCGGCGCTCCCCCAGGCGGCGCCGCCTCCCGTGCTGGCCGCCGGGGGGACGTCGACGAACGCAGCGGTCCCCGCGCCCGCGGCCGCCATCGCGGTCCCCGCGCCCGCCGCGCGCCCCGCGCCCGGTGCGATTGCGGGCGCCTCTACCGGCGGTTCGCGGCGGCCGGTGTTGCCGCCGGACGTCGCGCAGTTCTTCATTCCCGCGCGGGCGCGCGGCGCGGGCGAGGTGCTCTATCGACCGCTTCTGCTGGGGTGCGCGAAGGTGTATTTCGCGGATGCGAAGCTCGGCGTGCAGTGCGATCAGGCGGCGTTGTATGTCGCGACGATCTCGAACGGCCCGGTGGCTGTCGATTGGGACCATGCCGAGCGCACCACGCTGACGGAACAGGACGTGGAGCATGAGCCGCTGCCGGCGGCGCGGTTTGATCCGCTCCCTGCGGACGCCGGCAAGCCCAAGGCGTACGAGGCATGGAAGAAGAGCTTCGCGGCCATGCTCTACCGCAACGAGCGACTGGAGCTGTACAAGAGCCCGGCGTTCAGGCTGAGTTCGAAAGCGGGTGAGTCCGAGCGCGATTTCCGGCTGCGTCTCATGCAGGCGGCGCGCGAGGCCCGCGACGCGCAGCTCGAGCGGCTGCGGGGCAAGTATGCGCCGAAGTTCGCGGCGCTTCAGGAACGCATTCGAAAAGCCGAACAGCAGATCGTGGTGCAGCAGGCGCAGGCCTCGCAGGCCAAGGCCGCGACCGCGGTGTCGTTTGGATCGGCAATCCTGGGCGCGTTGCTCGGGCGCAAGGTGGCCAGCGTCGGCAACGTCGGGCGCGCGTCGACCGCGGCGCGCAGCGTGGGGCGCAGCATGCGCGAGGCCGGCGACGTCGGTCGGGCGCAGGAGAACGCGCAGGCGCTCCGCGAGCAGCTTGCGGCGCTGGAGGCCGCCTTCGAGGATGACGCCCGCACACTCGGCGGCCCCGCCGATCCGATGCACGAGGAGCTCGACCGCATCGGCGTCAAGCCGAAAAAGAGCGACATCGCGGTGCGCACCGTCGTGCTGGTCTGGGCGCCGCATGACGTCACCACCGGCGGCGAGCCGGTCCCGCTCTGGCAGTGAGCAGGCACGCGTGCGAACGAATCCGCGCCATCTCCGGGGGACACGCGGCGGGCGCGCGGCGCGCGGCCCGGCCGCGGCGCTGACCGCACTGCTCGCCGGGTGCGCCGCGCTGCCGCAGCACTTCGACAGCCCCGCACGGCGGGCGTGCGGCATCGTCTACATCCTGCCCGGGATCGAAGGCCGCAGCGTGCTGAACCATGACATCGCGCACGGCCTGCATGACGGCGGCGTACCGTTCGCGATTCGCATCTACGACTGGACCACGCCGCTGCCCGGCGGACTGCTCTTCAATCTCTCCGATCTCGAACGCAATCGCGCGCAGGCCGCTGAGCTCGCCGGCCGAATCGTCCGCTATCGCGAGGATCATCCCGGCGCGCCGGTGCACTTGATCGGGCACTCGGGAGGCGGCGGGATCGCGGTGCTTGCGGTCGAGGCGCTGCCCGCCGGCCGGCAGATCGACCGCCTCGTGCTCCTCGCGCCGGCCCTCGGGTATCGCTACGACCTCACGACCGCGCTGCGCCGCACGCGGATCGGCCTGCATTGCTTCTGGTCCGAGCACGATGTCGGTATCCTGAAAGTCGGCACCACGCTCTTCGGCGCGATCGACCGCACGCCCGGCGTCGCCGCCGGCGCCGCCGGCTTCGAGCCCCCGCCCGATCTGTCCCCCGCCGGCCTGGAGCTCTACGACGCCCGCCTGCACAACATCCGCTGGACGCCGCGGCTGGCGCCGCTCGGCGCCGATGGAAGCCACTTCGGCTGGGCGGCGCGGCGGTTCGCACGCCGGGTGCTCGCACCGCTGGTGATGTACGACGGGGCCGGCGACGTGTTGCCGCACGCCGCGGCGGCGCCGGCTCGCTAGCCCGGTGCGCACGACGGGGGTCGGTCGCGCTGCACGGCGCGGGTCGGCTATACTCGCAATAGGTCACATCCCGGGTCGGCAGGTGTTCGGTCGCGTCCGATCACGCGGTGCGTCGCAGCGCGGGCGCGGGCAAGGGAGACCAGGCATGCATACCGTGAACACGATCCTCGAGCAGAAGGGCAATGCGGTGCATCGCATCGCGGTCGGCGCGACCGTGCTGGAGGCGGCGCAGTTGATGAACGCGCAGCGCATCGGGGCGCTGGTGGTGATGGAGCGCGAGCGCGTCGTCGGCATCTTCACCGAGCGCGACGTGCTCAACCGTGTCGTGGCGCTGCGCCGCGACCCCGCCGAGACGATCGTCCGCGACGTGATGACCAGCCCCGTCGCCTGCTGCGCCCCACACACCACCCGTGCCGAGTGCCGCACCGTCATGCGCAACCGCCGCATCCGCCACCTGCCCGTCGTTCATCACGACCAATTGGTCGGCATCGTGTCGATCGGCGACCTGCTCCTCGACGAGGACGCCGAGAAGAGCGAAACCATTCGCTATCTGTTCGAGTACATGCACGGGGAGTGGCGCACGGCGTAGCCGGCGGCGGCGAGCGGCGTTCGGAAGCCACATGCGCGCGGCGGGCCGGCGGCGGTTCCCGTGCCGCGTGCGGGTCGCGGCGTCTAAGGCGGCGCGACGAATTCACCCTGGCGCAGAAGCACCGCGGGCGCGCCGCCCGGCGGCGTGAACACCACCTCCCAACGGCCGGCGGCCTGGCGCTCGTCGACCGTGCCCCACGAGCCCGAGTTCAGCCCGCGCGCCTTGAGCTCCGCGAACGTCGCCACTCCCGCCCAATCCGCGGCCGGCGCGTCGTCCGCGGCCGCGCCGCTTCGCGAGCGGCGTGCGTCGGCGAACCCGCCCTTGGCCGCGCCGCGCGGCAGCACCCGGCGGCCCTCCTCGCGATCGAGCGGCGCCCACGGCCCGCCGGGCAGGTCGTAGCGCGAGTAGACCCACGGCATTGCCGCGGGCGGCACATGAAACCGCTCCGTGGTCGCGCCGACCAGCGCGTCGTCGACGACGACCAACCCCGCGATCTGCCGGTCGGCGCTGTCAAACTCATGGGCGATCGGTCGCGATTCGGCAGTGCGTACGTTCAGTGCGGTCAGCCGCCGATCGATCGTCTTGAGCGGCAGGCGCTGGTCGCTGCGCATCTCCGACGTGCGGACGTCGTGCAGCGCCGGCGCATCCTCACGCAGCACGACCCAAGCGCCGCCGCGTGTGACCGCGACCGGCGATCCACGCCGCACGCTCACCCGACCTGCGCACCAGATCGCCGTGCGCGGCGAACCGGCTTCGCCGACAACGAGCGCGTCGTCGAGCACGTAGAGCGAACCGACTCGCCCCGACGCGCAGCCCGTGCCGAGCGCGCTCAGCAACGCCGCCGCCGCGATGATCCGCGCCGCGCGCATCACCACACCGTGCCCTGCGGTGTGTCGCGCAGCTCGACGCCGAGCGCCAGCAGGCGCTGTCGCACCTGGTCGCCGAGGGCGAAGTTCTTGGTCTTGCGGGCCTCGTTGCGCAGGTCCGCCAGGATGCGGATGACGTCGTTGAGCTTTTGCTCGCTGCCGGCGTCGGCGCTCGCCCAGCGGAACCCGAGCGCGTCGCGCGTCAGCCGCGTGACGAGCAGGTCCGCAGCCGCCAGATCCTCACGCCCCACGCCGCCACGCGTCCATTCGCTCGTGTGGCGGATGAGCTCGAAGAGCGCGGCGATGGCGGCGCCGGTGTTGAAGTCGTCGTTCATCGCGCTCGCGAAGCGCTGCTCCGTTTCGGCGAGCGCGGCGCGGACGGCGTCCGCGGGCGCGGCGCTTGGCGCTTCACGGGCCGCTTTCGCCAGCTCGCGGGCCGCGTCGCGCAGCTTGTACGAACCGCTCTCGGCGGCCTTCAGTGCGTCGTTGGAGAAGTCGAGCGGCGCGCGGTAGTGGCTGGTGAGCACGAAGTGTCGCACCACCACCGGTTCGAACGCGCGCTCGATGAGCAAGCGCCCTTCGCGGTCCTGCAGCGGCTTGTCCGTGAACAGCACGTCCTTGAGCGAGACCGCGTTGCCGAGGCTCTTGCCCATCTTCTGGCCGTTGATCGTGCACATGTTGTTGTGCAGCCAATAGCGGGCAAAGGGCACGCCGTGGGCGCTCTCGCTCTGCGCGATTTCGCACTCGTGATGCGGAAACTGGTTCTCCAGCCCGCCGCCGTGGATGTCGAACGTCGCGCCGAGATACTTGTAGCTCATCGCCGAGCATTCGAGGTGCCAACCCGGGAAGCCTTCGCCCCACGGGCTGGGCCAGCGCATGATGTGTTCGGGCTCGGCCCGCTTCCAGAGCGCGAAGTCGGCGGGGTGGCGCTTATCGTCGTTCACCGCGACCCGCGCGCCGGCTTCCTGCTCATCCACGCGCCGCCCGCTCAGCTTGCCGTAGTCGGCGTCGCTGGTCACGTCGAAATACACCGACCCGTTCACGACGTACGCGTGGCCCTGCTCGATCAGGCGCTCGGCGAGTTCGATCTGCTCGCTGATGTGGCCCGTCGCGCGCGGCATGACGTCCGGCCGCACGACGTTGAGCGCGTCCATGTCGTCCAGGTAGCTGCGCGTGAACGTCTCCGCGATCGCCATGGGGTGGAGATTTCGGCGGCGGGCCTCGCGGATGATCGGATCCTCGCCGGCGTCCTCGTCGTTGTTGGTCATGTGGCCGACGTCGGTGATGTTCTGCACGTAGAAAACGTCGTAGCCGGCGAACCGCAGCCAGCGCACGATCGCGTCGAAGCTCAGGTAGCTCTTGGCGTGGCCCAGGTGGCTGTGCCCGTAGACGGTCGGACCGCACACGTACACGCCGACCCGCGGCGGCTTGAGGGGGGCGAAATCTTCAAGCCGGCGGGAAAGCGTGCTGTAAAGGCGAAGTCCCATGGAACACCCGTCCGCAGTCGGAAAACCACACACCGCCGGCGATCGGTCGCCGGGCGTGCGCAGGAGCGGCATTCTACCGGGCGACGGGCGCTTGGGATGGGGCGCCGGCGGCGCGGCCCGTGGCGTATCGCCCGATTTCTAATCCCTCTGGCACGCCGCTTGCAGGGAGTTTCCGTTGCGGGAGGCGGCGGCGACCGAGCCGGGCGCCGTTCCGGACGGCTTCGTTGGCTGTTGCCGGGGCCCGTGTTTTCGCCTGGAGGATCGCCCATGTTTGCCAGACACGAAGCGGATGTGCTGGTCGTCGGGGCGGGGCCCGTCGGGCTCTTCGCCGCCCTGCAACTTGCGGAGCGCGGCCTGCGGGTGCAGGTCGTGGACGAGGAGCGCCGCACCGGCGCTCACAGTTATGCGCTGATGCTCCATCCCGACTCGTTGCGTCTGCTCGACGAGATTGGCCTCGCGAGCGCGGCGCTCGAAACGGGTTACCGCGTCGATCGCGTCGCGCTGTACGACGACAAGCAGCCGCGGGCGGAGTATCGATTCTCGGACCTGCCCGCGCGGTTCCCCTTCCTCACGATACTCCGCCAGGACGCCTTCGAGGCGCTGCTGGAGGAGCGTCTGCGTGCCCGCGGCGTGCAGGTCCAGTGGAGCCATCGCGTCGCGGTGCTGGAGCCCGAATCCGATCACGTCAACGTGACGATCGACCAACTCGGCAAGATGCCGGGCGGCTACGCGTACGCACAGTCGAAATGGGAAGTCGAACGCACCATGCATACGCGCGCGCGGTATGTCGTCGGCGCCGACGGCCACCGCTCGCTCGTCCGTCGCGCGTTCGACAGCGCCTATCCCGAGGTGGGGCCGACCACCAGCTTCGCGGTCTTCGAGTTTCAGACCGACGCCATGCTCGGGCCGCAGGTGCGCCTCGTGCTCGACGCCCACTCGGCCAACGCGCTCTGGCCGCTGCCCGGGGGCTGGGTGCGGTTCAACTTCCAGGTGGAGCCGGACGACGCGTCGACGGAATCGCGGACCAAGGCGCGGCTGGGCGTGTCGGTGGGTCCGATGCAGTTTCCCGAGCTGACCGAGCAGGATCTGATGGTCTTCTTGCAGGCCCGCGCGCCATGGTTCCGCGGGCGCATCGGCGAGATGCGCTGGTCGATGCGCGTGCGCTTTGAGCAGCGCCTCGCGGAGTCGTTCGGGTCGGGGCGGCTCTGGCTCGCCGGCGACGCGGCCCACATGGCGAGCCCGGTCGGCGGACACAGCATGAACGTCGGTCTGCGCGAGGCCCACGACCTCGCCTCACGAATCGCGCAGGTGCTCAAGAGCGGCGCCGCCGGCGCCCTGCTCGACGAATACAGCCAGCAGCGCGCCGCCGAGTGGCGCCAGTTGTTCGCGATCGCCAACGTCGCCGCGGCGGACGGGTGCGACCCGTGGGTCGCGGAGAACCGCGCCCGCATCGCCGCCTGCATCCAGGCCTCCGGCGCCGAGCGCGATCAACTGCTCACACAACTGCGGCTGCGGCGAGCGTAGCGCCGGCGGAGTCGGCAACGAAGCGCGGCCGCAGCGCCGCCGCACCGGACTCCGCGACGAGCACAAACTCGCCCACGCCGGCGAGGTCGTCCGGGCGTCGGCCGGCCGGGGGCAAGGCGGGTCGGCACGGTTTGCCACCTGTCGGGTCAAGGCGCCGTGCTCTTGGTCTCGCCGTTCCCCCAACGGGCGCGCCCGGCGGCGGCCGGTCGTTCCGCGTGCGTGCGCGCAATCGACCACACTCCGCGCCGGCCGACCGGTCCAGCGTCCTCCGGGTGTCCACCTGGTCGGGCCTTTCGCTCGCGTGTCGCCGCCAGTACGTTACCCAGCGGTTCGCGGGCGAACCCGTTCCGCCTGGATTCGGCTGGCTTTCCGAGGGCTCGTCTCTCATGCGCGGATTCACCTACGCAGGGTTGTTCATGCTCCCCTTGATCGCACCGACGGCGCTCGCGGGACCCGAGCGCACGCGCGATCCCGTCGCCGATCCCGGCGCGGTGGTCGTCTCCGGCCACGCGCGCTTCACGATCCTCACGCCTGCGCTGATCCGCCTCGAATGGGCTGCGGACGGGCAGTTCGAAGACCGCGCCTCGCTCGCGTTCGTTCATCGCCGCCTGCCGCTGCCGCAGTTTTCGGTCAGCCGGGACGACCCGTGGCTGGTGATCGAAACTCGCGAGCTCACGCTCCGTTACCGCGAAGGCAGCGGCCGGTTTTCGCCGAACAACCTCTGGATCGACCGCGCCGGCGAGGCCGTCGCGTTCAAGTGGACGCCCGGCCAGCCCGACGACGGCAACCTGAAGGGCACCACGCGCACGCTCGACGGCGTCTCGGGCGCGGCGGCGCTTGAGCCGGGCCTGCTCTCGCGCGATGGCTGGGCGCTGGTCGACGAGTCCAAGCGCCCGCTGTTCACCGCCGACGGCTGGGTCGCACCGCGCCCCGCCGGCGACCGCATCGACTGGTATTTCTTCGGCTACGGGCTCGACTTCAAGCGTGCGTTGCAGGACTTCGCGCGCGTCGCGGGCGAGATCCCGCTGCCGCCGCGCTGGTCCTTCGGCGCGTGGTGGTCGCGGTATTGGGCGTATAGCGAGGGGGAGCTGCGCGAACTGGTGAACGATTTCGCGGCGAACGACGTGCCGCTCGACGTGCTGGTCGTGGACATGGATTGGCATCTCGACGGTTGGACGGGGTATACCTGGAATCCAAAGTACTTCCCCGACCCGGCGAAGTTCCTCAAGGACATGCATCGGCAGGGGTTGCGCGTCACGCTCAATCTGCATCCGGCGGACGGCGTCGGAAAACACGAGGCGGCGTTTGGGGACGTGTGCGCGGCGCTGGGCGTCGAGGCGGAGAAAACGGAGCGTGTGCCATTCGACTGCACCGATCCGAAGTTCATGGACGCGTATTTCCGTTTCCTGCATCACCCGCTCGAACAGATGGGCGTCGACTTCTGGTGGATGGACTGGCAGCAGGGCCGCGAGACGAAGATCGCCGGCCTCGATCCGCTGTTCTGGCTTAATCACCTGCACTGGCGCGACATGGAGCAGCGTGCCGGCGAGCTGCGCCGTCGCCCGTTTGTCTTCAGCCGCTGGGGCGGGCTCGGCAATCACCGCTACCCGATCGGCTTTTCCGGCGACACGTTCTGCAACTGGCCGTCGCTCGCGTTTCAACCCGCCTTCACCGCGACCGCGGGCAACGTCGGCTTCGGGTATTGGAGCCATGACATCGGCGGGCACCAGCCGGGCAGGGTCGATCCCGAGCTGTACACGCGCTGGATTCAGTGGGGCGCGCTCAGCCCCGCGCTGCGCACGCACACCACGAAGAACCCCGAGGCCGAGCGGCGCATCTGGAAGTTTCCGACCGAGTTTTTTGAAGCCAGCCGGGCGGCGTTTCACTTGCGCTATGCGCTGGCGCCGTACATCTACACCGCCGCCCGTCGCTGCACGGACACCGCTTTGCCGCTCTGCCGCCCGCTGTACTACGACCATCCCGAAGTCGAGGAGGCGTACACATTCAAGGATGAGTACTACTTCGGCGACGACCTGCTCGTTGCGCCGGTGCTCGCGCCGCGCAGCCCGGTGGACGGCTGCGCATCGCAGGAAGTGTGGATCCCCCCCGGCGAATGGGTGCACTGGTTCACGGGGCGCGCATTTCGCGGACCGGCAACGCACACGGTGCTCACGCCGCTCGACGAGATTCCGATCTTCGTGCGCGCGGGCGCGGTCATCCCCATGATGCCCAAGGCGCCGCGGATCGACCCGTTGCCGCCCGATCCGGTTGAGCTGCACATCTTCGCCGGCGACGACGGGCGCCTGCTGCTCTACGACGACGACGGCATGTCGTCGGGCTACCTGCGCGGCGAGGTCGCGTGGACGCCGATCACTCATCAGCGCGAGACCGATCGGCAACTCGTGTCGATCGGGCCCGCGGACGGCGCGTTCGAGCTGATGCCACGCCGCCGCATGTGGGTGATCCACCTGCGCGACAGCACGCCGGCGTCGGATGTCTTCGTGAACGGCGAAGCGCTCCCCCATAACGAGGACGCGACCAAGGTCGGATGGCGCTGGGACGCGGAGACGCTCGGCGTCGTAATCCGCCTGCCGCGACTGCCTGTGGATCAGAAGATCGACGTGCTGATCCGCCCGTCGCGCGATTCGCAGGACGAAGCGGCGCTCCAAGCGGGGCTGCGCGGACAGCGGCGGATTCTGCGCGACGTCGCGGCTCTGCTGGGCGAGGCCACGCCGCAACCCGTCGCGGACGCGCTCCGGGCGCTGACGACTCCGCCGGCCCGGCCCGGGGCGTGGGCGAGCGCGGTCGGCGACGCGTGGGCGGAGCTGGTGACGGCGGTGCACGGGACGGCGGCGCCTGCGGAGTCAAAGAACCGGGCGCTGCTGCGGATGCTGGGGCTCTCGGTGACTTCGGCGGTCGAAGTGACCGGCGAAGGCGACGACGCGCTGACGGCCAACTGCTGGGTCGTGTCGACGATGTCTCTGCCCGCGATCCAGGAGGTCGTCGGGCGCATCGAGCTTACGAGCCAGCGCGACCAGGCTGCGCGGGGCGAATCGAACTGGCGCAGCAGCGGCTATCGCGAGGGTCCGCTCGGCGCCGCCGCCGCAAAGCTCGGCGCCATCGAGCCGATGCAGACGGCGGTCGTGCGCGGCATCGTGACGCTCAAGATCGACGACGCGACGATCGAATTGCCGATCGAGCGCGTGTTCCTCCCCTCCATCAACAGCTGGTGGGTCATCGGTCCGTTCGACGCGCCGAACGCCGACGAAGCCTTCGAGACCGCGTATCCGCCCGAGGCGGGCATCGACTTGAAGGCGACGTATCCGGGCAAGGACGGCGCGCCGATCGCGTGGAAGGAAGCGAAGCGCCCGTACACGATCGGCGCAGACCTGACCGACGAGTACTTCGTGCACCTGCACGACTTCTTCGGAAAGCGGCACTACAACGCCGCCGCGTACGCGCTGAGCTATCTCCACGCGCCGCGCGACATGGACGCCGTGCTCGCGGTGGGCAGCGACGACGGGCTGATCGTGTGGCTCAACGGCGTCGAAGTGCATCGGAACAAGATCGGCCGGCCGTATTCGCCGCGCCAGGACCGCGCGCGCATCGATCTGCGGGCGGGCGCGAACGTGCTGCTGATGAAGATCAACCAGGGCGGCGGCGACTGGGGCTTCGGCGCGCACGTCGAGAACGCCGCCGGTCAGCCGATCCCCGAAGTCCAGGCCAGACTCACGCCCTGACCGAGCGAGGCGCCCCATCGCATGACCGCTTCACCCGCTCCCGCGCGCTTCGCCAGGACGCTGCGAGCCCAGGAAACCGGGCTCGTCGCCGTCATCCTTGTGCTCGCGATCGGGCTCGCGATCTTCGGCGGCAACGTCAACATCCGCCAGCGCGACCCGCAGACCGGCGAGATCCACCGCGTCGAGGTCAATCGCTTTCTCCAGCGCGCCAACCTCGACAACATCCTCAAGAACTGCTCCTGGATCGCCATCATGGCGATCGGCGCGACGATCCTGATCATCAATGGCGGAATCGATCTTTCGATCGGCGCGATTTACTGCCTCGCGGCGGTCAGCGGCGGAATGCTGCTGCGCTACTTCGGGCCGAACGGACCCGCGCCCGGCGAGCCGGCGTGGGTGATCCCGCTCGGCGTGATCGTGACGCTCGCGATCGGGCTGGCGTGCGGAATGTTGAACGGACTGATGGTCGTGCTGCTGCGCGTCCACCCCTTCATCATCACGCTCGGCACGATGTCGATTTATCGCGGACTTGCGTTTGTCACCACCAAGGCGCAGGCCGTCACCGATTATCCACCGGCCTTCGGCGACGCCGTCCGCGCCACCGTTTACGACCTCACCGTCATCCCGATCTCGGTGATGCTCGCGTGCGCCGCGATCGGCTTTGTCTTTCTCCGCCGCACGGTCGCGGGCCGCGAGGTGTACGCGATCGGCGGGAACGAGACGGCGGCGCGGTTTTCGGGTGTGCGCGTGGGACGCGTGCGCGTGCTGGCGTTCGCGCTGGCAGGGTTGGCGGGCGGCATCGCGGCGGTGCTCACGCTCGGTGTATACGGGTCGGCGGATTCATCGACCGGGCGCGGCTACGAGCTCGACGTGATCGCGGCGGCGGTCGTCGGCGGCGCCAGCCTCACCGGCGGGCGCGGCACCGCCGTCGGCGCGCTGCTTGGCGCGATCGTGATTCAGCTCATCTCCAACGGCATCACGATTCTCGACATCGACCAGCGCTACGTCGAGATCATCAAAGGCGCGGTGATCATCATCGCCGTCGTGCTCGACCGCGCCAGCGCGACGCTGAACGAACGGCGGCTCGTCAAGGCGTAAGCGCGGCGGCGGGCGGTGCGCCGTGCGGCGCTAGTTCATCAGCAGCGCGAAGTTGACGATCAGGCTGAGGGCCGCGATCAACGATACGACGACGAGCAACGTCGCCGAGCCGCCGCCTTCGCCGCGCGGCGCGGGGCCGGTCGGCGCGCGCTCGTCCGCCTCCAGCGCCCTGCCGCCTTCCAGTTTCGCGAGAAACTCCGCGTCGAGATGGTGCTTGGCGAAGCGCGTCGGCTCGCCGCGCGACAGTCGCTCCATGTCCACCAGCAAGTCGCGGCAGTTGGCGTAGCGCTCCTCGCGGGTCTTGGCCATCATCATCTCGACCATCGCCGCGAAACCGGCGCTCAGCTTCGTGTTGAGATGGTCCGGCGGGGTGAGCGTTTCCTTCAGGTGCTTGTGCATCACGGCGGACGGCGTCGGCGCCTCGAACGGCACGCGCCCCGTCACCATGTGATACAGCGTGCCGCCGAGCGAGTAGATGTCGCAGCGGTGGTCGATGTCGACTTCGCCGCGAATCTGCTCGGGGCTGATGTAATACGGCGTGCCGTAGGCGCGGCCGGCCTCGGCCATGGCGGCTTCGAGGTCGGTCATCTCGCGGGCCAGGCCCATGTCGGCGAGCTTCGCGACGCGCTCGGTGGTGAGCATGATGTTCTTGGGCTTCACGTCGCGGTGGATGAAGCCGCGCTCGTGCGCGTGCAGCAGCGCCTTGGCGATCTGGTTGGCGATTCCGAGGGCTTCCTGCTCCGTGTACTGCTTGCCGCCGGCCAGCTCGTCATAGACCGTGCAGCCTTCGACGAACTCCATCACGAAGTAATGAAACCCGCCCGCCTCGCCGACGTCGATCGCCTGCACGATGTTGGGGTGGTTCAGCCGGGCGGCGGCGCGGCCTTCCTGGTAGAAGCGCTCGACGAACTCCTCGTTGCGGCTGAGGCGCTTGGGCAGCACCTTGATCGCGACGACGCGGTCGAGGCTGAGCTGCTTGGCGCGATACACCACCGCCATCGCGCCGGCGCCGACTTTCTTGTAGAGCTGGTAGCCGGGGATCTGCTGGGCGGGCCGGTTGCCGGAGTCGTCGCTCGCACCCTGCAAGCGGGAGAGCTGGGTGCGCGTCAGAAATCCCAGGTCGATCAGCACGTCGCTGATCGGCCGGGCCGCGCCCGTCTTGGAGAGACTTCGCTGATGTTCGCCGGCGGTCCGTAATTCGTCCTGGGTCGCCAGTTGGCGTTCCAGGACCTCGCGGAGGATCTGACTATCGTCCGATGGGTCAGCCACTGGCAGGTTTTCCGATAATGGCGCGACGCCGGCGCTTGCCGACGCGCTGGATTCGTAACCCAACGATATTATTCAGCGGCTCACAAGGGGTCAAACGTGGCCGCAGCGACGACGCACCGAAACAGACCTTCCGAAAACCCGCCGCCCGCCGTCGCGCCGACCCGACCCGGCTGCGCCCCGCGCCCGTCCGCCCGATCACTTCCCCCCAATCGTCGCGCCCGCTCCGGCGGCACCCGCGCCCGTCCGTCCCGCGCTTGGACGCCGCTCGCGCTCGCGATCGCCGTGCTGCTCGGCAGCTTCGCGGTCCGGGCGCCGGCCCAGTCGCAGCCGTCGCCGGTCACCGACCAGGCGGTGCGGAGCGCGATCGCGCGCGGCGTGGAGTGGCTGAAGGGGCAGCGCAACGGGCAGGGGCACTGGGAGCGGCAGGCGGACGAGAGCAGTGACCGCTACTGGGGTGGCGACACGGCTCTGGCGCTGCTCGCGCTGCTGTACGCCGGCGAGGACGCGCGCGAGGAGTACATGTCGCGGGCGCTCGACTGGCTGGCGCTTCAGCCGGCCCGCGCCACCTATGTGGTCGGCGTGCGCGCGCATGTCTGGGCGCTGGTGCCCGGCGCGAAATATCGAAAGGCGCTCGACGCCGACGTGCAATGGCTCCAACAAGCCGCCTGGCGGCGCGGCGTGTCGCAGGCGGGCGCGTACGGCTACGACGCCGCGTCAAAGGACACCGGCGACGGCGGGTACTACGACAACTCGAACAGCCAGTTCGGCGTGCTCGGCGCGTGGATGGCGTCCGAAGCCGGAAGCCGGCTTCCACCCGAGTTCTGGGAACTCGTCGAGCAGCACTGGATTCGCGACCAGCGCCCCGATGGCGGCTGGGCCTACCAGGCCGGCAGCCACACCAGCACCGGCAGCATGACCGCCGCCGGTCTGGCCACCCTCTTTGTTCTGCTCGATCAGGCCCACGCCCGCTCCGAGGGCCGCTTCAACGGCACAACCACGACCAACTGCGGCAAGTACAAGGAGGCCGCGCGCGTCATCTCCGGCATTGAGACCGGACTCAACTGGCTCGGCCGCGAGTTCGACGCCGTCAATCCGCGCGGCGACGCGCAATGGCAGTACTACTACCTCTACGGCGTCGAGCGCGTCGGCCGCGCCAGCGGATTCAAGTATTTCCGCGACAAGGACTGGTTTCGGATCGGCGCGACGCGCCTGCTCGAGGCGCAGGACGCCGCCGGGGGCTGGCCCGGAACCGGGTTGTGCAGCGCGCTGCACAACACGAGCTTCGCGCTGATGTTCCTGTGTCACGGCGGCGCGCCGCTGATGTTCAACAAGCTCGACTGGGGCGTGGACTCGCTCAACAAGCTGCGCGACGCCGCCGGCCTGACGCGCTATGCCCAGCGCGCGTTCGAGCGGCTGCTCAACTGGCAGATCACGCGGCTCGACCGCCCGCTCGAAGACCTGCTCGAAGCGCCGGTGCTGTACTTCTCCGGACACTTCGCGTGGGAATTCTCCGACGCCGAGATCGACCGGCTGCGCGAATACTGCCAGCGCGGCGGGCTGCTCTTCGGCGTCGCGTGTTGTGGGCGCGAGGGGTTCACCGCGGGCTTTCGCGCCCTCGCGAAGCGCGCGTTCCCGGACTTCCCCGTCCGGCCGGTGCCCAAGGAGCATCCGCTGTTCAACGGCGAGGTGCAATACACAATCGACGATCCGCCGCTCACCCTGGAGGTGAACAACGGCCACCGCACACTGATGCTGCTCAGCACCGCCGACGTGTGTACCGCGTGGAACCAGTATCTCGTGCGCGAGTACGAGGCACACTTCCACTATGGCTGCAATGTCTATCTCTACGCCACCGACAAGGCGACCTACGCCAGCCGGCTCCAGACCGCCGACATCCCGCTTCGCGACGGGCCCATCCGCCGCACGGTCCGCCTGGCCCGGATCCGGCATTCCGGGGCGTGGGACGTAGAGCCTTACGGATGGGTGCGCATGACGCACCACATGAACAACGAGACCGCCAGCCGCTTGCTCCTGACGGGGGACCTGGGACTCGACAGCCCGGAACTCGCGGAGTTTCGCATGGCCTACCTGACCGGCGACGGCGCGCTCGCGCTCAGCGCCGCCGAGCAGTTGGGCCTGCGGAACTTCCTCACCGGCGGCGGCACCTTGCTGGCCGATGCCGCCGGCGGCTCGGAGGCTTTCACGGCGTCGCTCGAATCGTATGTGCGCGACGTGCTGAAGTGCTCGCCGATGACGGTCGAGGCGGACTCGTTTCTCATCACGGGCGCGGGAATTCCGCAGGCGCAGTCGCTCAAGAGCGTCAGTTATCGCCGGGCGGCGCGCTCCATCGCCGGCGGCACCGCACATCCGCGGCTGCGCGCGTTCGAGTCCAACCGCCGCCTCGCGGTGATCTACTCGCCGCTCGACCTCAGCATCGGGCTGCTGGGCACGCCGGTCTACGGCTGCCGCGGGTATGATCCCGAAAGCTGCCTCGATATTGTGCGGAACATGTTGCTCTACGCGCAGCTGTCGTCGGATGAGAAGGCGAAGCTGACGCGGCAGCCCTGAGCCTGCGTGGCGGCGCGTGGCGGCGCTCGGTTTGAGAATCGCCGCCGCCGACGCGTCGGACACGCGCGACCCTGCGGAGTCCTCAGACCCATGCGCGCCGAACCGATTCTCGCCAAGCTCAACGAACTGCGCCACGAGGCCGAGAGCGACAAGGAAGACCTCGAGTACGTGGCCCTGCACCACGCGTTCTGCTTCATCTCGTACAAGATGGCGGAGTTTCAGAAGTACCTCGACGAGACGGCCCGCGACGAGCGCGAGTAGCGCCCCCCTGTCGAGAGCCGCGCGCTGATCGGGGCGCGACGCCGAGCGGCGGCGCCCCGAGCGCTCGCGCGGGTTGTCGCTGCGCACGAACGGCCGGGCGCGTGGAGCGTGCGGCACGCGCGGGGCTAGCGCGCCGAACCGGCCGGCGCGGGCGGGGCGCGTTCGTCGGTGGAGTAAGGGAGCCGCCGCGCCAGGAGCCATTCGACCGCCTCACGCAGCCGATCGCCGACCACCAGGGTGTGCCCGTAGTTCTCGATGAGTCGAAATTCAACCGGCAGGCCCGCCGCCGCCGCCGACTCCGCGGCCCCGCGGGCGCGCTCCGGCGACGAGAGCGGATCGAGCGCGCCGACCAGCGCGAGCGTCGGAGGAACCGTCGCGGCGCCGCTGTACGTGAGCGTGCCGGCAAAAGTCGCGACGGCGGCGATCGTCTCCGGGCGATTGCGGGCAAACCCGGCCGCCGCGACCACGCCCAGCGAATGCCCGAGCAGATAGACCCGGTCGTCGTCGATCGCGTAGTCGGCGCGAAGCGTACCCACGACGCGGTCGAGCGCGGCGGGGTTGCCGATCATGAGGTAGGTGAGCGGGGCGGCGACGATGAAGTCGAGCTCGTCGGCCAGCTTGCGGATGGCACCGGCGCCGTATCCCTCGAAGAACATGTTCTCGTCGCCGCCGGCGCCGTGCAGTGCGATAAGAAGCGGGCGACGTTCTTCGCCCGCGGCGGCCGCGGGGACGTACACGCGCATCGGGATGACGGCGCCCTCGATCGGCACGACGCGCCAGTAGTCGCCGGCCCGGCGGCGATAGGGCAGTCGGCCGTCGCGCAGGTCGGCGAGCTCGCGCGCGACCTCGTTGCTGAGCGCGAGCGGGTCGGAGAGAAACTGCGTCGAGTTGTCCTCCGAAGGCCGGTCGCTGAGCAGCGCGTTGCGCGCTTTGCAGATCGAGAACGCATCCCGCAGCGCCGGCGTCGCCGGGTTCAGTTCCGCCAACAGGGCTTCGTTCTGCATCCGAATCTCGTCCAACGAGCGCGCCACGATCGCGAGCCGCCGAACCGGAATCGTCGTGTCGTCGGCGGTCGCCAGCTCCACCCGGTACCACCCCGCGCCCAGCGCTCGCGCGCTTTCCGCGAGCTGGAACGTCACGTCGAAATATCCGAACGGCCGCGCCCGCGCCACGAAACTCTGCTCGAACGCGACCGCGTCGTCCGCACCGCGCAGCCGGAGGCGCAGCGGCGTCGGCGCCACCGCGAGCGCGTCGAGCAGGTAGAGCCCGGCGACTCGGACGACCGGCGGCGCGGCGCCCTGGCGGTACACCGGCGGTTCGAAAACCAGCTTCAGCGATGTCGCCACGCGCGTCGCCGCGGCGGTGCGGGCCGTGCGCGTCGCGGTCAGCTCGTCGAGCGCGCGGACTGCGCCGGCGTTGTCGCCGGTGAAAAACTGCACGCTCGCGCCATCGAACGCGCGATTGAGGCGTGCGATGTCCGCGGGCGCGGGCGGATCGCCGAAATAGGACGTCTCGAATTCGAGGTACGACGCGGCCAGATCCTGGCGGGTGACGGGGATCGGCGGAGCCGGCATGCACCCCGCGGCGGCGAGCACGCATCCGACGCAGGCGCACAGCACGATCGGAAACCGCATCACAAGATTCCTGTTCGAAGGACCCACTGTGAGGTTCGGCGTTCGTGTTCATCATAGGTGGCGGGTCAAAGGGATGTGTGAGTGAGCGAACCCAACCGCACGTCAGCCAAGGAAACCCGGACCCGGGAGAATGTTAATTCGCACCGAATTTGTCCCAACTGGTTGTCGGGCGCGCGACAAGATCATAAGATGAACAAGAACTCCTCTGGGGCCGTAGAATTGCGCAATCGGCGACTGCTGACTCCCAAACAGGTCGCACGGGCCATCGGCGTGAGCGAAGCCTCGCTGAAGCGGTGGTGCGACAAGGGGTTGATCGCGGCGGACAAAACGGCGGGCGGTCACCGTCGGCTCTCGGTCGATGCCGTTTGCCAGTTCCTGCGAGCAACCGGGCGGAGAGCGGTGCGGCCCGAGTTGTTAGCGCTTCCGGCCAGCACCGGACTGGGTGACGGCAGCATCGAACGCGCGCTCGAGCGTGTCCGGACGGCGCTCGAAACCGGCGACGAGGAGCAGGCCCGCGGTCTGGTGCTCGACCTCTACCTCGCCGGAAACACCTTTGCCGAAATCTGCGACCGCGTGCTCGCGCGGGCCTTTCATGTGATCGGCGATCGTTGGGAACGCGGCGCGCTCGAGGTCTACCAGGAACGCCGCGCGTGCGAGATCTGCCTCCGCGTGTTGCACGAGATGCGCGCCATGCTCCCGCCGCCCGCGTCCGACGCGCCCTACGCCATGGGCGCCGCGCTCGAGCACGACCTTTACGCACTGCCGAACGCGATGATCGAACTCGTATTGTGGGAGAACGGCTGGCGCGCGGAGTCGTACGGGTCGCACAACCCCGCGGTCTCGATGCGGTCCGCGGTCACGATTCGCAAGCCCACGCTCCTGTGGCTCAGCGTGTCGGCGATCGACTCGCGGGACGAATTCCTGCGCGCCTACGACGCGCTCTTCGAAGGCGCGCGCCACGCCGGCTGCGCGCTCGTGCTCGGCGGACGGGCGCTCACCGACGAGCTCCGCCGCGAGATGAAGTTCACCGCCTATTGCGACAATCTCCAGCACCTCGCCGAGTTCGTCCGCGCGTTTCATCCGCGTGACGCAACGTCCGCGGGCAATGGCAACGGACGTGGCGATCCGCCCGACGCTTACGCCGATGCGCATTAGCTTCTGCTCGGACTACGCTGTGGAGCTGCCCCCTCATCACCGCTTCCCGATGCGCAAGTTCTCCGCGTTGTTCGAACTCTTGTGCGCGGAGCGCGTTGTGACGCCGCGCGACATCATGAACCCGCGCCAGGCCGACTGGGCTGATCTGCGGCTGGTGCACACCCCGGAGTATCTCGCGGCTCTGGAGCGCGGCGCGCTGTCCGCGGCGCAGCTCCGCCGGCTCGGGTTTCCCTGGTCGCCGGCACTCGTCCGGCGATCGCGCGCCGCCGCGCAGGGCACGATCAACGCCGGCCGGGCGGCGCTGCGTGACGGGATCGCGGGGAACCTCGGCGGCGGCACGCATCACGCGTTTCCCGATCGCGGCGAGGGCTTCTGCGTGCTGAATGACGTCGCCGTCGCGATCCGCGTGCTCCAGCGCGACGGCGACATCCGCCGCGCGCTGGTCGTCGATCTCGACGTCCATCAAGGGAATGGGACGGCGGCAATCTTCGCGGACGACTCGTCGGTGTACACGTTCTCGGTGCACGCGGAGCGCAACTACCCGTTTCACAAGATCGCGTCGCGACGCGATGTGGCGCTGCCGGAGGGCGCCGGCGACGACATGTACCTGGCGGCGCTCGATGCGAATCTGCCCGATGCGATCCGCGAATCGCGCCCAGACCTCGTGTTCTACCTCGCGGGCGTGGACCCGGTCGCCGGCGATCGTCTCGGCCGCCTGGCGCTGACGCGCGCCGGGCTGCACGCACGCGAACGCTCGGTGCTCAAGGCGCTCCGCGACGCGAACTTGCCGATCGCAATCGTGCTCGCCGGCGGCTATGCGCCGACGCCGGAGCAAACCGCGGAACTGCATGCCGTCGCGCACCGCGAAGCGGCGTCGCTGTTTCGATAGCCCACCGACCTCACGTGCCCGGCGCGGGACATGCCTGACGCACCGGCGGTGCGCTCCCCGCGCGACGTGCCGCACCCCCGCGCTCTGCACCCGGCGCTCCAGCGCTTCGTCACCGCGCCTCACGGACCGTACGTGAAATTCACGTGCCGCACACCGTGGCAGGTGAGCGTGCAGCTTCCGGCCCGCTGTCCGCGATCTACAAACTGCCGCTCTCCGCTGACAATCCGCACGTCGAAGTTGATGAGATGGCTGTGCTCGGTCGCGCTGCCGTTCACGCCGTGCGCCGTATGACACGCACTGCACGGCGCGCGCCCGCGGACGACGTGCACGTTGTGAAATGTAAAGCTCTCATCGCCCAGAATCGAACTACGGTCGTGGCAGCGGTAGCAGAGCGCATATGCCTGCGGCGACTCGCTTGTGAAGTCGGCGGTCTCGTAGCGCTCGACCAGCAGGAATTCGAATCGCGAGCCGTGCGGACCGTTGGCCCCGCCGCCGCCGAGCTGGCGCGCGTCGGGGTTGTTGTGACAGTCCTGGCAGTTCATGGACGCCTGGGCCCGGGCCGCCGGAAGCAGGCTCGGCACGTCGGCAAGGCTGCCGCGTGCCGCAAACGCGATCGGATGCGCCGATGCCGCCGTGGGCAGGAACTGGCGGCGGATGTTGCCGCGCTCGTCCCGATCGCGCACGATCCGCCGCGGGTTGAGCACGGGGTTGTCGGCGTGACAACGGAAGCACACTTCGTAGTAGCGCCGCACCTCGTCGACCGGCGCGCCGCTGAGCGAGACGCCGGGCACGTGCTGCAATGTGGGTGTGTAAAGCGATCCCTGCGTCCGCGCGAGCAGGTCGTTCACGCCCGCGGGATTCGCCTGGGCCGCGTGCGGATTGTGGCAGTCCACGCAGTCGACGTGCGGGCGCATGGTGCGCGGGTCTTCGTCGGGGTCGTGACGATCGAGAAACCGCCCCGGCCGGTGGGCCGAGCGCTGCCCGATCGCAGCCAGGATGTTCTGCCCCGCCGACCCGTCGTGACAGCTCGTGCACAGGTCGTAGGACCGTGCCCGCAGCAACCGCTCGTGCTGCGCCGCGCCGTGTGCGACGTGACAGGTCGAGCACCCGTTGTCCGCCATCGACGTGAACAAGGGCGGGTCGAATCCGCGCAGCGCCGCGGGGATCGGCTGGGCGGCGGTCGCGTGTGCGCAGGCACGCCAGCCGTCCATCTGGTGACACGTAGTGCACAGCGCGCCCAGCCGCGTCGTGATGCGCAG
>JBFXAM010000066.1:0-24369 GCA_050184295.1 Phycisphaerae bacterium | reverse complement strand
CGACCTGCCGCCCCGATGACGAGACGCAATGCGTGACGGGCGCGCCGCGAGGTCTGGAGCCCGCGGCGCGATCCCGACGGCTGGTCGGTCCCCGATCCGCCTTCACCCGCACGCGCGGCCGCGCGCGGACCGACCTGCCCTACCCGACTGAAGCGTGATCAGCAGCCAGCCGGACCCAAGGAGCAGCAGCGCGTTTCGCAGCAGTGCGCCGACAATTGTGCCGCTCGGTGCCGCAAGGCAGTTGCACGGCGATTGCCAGCCGCGCGTCAGGCCCATCATCACGAGCGTGCTGCCAAACCCCGCGAACACGACGGTGGCGGTGAACGCGGACGCCCGCGGGCGAACCCCTGAAACGAGCCAGAGGGCGAGAAGCGCTTCGGCGGCGGGAAGCCACCGCGAGATCGCGCGGACCAGCGGCGGGTCGCGAAAGCCGAGGACGACGAGCGCGTCCTGCGTCGGGCCGGGGCCCGCCAGCCACTTCACGCCCGCCGCATAGAGCAGCACGAACGCGAGGGTGGCCTGAACGAAGGCCGACCCTGTGGGGCGACGCACGGTGCGGCCTTCAGCGGCGGAAGCGGAGCACGAGCGCTCCGACCACCAGCAGCCCCGCAACGCCGGCAACGCCGCCGCGCTGTCCGAGCGAGACCTGTTGTGGCGGGATCGCGATCAAAACATCTACGCGGCGTCCGTTCTCGTCGATCTTGTAGACTTGTGGCTTGCCGTCGGTCAGGTCGACATGATCCGCCACGAGCATGTCCGGCGAGAATCGAAACTCGAGCTGTTGTGGGTCTGGGGGGCCGATGTGAAACTCTTGCGTTTCCAGCGTCCACCGACGGTCGCCGGCAGCGTTGCTGAGAACGGCGCGGACGGGAACCACGCCGCTGGGCTGGCGCTCCCACTCGATTCTCGCACGCAGTCCGCCTTCTTCGGCCCACTCGGTGATTGCGAAGTCCAGCTCGGGATCTACAACGCCGTCGACGGCGCCTCCGCCATCGGTCGGCGCCGACAGATGGAAACCGACGACGCCGTCGCGATCGACGCGTTCAAACGTCGAACCGCGCGCGATCCGCTCCGCGACGCTACTTGGCGTGTGAGCCAGAAACGCGACACCGGGAGGCGGCGCGATGGATGCGCCATGATAGCGCTCAATCAGCACCTGCCGTGACGGAATGAGCACACGGACCGAGCGATTGTTGGTGAAGTCGTGCCAGGCGTCAACTTCCTGAAACGCGTGGTACTTGTACTTCCCCGCAACGTCGAATCTCGCGGAAACGAACTCGCGGGTTCCGTCGCGCATGTAGACCACGGTCCCCTCGACGATTGCGCCAGCCGCCGACACGGGGGCCATGTCCGGGTGAGGTGTCCGCAGTTCTTCGCCTTCGACGCGATAGCTGAAGATCGCCGAGAACTGTTCGAACGTCTGCGCCTGCGTCGCCACGATCTGGCTCAGTAGTTGAGCGGACCGGGCTTGCGGGTCGCCTCCGTCCGCGGCGTGCAGCTCGTCCACTGCGCCGTGCGCTACGGCGAACAGGACACCGAAGCTCAAAAGGCAAGGTCGCACTGAACCACTCCTTCCCTGGTGTCGCGGTAGTTCCGCCATGCGCACGGTGACGCGCTTGCGAATGTGCCCGGGAACTACGATTGGCATGCGTCCGTCATGTTCCACTTGGACTCGCAATAATCGGTACAGCCGGAGTTCTTGAAGAACTTCTCCTCGTAACACGGAAGCGGACTGGTCGAACAGGTATTGGGTGGAAACGGCGTTACACAGTTTCCGAACGGGATTGAAATACCCAGCTTCTTGACGATCGTCCCGCCTCCGGAGCACGGACCGCTAGCCACTGTGCATTGGTACGAATCAAAGCACCCGCTGCTCGACATCACGCAGATTGCGTTCGTATGTTCCGTGCCGGCAAGAAAGGGAACGGCGCCACCGATGAGCAGCGCCGCAGGCAACAGCATGGATCGTGGCGGCCGCATGGTCGTTCTCCCGCGCTCTGGGTTCGGATGTGGCCAGACCCTACTGCGGATCATAACTCAAAAAAAAAAAAAGCAAGCGGAAGTTCGCCAGCGCATCGCGCAAGAGTTGTGCGTCGAGATTGGAATCGCTCCCGGCGCCCTGGGGACAGCTCGAACTGAACGCCGCGTCCTATCGCGCTTCCGCCCGCTTGTCCCGATCGTCCCACGAGCGCCGCGTCGTCTCGCCGAACGCAATGCGCAGGCTGAGCGTCTCGCCGTGGCGCTGGATCTCCAGCGGGTAGCCGCACTTCTCAAACACGCGGAGCATCCGGATGTTGGTTGCGAGCACGACCGCGGTGAAGCCGCGCAGGTTGCGCGCTTCGGCGATCTCGGTGAGCCGGCGCATCAGGAGCGTGCCGATGCCACGGCCCTGGTAGGCGTCGTCGACGAGAAACGCGGCCTCGGCGAAGTCGGTCGTGGGATTGAGCGTGTAGAGCGCCCAGCCGACGATCTTCTCGACGTCGCCTTCGCGCACCGACGCGACGAAGGTCATGTCGCGGTCGTAGTCGATCGTGCAGAAGCGCTGGAGGTTCTGATGCGGCAGATAGCGCTTCACGACCATGAAGCGCTCATACACCGTCTCCTGGCTCAGGCGGTAGAACAGCTCGCGCAGCGCTTCCTCGTCGGTCGGGCGGATCGGCCGCAGCAGAACCGCCGTGCCGTCCTTGGCCCGCGTGCGCGTTTCGAGCTGTCGCGGATAGAGGCTCGCCTGAAAAGGTGGCTCGAGCTGATCGGTGTAAATGAAGCGGTGGCGCTTCGCCTCGGCGAGCAGCCACGGGCGGAAGCGCGGATGCGCGATCGAGATCAGCGCCATGGCGCGTTCGCGCACCGTGCGGCCGTGCAGGTCGGCGACGCCATACTCGGTCACGACGTAATGCACGTCGCCGCGGGTGGTGACGACGCCGGCGCCGTCGCTGAGGCGCGGGACGATGCGCGAGACCGTTCCGTCGAGCGCCGTGGAAGGCATGGCGATGATCGGCCGGCCGCCGCGGCTGCGGGCGGCGCCACGGATGAAGTCGACCTGTCCGCCGATGCCGCTGTAGAAGGTGGGGCCGATCGAGTCGGCGCAGACCTGTCCGGTGAGGTCGATCTCGAGGGCCATATTGACGGCGACCATGTGGTCGTTCTTCGCGATGACGAAGGGATCGTTGGCGTAGTCGCTGGGGTGCAGCTCGACCATCGGATTGCGATTCACGAAGTCATACACGCGCTGCGTGCCCATCAGGAACCCCGCGACGATCTTGCCCGGGTGCAGCGATTTGCGCGCCCCGGTAATCACGCCGCGTTCGACCAGGTCGACCACGCCGTCGCTGAACATCTCGGTGTGCACGCCGAGATCGCGGCGTTCGACGAGGTAGCGCAGGACCTGGTTGGGGATGCCGCCGATGCCGAGTTGGAGCGTCGCGCCGTCGGGCACGAGGTCCGCGATGCTGCGCGCGATGGCGTCTGTTTCGGGGCGATCCTGGGCGGGCTTCAGCTCCGGGAGCGTGTGTTCGCCTTCGACCGCGGCCGTGATCTGCTCGACGTGCAGCCGGCAGGGGCCAAAGGTGTATGGCATGCGCGGGTTGACCTCCACGATGACGGCGCGGGCGACCTCGACGACCGCCGGCGCCAGGTCGACATGCGTTCCGTAGCTGCAATAGCCGTCTTCGTCCGGCGGCGTGACGGACAGCACCGCGACATCGATCGGAATGCGCCCGGCGCGGATCAGGCGGGGAATCTCCGAGAGAAACACGGGCGTGTAATCGGCGCGCCCCTCGGAGACGGCGTCGCGCACATTGGCGCCGATGAACAGCGCGTTGTGTCGGAAACGCCCGGCGTGCTCCGGATTCGTGTACGGCGCTTCGCCGAGCGTAAGCAGGTGGATGATCTGGTTGTCGCCGAGGGGCACGTCTTCGGCGACGAGCCCGGGGATCATGGTGGTGGGTGTCGCGGAGCCGTCGGAGAGGTAGATGCGCTCGCCGCGTCGGATGTGCCCGAGCGCCTTTCGCAGCGTCGTGAGCTTCGAACCCAGCCGATCACGCCAGTTCGCTAACATGCGATCGTCCTCTTTTCGCACGGCGAGGGAAAGCGCCGCGCGCGTGGCCAGCCGAGCGGCTCGGCGCATGCGTGCCGGGTGCGGCTCGGCAATCTGCCGGGGCGCCGGCCGATGCAACACGGCATGGTTGGCGGCCGCTGGAGGATGAAGCATGCAAACGGCGTGCCACGCGGAAAAAAACGCCGCCGGAGATCCAACTCGAACGATGTAACTCAATATTTCATAACGCATTACAAATTCGTCGGCGACCCGGCGTCCGAGCCACGCTCGTGAACCGGCGACTGGCTCGCGCGCGCACGGACGCAGACTGCTACGGCGTCGGCGCGACGAATCGCCGAAGGTCGTCGAGCGCCTCGTAGGGCGCTTGCACGAGCAATTCATCGCCGGCGCGCAGACGGACGTCCGGCGGTGGGAAGAGGCGCGGCTCGCCGTGGAGCGGGCGGTGCTCTGCGATCGCGATGCTCTTTTCGAGCGCGAGCTGTCCGACGGACTTGTCGACCAGTGGGCCGCGCTCGCGGACGATCCACCGCAGCATGACGACGAGGCGGTCGCCGCAGACAAAGCTGCCGGCGACATTGCGTTCGAGGGCCGCAATGGCGAAGCGTGGCGCGGAGAGCGCGGCCTGCGACATGGCGGTCTGGATGTTGAACCCGTCGCGGACCTTGTTGGCGAGGTTCTGGTCGAACATGCGGAGGACGACTCGGATCGCGGGGTTGAAGCGGCGGGCGTCGAGGGCGATCTCGAGGTTGGCCAGGTCGTCGTTGGTGGCCGGGATGATGCTGCGGGCGCCACGGACGTTCAGCTCTTCGAGCAGCTCGTCGCGCCGCGCGTCGCCGATGATAAATGGCGTCCCGTCGCGCCGGAGCTGTTCGAGGAAGTGGTTCTCGGGATTGCGATCGATGACGGCGACGGGCTCGCCGAGCTTGCGGAGCAGCGCGTAGACGCTGATTCCGAGTCGTCCGAGTCCGACGATAATAACGTGGTTGGAGAGCGATTGGGCCATGATCACGGACCAGCTCCGGTGGGCGCGCTGTCGTTCGCGCAGCAGCATCGCGAAGTCGACGATGCCTTCGATAATCACCGTCAACCCGAGGATGGGCATGACGAAGTAGAGAGCTTGCAGCGCGGGGTGTTCGGGAAACGCCTCCGGCGGTTGTCCAAACACGAGGCTCCAGGAAAAGAACGTCGCCTTGAGCAGCGTGAAGTCGCGCTCGGGCTGACAGAGCAGAAAAGTCGCGGCGCCCGCGAGGAGGATGGCGGCCATAAGGAGCGCGCGGACCCAGAAGCGACGGACGACCACGCGTGCGAAACACACCTCGCGCCACAGACGGGATTGCTGAAAGCGCCAGGGGCGACGGACGCGAAGCGTGTCGAGCGCAAGAGAAGGCACACCCGGCTCCGGATCGCGTCACTGTTGTGACGGGCGCGCCGCGCGTTGCGGCGGCGCGGCGGCAGCGTAGGTCGGGCTGCGGTGCGCCGCAAGCGCGCGCGGCCCGCGGGGTGGATCAGAGGTGCGGTGCATGAGGCGCTCCGTTCGCGGGCCGGTGCGCAGCGCGGAACTGGCGAAGGGTGGCGGCGCGAACGCGGGGAAATCAGCGCCGAGAAAAGTGGGATCGGGGGTTCGCGGCAATTTTCATCTTGGCTAAAGCCTCGCTGCGACGCGGATCGCAACGTCTTGTATTAAAAAGACTTTTGCATCACGGTGCTTTTTGGAAACATGGCAGCGAAAATCCGTCAGCGGGGAGTAAATCGTGGGGTTCGTTCGTCCGGCGGGCGCACGCGGGAAATTTATAGTTTTCCGGTAATTGGCGACTTGAACCGCTCCCGAAAATGTGTTAGCATCCATCCTCGGACACGACGGAGTTGAGCAAGTCGCTGGGATCGGAAGTCAGGGACCGCGGCGGTAAGTGGCGGCAGCTTCCGGTTGAAAGAAGCGCACCAAAGCGTTGAAATATGAGCCGTCGTGTTTCGCGCAGGGAGGCGACTGCCGCCCCGGAGGGGAGGCAGGGTGGGTGACATCCGCATCAGGGAATTCGATCCGCTTCGGCGTGCTTCGCGCAGCGCGCCGAGGAGTGGGACGCCGCTGCGGCGGGCGACCCCGGGTAGCGCCATGTAGCGAATCAAGGGTTCAGGCGATCATGAGCTTAAGAAAGGAGGGCGACGACGGGGGTACGCAGTACCGGATCTCTTGAAGCAGTCTTTTTCGGGGTTCGTCGTGCGACCCGACGGGGGATCACGACGAGATTTTCAAACACGCAGTAATTGACGGAAACGGAGGACACACAGTGTTTCGACGAATGCTCGTCAAGGCGGCAGCCGCTGGCCTGTGCGCCACGCTCGTCGCTTCGGCGGTTGCCCAGGAGAATCGCGTCAGCGCGAGCAAGAAGGGCAGCCTGCTCGTTTATTCCAATGTCGAGGTGAAGTACGACGACCAGGGCAACGTGATCCAGGACACGTTCATCGAACTGACGAACGACACCAACGTCCAGGTTCGCGTTCAGCTCTATTTCATCAACGGCGACGCCGCCACCGCGGAAGAGCCGGGCTGGAACAACGTCGACAACGAGATTCTGCTGACGCCGGATGAGCCGTCCTACTGGGCGGCCAGCACCGGCCAGCCGAAGGGCGTGTCGCCTTGGAATGTCCTGGATCCCGGCGATCCCGCCGGTCGTCCGGACCCCGACGACGCGAACCTGCGGACGATCCGCGGCTACATTCTCGCGTGGGCGGTCAACGCCGACGCCGAGCAGATCCGTCACAATCACCTCACCGGTGATGCGATCGTGATCAACTATGCCGCCGGCACCGCGTTCGAGTACAAGGCCTACGCGTTCCAGGCGCTCGATCCCTACGCGGACGGCGACGTGGTCGGCGTGGCCGGCAACATCCTGCTGAACGGCGTCAACTATGACTACGGCTTCGACCAGCTCCTGCTCGACTTCTACGCCACCGGTTCGATGGCGCTGTCGGGCGGCGGCCAGGCCGTCGGCATCGACACCGATCTGACGCTGTACCCGGTCACCGTCGACCTGCGTCAGGACAACAACGGCCCGATCCTCACCAAGGCCGAGTTTGCGGTGTGGAACATGAACGAGACGCGTTTCTCGGGCATGACGCGCTGCATCGAGTGCTGGGATCAGTCGCTCGTCAGCAACTACGCGGCCCCCAACCACATGCTGCTGCAGTTCCTGCAGACGGACAAGGGCAAGGCCCGCATCGACGGCGTCCGCAGCACCGTGTGCGATCGTCCGGATCGCCTCAGCTCGGCCGCTTCGCTGCTCGGCTCGTACGCGCGTCTGCTGAGCTTTGAGGGTGGTCTCGCGCAGGCGGCCACGGGCGACGTCATGGTCGGCCAGGGCACGCAGGCCGCGCAGATCCAGTACGACCCGGTCAACCCCGGCGGAGAGCTCAATCCGAGCCGCGGGCTTGAGATGGGCGGCTTCGGCCTCGGCAGCTTCAAGGCTGACACGCCGTAAGCAACGAACTCGGTAAGGCTCTCACGAGCCTGGGCTGTAATTCGTGAATGTCCGGACGGGCGGCCCCCGTCGTCCCGGCCGGCGAACATCGCGGGGTGCGGTGCGAGGAAACTCAACCGCACCCCGCGGTGTCGTTATTGGGCCGCTCGCGCTGCCGTTGCGCGATCCCGCGATGCCGACTTTCTTGACCGCTCGAACGCCACAAACTCGTCTGCCTCGGTGGCGGGGGGCATGCTCGCGTTCGGATTCCCGCCTGGAAGTTCCTTGCGACATCAGCCGATTGGGTGGACGATGCCGCGCACGCCGAGCTGCGCTGTTGCGGCGCGGGTTCTGCGCCCGTCGGCGCCGGAGAAGAACGTGGCTCTCAATCGATCCTGCGTACGATCCAACGCCGGCGGCGGCGCGAGCCGCGCCGGCGGACGCGTCCGGCTGGTCACGTGGCTGCTGGCCGGCGGGTTGATCGCACCCGCGTGGGCACAACCGGTGTCGCCGGGCGGCGCGGTCCCCGACCACGCATCCGCGCCGGCCGCCACCCAACCGGCCGCGACGCGCCCGGCGCCGCCGCCGACCACAGCGCCCGCCGGTCCGCTCAACGCCGATACGCTGCGCAAGCGCGTTGAGCACATGTGGAACGCGCGCGTCGGCGACGACTGTCGCACGCTCTTCGGGTACGAAGACCCCCCGATTCAGGCCGCGACCGACGTGGATCGGTTCTGCGAGTGGTACCGCAAGGAGGATCCGCTCAAGATCCACGCGTATACCCTGAAGGAAGTGCTGCACGAAAACGAGTTCGGCTGGGCGCAGATCAGCTACCGCTCGTCGGTCCGCCGCCTCCCGAACATCCCGCCGCGCGACGCGCAAATGTGGCAGAAGTGGCACGCGGTGGACGGCGCCTGGTTCCCGGTACCGGGGAGCGATCTGGCGGAGTACCCGGAATCTCCGCGGCGGCGTGACGCCGCGGCGGAGACCAAGCTGCGCGCCCGGTTCGACGAAGCGGTCCAGCATCGCAAGTCTCAGAACTGGCCGAAGCTGTACGAGACGTGTGATCCGGCGGACCGCGCGACGCTGCCGGTGGAGAAATTCGCGGAGACCGAGTCGCTGGTGACGTGCCTGACCGCGGACGTGAAGTGGGTGGAAGCGATCGGATCGATCGGCAAGGTGCGCGTCGCGTACCTGACGAAGCTCAACGATCCGCACCAGGCGAAACTGGAGCCGCAGTTGATGGAGATCACCGAGCGGTGGATTCTGCACGAAGGCGAGTGGTATCGCGACCTGAAACGCGACGCTGCCAAACAAGACAAGTAGCGAGGAAACCCGTGCGCATTCTGGTGAGCATCGTCGGCGTCGTCTCGATTGCGTGGCTCGTCGGCTGCGAGACCCCGGGCCGTTCGCAGAACGGAGGCGGACCCACGCCGCCGGTGGTCGAGCCCGCGCCGCAGCCGAGCCCGCCGACACCGCAACCACAGCACCCCGCGACCCAACCGACGCCGCCGAAGCCGGCGCCGCAGCCCAAGCCGGAGCCGGAGCCACCCGCGCCATCGCCGACCGAACCAGCACCGGTTTCGTTCACGGAGCGCTTCGACGGTCTGCCCGACTTTGGCAACTGGAAATGCGATCCGGTGTTCGCCGACGTGAACAACGACGGGAACCTCGACCTGCTCGGAACCCCACGCCTCGGCGAGAGCACGTCCGTCTGGCTGGGGGACGGCAAGGGTCACTGGAAGGCCTCGTCCGACGGGCTCAAGCGACAAGCCGCGCCGTGCGGCGGCGGCGTTGCGGTCGGTGACGTAAACAACGACGGCAAGCTCGATCTCGCGGTAGCGGATCACTGCCACGGCGTGCACGTGTATCTCGGCGACGGCACGGGCAAGTGGCGGGCGACGACCGAGGAGCTGTTCCCCGCAGACGTCGCGGCCAAGGGCAGTCTCGACGAATACAAGGGCGCGGAATCGCTCGCGCTCGGTGACGTGAACGAAGACGGCAATCTGGACATCGTCGCCAGCGGCGCGGACGAAGGCGGCGGCGTGCAACTGTATCTCGGCGACGGCGCTGGGCGCACCTGGCGCCGCGTGCCGGACTCCAACCTGCCGGAGCGCGGCTGGGCCAATCGGACGCGCTTGCTCGACATGAACGGCGACCAGCACCTCGACGTCGTTGTGACGCTGCACGAGGGGGTACGCGTGTTCCACGGCGACGGCCAAGGCAAGTTCACGCGCGCGTCGCAGGGGCTGCCTTCGCCGTTGACGCTGGGAATCTACTGCGGGCTCGACATCGGCGATGTGAACGGCGACGGGCGGCCGGACCTCGCGGTGGCGAACTGGGTCGACGGCCCGGAAGTCTACCTTCAGAACGAAGATCATTCGTGGCAGAAAGTGCCGGACGTGTTTCCGGCGATGCGCGGCGGAGCGTTCGGCATCGCGCTCGGCGACGTGGACGGCGACGGCAAACTCGACTTGGTCACATCCGGGCGCATGTCCGGACAAGAAACGGGGCATGTTTACGGCATCTTCCTGTTGCTGGGCGACGGAACCGGGACGTTTCGGAATGTCGCGACGACGCTTCCGACGACCGGTCTTGCGTTCACATGGGGTGTGACGCTCACCGACTGGAACAAGGACGGCGTGCCCGATCTCGCGGCCGCGAGCGGGGGGCTCGTTGCGACCGACCCGAAGCGAACCCGGCCGGTGCTGCCGGCGCGCATGCTGGCGTGGTCGCTCTCGCGGAACTCACGGTAGTCGGGGAGCGACGTGTCGCGGCGCGAGCGCGCCGAAGGCGAAACTCGGCGAGCGACGCCGTCCACCGGGTAGCGGGTGACCGCAACGGGGGCACGGTGTCGCTCGCGACCATTTCTTTCGAGGTCGGTGGCTGGGGAACGTCTGGACGACGGCCGATAATATGCGGCCGAGAACTTGCGCGCGTGGGTCGGGCGCGGGATCGGCAATGAACACGTTCGGGCTGCGTTTGACCGCTTGAGAGGCCGCTGTGGATGAGCGTCGGCTGAACGAGCTTCTCCAGCGTGCCGGGCGTGCCGATCCGAATGCGCTTTCGGAGTTGGTGGCGGCGTACAGCGGGCGCGTGTACGGATTGCTCTTTCAACTCACCGGCTCGCGCGACGCCGCCGACGACCTGCTCCAGGAGACGTTTCTCCGCGTCGTGCGCATGATCGGCGAGTATCAGCACGACGGTCGCTTCGACGGCTGGCTCTTCCGCATCGCGGCCAACCTGGCGCGCGATCGGGCGCGCCAGCTCCGGCGGCGCGGTGCGACGGCCGGACTCGAGAGCGCCGAGATCGAATCGCGAATGCTCGACACGCCGGCGGCCGACGAACCTGCGACCTGCGTCGCGCGGGGAGAGGACGCGGATCGGCTGCGGTCGGCACTGCGACGGCTGACCAGCGCAGAGCGGGAGATTCTGTTGCTGCGGCACTATTCCGAGCTCTCGTTTCGCGACATCGCGGAACTGCTCGACGTGCCCCTGGGAACGGCGCTCGCAAGAGCGCACCGGGCGTTGCAGCGACTCCGCGGCGAGTTCGGCGTGGAGCCCGGCGCGGGCGTGACCCGCGCAGACCGCCGCTCATCGCCGGGTGACGTATAAGATCAGTTGTTTCCTTCCGTGCGCGTGCGATCCGCGCCGGGTGTGGAGTAGCCGCGATGAACGCAAGCGTGAGCATCCTGGAGCGCGAGATTGACCGCGTTCTGGCGCCGCTCGCCAAACCGGCGCCGAGCGCCGCAACCGTGCGCCGTGTACAGCACGCCGTGCGCGCCGCGGCGGCGCGGAGAGGCGCCGGATGGGCGCGCTGGCGGGCGATCGGCGGTGTGGCGGCGGCGCTCGCGCTGACGGCGTCACTGGCCGGGATCCAACGCGCCGCGCCGCCACGGCTTGGCGGTGGTGCGTGGGCACTCGCGGGGAGTGCAGGCGTGGCGCTGGATGCGGACTTCGATGCCTGGTCGCGGGCGATGGCGGAATCGACCGAAGTGGTTCAGGGCTTGTTCATGGGCGCGTGGCTTTTCAACCCGTCGGAACGCAGCGACGTTTCGGACGCCGAATCGGAAGAGCTTCTGAAGCTGCTGGAGAGCTGGCGCCCCGGGGCGTAGTGGCTGGACGCGCGGTCGGCGAGCGCGGCGGAACATCGGCATGAGAGGCAAACGGCTGGCAACTCGGCTTCTCGCACTGTTGGCGCTGTGCGGCGCATGCGCATCGCTTGCGTGGGCGCAGGCGTCGCCGACGACCACACCGGTGCGACCGGCGCCAGGCGGGGCGTCCGGCGCGGCTGACGGCGAAGAGGCCGAGGCCGGCGAGGGCATTTTCGGCTTTCTCACCTATCGCTTCTCGGCGGCCGACCACGCGCCGTTGACCGACGCCGAGGCCGCTGAGCTGGAAGAGTTCGCGGTGAGCACGCTGCCGCCGCTGGCGCGTCTGCTGCGGGCGACGCGCGACCGCGAGCCACAGGAACTGCGGCGGCGGTTGGCGCGGATCGCGCCGCAACTGCGTTTTTTGCGGCGCATGACGGACGCCGACCCGCGCATGGGACAACTGCTGGTTCAGCACTTTCGCAACAATTTTCTATTTCAGCGCGCCCAGAACCGCTGGGCGCAGGGCAACCTGCCCGACGTGCAGCGCCGCCGGATCGAAGACGAGGTGCGGCGCAAGGCGGCGGAAAACCTGCGGCTGGAGATGCGGATACTGGATGAGCGTGCTCGGGTGCTGGAGACGCAGCGCGAGGAACTGGTCGCGCAGCGGATCGCATCGCTCTCGGCTCCCGACACCGATCTGACGGCGGAGCGTCCGGACGTGCGCGAGGCGGTGGAGGAGCTGCGGGCGGCGACGACCGACGAGGGCCGCGCGCTGGCCGAGGCGCTGCTGCACGAGCGAATCGACTTCCAGATTCAGGACGAGATCGACACCTGCCTGCGACGGATGCGATACGTGCGGGCGAACGGCGAGCAGATCGTCGAGCGCCGCGTGCAGCGGATTCTCACGACGCCGCCCGCCGAGCGCCAGCGCGGACGCGAGGGGCACCGGCCGATGTCGCCGCGCGAGCCCTGAGGTCCGGCGGGCGCCGAATTCTACACGTCCAAAGTCACACAGCCTCCGACCACGATGGATCGACTCGGCGCGCCGCCCCGGGTTCGGCGTGCCCGGCGGCCGCATCGGGCGCCGCGCGACAGGGTCTTCGCGCGCAGGTTCTGCGGGTTCGCGCAGCCCGTGCCCAATTTTCGGTGAGCGTCTCATAAGAGCCCAGCGGGCGGCACGGGGCGCGATCTGCTGGTCAATCGGGCCCGCGCAAGCGTCGATAGACACACCGTTGGACTGCGGCGACGCCGCCGCAACGCGATCCCACAGCGGAGTGCGCGCCCATGAGCACGGAACCGGCCGGCACTCCCGAGACGCCGAAACCCAAGAAGAAGCTGCCGAAGACCGCGCTCATCGTCGCGGCGATCACGATTGTTCAGGCCGTTGGATTCTTCTTCGCCTTCAAGATGTTTGCCGGCGGGCCGCAGGCAACCTACGGGCACGAAGGCGCGCACTATGCGCACGAGCCCGAGGTGACGACGCGGCCGGCCGCGACCGCGACGGTCGAGATCCCGCTGATGCAGCGATTCCGGGTGCCGAACAAGAAATCGGGCGTGCTGTACATCTACGACCTCGACGTGGTGGTCGTGTCGCCGGCGGATCGAAAGGAAGAAGTCGAGAAGCTGAAGACCGAGCGCGCCGGAGAAGTGGCGGATCGGCTCGGACAGATTCTCCGGGCTGCTGACCCACAGGTTTTGAACGAGGACGACTTTCGCACACTGCGCCTGCAGATGCAGGCGGCGCTCGGCGCAATCGCCGAGGATCCCGAGCTCGTGCAGCGCGTGTTGATCCCGCGCTGCGTGCCCATTCGCTCGGACTGACGCCCTCCCGCGCCGCCAACAGGCCCGCGGCGCGCGACCGATTCGGCCACGGCGTCCGGAGGACGCTGCAACGCAAAGGACTGCGACCGCGATGGCGGACTCCACACCCCAATCTGAACAGCTTCAAGAGACGCCCGCGACGGCGCCGGACGACGCGGCGCGCGCCGACGCGGAGAGCGTCACGCCGGAAGCACGCGCCGCCGCGAGCGGCGCCGCGGCGCCGGCGCGCGATGACGATGCGGCGGATCGCGGCTTGTCGAGCGCAACGACGGCCAGTGCGGCGGCGTCGGAACTGATTGGCGCGCCGCGTGCGGACGCAGCCGTTGTGGGTGAGGCGAGCGCGGAGCCGCCGGCGACGCCGTTCGCGCCGCCTGATTTCGGCGCAAGCAATCCGGGCGCGGCGCTGGCGCAGTTGGAGTTGCTGGACGACGTCGAGCTGCACGTGAAGGTGGAGCTGGGGCGCGCGGCGATGCTGATCGAGGACGTGCTGCGGCTGGGGACCGGTTCGGTGGTGGAGCTCGACAAGCTGGCCGGCGACCCGGTCGACGTGTACGTAAACGACCGGCTGGTGGCGCGTGGCGAGGTGCTGGTGTTGAACGACAGTTTCTGCGTGCGGATCAACGACATTCTGAGCCCGGCGCCCGAGCTGGAGGCCACAAAGTGACGCGGGCCGCGGCACCGGACGTGCGGTGGCGCGTGGTGGTGGGCATTCTGCGCGGCACGCTGGCGGCGATTGCCGTGCTGGCCCCGGCGGGGCGCGTGGAGGGCGCGCTGGCCGATCCGCCGGCGGACGAGCTGCGCATGTTCCCCGACGACGCCGCCGGCGTCGCGACACCGGCTGCAACTCCGCTGTCAGTGGCGCCGCGCGCGGAGCATGCCGCTTCGAGCGAGCGCGGCCGCGAGCCGCTCGCGCGCCACGCCGGGCGACCCGGACGGATGCCGACCGCGACGAGTGACGGTGCGCCGCGCGAATCGACTTCGTGGGTGCGGACGAGCGCGGCGCTCGCGGGCGTCGTGGCGCTGATCGTGCTTCTGGGTTGGGGGTACCGGGCGGCGGCGGGGGCGGCGACGCGCTGGCCGCTGGCGCTGCGGGCGCGCAATCACGGCGTGCTGGAGCTGGTAGCGCGGATGCCGGTCGCGCCGCGGCAGTCGGTCTGCCTGCTGCGCGTGGGTCCGCGGCTGGTGCTGCTGGGGGTGGGCGGCGACGGGCTGCGCTCGCTCGACGTAATCGACGACGCGGACACCGCGGCGCGGCTCCTGGCACAAGCGCGCGGCGCCGCGCCGGAGTCGAGCGCGGATTTTCAGCGGGCTCTACAGGCCGAGGCGCGGGCGGAGACGACCGAGCCCCATCGCCGACGCGGCGCCGTCGACCCGGGCGCTTCGGAGGCCGAGAGCGGCGTCGAAACACCGAGCGTCGCAGCGGTCCGGGACAGTCTGCTGGGGACGATCGACCGCGTGCGTGCGCGGCACGTAAGCGTCTAAGCGCTCGCCGCGGAGGATCGCGGTGTGTGCGAGGCATGGAGGCCGACGACTTGAACGCACGCACGCCACTGCGAAACCGCTCGCCCGGCGTCGCCGCGCTGTGGACGGGGCTGGCGCTACTGGCGCTCGGCGCGCCCGCCGCCGGCCAGGTCGACGCACTGGCCGCGCCCGCGCGGGCAGCGCCCGGGTCGTTGGCGACCGCAGGCAGCGCGCCGGCCGCAGACCCCGTCTATATCCCCGACATCAGCAAATTGCTGCCGGCCGCCAACAGCCGCGAGTCGCTCAGTGCGTCGCTGCAAGTGGTCGTCATTCTCACGCTGCTCACGGTGCTGCCGAGCATCGTGCTGATGATGACGTGTTTTGTGCGCATGGTGATCGTGCTCGTCCTGCTGCGGCAGGCGCTGGGCACGGCGACACTGCCGCCGTCGCAGGTGCTGGTCGGGCTGGCGCTGTTTCTGACCATGCTGGTGATGGCGCCAACGTGGGGGCGCATCTATGCGAACGCCGTTCAGCCATATCTGAACGGCGAGCAGCAGCAGATGGAAGCGATCGGCGGGGCGGCGGACGAGCTGCGGCATTTCATGTTCGACCAGATCGAGGCGGCCGGGAACGAGCGCGACGTGTACATGCTGTACGAGTACGCGGAGCGCACCGCGCTGCCGGAGGACGCGGTGCTCACGCGGCAGGACGTTCCGATGACCGCGCTCGCTCCGGCATTCATGCTGAGCGAGCTGAAGGTCGCGTTTGTGCTCGGATTCCGCATCTATCTGCCGTTTCTCGTGATTGACATGGTGATCGCGACGGTGCTGGTGGCGATGGGCATGATGATGCTGCCGCCAGTGCTGATTTCGCTGCCGTTCAAGCTGTTGTTGTTCGTGCTGGCGGACGGGTGGCACCTGATCGCGGGCTCGCTGATGGCGAGCGTCGCGTAACGCGGGGGACGCGGGTATGGAAATGACCGAGGCGCTCGATCTGGGTCGCGAGGCGCTGCTCAAGACGCTGATCATCGCCGGGCCGGTGCTCGGCGTCGGGCTGCTGGTGGGACTGATCATCAGCCTGGTGCAGACGATCACGCAGATTCACGACCAGACGTTTGCGCTGATCCCCAAGATCATCGCGATGATCGCGGCGGCGGTGTTCTTCATTCCGTGGGTCGCCAGCCGGCTGGTGGAGTATACGCAGGCGATGTTCGCGGGCTGAAGCGGCAACACGAGCGCGTCGGCTGGTGGGCGCGCGACCGGTCGGAGACGACCCGCGAACGGCGGGTGCACGTGAGGCAGCGAGGCGGCATGGGGCAGCTCCCGACTGAAATCCTGGGCTGGTACTTCCACCTGCCGGTGTTCGCGCTGGTCGTCTCGCGCATCGCGGGTGCGCTCGCGTTCGTGCCGCTGATCGGCGGCGTGGCGGTGCCCAGCAACCTGCGCGCCGTGCTGGCGTTGGCGCTGGCGCTGCTGGCGGCGCCGCTCGTGCGGGCGCCGGCGGCGGCGCCCGACACGCCGCTCGGATTGGCGCTCGCGCTGGCGGGCGAATGGTGCATCGGGGCGCTGCTTGGACTCGTGCTGATGCTGGCGTTTCTGGCGTTGCAGATGGGCGGCCTGCTGATCGCACAGGAGTCCGGCCTGGCGTTCAACACGCTGCTCGACCCGACCACGGAGCACGAAGAGAGCGTCGTCAGCGTGTTCTATCTCCAGGTCGCGGGCGTCGTCTTTCTGCTGGTCGGCGGCCATCGCGAAATCATCCGTGCGACGCTCGACACCTTCGAGCACATCCCGCTCCTCGGCGCGCACCAGTTGCTCACGCACGGGCCCGGACTGCTCTTTGACGCGCTCGCCATGGGCCTCGAGCTCGCGCTGCGCATCGCAGCCCCGACCGTGCTCACGCTCTTCCTCGTGAACATGGCGCTCGGATTCGTCGCCCGCACGGTGCCGCAGCTCAACGTCATCACGATCGGCTTCGCGCTCAAGGGACTCGTCAGCTTCGTCGTCATCGCCGTCACCTTGCCGATCGCCATGACGGCGTTTACCGACGGTCTCGAATGGGTCGTCCGGTGGATCGAAACGCTGCACGCGGCCTGAGCGCCGCCCGGAGCGTCGGCGGCCCGTCTCCGACGGGCGACCGCGAACCTGAAGAAAGAAACCGCGCATGGCGGAAGACGACTTCGGCGAAAAGACGGAAGCTCCGACGCCGCGCCGACGCCAGGAGGCGCGCGACCGCGGCCAGCTCGGGCTCAGCAATGACCTGACCGCGGCGGTCGCGCTGCTGGCGGCGGTGTGGCTGCTGCGGCAGTTCGGGCCGGTGCTGCTGGGCGGTTTGCTCGACCTGGTGCGGCAGATCGAGCGGGCGAACGACGTACGGACCGAGACGCTGCCCGAGACGCTGCCACGAATCGCGGCCGCCGCCGCGCCGCTCGTGTTGCCGTTCCTGCTGCTGATGGTGCTGGTGACGCTGATGAGCACGCTGACCCAGAGTCGCGGCGCATTCACCTGGAAGATGCTGCGGCCGAAGTTGAGCCAGTTGAGCCCGCTGGCGGGCGTGAAGCGGCTGTTCTCGACGCGCTCGCTGGCGCGGACGGGGTTCGGGCTGCTGAAGATGATGTGCGTCGGGGCGGTGGCGTACTGGACGATCGCGGCGGATGTGCCCCGCGTGCTGGCGGTTGGGCAACTGACGACCGGCGGGATCGTGAGTCTGTCGGCCGACGTGCTGTATCGGCTGTGCATGCGCGCGGGCGCGGCGCTGGTCGTGCTCGGCCTGCTCGACTGGCTCTATCAGCGCTGGACGCTGGAGCGGAGTCTGAAGATGTCGAAGCAGGAGATCAAGGAGGAGATGAAGCGGATGGAAGGCGACCCGCACGTGAAGCAACGGCTGCGCAAGATGCAGCTCAAGCTGGCGATGCAGCGGCTCGCGATGGACGTGCCGAAGGCCGACTTTGTGGTGACCAATCCGACCGAGTACGCGGTCGCGATCCAGTACGACGACGCGACGATGGCGGCGCCGAAGGTGATCGCGAAGGGCAAGGACTTTCTGGCGCTGCGGATTCGGCAGCTTGCGGAGCAGCACGAGATTCCCGTGCTGGAGCGACCGCCCCTGGCACGCGCGCTGTATGCGGCGGTGGAGGTCGGGCACGAGGTTCCGCCGGCGTTCTACCGCGCGGTCGCCGAACTACTGGCGTACGTGTACGAGCTGAGTGGCCGCGCGCCGGCGATGGCGCGGGCGTGACCACGGTCGAAAGAGTGAGCTGAATGGCCTCGTCCCCGCTCCATCTGCTGGAGAACAACCCGCTGACGCGTCTGGTGCGCGAGCATCGCGGGCTATTGTTCCCGGCGGCCGCGGGCGCGCTGATTTTTGTCATTCTGATTCCGCTGCCGACCGCGGCGCTCGACTTTCTTCTGGTGCTGAACATCCTGCTGTCGGTCATCGTGATGATGACCGTGATGTACCTCAAGAGCCCGCTGGAGTTTTCGAGCTTTCCGGCGATGCTGCTCGCGCTCACGCTGTTGCGGCTCGTGCTCAACATCGCGACCACGCGGCTCGTGCTCACGTATGGCTCGGAAGGCCCGACCGCGGCGGGCCACGTGATCGCCACGTTCGGCGTGTTTGTGGCGGGGAACTCGCTGGCCGTGGGCGTGATCATCTTCCTGATCATCACCGTCATCCAGTTCGTCGTGATCACCAAGGGCGCGACGCGCATCGCCGAGGTCGCCGCGCGCTTCACGCTCGACGGCATGCCCGGCAAACAGATGGCGATCGACGCCGACCTGAACGCCGGGCTGATCGACGAGAACGAAGCGCGGCGGCGGCGCGCGGAGATCACCGCCGAAGCGGACTTCTACGGCGCCATGGACGGCGCCAGCAAGTTCGTCCGCGGCGACGCGATCGCAGGACTGGTCGTCACGATCGTCAACATTCTCGGCGGGCTCTATGTCGGCATCATCGAAGGCGGACTGCCGATCATGCAGGCGCTCGCGGTCTACACAAAGCTGACGATCGGCGACGGATTGGCGGCGCAGATACCGGCGTTCATCCTGTCGATCGGCTCGGGCATGCTCGTCACGCGCAGCACGGGCAAGACCAACATGGGCGAGGAAGTGCTCGGGCAGATGCTCGGCAAGCCGGTCGCGCTCACGGCCGCCGCCCTGTTTCTCGGCGTCCTGGCGCTCACGCCGCTGCCGAAGTTCCCGCTGATCACGCTCGCGACGGGCAGCGGGCTGCTCGCGTTCGTGATGAGTCGCAACGAGTGGCGTCAGAAGGAGCGCAAAGCGAGCGACGAGCGGACGCGCGAGCAGAACAGGCCGGTGAAGGTGGAGAGCCTGCTGGGCGTCGACGCGCTGGAGCTCCAGATCGGCTTTGGGCTGGTGTCGCTGGTCGACAAGGCGCGCGGCGGCGACCTGTTGGAACGGATCGGCGCGCTGCGCAAGCAGGTCGCGACCGAATACGGCCTGGTCGTGCCGTCGGTGCGCATCCGGGACAGCAGCTTCATCGAGCCGAATCAATACGCGGTGCTGCTGCGCGGACAGGAGATCGCGCGCGGCGAGGTCTTTCCGGGCAGCCGGCTGGCGATCAACTCGGGGCTGGCCGGCGAGCCGCTGCCGGGCATCGAGGCGCGCGACCCGACCTTCGGTCTGCCGGCGTGGTGGATCGGCGAGCACGAGCGCGAGCGGGCCGAGCGGATGAATTACACGGTGGTCGACGCGAGCGGCGTGATCGCGACGCACCTGGCCGAGCTCATCAAGCGCCATGCCGCCGACCTGCTGACCCGCACCGAGACGCAGAAGCTGATCGACCACTTGAAGCAGCAGAACGCGACGGTGGTGGACGAGGTGATCCCGTCGCTGCTGAAAGTCGGCGAGGTGCAGCGCGTCTTGCAGAACCTGTTGCGCGAGCGCGTCCCGATCCGCGACCTCGAGGCGATTCTCGAAGCGCTCGGCGACTGGGCCGGCAAGACCAAGGATGCCGAGATTCTGACAGAATACGCCCGCAACGCACTGGCGCGGACGATCTGCGGCCAGTATCGCGATGCCGCCGGCGTCGTGCACTGCGTCACATTCGATCCGGCGACCGAGGAATTCGTGCAAGCGAACATTCAGCGGCTCGACGGCGGCTCGGTGCTTACGCTGCCGCCGGCCCGGCAGGCGGAGATCGGCAACAAGACGCGCATCGCAGTGGAGCAGGCGGCGGGGTCGGCCGGCGGCGCGACGGTTGCGGTCGTCTGCTCGCCGCAGGTGCGGTTGTGGATTCGCCGGCTGCTGGAGCCCCTGGCGCCGCTGACGCCGGTGCTGGCGCTGAACGAGATCGTTCGCGGCGTGGATGTGCGGGCACATGGGATTGTGAGCGTCGAACTGAAGTCGTAACGCGCCGCGCGCGTGGCGCGCCGCGTGGGAGAGGCGCATGAGCGAAGGGCGGAAATTCAAGGCGGCGACAATGCGGGCGGCGCTGGAACTCGTGAAGCGCGAACTCGGTCCGCACGCCGTTATCCTCAAGACCGGTCAACTCGCGGCCGACGCGCCGGGGTCCGCCGGGCGGCGCTGGATCGAGATCGTGGCGGCCCCGTCGGCAGACGCAGCGCCAGGGCCAAGGCCGGCCGGACCGCACGCCACCGAGGACCACGGGCTCATCGCACCCACCCGCTCGTCGGCGACGCGGCGCGACGCGCGCCCGCCGGCCGCAGCCGCTGCGGTGCGCGCTGCGCCGACTGCCGAGCCGGCGCCCGCCCTCCGCGAAGCGTATCTGCGGCTGGTGCAGAACGAGGTGGGCGAAGCGCTTGCCAAACGCATCGTGGCGGCGGTCGACGCTACGGCACAGCGCGACCCGGAGGCGCTGCGCGCGGCGCTGCATCGATGCGTCGCAGAGATGCTACCCGCGGTCGGCGGCGTCGCGCCCGCGCCGGGCGAGACGCGGCGGATCGCGCTGGTCGGTCCGCCCGGCGGCGGTAAGACGACCACGCTGGCCAAGCTCGCGGCGCACCTAAAGCTGCGAAAGCGTTTGCGCGTCGCGCTGCTCTCGCTCGACCTGCACCGGCTCGCGGCGCATGAGCAGCTCCGCCGCTATGCCGACATCATTGACGTGCGCTTGTTCACAGCACAGCGCGCCGAGCGGTTGCGGACGGCGCTGGGCGAACTCGATGAAACCGACGTGCTGCTCGTCGACACGCCCGGCATCGGGTCGCGCGACGCGAGCCGCATGGCTCGGCTCGACGAACTGCTCGCGATCGTGAGGCCGCACGAGACACATCTGGTCTTGCCGGCGACGCTCGCGCCGCCCGTCCAGGAGCGAATGGCGGCGTTGTTCGCGCCGCTCGGTGCGGCGCGCGTGGTGCTGACGCATCTGGACGACGCCGTCGGATTCGGCGTCGTGTTAAACGCGCTTCAGCACATCGGGTTGTCGCTGTCGTATGTGTCGGTTGGGCAGCGTGTGCCGAATGATCTGGAAGAGGCTTGCAGCAACCGACTTGCGTCGCTAATCTGTTCGCCGACCGGGGCGGCGCATGCGTCCGCGGCTCAAGGATGAGCCCACACCGTCCGGTCGTTTCCGCTTCCGGAGACGCTTCGTCGGCAGGGACGCCGATCTGCAGGGCGCGCTCACGTTCTGGTGTTGTTCCCGTCGCGCCACGATTCGGCCGTGTTTTCCCTAATCCGCATTGGCGTCGATCGAACCGGGTTTGCGCGGCGCGGCAGATTCTGCCCGCGTGATTTTGGCGCGTTCGAATTGACCGTCGTGCGGCTGCGCGGCGGGATCGCAGTGGGCCGATTCCCGGACGCGCACGCGGACGGCCGGCGCCGTCCCGCAATCGCGGCTTGTCGGCGGTGGTGCGGCGGGTTGTCGCGAACACGCGGCCAAAGGGCGCGCCGTCGCAGGCCGATAGGAAAGGCGGATCGTCAACATGCTCAGAACGCTTGGAGCACAGGTAGCGCTGCTGGCCTTCGCGGCGGCGGTGGGCGTGGGACTGTCGGTCGGGAATTCGCCCACGACGGTGCTGCTGCGGGCGTTGCTGATCATGGCGGGGACATTGCTGGTGAGTCAACTGGTGGCGGCGGGTCAGAAGCGCATTCTGCGCGACCACCTGCAAGGCAAGAAGCTTTCCATCGATCGCGAGCACCTGGAGGCCGCGACCGGCGCCGAGCAGCGCGCCGCCGCCGGCCCGGGGGAAACGGGGTAGAGCATGGTCAATCGCCGGTTGAACATCGGTCGCTTGCGTCGCGTCAGCCGCGAGCAGCGTGCCTACCAATACCCCGATCCCGCCCAGTTGCAGGACGCATGGCGCGAGTACAAGCGCACCGGCGACGACGACTTGCGCAACCGCCTGCTCGAGCACTATCTGTATCTCGTGAAGTACACGGCGGAGCGGATCGGCTCGAAACTGCCCGACGAGGTCGACGTGGACGACCTGATGAGCGCGGGCATCTTCGGGCTGGTCGACGCGCTGGACGCGTTCGACCTCGGCCGCGGCGTGAAATTCGAGACGTATTGCGCGCCGCGCATCCGCGGCGCGATCCTCGACGAGCTGCGCAATCTCGACTGGGTGCCGCGCCTGGTGCGCTACCGCGCCCATCAGCTCGACGACGCCCGCCGAGCGCTGGAGGTCGAACTCGGGCGGCTGCCGAGCGAGGACGAGGTGGCCCAGCGGCTGGGGCTGAATCGGCCGCAGTTTGAGAAGCTGATGCGTGACGCGAACGCGGTGTCGCTGGTTTCGCTATCGCGCAAGTTCACCGATCCGGACGCGCAGCGCGACGTCATGGAGATCGACGTGCTGCCCGATCAGCAGGGGCACGATCCGGTCTCCGAGGCGCAGCGCAAGGACCTGAAGGATTTGGTCACCACCGGGCTGACACGCGACGAACGCCTGATCATCGTGCTGTATTACTACGAGCAGATGACCATGAAAGAGATCGGCATGACGCTCGACCTGTCCGAGTCGCGCGTCAGCCAGATGCACTCGTCGATCCTGCTGCGCCTCCGCGATCGGCTGCAAGAGCGCCGGCACGAGCTCGAAGAGTCGGCCCCCTAGCCCGAGCGCAAGCGGCGCTCGTGGGGCGGCGGACCGGGAGCCGCTGCGATGTCCGCGATTCCGCCCAACTGGATCTCGTCGGTCGTCGGCGCGCAGGGCGCCGCCCAGCGCAGCGCGGAGGCGCGCGCCAAGGAGGAAGCCGCCGAGACCCGCCGCACGACCCGCCCCACCTTCGACAAGGCGCTCCAGGAAGTCATCGAGACGCAGGACGCCGACACGCAGGTTTACAGCGACGCCGAGGGCTCCGGCAGCCAGGGTCGCGCCAGCTCCGAGCAGCACGAGCACAAGCCGCACGACGAGGCGCCGCCCGACGAGGACGCGGCCGGCGGTCTGGACGTGCGTGCGTAGGCTGCGCGGCGCGCCGCTATGGCAAATCACCGAGCGAGCGCAACGCCGCGACCGCACGCTCGCGCTCGGCGGAGCGCAGGCGGTTCACTTCCTCCGGTCCGCGCGTGTCGTCGATGCGCAGCGCGGCGCGGATGTGCTCCCGCGCGCGGGCTTCCGCGTCAGCGAGGTTCGCCGCAGCCGCCGGACCGCTGGCGGCGGCACGTGTCGTGGGTGTCGCGTCCTCGCGAGCGAGCATGGCGAATCGCAACCACGCCTCACCGGCCTCGAGTTGGATTCGCGGACTCGTTGGATGCGCGGCCACGAGCGCCGACCTGCCGCGCGCCGCCGCCAGCGCCAGCTCGCACGCGCCGGCGCGATCGCCGCGCTGTTCCGCGAGCGCGCGGCGCGCGTCGGCAAGCGTCGCGCGGACGCGCAGCGTGGCGAGGCTGGCAGGATTGCGGCGTTCGGCGGTTTCGACCGCATCGGCGGCGAGCCGCAGCGCCGCCGACCGATCGTAGTCGGTCACACCGCCCGTCGTGCTTGCGACCTGGAGTGCGAGGCGTGCGAGCCGGCGCGGCCCGGCGGCGCTCCACGCGTCGGCAAACGCGGCGTCTCGGTGCGCCGCGAGGCGCACCAGTGCATCGTTCGGTGACCGGGACTGCGACAGACTCTCGGGAAGCGCGGCGTCGGCGACCTGGGCGCGATAGGTCGGCGCGACGATTACGCCTTGGAAGCACGCGCACAGGATAGGAAGCACCCACGGCCAAGCCGCCCGCACGCGGCTCGGGATCGCGGTGTTGCGGGTCTCCCGCGTGCGCGCCGGCGCGAGGCCCGCGCCGATCGCAGCGAGCAAGACGAAGCAAGCCAACCCCGCGGGCGTCAGCAATGCGAAATCGACGAGCCCGTGCACCAGCGACGCCGCGAGCGCGGCGAACGCACCGAAACACAGGACGTTGGCTCGGGTGCGGCCCTCGACAAATCCGATTGCCCAGGCACAGCCGACCAGCGCGAACGCCCACTCGCCGACCAGCTCGAGCGACCACACGTTCGCGACCGCCGGGGTCTGCTACGCGACACCGCCAAAAAGTGCGTGCACCGCGGCGAGCGCGACGATCAGCGCGACGTGTGTCG
>JBFXAM010000065.1:0-24638 GCA_050184295.1 Phycisphaerae bacterium | reverse complement strand
GATGAGCGGCGCGGCTCGTGCTTCGATCCAGGCGAGCTACCTGGGGTTGAGGCGGCGGGCTTTCTTGATGTAGCCGAAGCGGATGTCGGGGCGGCCGGCGACGTTATAGCCCCACTCTCCGGCGGTGACGTAGGCGCCGTCGGCGCGTTCGTAGTACACCTTCCACGCGTCGAGTTTCTGCGGGAAGCGCTGATACTTGCGGACCGTGACGCTCGTATCGATGTGCGCGATGCAGGCGCGGCCCTTGTGGCGATTGGAGAGGATGTCGACATTGGACCAGGCGCTGTCGACGACTTCCGAGAGATACTCGGCCTCGTCTTCCTCGACCAGCAGCCAGGGCAGCGACTGGTTCCCTGCGCGGTCCCAGTGCACGTTCCACGCGAAGCCGTTGAAGTTGTCCGGCCACCACGTTCGCTTCAGCCAGCTGAGCGAAGCGCCGGTGAGCAGCGCGGGGGCCGTATAACTGTGATCGGGCTTGTTGCGCCAAGTCGTGTTAGTGCGCGTCACCTTGTCGATGGCGTCTTCGGGACACTTGAAGACGCGCTCGCTGTTCTGGAGGTAGCGGAAGATCGTGCCCTTGTAGGGCATGTAGCGCCGGTCGCCGTTGCCGTTGAGCGAGCCGAGCCAGCAGAGCGGAGTGGCGTTGGTATAGCTGGGGTTGACCGGCCCAATCCAGTCCCAGGTTCCGCCGGGCAGGTGGTCATTCCACTCGCTGGAGTAGAAGATCATGGCGGTGGCGATCTGCTTCTGGTTGCTCATGCAGATGTCGGTGCGGGCCTGCTTTTTGGCGTCGGCGAGCGACGGGAGCAGGATCGAGATGAGCAGCGCGATGATCGCGACGACGACGAGCAGTTCGATCAGCGTGAACGCCCGGCAGGCGCGCGACGCGGCGGTGTGACGCGCGATGGGCGCGGACCGCGATTCGCAACCAGAGCGCGCGTCCGCAGCGAACGATGCGATGTGCATGGAAAACCTCGCGAAAGGCTCGCGGTGCGCAAGATGCCCGAGGCTCACAGTGTACCATCGGCGAGCCGCGAATGGGATCCTGAGAAACCCGCCGCCGGCCGGCTTCTCGAGAGGACGCCGGCGCCCCGGAAAGGTGGCTGCGTGTGGAAAAGCTGAGTTTTCAGCCGCTGACGCCCGCCCGCTGGTCCGATTTTGAGCGCCTGTTCGGCGAACGGGGGGCCTGCGGCGGGTGCTGGTGCATGTACTGGCGACAGACGGCGAGAGAGTTCGCGGCGGGCAAGGGGGCCGCAAACCGGGCGGCGATGAAGCGGCTGGTCGACGCCGACGACCCCCCGGGGCTGCTGGCGTATCGGGGCGACGAGCCCATCGGGTGGTGCGCCCTCGCGCCGCGCGAACGATTTGTGCGACTCACGACCTCGCGCGTCGCGAAACCCGTGGACGACCAGCCGGTCTGGTCCGTCCCGTGTTTCTTCATCGCCCGCGCGCACCGGCGGACCGGGCTGACCGCCAAACTGCTGGCCGCGGCGCGGAAGTACGCCCGCGAGCGCGGCGCGATCATCCTGGAAGGTTACCCGGTCGATCCACGCAAGTCAGACGTGCCGGACGTGTTTGCCTACACCGGGCTCGCGTCGTCGTTTGAACGCGCCGGGTTCCAAGTCGCCGCCCGACGCGCGCCGGGAAGACCGGTCATGCGCTGCACGCTGCGCGGCAAGCAGCCCGCGGACATGGCGCGCGAGGCGACACGCCCGCGCAACGTCCGGAAGAGCGCGGCGGCGCGACCGCGGGCGACTGCGCGGTCGAAATCGCGAGCCGGCGCTCGTGGTTCTGTTCGCGGGTCCGATCGCGGCAAGCCGCGGTGATCGGAACCGCGGGCGCCGGCCCACAAGCGTGCGGGACTCCTTTTTCGCGCGATTCTCACGGGCTTCCAACAGGGTATTGAACTCGCGCGGCCGGCGCACCGGCTGGTTGCGACGGTTCGTTGCCGCCCCCAACCTCTACATCTGCGTGACTGAGCGAATTGTCGCACAGCAACCTGCGGCGAATCCACTTCACGCCCTCGCGCCGGGCGCGCCGCGGGCCTCTGTTCGGTACCCACCCGATATGGGGCTGATTGGCCGAGTTCTTGCGGAATTCATGTAAATCGCTCGTACAAAGATACTTAGGAGTTCGCTCGCCAACCTGCACGCGCATGTGCGCTCGCGCGACGAGCGGTCGCTTGATCCGACCGCCGGCTCAGCGGGATAATCGGTTGCGCTAAGCAAGCATGACGTGGCCAGACTTGCTGGAGACGCCGCGCGGTTGCGTGCGCAATCACCGGCCGAGCCGCGCGTGGTTGCGAAGTAAGGATCGTCGATGGCGTCCACTCCTACTGCCATGCCCTCGGACTCGCGCGCCTTGGCCGGCTGGTTCGCCGAAGCGGTCCGCGCCGAGCTCGCCGAGTTGGAGAAGAATGGCGGCGAGCAGAGATACGAGTTGCATGCTGGGCAGCGCGTCACGCCCGAGAAGTCGCCGTACACGGTCTTTCGTTTCACGCTCGCTGACAGCACGCTTGTGCCCGAAGATGCGAGCGGCCCCCTTGACGTAGAGGGTCGCCAATTCAAGGCGACTGTGGTCGCCCAAGAATCCAACCGCGTTGATGTGCAGCTCGAAGGCGCTGAGGCACTGGGTCCACATGTGGCCCGCGCAGTATTGCGGGTTGATGACCTGGGACTGCTGCACAAACTTGCAGACACCTTGGATGCGGTCGCCGCTGGAACGGAAGTCGTTTCATCGCTCACGGCCGGCATGTTTCATCCGAAATCGAACGGGGCGTGCAAAGCACCACTACCCGCGATTCCGGCGCTCAATCGAGTCACCGGCGAACAGCGCAACGTCCTCGAGCAGGCGTCCGCTTCCGAGATAACCTTCGTATGGGGCCCGCCGGGCACCGGAAAGACCTACGTCATCGCGCATTTGATCGCAACGCTTGTTGCGCGAGGCGAGCGGGTGCTCATGACGAGTCACACGCACGCCGCCGTCGATCAGTCCATGTACGAAACGGTGAAGCCCGACACCGGACCGCTCGCCAATTCAGATCTTGAGCAAGAGGGAAGGATCGTTCGGATCGGACGTGTTACGAACCCAAAGGTGCCCGATACCGTGCGCCTGGACAGCATCGTCGAGCGTCAAGCTAAGGGCATTCAGTCGGAAATCAGTGAGCTTCAGCGCAGGGCTGCACCGCTGTCCGCAACCCGCGCAGAGATGAACGCCCAGTTGGCAGAGTGGGACCAGCTAAGCGAGCTGCGCCAAAGATTGGCGGAAGCCGAGCGCCATGCCGGCGAGTCTGAATCGACAGCGAAGCTCAGGAGCAGGGAGCAATCAGACGCGGTCGCACGAGTTGAGGAGTGCAAGGGCCGAGCCGAAAAGGCTGGTCGCGCATGGTTCTTTCGGGCGACGAAAGTTCAGCAGGCCAGGGAAGCTCTGACCGCGGCGGAGCGCGCATTAGGTGTCGCGGCTACGTCCTCCTCTGCGGCCGTGGCCGCCACGCGGGGCGCTGAGCAGGCAGCGGAATCGCTCCGCAGGGAAACGAAGAACCAGCTCGAGTTGTGTGCCCGCTTGCCAGCTACCGAAGCTTTGAAGCAGCAACTGAGCCCGATCGAAGCAGAGCTGGATCAAATCGAGCGGCGGCTCACCGAACTGCGTGCGCGGCTGGATGCACTCGAACGAGAGGTTATTGCAGCGGCCCGCGTCGTTGCCGCGACGCTCACGAAGTGCTACGTCGGAGACCAGCTCGACGGCCAGGCATTTGACGCGCTCATCGTGGATGAGATCTCGATGGCGCTGCCACCGCTGCTCTTCGTCGCTGGGCGCCGCGCCATCCGTCGCGTCATTCTCGTTGGTGACTTCAAGCAACTGCCACCCATCGTTCGAAGCGACAGCGAGATTACCGATGAGCGGTTGCGACAAGACGCATTTCATCTTTCGAGAATTGCCCATGACCTTGAGCCGATGGACCATTCTGCTCTAACACGCCTTCACACCCAGCGCCGGATGCTTCGCCCGATCGCGGATGTCGCGCGGGCAATCTCGTACGGTCCGAAGGGGCTCACCGATCACGCGGATGTGCTGAAGCGAACCCAGCCGGACTGGCTGACGTTCCTACCATCGAATGCGCTGACTCTTGTCGATACGGCAGATTTGCACGCATGGTGTGGTCGTCAGGCTGGCAGCCTGAGCCGCTTCAACCTGTATTCGGCGCAGATCGCAGCAGAATTGGCTGCGATGGCTGCAGCGGGAATTCCCAAACCGGATCAGGCTAATGCTCCGCCGATCGGGATAGTCACGCCATACGCCGCACAGCGGCGCCTGCTGTCACGGCTGATACAGGCGCTTGAGCTGTCGGCGTGGGTTGCCGTCGGCACTGTCCACACCTTTCAAGGAGGTGAAGCCGAGTTGATCATCTTCGATACGGTGCTCGATGAGCCGTTCTGGACGGCCCGACTGTGCAACCCCAATCAATCAATGGAAGTGAAGCGCGATCTAAACGTCGCCGTGACCCGCGCCCGGTCAAAGTTCGTTCTTATTGGCTCCTCCGAATGGCTGAACCGTCATGCAAGGCCCACCAGCGGCCTGGGCCAACTATGGCATTATATGAAGGACCACGCTGATCTCGTGTCTGCCCTGGAATTGGTGGAAGTCGGGTTCGCCGGTCGGGTCGCTCATAGTTCAGCGACGTACCGTATCCCAGGTAGCGAGAACGTTCCGGCGCACGCGATCCTCGACGAGAATGAGTTCTTCGACTTCTTCTCCAAAGATCTGCGCGCCGCGGAGGAGAGCGTCTTCGGCCTCGTCCCATTCTTCGGCGAGTATCGATGGCCAAAGGTTGAGCCCCTCATTCGTCAGGCGCTCGAACGCGGTGTGGAGGTGACTCTCGTAACCCCGCCGCCAACTGAGGCAGAGAACCGTTCCTACGTCGAGAAGGCGATTGGTTCCTTGCGACAGCTTGGGGCTGTCGTCGTATCGTCGATGGGCCTGCACGGGAAGGACATCGTCATCGATGCCCGAATTCATTACACCGGCAGCCTCAACTGGGCCAGTCATCGTGGTCGAGCAGAGATCATGCATCGCACTGAGAATACTGATTACGCTCGAACGGTCCTGGACTATCTCCAGGCACGGCACATTCGCTCGGCAGCGGGTACGGCCAGGCATCCACGAACTTGCCCGAACTGCGCGGGGCCCGTACAGATCGTGAACGCGCGCGAGCTTCGCCCGTGGGACAAACAGCCAGTGAAGATTGGCTGCTCCAACCGCCAAAGAGACAAGAAATCTCGCTCGTCGCTTTTCCCGGTGTGTGAGGGATTCCTCGTCGATATCGATCAGCGCGCGCCATTCGCACAGCCGCCATTGTGTGGCGTCGATCATCGCACGAAATACAGGCGCGTCAAACGAGGTCGCGGGGAGTCCTGGGAATGCCCCAAGCACCCAAAAACTTGCGAACGATACAAGGTGGTCCCCGGCGACGCGTAGACCCTGCGCCGCGTCCTCGACGCCGCCCGGGCCCCAGCGGAAGCGGAAAACGGGCGTTGCGCCGGGAAGCGGGGCGGGCGGCGTTGCGGCCCCCGGCGGTCTCGGTTTACTATTCGCGCCTGTCGCCCCGATTTGCGACGCCGCCGCGACAGTGCAGCTCAGCATGAGAACGGGGGCTTCAGAGAGCCCGTTGCGTATCGGATGTTCTCGTGCGCTCGTCTGTGAGCGGTCCGCGCACGTGCAGGCGGCTCCATAACCGCCGGTACGTCCCCCTCTGCAAGTCACGCGGCAAGTCCGTGGAGCGGATGTTCAGCGCGGCGCCGCGTTGGGTGAACTCGGCGCGGACGAGCCGTCAACGGACCGCTCGGCCTCGGGTCGGAAGTTCAAGCCCTTCTCCGGCGGCTGTCCGTACAGCTCCGGATGCTGGTAGGTGCCGCGCTCGAACTCCTGTTTCGCGACTTCGACCGGCGCGCCGTGCTGGCGGACCCAGCGGTCGTTGCGGAGGGCCTTGACCTCCCACGAAACTTCGCCGCCGGGTGCGCCGCCGGCGATGCGGAACGAGCAGCGCGGCACGACCTCATCGGGCCCGGCCATGGCGCCGACGCGCAGCGCGGACTCGCTGATCTTCTCCGTGACGTGCAGCGCGGGCATCGGCGCGCCCACCGCGGTGAGCTGGTAGCGGGGCCTGGTGTTGATCTTCGCGAAGTAGTACGGCAATTCGACCACGGCCTCGCCGCGCTCGTCGAGCGTCACGGTCTCCGAGTAGAAGTTGATGACCTCGGGGCTTTCGGCGGCGTAGTGCAGCAGGTACCTGTTGGATGGGTCGTCCGGGTGGTCGATGCGAAACGACTTGGTGCCGCTCGCGCCGAGCCGTCCCTGCGCCCAAACGCCGTAGGCGGTCGCGGCCGGGCTGTCGCTCTGCCCGTAGACACCATAGGTAGTGCCGCTGGTGGCGGCGGCGACGCCGACGACGCCGCGCCCCGACGTGCTCAAGGCCCGCCCGGACACTCCCGTGGTCACGCCGAGGGTGCTCGTGGTAAAGCCAAAGATGCCCAGACCGGACCCGCTGGCGCTTTCAAATCGCCCGCCAAATGTCGTGCCGCTGAAGGAGGTGGCGGAACCAAAGACGCCGTGCCCCGACGAGCTGTCGCTCCGGCCGTACACGCCGCGGGTGAAGCCGCCAAGGGCGGTGGAGACGCCGGACACGCCCGAGGCGTCGGCGGTCCCGGAGTCGTTCTCGCCACGGATGATGTGCGTGGCGCTCGTGCCGCTGAGCGTGAGCGGCACCGGGACGGACTGGAGGAAAGCCGAGGCGTCCAGCCCGTCGAGCTGGTCCGTGTTCACGGCGAACAGTGCGTTGGGCGCCGCTCTCAGCTCTTGGCGCGGCGCGAGCAGTGTGCCGTCGATCGCGAGTTCGAGCCAACGCTGATTTCCGTCAAAGGCACCCGCCCCGAAGTCGATCTGAACAGTGAACAACCCGTTCGTGACGGAGACATCCGGCAGCATCTGACTCGCGAGCGGCGCGCCGCCGACCGGGACGGGGTACAGGTTGAAGTCCATATCGAACAGGCCGTTGGCCGGGCTGCCGGCGTTGGTGAGCCGGCCCTGATATGTGAATTCCATTCCGAGCGGCGTCTGGGCGTTTGCCGCGGTTCCCAGGAGCAGCGGTAGCGCGAGAGTCCAGCGGTGCGTCCAACCGATCCTGCTCACAGTTCTCCTCCTTTGACATGAAGAGCGAATTGAGCCAGCCGTGTCGCGCTGCTCGCGCAGCGATGTGCGATACGACGCAGTTCCCGCGGCGCCGGAGGGGCCTCCGGGTGCCCGAACCCGGTTCATTGTACCGTTCTCCGAGCGGATTCCGCTGAAAAAGGCACGTCGGAGCCCGCCACGGCACTGACACCGGCGACGCCACGCGCTCTCCGGAGCTGCCAGAGGAGCGATTCAGCGGCCGGCGCGCCGTCCCGAGATTCACCGAAAGGCGACGCGGCGTCCCCAGTCGCAGAGCATTCGCTTCGCGCGAGCAGGGTTTGGGATCGGCGGCGCGATTCAATTCAATGTGCAGAAACGCCGGTTCTCCGATTGGACTTGAAACCGGGCGGCCTTCACGACTTTCCGGGTGGACGACTGCCCGAGGACTGTCTCTTTGTAGCAACCGTCCGTGCAATCGGCTCGCCCGCGATTGGCGCTGTTTTCGCAAACCGGATCGGGGCGTTTTCAATACTGGGCCAGATGCCCCGGGTGGCGGCAAGGGCTTCAGCCGGCGCCGCCGTGTCGCTGCCACACGCGCTAATCGAGCCTGATTTGGGCGTCGATCGATTCGTGTCCCCGCGCGTCGATCGCAACCGGACAAATGACAACCCGGTCGCGAGCCGCCTCCTCGCGCGATTCACGATCGACGCGCGGATCGTCGTCGAACCAGATTTCGGCGCCGAAGCACCGTTGGTCCCGACACCAGATTCGAATATGAATGTGCGCTGGAGCGGCAGAATCTGGGTATCCGCCGGGGCGGATCGTCTGAATCTCGATGATGCCGTCGGAGTCCGTCACGGCATAGCCGAAGAGGCGCGCGTAGTTGTTGTCGCTTCCGGCCAGCGGAACGCGCGCGTCATTTGGACCGTAATCGCCAGTGGCATCCGTATGATAGCAATAGACCAACGCACCCGGCGACGCCGAACCGTCCGCCTCGATCAGGCGCAATCGCACGCGCAAGCGCTTCCCGGGCTCCCGCGGTGTCACGATTGTGATGCGTGAAGCTCGGGCGCATGCCTTGATGAGATTGCGAAACCGAGGCCAGCCGTGAATCGATCGGTAGCGCGGGTCGCTCAGGATCGCGCCGACGTCCGGCCCATTCGAGCGCAGCGCGCGCTCGGCGCTGTCGATCAGGGCGTCGATTTCCGACGGATTCGACTCTGCGGCCGCGACCACTGCCGGCTCGTCCGACCGCGCGGCGGCGCTGTTCTGATGGTGCGCGCGACGCGTATTGTCTCTGCGGCACCCCGCCGGAATGCCGATCACGGAGGCTACGCAAATCGCCGCCAGAATGGCGATAGACGCCCCTCGGCGATCCACAGTTCGGTCTCCGTCGCAAGTGCGTACCAGCGCCAAAGCTAGGGAATCCGCAATGCGTCGAGCACGAGAACGTGATCGACAATTGCCAGCGAGTTCATTCCGGAACCGGTGTTGTTAAACGTGACTCGCACCGCCGGCGCCCCCGCCGGGAAGAAGGTGTGATTTCCGGCGTGGCGCAGTACGCCGGACTGTTCGCCGTTCACCTTGATGATCAAGTCCCCGTTCTGATTGATGCTGGTTTCCACGACGCTCGCGCCGCGGGCGGGACTTTGGAATCGCCCGGTGCAGGACTGCTTCTGCTCGTCGGTGAGCGGTTCGGTCTTCGGCTTGGAGTCGGCGTCGCCGAGGCTCTCCAGGTAAGCGCAGACCTGCGCAGCGGCCTCGCCGCCGGCGCGCGCATGCGCCAACAGCGTGATGCCGTGGGGACCGGGACTTCGCTGGATACCGGGAGCGGCGGCGATCATCGTTTTCACAGTCTGCGTCTGCCCCAACATCGCGGCCGCGAAGAGGTCGAGCCGCGCGCCGCGTTCGAGGAGCAGCTCCGCGATGTTTCGCCGGCCGGTATGGGCAGCGGCGCCCAGCGCGGTTTCGAAGTCGCCGAACCCCCAGTCCCACGTGGCGTTCACCAGGGCCGGATGTTTGTCGAGCAGCTCCCGGGCGCGGTCGACGTCGCGGTGACAGACGCCGACCATCGTTCGGACCCATTCGGGCTTCTGGCGCGGAAACTCCGGCCAAGCGTCGTTGTCGGCGGGCCCGCCGGCCGCGCCCGACGCGCGGCTCAGCGTGCCGCCGCCGAAAATGCTCGCCGCGGCACACGCGCCGGGGGCCGCCGTCAGAAAGGCACGTCGTGAGAGCTTCATGCTGCGCTCCTGGAGCGATGGGCCGGCCCGCGAAGTTCCCGGCGGCATGACGGGCGGGTCCGGCGCATCCCCGCGCGGAACACCGACCGGGATCCGTGCCCAGCGTAGCGTACCGCTGTCATATTGTCGACAGAATCTGTATACTGTCGACAGAATTGAAAAGGACGCCGCGCATGATCGAACGCCGACCGCTCCGACTCGACCTCGTGACGGCCTTGCAGGAGCGCATCCTCCACGGCCGCCTGGCGCCCTGCGCGGCGATCAGCGAGCCGACGCTGGCGCGCGAGTTTCGGGTCAGCCGCAGCCCCCTGCGGGAGGCGCTGTTCGCGCTCGAGGGCCGCGGCCTGCTCGAGTCGGCGGCGGGACGCGGCTTCGCCGTCCCCCCGTTGGACGCCCGCGACGCCGAGGACGCCTACACGATCCTCGCGACGCTTGACGGCCTGGCGCTGCGGCTGGCCGGTGTGCCGCCGCGCGAAGACCTGGACGCGCTGAACCGGATTAACGATCGGATCCGCCGCGCGCCCCGGCGCGCCCGCCGGCTCTTCGATTTCGATCGAAACTGGCATGCCCTGCTGATCGCGCGCTGCCCGAATCGCCGGCTGCTGGACATCATCGAAAGCCTGCTCGCGGCCGTACGCCGCTACGACCTGGCGTACTGGCGGGACGCAGGGGACGTGCTCGTCTCGCACGCCGAGCATCGCGAGATCGTCCGATTGCTGCGGAGGGGGGAACTTGAACTCGCGGAGCGAATGCTGGTCGACCACTGGCTGCGCGGAATCGAGCCCGTCGTCCGTTGGCTGGTCCGCCAGCAAAGCGAGCCGGGACGTGGGCAACGCGTCCGATCGAACTCGCCGGCACACCGCCGGGCGCCTTCGCCGACGTAGCACCGCGCCGCGAACGGCGCCTCGGTCCCGGCGTCGGTAGACGCCTCCGCCGGTCACCGCGCTCGGGACTGCTCGACAGAACGCGAGTCGCCGCGAGTCGCCACGCGGCTCATCGGGGCGACCGGGGCGTTCTCCGCTCCCCGAGCCGTTCGCTTGGCGGCGCCTTGCCTTGGCGTTGCGCCGGCTCAACGCCGCGCGAGCGCCAGCCTGGCGGTGCGGCCCTCGCTCGCCGTACGACGACTCGCGGGCAGACGATCGGCAAGGCCGGGACCGAACCGCGCGGCGCTCCTCTTATTGCGACCTGAGCACGGGCTGGCGCAGCACCGTCTTCATCTTGTCGGGCGCTACGCGGTTCGGATCGGTCAGGTAGATTTCGTGGTGCCGTCCGTTGGGAACCAGGTGGTGCGCCGGGAGGAACTCCCGGTGCAGCCGGGCGAGCGTGCTGGCGATCGCGCTCGGGGGGCCGACGTGCATGATCTGCACGCTGAGGCCTTCGTGGTAGCTTTCCAGTCGCAGCCCGGGTGGGGGCTCGCCCAGGCGCGCCTTCGCCGCGTCGACGCCGTCGCGGAACATGTCCGGCGTCAACCAGTCGGGCTCGTAGACGATCATCATCCGCCAAATGAGCTTGTCGCGGTGGGCTTGCATGAAGTCCAGCAGGTCGTCGGCCCACCAAAGGCCTTCGAGCGGCGGCTCGACGAAGTTGCGTTGCATGCGCTCGCGGGCGACGCGCTTGAGCGGGTAGATCGCGGCGAAGAGCCACTTGACGGCGTGGTCGAGGGCGGTGCGATCCGCGGCGCCGCGCCCGTCGATCATGACATAGCGCAGATCCGGCACGTCCACGAGGACGAAGTCGTCCGCCGGCGGCAAGTACAACTCTTTCAGTCTGGCCTTCAGGTCGGACTCGTTCATGTTCGGATCCTTCATTCAAGCCAGGGTTTGGCGGTCATGTAATCCAGCGTCTGTGCAACCCATTCCGCCTCGGCGCGCAACTGGCCCAGCGAGTACTCGAACAACGCTTCCACATAGTCCGGCAGCGGCTGCTGCTCGACCTGAATCTCGCCGAGTCGCGCCCGCTCCGCGGCGATCGCGGCGCGGCGCGCTTCCAACGCCCGCAGCGCTTGGTCGCGCTTCAATGCGGGCCAGTTGAGCATCCCCAGCAGGACCGACGAATGCGCGGGTCGAACGGCGCGCAGCGCCGCGATCGTCTGCGCGACCAACGCCCGGCGGCCGGCCGGCGTGACGGTGTAGACCTTGCGGGCCTTGGCGCCCGCGCGGGCCCCGGCCGGCTTCTTCGCCGTCACGAGCCCGAGCTTCTGTAGCCGGCCGAGCACGAAGTAGATCGACGAAAAGCCGATCTGCGTCCACTCGCGCATGCCGCGTTGCTCGATCACCTGATCGAGCTCGTAGCCATGCCGGGGCATTTCGGCGACCAGCCCCAACAGCAGCAGCTCCGCGTCGGTCAGGTGCTTGACGCTCATATTCTAGTAATAGAATAAAAGGCCCGGCGCGTCAAGCCCGGCTTGGACTTTCGCGCGGATCGTTCCAGGCGGACTGCGCCCGCACGGATGCTGACATCCGTCGCCGTGCTTCCGCCGCGGCCTCGACCGCCGTATGATTCGCGGATGGAGCGCCCGTCTCGCTCCGTGGCCCCGCTTGGCACGCCGCATGAAGATCGACGCATGAACATCCTGCTCGTCTCGCCGCGAACGCCCGCCACGTTCTGGAGCTTCTCGCACGTCCTGCGCATCGTCGGGCGAAAGAGTGCGTTTCCGCCGCTCGGGTTGCTCACCGTCGCCGCGATGCTGCCGCAGAGCTGGAACCTGCGGCTGGTCGACCTGAACGTCCGCGGCCTGTCCGACGCGGACCTCGACTGGGCGGACGCCGTCTTTCTCTCGGCGATGATCGTGCACGAAGCCTCGGTGCGCGAAGTGATTTCGAGATGCCGCGCGGCCGACAAGCCGGTGGTCGCGGGCGGTCCGCTCTTCACCACCGGCGCGGAGCGGTTCCCGGAGGTCACGACGTGTGTCGTCGGCGAGGCCGAGGACTTGATGGCCGAGCTGGTCGCGGACCTGGCCGCCGGCCGCGCAAAGCCCCGCTACGAGGCGCGCGGCAAGCCTGACGTGACGAAGACGCCGCGGCCGCGCTGGGATCTGATCGACGTTCGCAACTACCTGACGCTGTCGATCCAGACGTCGCGGGGTTGTCCGTTCGACTGCGAGTTCTGCGACATCACTGCGGTGTACGGGCGCGTACCGCGCGTCAAGACGCCGGCGCAGGTGATTCAGGAGTTGGAAGCGGTTCTCGCGACGGGGTGGAAGGGCGGCGTGTTCGTCGTCGACGACAACTTCATCGGCAACCGGGCGAAGACCAAGAGGGTGCTGCGCGCCGTGATCGACTGGCGCGCCCAGACCCGCGAGAAGCTCACCTTCACCACCGAAGCGTCGATCAACCTCGTCGACGACGCGGAACTGCTCGATCTCATGGTTCGCGCCGGCTTCAAGAACGTGTTCGTCGGAATCGAGAGCCCGCAGGCGGCCAGCCTGCTCGAATGCGGCAAGGTGCAGAACACCAGGCGCGATCTGGTCGCCGCCGTGCGCAAGATCCACAACGCGGGCCTGCAAGTCATGGCGGGCTTCATCGTGGGATTCGACAGCGACCGGCCGGAGATCTTCGAGCAGCAGCGCCGGTTCATCCGCGAGTCCGGCGTGGTGACGGCGATGGTCGGGATGCTCACCGCGCTGCCCGGCACGCGGCTGTTCGCGCGGCTGACAGAGGAGCAGCGGATCGTCGGGGCCAGCACGGGAAACAATCTCGACGCCGCGGTCAACTTCGTGCCGACCATGGACGCGCGGGTGCTGAGCGAAGGCTATCGCCGGCTCGTCAAACATCTCTACGAGCCGCGGGTGTACTACCAGCGCGTGCTGACGTTTCTCCGTGATTACCGCCCGACGAGAGTCCGCGCGCGGATTCGCGCCGCCGACGTGCTCGCGTTCCTCCGCTCGTTCTGGGTGATCGGCGCGCGGGCATCCGGGCGCCGGCACTACTGGAGCTTCCTGTTCCGCGCGTGGCTTTCGAACCACCGGGCCTTTCCCGAGGCCGTCGAACTTGCCATCCGCGGATATCACTTCCGCGCCATCGCGGCGCGCCTCTGAACTCCGGCCGCGATGGGGAGCCGACCGGCGGCGACGTCGCGACCGCCTCACGACGCCGCGCCCGCGACGCTGCGCAGCGCGCGGCGGCTACTTCCGGCCCGCGGCCTGCGCCTGGTGGCTCGCGAAGACCTCGGCGTACGCGGGCATGTGCTCGATGAACAGCTGCGCGCTGCCGGCGCCGGCCGGGTTCCGCCAGTCATACAGCAGTTCGCAGGCGATGCCGAACCACGTGCCGATCGTCGCGCCGGCGCTCGCCATGCGGAGGATCGCGGCGTTCTGCGTGTCGGTGTTCATCGACCCGGACGCGTCGACGACGACGTAGACCTCGAAGCCGGCATCGAGCGCCGACAATGCCGCGAACGCCACGCAGACATCGGTCGTGATGCCAGACATCACGATCTTCTTGCGGCCGGTCTTGTGAATGGCGGCGACGAAGTCGGCGTTTTCCCACGCGTTGATCTGCCCCGGCCGCGAGATCAGCGGTGCGTCCGGAAGCAGTTGCAGCACCTCGGGCAGGAACGGACCGTTCGGGCCCGTCTCGGCACTGGTCGTGATCACGACCGGCACGCCGTGCAGCTTCGCGGTCTTCGCGAGCGCGAGCACCATGTTCTTGAACTCGACCGGCGGCGCGTTGTCGACCAGGTTCATCAGCCCCGTCTGGTGGTCGATGAGCGCGAACACACAGTTGTCCGGCGTGTATCGCGCGCGCTTGCCGCCGGCCGCCCATGTCGGCGAAGGCGCGGCCGCCGCGCTGGGTTGGGCCAGCGCGACCCGCGTGGTGCTGTTGCTGACGACCAGTCCGCCGGCCAGCGCGCCGCCGGCCACCAGTGCAACCGCCGAAGCCAATTGCATGCGATTCATCGACGTCCGCCTTTCCGAACACGTGCGCAGGCGAGTCGTCGTCGACGCCCGTCGCCGATCCGACGCGCCGCGTTCCCTGTGCCGGGAGTGTACCGGCCGCAGACGCGACCCGCGCCGCGGTCGATCCGTCGGTTTGAGCCCGCGATCCCGCGCCGCGCGGCCGGCTCGCTTTGCCGCGACCGTCGCGCTTATCATCCCCCGCTTCGTCGCGCGATCGCGATGCGAGAGCGGGTGTTCATGTTCGCGCCCTATCTGCAACTGCCGGGCCTGGTCTACATCCTCTGTCTCGGTACTTTCATCAACCGCGCCGGCACGCTGCTGATCCCGTTCCTGACCATCTACATGAAGGAGCAGCTCGGCCAGCGCGTCGAATTCGCCACGCTCACGATGGGCGCCTTCGGACTCGGATCGGTCGTCGGGCAGACGCTCGGCGGGCACTTCGCCGACCGAGTCGGACGGCGCGCCGTGATGCTCACGTCGCTCTTCAGCGGCGCGTCGGTGATGGTGTTGCTCGCGTTCGCCCGCACCGCCCCGCTGTTTCTCGCCGGAGTGTTCCTGCTCGCCGTCGTGGGCGAAATGCTGCGCCCCGCCGTGCAGGCGATGATGGCGGACATCGTGCCGCCATTGCAGCGCCAGTACTCGTTCGCCGTGCTGTTTGTCTCCATCAATCTGGGATTCGCGTGCGGACCGATGATCGGCGGGCTGCTCGCCGAACACGCGTTTCAGGCGATCTTCTTCGTGGACGCCGCGACGTCGTGCGCCTACGGGTTGATCGTGGTCTTCTTCGTCCCCGAGACCTTGCCGACACGACGCGCCCATTCGACGACGCCGGCGCCCGTGAACGGCGCCGCAGACACCAGTCGAGCCGGCGACGCACGCGCCGCGGATGCAAAGCCGGCCGCCGCCGGGGCGCCGCCGGGCGCGAGCGTCGCGCACACGACCGCTGCGCCGCCGCGTGCAGATGACGCTTCGCACACCGACTCCGCGGCGCGCGGGCCGGGTTTCGCCGCCGCCCTGCGGATCATCCTCGCCGACCGCGTGTTTGTTGCGTTCTGCCTCGCGACGTTCCTGATCGCGCTGCTCTACATGCAGTCGATGTCCACGTTTCCGCTCTATCTGCAACAGCTCGGCTTTCGACCGTCCACGTACGGCTGGATCATCGCGATCAACGGCTGGCTGATCGTGTTGCTGCAAGTGCCGCTGACCACCTGGCTCGGCGGCGTGGGACGCACGCGCCGGCTCGTCGCTGCGGCGCTGCTGTCGGGCATCGGCGTCGGCATGCACGGGGTGGCGTTTGAGGCGTGGCAGTTTGCCGCCTGCGTCGTCATCTGGACGCTGGGCGAGATGATCCAGGTTCCGCTGGTCGGGCCGATCGTCGCCGATCTCGCCCCGGTCCACATGCGGGCCCGCTACATGGGCATTTTCGGAGTCAGCTTCTCGGGCGCGAACACACTCGCCGCCCCGATCGGCGGGCTGGTGCTTGCCCGCTGCGGCGCGGGGTACGTCTGGGGCGCCGCGGTGGTCCTGGGCATGCTCGCGGCGATCGTCTACGCCTGGGTCGGTCCGCACGTCGCCGAGCGGCGAAGGACGGCGCTGACGGCGGGGAGCGAGAGCGTCGCGGCGTGAGCGCGCCTGGCCGCGCGCGGATCCCCGGCTCGTCGTCACGACACGCGCGAACGGTCGTCGCGGACGCGCCGATCCCGTTTCCGTCGGCTGCGGAACGCTTTACACTGCGCGGGCAGGATCGTGCGTGGGGTCGGATTCCGCCCGGGCGGCGGCCCAAACGCACATCGAGCATGCCTGGAGTGTTCGGCTTGGTCACGCCGACGCAAACGCTGGTCGACGACGCGCACGATCAGGCATGGTTTTCGCGCCGTATCGCACGCCGCGCGTGGGACCGCGGCGTGTTCATCCGCGCAGCGGAGAACCTGCTCATCACTCAGCGCCGCGGGTCGCGCCGCGGACGTCGCCGCAACGACCACGACGACGCCTGTGACGGGATCGCCGTCCACGCGCATCAGCTCGGCAGGCCCGACGTCGAACGCTGGTGCGACCGGGACGGTGCGGGCGATTTGCTCGAACCGGTTCGCCGCGCCGCACCCTATCTCTGAGGATGCTCTTGTCCACCGACCTCGCCGCCGTCGTCGCCCGCTTTGCCGAACGCCGCGTCCTGCTCGTCGGCGACTTCATGCTCGATCGGTACGTCTTCGGCGACGCCGAGCGCATCAGCCCCGAGGCGCCGGTGCCGGTGCTGCGAGTGGTCGAGCGGCAGGACCGCGTTGGCGGCGCAGGCTCCGTGGCGCTCAACGTCGTCGCGCTCGGCGCTCGCGTGCACTGCTGCGGCGTGCTGGGCGCGGACGCGTTTGGCGAGCGCGTCGCGGCACTGCTGCGCGCGGCGGGCGCCGCGGTTGACGGACTGCTGCGCGTGAACGACCGTCCGACGATCACCAAGACGCGGCTGGTCGGACTCGCGGAGCACCGCCACCGCCAGCAGATTCTCCGCGTCGACGACGAGCTGGTGCGCCCGCTGGGCGCCGCCGACCACGATGCGCTCGTCGCCGGCGTTCGCGCCGCGCTGCCGCACGCCGACGTCGTGTGCCTCGAAGACTACGCCAAAGGCGTGCTCACGCCGGCGCTTTGCGGACTGGTCATCGACCTTGCGCGGCAGCACGGCAAACCCGTGCTGGTCGATCCGCCGCGCGACCGTCACTGGGACAAGTATCGCGGCGCGACGCTCATGACGCCGAACCGCGCCGAGCTCGAAATCGGCGTCGGGCGCCCGCTCGCCGAGGACGAGCTTGATTCCGCCGCCGCCGAGCTTGCGCGAAGGCTGGCGCTCGACGGTCTCGTCGTGACGCTCGGGCGCGACGGCGCGCGGCTGGTGCGCGCAGACGGCGGCGTGCAGCGCTTTGCGACGCGGCCGCGCGCCGTCTATGACAACACGGGCGCCGGCGACGCGGTTCTGGCGATGATGGCCGTCGCGCTCGCGGCCGGGGCGACGTGGGAACAGGCCGTCCCGCTCGCGAATATCGCCGGCGGGCTCGAGGTCGGCAAGTTCGGCTGCGTGCCGATCACGCGCGACGAAGTGCTGGCCGAGCTGAACGCCGGCCACGAAAGCTCGACCCGCGGCAAAGTCCGCAGCGCGAGCGAAGTCGTCGCCGAGCTCACGGCCCGCCGCCAGCGCGGCGAAAAGGTCGTGTTCACCAACGGCTGCTTCGACATTCTGCATCCGGGCCACGTCGACCTGCTGGAACGCGCCAAGTCGCTCGGCAGCTTGCTGGTCGTTGGCATCAACTCAGATGCCTCGGTCCGCCAACAGAGCAAAGGCGACGATCGTCCGATCCGTCGCCAGGAGGATCGCGCGCGCATGCTCGCGGCGCTCATGTGCGTCGATTTCGTGGTCGTGTTCGACGAGCCCGATCCGGTCCGGTTGGTCGAGCAACTCGCGCCGGACGTGCTGGTCAAGGGCGGCGACTGGGCGCATTGGGTCGCCGGTCGCGAGTGCGTGGAAGCGCGCGGCGGACAGGTCGTGCTGCTCAAGCTGGTCGAAGGCTACAGCACGACAAGCGAGCTGGAGCGCATCCGCGCGGCCACCGCGGGAACACCCGCGCCCGCGCCGCGCTGAATCGTCGCCCGCCGCGCGCCCGAGCGTCGCGCGCCGCCGCGAGCCCCAAGGGCCGGCGCTCAGGCACGTTGCGGACCGCGGCCCGCCGTCGAGGACACGCGCGTGGGAGCCGCGGAATGGGCCGGAGCGCAGGCCGTGGGTCAGTTTCGTGAAGCGGCGAATCCGAAAGGGTGGTGCGGGCGCCTCGCCCGTGTCTTCCGCATGGACGGGCGAGACGCCCGCACCACCCAGACCAAGATGAACGGACGAGACGCCCGTACGACCCGGATCAGACGGAACCCACTACCGGAGCGCAAGCGGCCGTTGAGACCCTTGCAGCGCTGGACTACAATGCCCGGCCCATGACGTCGCAGGCCGAAAAGTTCGTGCGAACGCTGTGCGCGGTTAGCGCGCTGATGCTGCTGCTGGCCGTCGACAAGACGTGCCCGTGGCTGGTCGCTCGGCCGGAGCCTGCGTCGGCAAACCCCCTGGACGATCACCCGCCCGACGGCGATGATCCGAAGTCCCCGCCGGCGGTCGTCTTGCGCGCGGTCCCGCCGGATGCGATTGCGCCCCGCACGAGCGGGGCGGCGTTCGACGTCGCGGCGCACGGCGTCGCGAGCAGCGCGCATCACGCGGTCGCGTCCGCACCGCCTGATCCTGCGCGCGTGGCGCCGACGTCGGAGCCCCGTCCCGCGCCACCGGGCGAGTTTTTGATCGCGGCATGCGTTCGCGCATCGAACAGCGATGCGGTCTCGACGATCGGCCGCACCGCCGTCCGCCCGCAGCAGGATCCCGCGATCCGCACCTCTCTGCGGCCTCTCGCTCCGCCCGGTGTCTGACGACTTCGCGCCGTGACGCTCGCACGCGTTCCCCTGCGCGCGTCGCCGGGTGGTCGTCGTCTGTCCGATCCTGTGGCACGTCCCGCGCACGTCGGATTCGGTCGGTCGCTTGGTTGTCGAATCGTCGCAGTTCAGGAATCCAAATCATGCCAGAGAAGAACCTGTGGAATCGCATGGCGCTGATCCTCGGCGTCGTCGTTGTGGCCTGCTTCCTGCTCTATCCGCCGAAGGAGCGCCTGCGGCCCGGGCTCGACATCGCCGGCGGCGTGTCGATGATCTTCGAGATCGACGACACGGGCATGAAGGACGTGCCCAATCTCGCCGAGGAGGTCAAGACGCTGCTCCAGCGGCGCGTCGACCCGAGCGGCGTCTATAACCTGACGTGGCGCGTGCATGGGCGCAATCGTCTCGAAATCCAGATGCCGCTGCCGCCCGCGGAGGCCGCTCAACGGCGCAACGACTATACCCAGACGCTCGAATCGCTCTTCGAAGCGAACCTGTCCCGCGGCGACGTCGAGACCGCGCTGCGCCTGCCCGCCGAGGAGCGGAACGCGAAGCTGGCCGAAATGTCGGGCGGCGTCGCGGAGCGACAAGAGAAGCTGAGCATCGCGGCGGCGCGCTACGACGCATACGCCGCGGCGCTGGCGGCGCGCCAGGCCGGACCCCAGACGCAGCCCGCGGACGGCACGACCCAGCCCGCCGACGGCACGACCCAGCCCGCGACCCAGCCGACCGAGCAGGAGTTGGAGCTGCGGCTGCGCGACGCGACGGAGGACTATGAAGACGCGCTCGACGCGGTGCTGGGGACGGCGCTCGATCCGCGCCGCTTTCAGGACGTGCTGGAGATGGATCCCGGCTCGGAGGCCCGCCGCAACAGTCTGGCCGAGCTGAAGACCAAGCATCCCGAGCTGGCGCCAAAGGTCGACGTCGTGCTCGAGAAGTACGCCGCCTGGGCGAAATACCGCAGCTTTCTCGACGGCCCGGCGGACCTCCAGCGACTGCTGCGCGGCGCCGGCGTGCTCGAGTTTCGCATCCTCGCCGAGCCGACCCCGGAGAACGCGTCGCGCCACGACCTGATGCGCGAGCAGTTGCAGAAGCGCGGACCGCGGCCGGGGCGCGGCGACACGGAGGGCTGGTTCCGGATCGACAATCCGATCTCGTTCTTCAACGTGCGCTCGCAGGCCGACCTGCAGGCGCGCGATCCGCGCAGCTTTGCCGGCATGGTCGTCGACACGTATCAGGGCGACTGGTACGTGCTCGCGAAGCTGGGCGAGAGCGACGGACTGCTGGCGGGCAGTCAGAAGAAGTGGCAGTTGAAGCGCGCCTGGCCGGGGCGCGACGAGCACGGCCAACCGTGCGTGTACTTTGAGTTCGACGTGCTCGGCGGGAGCAAGTTCCGCGAGCTCACGCGCCGCAACGTGCAGAAGCAATTGTGCATCTTCATCGACAGCGTCGCGTACTCGTCGGCCAACATCCTCCAGGAAATCGGCTCGATGGGGACGATCCACGGCGACTTCAGCCAGGAAAAGGTGCGCTACCTGGTGAACACGATGCAGGCGGGCGCGCTGCCGGCACGGCTGAAAGAGACGCCGATCAGCGAGCGCACCATCGGTTCGAGCCTGGGCGAGACGAACCTGAAGAAGGCCGTGAACGCGGGCCTGATCGGCGCGGCGCTCGTGATCGTGCTGATGATCAGCTACTACCTGGTGTGCGGCGCGGTCGCGAACGTCGCGATGCTGATGAACACGCTGCTGGTGCTCGCGGTGATGGCGATGCTGGGGGCGCGCTTCACGCTCGACGGCATCGCCGGCCTGATCCTCGGCATCGGCATGGCGGTCGACGCCAACGTGCTCATCTACGAGCGCATGCGCGAGGAGAAGGAGCGCGGCGCCTCGCTCCGGATGATCATCAAGAACGGCTACGACAAGGCCTTCAGCACCATCTTCGACTCCAACGTCACCACGCTCCTCACCAGCATCATCATCTACTACGTCGGCAGCGAAGAGGTGAAGGGCTTCGGCCTGACGCTCGGCTGGGGCGTCGCGATGAACCTCTTCACGTCCGTCTTCGTGACGCGAACGCTCTTTGCGCTCCTGGTGAAGTATCACGTCATCAAGGGCATCCGGATGAACAAGCTCATCGGCGTGCCCAACATCGATTGGGTCGGGCTGCGGCGCTACTTCATCCCCCTCTCGCTCTTCCTGACGATCGGCGGCATGGCCCTGCTGCTCTCGCGCGGCACGCGCGACTATCTCGACGTCGAGTTTCTGGGCGGCGTGAGCGCCGACATCGAATTGAAACCGGCGGCGGCCGGTGCGGAGCGCTTCGACGACATCAAGATCGCCGCGCGCCTGAGGGAGGCCGGCGACCGCGTCACCGCGGACGCCCGCAAGCTCGGCGAGGCGACCGTCGAGCCGATTACCGGCGAAGTGGGCTCGTTCGCCGTCCGCGTCGCCGGTCTGGACGCCGACCGGCTCGTCGCGCTGCTCACCGAACCGCTCGAGGACGCCAACCTGGTGCAGCGCGACGGCGTCTCGGTGCACGCCGGCGGCCAGTCGCTCGGCGTGCGCGTCAAGGAGGACGTGACCGTCGACCGGCTCCGGGCCTTTATTCGCGAACAGCAGTCACGCCTGGCCCAGGCGGGCGAGAACATCGCGATGGCCAACGTCGGCAGCGTGCGCGAAGCCGGCGCCGAAGGCGGCGCGGGGCGATTCTGGAATATCACCACCACCGAGACCAACAAGCTGCTCGTGCAGGACGCGATCGTCGACGCGATCGGCGAGCGCCTCAAGGTGAGCTTCCGGGTCGGGTATACGTTCCACGGCGACGACGGCCGACCGTATCCGATCGACGACCGCCGGCTCGAATCGGCCGTCCCCGGTCTGCCCGCGGGGGTGACCGGCGATCTGAGCGACTTCATCGGCGGCGCCGCGATGTACTTTGAAGACCTCGACCCGCCGCAGCCCGTCGATCCCGCCGTGCCCGGCTCGATCTACGATCGCATCCGCAACATGCGGCTTCAGCCTGGGTACCAGGACTTTCCGTGGCGGCGGTTCGCGGTGTTCGGTGTGACGCCGGCGGGCAAGAACGACGAGGGTGTGGAGCGCTATTCGGCGGTCGTGGTGGCGGTGGTCGATCCGAACTTCGTCGCGAGCGAGGATCCCGAGCGCTGGACGACCGAGTTCGCGATGAAGGAGCTCGGACTGGTGAAGGCGACGCTCGACAGCGAGCAGGCGCTGCGCAAGGTGACACAGTTCAAGCCGCAGATCGCCAACCAGGCCAAGGTGCAGGCGACTCTGGCCCTGATCCTCTCGTGGGCGATGATCATCGCGTACCTGTGGATTCGCTTCGGCCGGCCGATCTACGGCGTCGCAGGCGTCACGGCGCTGATCCACGACGTGCTGATGGCGCTCGCGTTCGTCGGCCTGAGCGGCTGGATTGCGGGCATCCTGCTCATCGAGGATTTCCGCATCAACATGACCATTATCGCGGCCCTGCTGACGATCATCGGCTTCTCCATCAACGACTCGATCGTCATCTTCGACCGCATCCGCGAGACGCGCGGCCGCATGCGCGACGTGAGCCGCAAGATCATCAACGACGCGATCAACCAGACGTTTTCACGAACGATCATCACGTCGTTGACCGTGTTCATGACACTGCTGTCGCTCTACATCTTTGGCGGCAGCAGCATCCGCGGGTTCGCTTTTTGCATGCTGATCGGCGTGATCACGGGCTCCTACTCGACGCTCGCGATCGCGGCGCCGCTGCTGCTGGTGCCGAGCCCCTCGGACGAGCGGCGCTAGCGGCGAGCAGCGGTCGCGGCGAACCGAAGTGACCCGGGCGGCGCGGCGCGCGAGCGCGGCGCCGCCCGCGTTCCCCGGTTCGACGCCCGTGCCCCCGGGCGCCACCGGGACCGCGACCGCGACCATGGCAACCGCTGCGCAGCGTGTTACAGGTTGCGTCGCGCGTGATGCGCAGCCAGACCGCGGGCGGCAGCGTCATGGCAACCGCTGTGCAGCGTGTCACAGGTTGCGTCGGCCGCCTCCTGGAGCTCGCCGCGCCACGCGGCGGGCCCGGACTCTGAACGGGGCGAGTCCGGGCCGGCGCTGTCCTTGACGCACGGGATACGGATTGGCGGCCGCGCGAGAGTTGGATCTCGCGGACTGGTTGCATGGCGGTTTTGGCGGGCGCGGAATTTCGCCCGAACGGGGCGACGGCGCGTCGCCACGGGTGGAGCCGCGCAAGCGGCGGAACCCGTGGACCGGAAACCCGAAACGTCACTTCCGCCCCGCAAGGGGTGGCGGCATGCGTGCGGCAACGATCCGGTTGTCCTCGGCTCCTCACGGGGCCGGACAAGTCCGCGCGACCTTGTCCACGGGTTCCGCTCGGCCCTCGCGGGCCGGATTCCCCGCGCGCCGGCCGTCGCGTCGTGCGCGGCTCGCGGTATACTCGTTCGCCGCGCTGAAATCTCAGAATCGGCACGGATGGCCGCACACCCAGAGGGTTGACCATGCGCACGGAAGTGAAGGTCGGCATCGCCGTCGGACTGGTCGCGATCGTTGGACTGGTGCTCTACACCGCGATGAACAGCGGCGGCGACAAGGCGATTCCGTTCGATCCGCAGACGAGCAAGGCCACGACGCCGACGCCCGCGAACGCCAAGCCGCCGGCCGGCGCCCCACCGCGAACCGACGCCGCGCGACCGCCGGGTTCGACGCCGCGGACCGAGCCGCTGCGCCCCGCGACGACGTCGACGCCGCCGCGACCGATCGCCACGCCCTCCTCGGGCGCCGCTGCGCCGAGCGCGAGCGGCAGCGCGCTGCCGCCGCGCGATGCGCCGCCGGGCGCGACCGATGCGCGTCCCGCGACGCCGTCGATCTCGCCTCCGACCGGCACGCCGCCGGCGTCCGGATCGACGACGATTCTCGATCCGACGACGCGACCGGCCAGCGAGTCGCTCCGACCGATCACCAGCGCGCCGCCCCCGGACGCCCCAGCCCCGACGACCTCCGCGCCGCCGCGCCCGGTCGCGACCCCGCCGCTCCCCGCCGCAGCAGGCACACCCGCGACGAGTACGCCGCCGCCCGGCCCGGCAACGCCCGCTTCCGGCGACACCGGCTCCGCCGTGCGGACGCCGACGTCGCGGACGGATGGAACGAAGCACACGATCAAGGACGGCGACACGCTCGCAAAGATCGCCGCGGATGCGTATGGGGCGGAACGCTATTGGCAGGCGATCCTGGATGCGAATCCGGGGCTCGACCCGAACCGGCTGATGGTCGGAAAGACGATCGTCCTGCCCGCGCGCGACGCGGTGGTGAAGGCGGTCACGACGCCGGCGCGACCTTCGCCAAGCGACTCATCCGCGGCGCGGCCGCCGAACGGCACGTCGTCGGCAACGCCCGGAACGCGTGCGCCCTCGGGACCTGCGGGACTGACCGCGGCCGAACGGCTGCGACTGGCCAACACGCCGCCCGCGGCGCGCGGGAGTACGCCGGCCAACGGGACCGGCCCCGCGCCCCCACCGTCGGCCCCGCCTTCCACGGGCGGCGAGCGCGCGCCGACGCTCGTCGGTGCCGCGGCCCCGGGAACGTACACCGTTGTGCGCGGCGACTCGCTGGCGTCGATCGCGCGCCGCCTGTTGAGCAGCGAAAGCCGGTGGCGTGCGATCTACGAGCTCAACCGCGACAAGCTGGCGCGCCCGGAGGAACTTCGCGAAGGCATGGTGCTGAAGCTGCCCGCCGACGCGACGACCGGCGCGACCACGCGCGGCGCACGCCGGCCCTGAAGCCGACGCGTCGGCAGCGCGCGTGCGCACGCGCGCGCGGCACCCGGCGCGACGGGCGACGCGCCGGGCCGGACGCGGCGCGCGGCGGACGCCTCGGGCC
>JBFXAM010000064.1:0-25002 GCA_050184295.1 Phycisphaerae bacterium | reverse complement strand
CACGCTCGCCGCGCGGCGCGCCGAGCGTGTCGGACCTCACCCGCCGGCCGCGGCGGTGGCCGTGTCGCGCGACTGCGAATACTCCGCGGAACCGAGAGCGCCGGACTTCGCCGCGGCGACACACCGGCGCGCGGCGCACGTCTTGTTCGACGGGTCTGGCCGCGCGCGTGGATGGCGCCGCGCAGCCGGTAGCAGCCGTCGCACGCCAGAAACCGGGGTGCTGCGCGGCGGGTTCGGAGTGGTGGAGCCGTCCGTCGTGCCGGCGCCGCCGTCCGTTCGGCTGGCCGGCGGCGTCCGCTGCGTTGGGCCCGGTGCTTGGCGCACGGGGTGCGGATTCGCCGCGGCGCGCGGGCCGCACGCGCGACGCGCGGGCGTCGCGCGCATGCGCTTGTGTTTGCGCCCCCAGCGGTTACGATGATTTGACGTTTCATTGAACGCTTGGCCAGCTCTCGACGGTGACGCTGTGGGCACACAACCGCATTCATTCGACGACGATCAGTTGAAGCACGAGCTCGACAAGGCGCTGGGGGATTTCTCCGCCGCCGACGTCCAGACCGGCCCCCTGCCGGGGCCGCGCGGGACGCACACCGACGAGCGCGGGCGCATCCGCGGCACGATCGTGAGCATCCGCGGGCAGGATGTGTTCGTCGACATCGGCGGAAAGAGCGAAGCGTTCGTGCCGACCGACGAATTCGAGCCGGAGCAGCCGCCGGTGGTCGGACAGGTGCACCTGTTCAATTCGCACGGGTTTGACCGGGAATCGGGGTTGATGCGGCTGTCGCTGCGCGAAGCGCGGACGGACGCGAGCTGGGACAGCCTGCACGTCGGCGACGTGGTCGAGGCGCGCGTCACGGGCGTGAATCTCGGCGGGTTGGAGCTGGCGATTCACGGCATCCGCGGGTTCATGCCCAAGAGCCAGGTCGACGTGAACCGGGTCGAGAACTTCGCGCCATTCGTGAATCACCGCATGGAGTGCGAAGTCGTCGAGATCGACCGGCGCGGCAAGAGCGTACTGCTGAGCCGGCGGCGCGTGCTGGAGCGGCAGCGCCAACAGCAGCGCGAGGAGCTGCGGTCGGGGCTGGCCGAGGGCCAGGTGCGGGCGGGGATCGTGCGGCGGATCGCGCCGTTCGGCGCGTTTGTCGACATCGGGGGCATCGACGGTCTGCTGCACGTGAGCGACATGGCGTATTCACGCGTGGCGAAACCGGAGGACGTGCTGCGCGTGGGACAGGAAGTCCAGGTCAAGGTGCTTAAGATCGACCTGGTGAACGATCGGATCTCGCTGGGTCTCAAGCAGTTGGAGCCGGATCCCTGGGACACGGCGATCGGGAACTATCGCGCCGGCGCGACGGTCGACGGGCGCGTCACGCGGGTCGCCGACTTCGGTGCGTTTGTCGAGCTGGAGCCGGGCGTCGAGGGCATGATTCCGGTCAGCGAGCTGAGTTGGACGAAGCGCGTTCGCCACCCGCGCGACGTGGTGTCGGAGGGCGATTCGATCCGCGTTCAGATCATGAATGTGGATGCGGAGCACCACAAGATTTCGTTGAGCCTCAAGGCGCTGGGTTCCGATCCCTGGAACACGGTGCAGGAGCGCTACACGCCGGACACAACCGTCACCGGCGCGATCACGCGGATCACGACATTCGGCGCGTTCATGCAGTTGGAAGAGGGCGTCGAGGGGCTGGTGCACATTTCCGAGCTGAGCGACAAGCGCGTAAACCGCGTCTCCGACGTGGTGAAAGAGGGGCAAGTCGTACAGGCGCGCGTCTTGGGCGTCGATCCGGAGCAGCACCGCATCGGTCTTTCGCTTCGAGCCAAGCCAACCGACGCCCCGTCGCCGCCGGCCGCCGCCGACGGTCCGGATGTCGGTCAGGCATCACCGGCCGCCGCGGACAAGAAGCGGAAGCGCCCGCTGCGTGGCGGGCTTTCGTTCTGAATCGCCTGTCTCGATTCGGCGGCGCAGCACGCGACGAGCGTCCGCGCGGGCTGGAGCCCGCGGCTCACTGGAGCGCTGTGCGTCCGTGAATCGTGATGTCGGAGCGGGGTCCGTCGCTTCGAGTCACGCCGACGAGCGGTCCGATTCCTTCTTCGACAGCCTGACGCCGGGCATCACGCCGCCTTCCAGGCTTCGCCACAGATACCACGTCGCGTACGTTCGATAAGGCCGCCAGGCGTCGGCGGTGTTTTCGATGTGCTTTTCGCGCGGCATCTCGGGCAGCCCGAGGAACAACGCAAGCGCCTTTCTCAGCCCAAGGTCGCCGACCGGCCAGACATCCGCCCGGTCGAGGCAGAAGATCAGCAGCATCTCCGCCGTCCAGCGGCCGACGCCGACGATCTCCGTGGTTGCGGCGACGACTTGTTCGTCGGACATGGCGCGGAGACGCCGCGCGGTGAGTCGACCGTCGGCGAATTGGTCGGCGATGGCGCGAACGTAGCGCGCCTTCTGGCGGGACAGGCCCGCAGCCCGCAGCCGCGCCGGCGTGAGCGCATGGATCGCCGCAGGCGTGATCCGCCTACGGGGGCAGCGCGCGCGTAGCCGCTCATACATCGCGGCCGCCGCTTTCATGGAGACCTGCTGCTGCAACACGGAGCCGACGAGCGCGACAAACGGATCGGGTGTAATGATCGGGCGTTCGAGACCGTGCAGCCGCACGAGCGGCGTGAAGCGCGGCTCGACGGTGAGCAGATGACGGACGGCCGTCTCCGCCTCGGCGCGGCGTTGCTCCGCGCGTCTCAGCTGGGCGTCGCCGACGCGTGTATCCGGCCACCACATGAGCCTGTTCTCCCCGTCGATGTCGCGGCGCGTCCGACGGACGTTTCGGGTTCGGCCGGCGTCGCGCCGGCAGCGCCGGCGGGCTGGAAACGCGGAACACCAACGCCGCGGTATGATGACCGCCCGGCGGCCGGGGTCCGTGGCCGTCCACATTGTCGCGCGCCGGCCGTTGGACTCGGCGCGAGAATCATTCGCGGACATCATACGAGGGTCGAGCATGTTGCTGTGGGTGCTGCGAGCGTTGTTTGTGTTGCTGATCGGAGTGGTCGCGTTCTCCGCGATCGGCGAGGCGGGTCGGGTACCCGAGGACATCGAGCGCTACCGGTTCTGGGTGATGATCGCCGCGATCGTGGCGGCGGCGGCGCTGATCGGCGTCGATTTTTTCGTGCCGCGCAAGAGCCTCGCGGCGCTGTCGGGGGCGTTTCTGGGGCTGGTTGTGGGGATGGCGTTCGCGTATGTCGTCGGTCTGATTCTCGACCATCTCGTCCTCAACCTCGTACTGCGTTCGACGGCCGCGGAAGTGCCGGTGGGGGTGCGATCGGTCGTCGGCGCGATCAAGCTGATGATCGGGATCGTTAGTTGCTACCTGGTGATCAGCTTCATCTTGCAGACCAAGGACGACATCCGCTTTGTCATTCCGTACGTCGAGTTCGCGAAGCAGTCGCGCGGCAACCGTCCGCTGATTCTCGACACGTCGGTGATCATCGACGGCCGCATTGCCGACATCTGCGAGACGCGCATCATCGACTCGGCGCTGCTCATTCCCCGCTTTGTGCTCCAGGAGCTCCAGGCGATCGCCGACAGCTCCGACAAGCTCAAGCGCAACCGCGGGCGGCGCGGACTCGACATGCTCAACAAGCTGCAATCGAACGAGCGCGTCGAGATCAAGATCTCGGACGCCCGTCTCCCCACCGTCGAGGAGGAGAGCGACGTCGATCAGAAGCTGGTCGCACTGGCCAAGAAGATCGACGGCCGCGTCGTCACGAACGACTACAACCTTAACAAGATCGCGCAGCTCCGCGGCGTCGACGTCATCAACATCAATGATCTGGCCAACGCGATGAAGCCGGTCGTCATGCCCGGCGAGCCCATCGCGGTGAAGATCATCCGGGCCGGCGAAGAGGTCGGACAAGGCGTCGGCTATCTCGAGGACGGCACGATGATCGTCGGCGAGAGCTGCGGCGACCGCATTAACGAGGAGGTCGCGCTCGTGGTCACGAGCGTGCTCCAAACCTCCGCGGGGCGCATGATTTTCGGCCGCCCGGAAGGCGCCCCGTTCATGCCGCGACGCACGCGCCCCCGCGGCTGAGCGAGCGCGGTGCGGGGTTTTCCGCGCGACCGCTCGATCCCGGTCCCGTCGCGCGATCCCTCGCGGACGTGGCGTTCCGCGCCGCAAATGAGCACGCGGCGCGCCGGGCAACACCGCCAAAGTTGTTATGAGGCGGCGCACGATTCGCCGCGCCGATTCCATTTGCCGGCGCCGGCGCGCTTGCTAGGATTGAATCAGGGGACGTTAGCGCGGCGCGCCGTTGCCCCGGGAGTCGACGACGGCGTCGCGCCGCAAGCCCGGGCCGATCCGCGCCCGCTGGCTGGCGAGCCGCGTGCGTCGCGGACGATTCGGTTGAATCGCGGGCCGGTCGTACTCGTCCTGAACAGCACGACGCCGCGGCACGGCTGAGCCGTGCGCGGCGGCGCATTCGCGAGACGCGCAATGAAGGGGGCAGCGATGTCGCCCATAGAACGCGGCAGTCGGCTTCACGACCTGTTCGGCGGGCTTGTCGAGCAGGTGTTCATGGTCGATCTGGGCGTGTGCGATCCGCAGGTGGTTGAGTATCTCACCTCGATCCTCATGGATTTTCTCCACGTAGATCAGATTTACCGGATGCGCACGATCAACGGCGAGGCGATCCGCGAGATTGCCGAGGTCGAGGCGCAAGCCTATCTCGGCGCCGCGCTCGACGGCAGCCGGCGCACGTTCCTGGTCAACCGCTTCATCGGCGACTTCACGCTCTTCTGGGCCGGCGTCTTCCCCGAGAACCTGCGTCCGCGGCGTCAGCCGCACCGGCTTCAGGAGTACCTGCTGCGCGGCAAGCGCTCCTACGGAATCGCGAGCGAGTTTCAATTCTCCAACGAGCGCCCGGCCCCGCAGGTGCTCCGCGCGCTGAGCGAGCAGTTCGAGTTCTGCGTCCATGGATTGCAGTGCGTTCGCCAGGGTTTCGAGAATCTGCCGGCGGCGCGCCTGACCAACTGAAGGCGGGTCGCGTCGCTTGCGGCTGCGAGGCGTCGCGCTTGAATGAGTTCTCGGAGCTTGTTGTGCGCGCTGTGTCCCCCGCGGATCACGCGGAGTGGCTGCGACTGCGCGCCGCGCTCTGGCCCGAAGACGACGAGTCGGAGCACCGTCGGCAAATGACGATTATCCTTTCGGACGCGGCGCAGGCCGTGTTCGTGGCGGACGCGGGCGGCCGCCGGGTCGGATTCGTCGAGGCGTCGATTCATCCGCACGCGATCGGCTGCGCCTCGAATCCCGTCGGATACGTCGAGGGCTGGTACGTCGACCCGGCGCTGCGTCGCCGAGGCATTGGGCGACGCCTGCTCGCGGCCGCTGAGGCGTGGGCGGCGTCGCGCGGGTGTGTCGAAATGGCGTCAGACGCGCGTGCGACGAATGACGTCTCGCGCGCGGCGCATCACGCCGCCGGCTATTCCGAAACCGCGGTTCTCGTTCACTTTCGTCGGCGGATCACACCGGTCTGAGCGCGGCCGACTGCGGCGCCGGCGTTCGCGCGGGGGCGCGCGGCATCCGGCGGCGCGCCGCGGCGCGCGGCGAGGCGCGGAATCTGCGTCCCGCATTCGCCGGTTGTCTCCGCACGCCGCCAGGTTCCTGCCGAATGGTTGACGCATCCGCGCCCGGACACGTACGATCTGCCCGCGCGCCGAGATCCCAGCGACGACGGTTGATAACGCGGAGGACGTGCATTGTCGCAGGCCCACTCCCCACGGGACTCCGTACCCGCCGCGGCCGCCTCGCCCGCGGCGCCGACCGCCGCGCCGCACGGCTCGGCGCCGCTGCCGCTCGATCTCACCTCGGCGCAGCTCACGCTCCGGGCGTTGCTCACGGGCTGCCTGCTGGGAGCGGTGCTGTCGGCCTGCAACATCTACACGGGCTTGACGATCGGGTGGGGGCTGAACATGTCCCTCACCGCCGTGTTGCTCAGCTACGGCTTCTGGCAGTCGTCCCACGCGCTGTTCGGCACGCGGAAGTGGACGATGCTGGAGAACAACGTCAACCAGACGGCGTGCTCGTCGGCGGCGGCCGTGTCGAGCGCGGGGCTGGTCGCGCCGATCCCGGCGCTCACGATGATCAACGGCACCACGCTCGACTGGATCCCGCTTTCGATCTGGGTGTTCGCGGTCTGCATGGTTGGCATCACGGTGGCGATCCCCCTGCGCCGCCAGATGATCCTGGTCGACAAGCTGCCGTTTCCGTCGGGCATCGCGAATGCGGAGATGCTGCGCGAGATGTACGCGCGCGGGGTCGAGGCGGTGGCACGATTGACGGCGATGCTGACCGCGCTGGGTTTCGCGACGCTGATCGCGGTCCTGCACGCGTTTCCGTTCATTCTCCACGCGCTGGTGGTGCCCTTCACGTTCGTATGGCCGCGGTTCCAGCCGCAATGGGTGACGCTGGCGCAAGTCGGGCTGCCGATCCCCGCGGCGTGGCTGGGCGGATTCTCCGCGCGCAGCCTGACGCTCGCGCTCGATCCGTCGCCGCTGTTCATCGCGGTCGGCGGACTGATCGGCATTCGGGGCTGCATTTCACTCGCGATCGGGTCGATTCTCGCGTGGGCGGTGATCGCGCCGACGCTCATCAACCACGGCGCGATCCGCCTTCGCGTGTCCGAGCCGCTCGCCGTGCTGCCCGCCGGCGTCGCCGACCAACTGCCCCGCGAGCCGGACGGCTTCACGGAGTACAAGCCGGAGGTGCGCCAGCTCGCGCACCGCGGCGTGATGACGCCGCAGGAGCGCGACCGGTTGATCGGACTGAGCGAAGACGCCGCGTGGCGCGAAGTCGTGGGCAAGCTCTTCGTCCGCTCGCAGATTCGCATCGCGACGCCGCTCGCGGGGCTGCCGGCCGGCGTCGCACTCGCCGAGTCGCCGCTGCAATACGACGCCGACGCCCGAGAGCTGCGCATCCGGCGGGTGAACGGCGCCAGCGTGGCGCTCTCGCCGGACGACTACACACGCCTGTCGGCGCTGAGCGACGACCCGGCGTATCGCACCGCACTCGCCGCGCTCTACGCAAACTTCAACGGCCCGACCACGCGGCGAATGCAGTTTCGGGTCACCGTCCCGGAGTGGCCCGGCGACCTGAACGTGCCCCCGGGCGCGGCGCACCGCGTGCGGTTCGAGCATGCGCAACGCCGGCTGGTGTGCGAAGGCCGCATGGACGATGCCGCCCGCACCGCACTGCTGGAACGCCTCGCCGAACGACGCGCCGCCGAACCCGCGGAGGCGCCGGCGCTCGACGCGATCGCGGCGGCGGTCGCCGAGCTCGCCGAGATTTCGCAGCGTCCGGTGAATCCGAGGGTGCCTGGCGGCGTGGAGTACGACGAGCCCACCGCGACGTTTCGCGTGCAGGGGCCGATCGCGGCCGCTGTGTTCAAGGACGCGCTTCCCGCAGGCGATCCCAACCGCGACTACCTCGACGCGACGGCGGCGACGCTGGCTGCGGCGAGCGCATATCGTCCGGTCGCACCGACGTTTCCGGACGTGGTCGGTTGGCTTCTCTGGCCCGGCGTAACGCTCATGGTCGTCTCGTCGCTGGTGTCGTTCGGGTTTTCGGGCGGCGCGGTCGTGCGGCTATTACGCGGCGGAAAGTCGGCGGATCCGACGCCGCGGTCGAGCGAAGATGTGCCGATGAAGCTGTTCGCCGCGATGTTCGTGGTGTCGCTGGCGCTCGCGGTGTTCTGCCAGGTGCAGTACTACGGCATCCTGATCTGGGCGGCGGTGCTGGGTGTGCTGCTGTCGTACGTGCTGGCGCTGGTGGCGGCGCGCGTGAGCGGCGAGACAAACACCACGCCGGTGGGCGCGATGGGCAAGGTGACACAGCTCGTGTTCGGCGCGCTGATGCCCGCGAGCCCGGCCGCGAACCTCATGACCGCGAACGTGACGGGCGGCGCCGCGAGTCAGTGCGCCGACCTGATGCACGACCTGAAGACCGGCTACCTGATCGGCGCGTCGCCGCGCAAGCAAGCGCTCGCGCAGTACGTCGGTGCGTTGGTTGGCAGCTTCGCGGGCGCGATGTGGTACCTGGTGCTGATCCCGCATCCGAAAGAGCAGCTCATGACGGCGCAATACGCGGCGCCCGCCGTCGCGACCTGGAAGGCCGTCGCCGAGCTCTTCATGGTCGGCTTCCGCGCGTTGCCCGAGCACAGCGTGACCGCGATCATCATCGCCGGCGTGCTCGGCGCGCTGCTGCCCGTGCTCGACCGCGTGCTCCCGCGCCGCGTTGCGACCTGGCTGCCCAGTCCTGCGGCGCTGGGGCTGGCGTTTGTCGTGCCGGGGAACAACGCGCTGTCGATGTTTCTGGGCGGCGTGTTGGCGCTCGTCGTCACGAAGCTGTTCAAGAGCTTTGCGGCCCGGTTCCTGATCGCGATCTGCGCCGGGCTGATCGCCGGCGAGAGCCTCACCAACGTCGGCATCGCGCTCGGGCGTCTGCCGTTCTGGAGCGGACTCTTCGGCAGCTAGTGCAGTCAGTCACGCTCTTTGCTGGATGAGCAAGGGTGGGGCGGGCCGCCGAGCCGCCCGATTTCGGACCCCGGGCGGGCCGCATGCCCGTCCCACCCATGATGCGCCAATTCTGGCCAACGACACTATTGCGCGCGGCAACCTGCGCGAGGAACGAACGATGTTCGAGCTGACCGGAAAACGAGCGCTCGTCTGCGGCAGCACGCAGGGCATCGGTCGCGCCTGCGCCGAACTGCTCGCGCGGCAAGGCGCGAGCGTCGTGCTTGCGGCGCGCGACGACGGGGCGCTCCGTGCGGCCGTGGCGTCGCTGGATCGCTCGGCCGGGCAGACGCACGCCCACCTCGTCGCCGACTTTCGCGAGCCCGACGCCGTTCATGCCGCCGTCGCGGCGCACGTTGTCGCCGCCGGGGCGATCGAGATTCTCGTGAACAACACCGGCGGTCCGTCGCCGGGGCCGATCATCGACGCGCGGCCCGACGATTTTACGAGCGCGCTGCGCATGCACCTGCACTGCAATCAGCGTCTCGTGCAGGCGCTGCTGGCGGGCATGAAACAGCGCGGCTACGGGCGTGTCATCAACATCATCTCGACGTCGGTCCGCCAGCCGATCCCCGGCCTCGGGGTGTCGAACACGACACGGGCGGCGGTGGCGGCGTGGGCGAAGACGCTGGCGGGCGAGCTCGGGCCGTTCGGAATCACGGTCAACAGCGTGCTGCCCGGCTTCACGCGCACCGGGCGCATCGACGATCTGATCCGCGACCGGGCCGCCAAGCAGGGCGTCGCGCCCGAGGAGATCGAGCGCGCCATGCGGCGCGAGATTCCGCTCCAACGGTTCGCCGAACCGTCCGAGATCGCGGTCGCGGTCGCGTTCCTCGCGTCGCCGGAGGCCGGGTACATTACCGGCGTCTGCCTGCCGGTCGACGGCGGGCGAATCTCGGCGATCTGACACGCGCCAATCCGTCTGCCGCGCGCCCGTGCGGCGTTCGCGCGGCTGCGCGAGTGGCTGCGTTCGTGGCCCGCCACGTGCGTCGTGGGTTCTGAAGGAAATACGAGTACGCCGCCGTGGCGTACGGGCGTGGTCAGAAAGTGTCGACTCCGTTCGGACGGACGTGAGCAGCCGCCATGCGACAGATATCCAACTTCATCGCCGGCGCGGCGGCGCGGCCGATCGGCGGCGCATATCTCGACAACTTCGAGCCGGCGACGGGGCGGGTCTACGCGCTCACTCCCGCCAGCGACGAGCGCGACATCGCGGCGGCCGTCGCCGCCGCGCGCGACGCGTTTCCGGCTTGGTCGGCTACTTCCGCGGAGGAGCGCTCGCGTCAACTCCTGTGCATCGCGGACGCGATCGAGGCGCGCCTCGAAGAGTTCGCGCGAACCGAGAGCGTCGACACCGGCAAGCCGCTCAAGCTCGCCCGTGCCGTTGACATTCCCCGCGCCGTGAAGAACTTTCGTTTCTTCGCGACCGCGATCCTGCACGACCGCAGCGACGCCTTTCTCACCGACCAGCAGGCGCTGAATTACGTGCTTCGCCGGCCGCGCGGCATCGCGGGGCTCATCTCGCCTTGGAATCTGCCGCTGTATCTGTTGAGCTGGAAGATCGCGCCCGCGCTGGCGACCGGCAACACGGCGGTCGCCAAGCCGAGCGAGATCACGCCGATGACCGCGCACCTGCTCGCGGAGGTTTGCGTTGCCGCGGGACTGCCGCCGGGCGTGTTGAACATCGTGCACGGGCTGGGCGCCAAGGCCGGCGCCGCGCTGGTCGCGCACGGGGACGTGCCGACGCTCTCGTTCACCGGCGGGACGCAGACGGGCGCCGCGATCGCGCGCGTCGCGGCTCCGATGTTCAAGAAGCTGGCGCTGGAGCTGGGCGGAAAGAACCCGACGATCGTCTTTGCAGACGCGGATTGCGACACCGCCCTCGACGCGAGCGTGCGCGCCGCGTTCACCAACCAGGGGCAGATTTGCCTGTGCGGTTCGCGGCTGCTCGTGGAGCGCGGCATCGCCGCCGAATTCACACGCGCGTTTGTCGAGCGCGCCGCTGCGTTGCGCGTCGGCGATCCGCTCGACGAACCGACCGACCAGGGAGCGCTCGCCTCCGCGGCCCATCTCGCGAAAGTCCGTTCGTACGTCGCGCTCGCGCTCGAGGAAGGCGGCCAAGTGCTATGCGGCGGCCGCTCGCCTGATCCGCCGAACGAGCGCTGCCGCGGCGGATATTTCTTCGAGCCGACGGTGATCGGCGGTCTGGCGCCGGAGAGTCGCGTGAACCAGGAGGAAATCTTCGGCCCGGTCGTCACGATCGTGCCGTTCGACGACGAGGCGCATGCCGTCGCGATCGCGAACGGGACGGCGTATGGCCTGTCGGCGTCGGTGTGGACGCGCGATCTGGGACGAGCGCATCGCGTTGCGGATGGGTTGCAGTCGGGCACGGTCTGGGTGAATTGCTGGCTGCTGCGCGACCTGCGCGTTCCTTTTGGAGGCACGAAGCAGAGCGGCGTCGGACGCGAAGGCGGCGACGAGGCGCTGCGGTTCTTCACCGAGCCGAAGACGGTGTGCGTGCGCACGTGAGACGCGGTCTGCGCCACGTGCCGCGCCGATTGCGGCGCCGCGCCGGCGAGCGCCTCGGGAGACGATCGTGATCGAGGACTTCAACAGCCCGCGCGGCCCGGAACCGGTCGGCGCCTATCCCCACGCCAAACGCGTCGGCGACTTGCTGTTCATCTCCGGAATGGGCCCGCGGCGGCGCAGCGAGCGTGAGATACCCGGCGTGGCGCGCGACGCGAACGGGCGCGTGATTTCGCATGATATCGAAGTACAGTGCCGGAGCGTGTTCGAGAACGTGCGCGTGATCCTCGAAGACGCGGGGTCGTCGTGGGATCGCATCGTCGACGTGACCGTGTTTCTGACGCACCTGGAGCGCGACTGGGAGACTTACAATCGGCTGTACGCGGAGTTCTTCGCCGGTCCCGGCAAGCCGAACCCGACACGAACGACCGTCGAAGTGACGCGCCTGCCGACGCCGATCGCGATCGAGCTGAAAGTCATCGCGACCGCACCAGCGCGGTAGGATCGACGCCGGTCGCAGCGTTCCTTGTGCGGGTTTATGGGGCGTTGGCGCGGCGTCGTGCCGCAGCGCGACGTGCCGGGTGAGCGCGTGCATCGCTCTTCGGGTTGCACCCGTTGCGCGCCGGAAGCCGTCGCGCCAAGCGGCGGGGCTGCCCCGCGCTCGGCGCACGGGGTTCCGATGTGCCGCCGCACGCGGAATGCACCTCGAACGAGCGGCGTTCGAAATCCCGCTGGAAATTGCACCCGTTGTTGTCGATAATGGGATAGAGCCGCCCGGATCGGCGCCAACCGATCCTATTGCCGAGATTCCCCATGCGAACGCTCGCCACTGTGCTTCTCTGCGTGCTGTGCGCGCCGTTGACCCTCGCGCAGTCGACCATCCCCGGCGCTGCCGGTGCGTCGTCCCAGCCCGGCGCCGCGGCGGGTTCGAAGGAGCGTGCGACCGCCGCGCCGCCGAGCGAAACCCGCCCGTCGGGGCGTTCAGGCGCGACGACCGCGAATGAGACTCCGGCGCCGACGCGCGCTGCCGACCTGGCGCGCTCGTTGGAGGGGCGCGGCTCCGCGGCCCGGGCGTTGTTCGCGCCGCTTCCGGCGAACGACTTTCGCGAGACGCCGCTCGAAGAGGTGTTTCGCACCGTGGGCAAACAGACGAGCACGAACGTCGTGGTGCGCTGGACGCGCTTGTTCGAAGCCGGCGTGCCGCGCGACGCGCCGATCACGCTCAAGACGGACCGACTCCCGCTCGACCAGGCGCTGTGGCTGGTTTTTGGGCAGCTCGAGTCCGCCGCCGAGCCGCTGGCGTACCGGGCGGAACAGAACGTGCTGCTGATCTCGACGGCGCGCGACCTCGGCCGCGAGATGGTGACGCGCGTCTACGACGTGCGCGACCTGATCCAGACCCGCCCGCGCGAGGCCTCGATCTTCACCGGCCACGTCTACCAGATTCCGCGCGTGACACGCGTCGCGGTCGCGCCCGGGGTCGCCGGCGGCGAGATCGTCTCGGACACCTACGGCAGCGGGACGCGGGTGAACGCCAGCACCAGCGGCGACGACCCGTTCAATGACGACAACGACGACGCACCCGAGCGGCACATGCGCGAGCTGATCGCGACCATCACCGCCAGCGTGGAGCCTGAGAGCTGGGACGTGAACGGCGGCCGGGGTGTGGTCCGCGCATGGCGCGGCTCGCTGCTCGTTCACAACACGATGGCGGTCCATCAGCAGATCGCCGGGCTCTTCGTTGAAAAGCGCCCGTAGCGCGGCGACCCGCCGCGGGCATTCGCATTGCCCCGTCGCGGCGGCACTCGGTCCGATCCGACGCGCGCGGCGCGTGCGCGGCGTGCGTGCAGCCTCCCTGCCCGGGCCGCGGCTTTCGGATTACACTCCTCGTCCGGCGAAAGGGAAGTCGCGCCCACCGCAGCGCGATTTCGCCGCCGGACCGAGGAATCCACCGATGTCCCTGCTTGTCACCGGTTCGATCGGCATCGACACGGTCGAAACGCCGCTGGGAAAGGCTGAGAACGTGCTCGGCGGGTCGTGCGTCTACTTCGCGCTCGCCGCGTCGCTGTTTACGCCGGTGCGGCTCGTCGGCGTCGTCGGCGACGACTTCGACACGCAGCTCTTTGAGCCGCTGCGCGCCCGGCGGGTTGACCTTCACGGCGTGGAGCGACGCGTCGGGAGCCGCACGTTTCGCTGGCATGGGCGTTACGCCGGCGCGATGAACGAAGCCGAGACGGTGCGCGTCGACCTCAACGTGCTGGCGGAGCGCAACGCGATCGTGCCGCCGGAGTATCGCGACAGCGAATTCGTATTCCTCGCGAACACGCATCCGCGCATCCAGCGCGAGGTGGCCGAGCAGTTCTCGGGGGCCCGGCTGGTCGTCTGCGACACGATGAACCACTGGATTCACACCGAGAAGCCGGCCCTGCATGACACGCTCCGCGCCGTGCACGGCATCGTGCTGAACGAAGGCGAGGCGCGGCTGCTGACCGGCGAGACCAACCTGGTTCTCGCCGGCCGCGCGATCCTGCGGCTCGGGCCGCGCATCGTCGTGATCAAGAAGGGCGAGCACGGCAGCCTGCTGGTGGCGCAGGACGACCTGTTTGTGATGCCGCCGTATCCGACCGTCAATGTGGTGGACCCGACCGGCTGCGGCGACTGCTTTGCGGGCGCGATGATGGGCTGGCTGGCGTCGACGGGCGACCTGAGCCGCCGCGGGCTGCGGGCCGCGATGGCGCGCGGGTCGGTGGTGGCGTCCTTCGTGCTCGAGTCCTTCTCCGTACAGGCGCTCGCGTCGACGACGGCCGCCGATGTCGAGCGGCGGCTGCGGGAACTCGTTGAGATCGCGCGTTTCGACTGACACGCCGGCGGGGCGGGAGCGCGGCATGCGCGCGTTCTTCGCGATCGAACTCGACGAACCGACGCGCGACGCCATCGCGCGCTTCGTTCAGACCGAGTCACAGAGACTGCGCGAGGCGCGCTGGTGCACCGCGGCGCAGCTTCACGTCACGCTCAAATTCCTCGGCGAGGTTGACGACCGCGCCGTGCCCGAGCTGGTGGCGATCGGTCGCGCCGCCGCCGCTGCGCTGGCCCCGTTCGATCTCCGGGTTTCCGGGCTCGGCGGGTTCCCCACGCCGCGCCGGCCCCGTGTGCTCTGGATGGGCGTCGAAGACGCAACGGCATCGGCTCGTCGCTGGCTCGCGGATGTGGAGCCGGGCTTGGCGGCACGCGGGTTTCCGGCCGAAACGCGCCCGTTCCAGCCGCACCTGACGCTCGCCCGCAGCCGCGACCCCGCGGGCAGCACGGCGCTCGGCGCGTGGCTGGCGCGTCGCGAAGCGCCCCCGGCGCGCACCGTCGCGGTCACGCACTTCACGCTGTTTCAGAGCGTTCTGAAGCCGTCGGGCGCGGAGTATCGCGTGCTGGCCGAAACGCCGTTGGGAATCGATTCGCCGGCATGAGCATGCGGCTTCCGCCGCAGGCGCGCCCCCGACCCGCGGACGGCGTCGCACGCTCGCGGGTGATCGCCGACACGCGTATGCTCTCTGCCGATGAGCGCGCGCGCGACGCATCTTGACCGCTTCGGCATGCTGTACGCGCTCGCGGTGTTCGGACTGACGCGCGTCGTGACGCTTGCGGCGGCGTATGCGGCGCCCCAGGACCGCACGCGCGCCGACGCGCCGACGTGGTGGTCCGACCTGCCGACGGCGCGCTGGGACGGCGGACACTATCGCAAGATTCTGCTCGACGGCTATCCCGACGCGATCGACGATCGCGTCGCGTTCTTCCCGGGCTATCCGCTGCTGGCGCGGCCGCTGGCCGGTTGGGTCGACGCGGATGCCGCGCTGCTCGTCGTCACGCTTTTGTCCGGCGCGGGCGTGGTCGCGGTGTTTTACGGTTGGGTGCGCCGGCACAGCGACGCGCGCACCGCGACCTGGAGCGTGGCGATTCTTGCGTGCTGGCCGGCGACGATGTTCCTGTCGGCCACGTACAGCGAAGCCGTGTTCCTGCTTTGCGTCGCGGGCGCGCTCGCACTGCTCGACCGCGGACGGCTGTTCGCCGCCGCGCTGCTTGCCGGCGTCGCCACTGCCGTTCGACCGACGGGTGTGATCCTCGCAGCGCTTGTGGCCGGGTGGTCATTTCTCGCGCTGGTTGGCCGACCCTCGTGGGCCGTGCTCTGGCTGGGCGGCGCTTCGCGCCGGCGCGACGCGGACCGCGAGCGCGGTTCGGCTGTGGCGGATGCGCCCGCCCGCGGTGTGGCGCCGCCGGCGGGCGCCGCCGGCGCGACGTCGGCCGTAGGCGCGTCGATCGCCGGCGCGCGGCTCGCCGGGCTCGTGAAGTGGCTCGCGGTCTGCGCCGTGTCAGTCACAGGAGTCGTCGCGTTCATGTCCTACCTCGCGCAACGCTACGACCGGGCGGACGCGTACTCACTCGCGCAGGCAGGTTGGAAGACTTCCCCGGCGAGCCGTCCGTGGCTCTATGCGCTGACGTTTCGCGCGGCGCTCGAGCCCGCGCTGCGGCCGGTCAAGGCGCTCGTTCGTGGAAAGCTCGGCGATCTTGCGCAACCGCGCACCTGGTACGCGGCGTGGAATCTCGCGTTCGTCGCCGCCGGCGTCGTCGGACTCGTTCGCCCCGGGCGGTTTCCGCGGATCGTGTTTACGCTGCCGATCCTGGTGTTTCTGATGGCGTACATTCCGGATGCGGCGAACGGCGGTCGGCTCGTGAGCATCGAGCGCTACCAGCTTGCCGCGTTGCCGTGCTTTGTGTTGTTCGCACAGCTCCTATTGCGCGTGCGCGGCGCCGCGGCGCGCGGTGCGGGACTCGTCGCACTGCTGGCGATGCAGTGCGTCTACATCCAGCGCTTCGCGAACTGGGAGTTCGTGGGATGAGCCGCGCCGATCCGCCTGCGAGCGCGCCGGCCGGCCTGCCGCTCGGAGCAGACCCATCCCGGCCGAGCGAGCCCCTGCTCCGCGTGCGCGACCTGCGCGTTTATTTCGCCGGCGGCGACGTGCTTCGCCGCGGGCAGACGGGGCGCGGTCCGCTAGTCCGCGCGGTGGACGGTGTGTCGCTGGAGGTCGCGCGCGGTGCGACGCTCGGCGTGGTCGGCGAGAGCGGCTGTGGCAAGAGCACGCTCGGGCGCGCGATCCTCGCGCTCGTGCCGGCGACGAGCGGTGAAGTTCGATTCGACGGCCGCGACGTGCTCGCGATGCGGCGCCGCGAGCTCCGTGCGCTCCGCTGCCGCGCGCAGATGGTGTTTCAGGATCCCGCCGGCAGCCTCAACCCGCTCATGACAATCGAGTCGGCGGTGGGCGAGCCGCTCCTCGTCCAGCGGCTGACGCGGACGCGAGCCGACCGTGCCGCCCGGGTTGCGGCCGTCCTGCGGCGCGTGGGACTCGACGCGGACGCGATGCCGCGTTACCCGCACGAGTTTTCCGGCGGACAGCGCCAGCGGATCGTGATCGCGCGGGCGCTGGTGCTCGAACCGGAACTGCTGGTCTGCGACGAGCCGGTCTCGGCGCTCGACGTTTCGATCCAGGCCCAGATTCTCAACCTGCTCGTCGAGCTTCAAGTCGCGGGCAAGCTCGCGTACGTTTTCGTGTCGCACAATCTCGCGGTCGTGCAGCACATCAGCGATCGTGTCGCGGTGATGTACCTCGGCCGGATCGTCGAAACCGCGCCGACCGCGGTGCTGTTTCGGTCGCCGCAGCATCCCTACACGCATGCGCTGCTCGCAGCCGCCCCCGAGCCCGACCCGGCGGCCCGGCCGGCGCTGGCGCTGCTGCGTGGCGAGCCGCCGAGCCCGTTGAATCCTCCGGCGGGCTGCGCATTCCATCCGCGCTGTCCGCGGGCGCAGGAGCGCTGCCGGCGCGATACGCCGGAACTGTCGCCTGCGTCGAACACGACGCCCGCGCACGCCGTCGCGTGCTTCTTCCCGGGGTCGCCGTAATCGTCGCGCGTCGCCGGGCGGCGTTCAGTTGCGTCTCAGGATGAGCAGGGTGCGGTCGTCGGCAGGCATGGCGCGGCCCTGGTATTCGTCGAGGGCGCGATAGGTGGCGTCGAGGGCTTCCTGTGCGGTCATTGCCGCTCCGGCTGCAAAGACGCGCTGTAGCAGTTCGAAAAGCCCGTCGAATCCGAGCCGGGCGTTCTGCTCGTTGACGAGGTCGGTCACGCCGTCGGTGTAGATAATGAGCCACTGGTCATTCCGGAGCATTTCCGGCGCAGTGGTGGGATCGATCTCCATCACGCCGAGCGGGAGGTTGCGCGCGGAGGCGACCTCGCGGAGCCGACCATCGGGCTCGATGACGATGGGTGGCGGGTGGCCGGCGTTCACGAAGCGAAACTCGCCGGTTTCGGTGTTGAGCAGCAGGCAGAGCATCGTGACGAAACAATCCTCGGGCAGATAGCTCTGCAAGTATCGGTTCACGGTCGCCAACATGCGTCCGAGGTCGAACTCGCCGCCCACGCTGGCGTGGACGATCGCATGCAGATTGCCCGTCAGCAGGGCCGCGGGCAGCCCCTTTCCACTCACGTCGCCGACCAGCACTAGCAGTCGGTCGGCGCCGATCGGCACCGCGTCGACGTAGTCGCCGCCCACCCACCAGCAGGGATGAAATCCGATGGCCAGATCGACGTGAGCCGCCGTCACGTCGCGCGGCACGAGCCGGCCCTGAATGTCGCGGGCGCGCTCCAGGTCGCGCTCGATGGACTGGTGCATTTGCGTTCGCTGGCTGAAGCGCCAGATGAACTCGGCCTGGCGATACTGCGCCGCCGCCAGCGACGCGAGCGCGAGCCACTCGGCCGTGCCGCACTCCGGCGGGAGCGCGACGTAGAGCACCTCAAGACCATCGCGGTTTTCGCGCAGCGGACACGCGACCGCCGCCATTCGCAGTTGCGTCGGCGAGAGCGACAGCCGGGCGTGGACGGCGTCGAGCGGCGTGTTGCTGGCGAGCACGGGCTCGCGCGATTGGCACACGCTGCGGAGCAGCGTGCGCGAGACATACGTGGCGCCGCCCGCCTGCCCATCCGCCGGCGCCGCGCGCATCAGCTCGGTCGGAAGCACGTCGGGCAAGTGCGGCTGCACGCGAAGCAGCAAGGCCACGCGGCCATGGAACGTCTGGTCGACGAAGCGCTCGCACAGCAATCGCATGCGCGCCGCTTCGTCGGGACACGCGGCGATCTCGGCGCCCAACTGCATCACCGCCGCCAGGTGCGAGGCCGTGATCTTTGGCGCCTCGGCCTCGCGCAGCGTCTGTAGCGCACCGACGGCCTCGTCGCGCAACACGACGCTCGACGCGGCATCGGGCGCGCCGATCAGGACCGTGCGATCCATGCTCAGCAACCGCAGGCGGTAGGCGCCGATGCGGATGTCCTCGTCGCCGTCGAGCACCTGCTCGGCCACGCGCGCACCGCCGACCAGCGTGCCGAAGCTGCTTCCCAGGTCGCGAATCCACCAACGCCCGAAGGGATCGCGGACGAGTTCGGCGTGGCGGCGCGAGACGGTTTGATGATCGAGGCGGATCTGAACTTCGGGCAGCCGCCCGATCAGAAACCGCTCGCCGCGCAGGGGAAACCGCGAGAGCTTCCCGGCCGGATCGCGGATCTCGAGCTCCGCGAGCGGAAATTCGAGCGAGTGGCGAGAGTGCGGCGAGCCGCCGGAGGGTCGGGATGAGCTCGTGCTCGCGTCCATGCGCACAGCCTAGCCGATGCGTGCAGGCGCGGGAACGCCAAAAGGGTCCGGCCCCGCGGCCGGCGCGAGCGAGAAAGGACACGACCCGCGCTCGGCCCCGAGGGCGGGAGCGCGGGTCGTTTCTATTACGGTCTACACTACAGCGCGGCCGCGAGCGCCGACGCCGGGTGCTGCCGCACGACCCTACGGGCCCGTCAGCAGCTCGACGAACGGATCAATGTCGAAGTTGTTCACCGATCCGTCGTTGTTCACGTCCGCATTCATCCGGTCGCAGTTCGGATACGTGATGCCGTAGAGCGCTGCGTTGGTCAGCGCCAGCGTAAACGGATCGATGTCGAAGTTGTCGACCGCGCCGTCGCAGTTCATATCGCCGACCATCGACACCGGCGGGGGCTCAGGCACCATGCCGGCGAACGTGACGCTCGGCGTCGCGTGCGGCTTGAAAAGTCCCAGCGTGAGCGTGCCGGCGACCGGCGGACGGTTGGCGTCGAACCAGAACGTGTAGGTCGTGCCCCAGCGCAGCGCGTTGGAGTTCGGATTCTGGGCGTGGGTCTGCGGGCTGGCCCAGCGGATCTCCGTCGCGCTGACGCTGTTCGTCCAGTCGGTGTTGTCGTACGGCTCGCCGGAGTGATAGAAGACGTCCGCGAAGCCGACGTTGCTGATGTTGATGTTCGCAGTCTTGGGGACGCTCAGCGAGCCGCCGCTGCGGTCGCTGTTGAGATTGAAGATCGCATAGACATAGCGCCACTGTCCGCCGCCCAGGTCGGTCACCTTGTAGCCATAGTGGAAGCGGCCCTCGCTCGGAACGTTGATCATGCCGGTGGTGACGGTCGGATCGAGCGTTCGCCAGCCGAGCACGGCGGACTCGCCCTGCGTCGCGGCGCCAGTAACCGTGAGATTGAAGGTGCTCGGATCGAGGTTGACGCGCTTCCAGGTCGCATTGTTGAGCCCGTTGCCGTTGGCGGCGTCGTCCGAGCCGACGTAGACGCCTTCGATGATGTACTGCGCGCCCGGATTGAGCGGGGCGTCGAGATCGGTCTGGTTGACCTGGAGGCGGCGGAAGATCGCGTTGCCCGAGCCGCCCGGGATCGGCGCGAACGCCCCGCTGAACGCGTTGACGCCCGAGCGCGGACCGAGTCGGCCCTGGCCGCTGTTCCAGCTCGCGCTGTAGACGTCGAGGCAGCCGGCGCCGAGGACTGACCCGCCTGCGCCGTTGCAGCTCAGGCCGCAGCCATTCCCCGCCGCCGCGCAGCACGCCATCTTGCAGAAAGACAAGCCGATCTGCTGGAGCCGGCCGTCCTTGAGGCGATAGAGGTTCATCGCGTACGCGGGCGTGCTGTTGTTGGTCCAGAGCAGGTTCGACGTGCCGATGTTGCACGTGCTGCTGCCGAGCGAATACGCGCGGATGCCGCCGATGTTGCCGTGGTTCAGCGTGTTGGTGCAGTCACGCAGGACGACATCGGGGCCGGCGGCCGAGATGCCGCCCATGTCCTCGGGCGCGACTTCGACGTTCAGAATGAACCGGCCGGCGGCGTGACCGTGGCCGGCGACGCGAATCCAGAATTCCTGGCCCGCGCCGACTTCCATGCTCACCAGCGAGCCGTCCGTGCAGCCGTCGTCGTCCGACGCGAGCTCAACCCCGTCCGCGTCCTTGCAGCCGTTGAACACCGCCAGCGTGGTGTCAAAGTCCGAGCCGCAGGTGGCCGCGATCAGCGTGCCGTTGAACGGACTGATGTAGGAGAACCACGATTCGGCGGGGAGGCCCTGCGCGTTGCCGCTGGCGGCGATCTCGCCGTTCACGAGGCCATCGATGATCGGAAGAGCGGTTTCACAACTGCTGTTCACTTCCTGGGCAAAGGCGACGCCGACCGCGGCCGACGCGACGATCGCGAGGCCGGTGCGACGGAGCCCGACTGCGAGGCTACGACAGAACGTCATCTGCTTCCTCCTGAGGGATCGAGGGGTGCGAGTGCTCGCCTGACTCATCGAAACCAAGGACACCAGCGCGGAACGCCCGAACGCGGAGCGAACTGCGGCTATAGCTTACCGGGCGTGGATGCGCGACTTCAAGCTTAAATTCAGCGGGACGGGCGGCCTGCGGGGTCGTAGCGAGTGGCGCACGACGCCGGTCGCGTCCGTGCTCGCTCCCGCGCGCGCGGCGGAACCCGGCGCGCGTGGCGAGTCCCGCCGCGTGCCGTGGTGCGGAGGCGTCCGCAGCCCGGGCGGCGGGAACGGCGCGAGCGCGCCGGCCGGCAATCGGCGATTGACGCGCCGGCCGGCCGGCTTGGGGTACTCCTATTGATTAATCGTCAACATGATCAGGGCCGCGACGGCAGGATCCGACGTAATCGCGTCCATGCCGCCAAGTCCGTTGACGACCAGGCTGTCGAATGCCGCCTCCGAGTGCAGAATCTGCACGAACACGGCCAGACCGGACACTTCAACGGCACCAGCCGGCGCCGCGACGTGAATCACGTCCGGCTGGTTCGTGCCGTTGACCGTGATGCTGTCCACCTGGGCGTCTCCGACGGATCCGCCGAACGTTGCGGCGAGGTCGATGTTGGCCTCGGCGAGCGTGGTTCCGGCGAGGTCGTTGACGTTGACGACGTCGGCAGCGCCGAGCGTGCGGAGATCGAACTGCTCGATGCCTTCGGCGTCGAGGACGACGCTTCCGAGGTTGCGGGTGAACCGCAGGCGGGGTCCGTTGGCGGAAAAGTCGAAGATTTCGCTGCCGTTGGAGCCGTTGAAGACGACCACGTCGTGTCCGGACTGCCCCTCGACGGTGTCGCTGCCGTCGCCGGGATCCCATTGGAAGACGTCGTCGCCGGCGCCGAGCAGCGCGGTGTCGGCGCCTTGGTTGCCGTCGATGAAGTCCTGGTCGTCGCCGCCGATCAGCACGTCGGCGCCGTTGCTGCCGAGGAGCGTGTCGTCGCCGGGTCCGCCGTCGGCGGTGATCTGGATGAGGGCGGCGAGGTTGCCGGTGCAGGCGAGGGTGTCGTTTCCGCCGTTGGCGCGCAGCAGCAGGTTCTCGCAGGTTCCGATGTCGAGGAAGAACGGGGCGGGGTTGTTGCGGTCGAAGCGGACCCGCGTGCCGTTGGCGGTGATCGTGAAATCCTCGGCGCCGCTGCCGCCGTTGACCTCGACGGTGTCGACGCCGTCGGCGCCCTCGACCAGGTCGGTGTCGTCGCCGGGACTCCAGATGAAGCGATCCGCGCCGGGCCCGAGGAACGCCGAGTCGTCGCCGTCGCCGCCGATGAACGTCTCGGCGCCGCTGCCGCCGATGAGCGTGTCCGCGCCGCCGCCGCCGCGGAGGGTCGTGACTTCGGTGTCGGTGAAAGCGCCGTTGCTTTCGTCGATGAAGACCACGTCGTCGCCGCCGCGGGCGTCCACCACGATGCACGCAAACAGCGCGCGGTCGACACTGAATTCGGCGCTGGCGTCGTTGCCAACATCGATCTCTAGAATCGTCGGCGCGCCGGCCCGCACCCGCAACGCCAGAGTCGTATCCGCCGCGGTGCCGATGACGCGGAGACAGGCGCCTTCGATCCGCACGACGTGGCTGGCGCAGTGGGGATTCGCCGGCTGGTTGGCGCCGCTGAAGCAGCGCTGCAAGGCGGCGAAGTCGCGCAGGTCCGCGTCCCCGTCAAGGTCGTAGTCCGTGATCTCGCCGCAGGGTTCGCCGACCGGAACGTCGGGTCCGTTGGCGCACGCGACGAAGAACTCGAAGTCGGCGCTATCCACGTCGCCGTCGAAGTCCGAGTCGCCGGGGATATCGGCGATCGCGGTGAGGCCGAACGCCAGCCAAACGCCGACGCATGCGAATATTCTGAGCGACGCACCCATGCGACTTCTCCTTTCAACGTCAAGCGGACGCCTTCACCACGTCGGCGGATGGCACGCTCTCTCATCCGGCCGTGGTGGGAGTCACGCTCAGCGCCCGTGCCGGACGGTTACTTCGGGACGCACGGCCGAAGCCTCGTTTCAACGGAACGACGGACGCCCAGCGCCGCACGCATCCGCGCGCACGACAGCCGCAGCGTCGTTCGTCGGCCCAACCCGGGCAGCCGCCCGGGCCCCTCAGCTTGGTTTGTGCTGTGCCGCGAGCGCGTCCAACTCGCGCCTGCGGCCGGAACCCCTCGCCCCGGCAGCGACCGAAACCGCTCAATATAGCATGAGCGCGGTCGGGGATGGACGCGACCGCGCGTCAGGAACTGTCGAAAAAGAGGACTTTGCGGACTGCGGCTAAGCGCCGCGGGTGGGGATTTCGCCGGCTTCGTCGGTCTGGGCCGTGGTCGAGCCGATCAGGTCGGCGTGGTAATAGCGCGTGCTGACCGGGTCGCCGAGCGTGCCGAGCGACTGCGGGGCACAAGTGCCGCCCGCGCCGGTGTAGCGCGTCGTCGGAACCGTCGCGATGGACTTGTCGTCGATCGACGCCGTGAAGTCGAGGTAGGGTTCGTCGCCGTCGTCGGCGGTCCAGAGCGCGTCGCCAAAGGTCCATTCTGTAGGGTTGGCGGACGAACTCGTGTTGGCGGCGCGCGAGCGGTAGCGGCCGCGCAGGCTGTCGTAGCGGAATTCGACGCCGGCAATGTTCACAGATTCATCCGGTCGTTGTTCGTTGCGACTTACGCGGCCGGCCGACGCGAACTGCCGTCGGCCGAGCGCCCGGCAGTTGGTAAGCATTTATCGATAGATATCAAACGTTAACGACGCGCCCAAGGCCGTGACTCGTCTTACAAGAGTCGAAGGCAGCCAGAATCCGCACTGGTCGGATCCAAGAAAGCACCCCAAGAAAAAGTCCATGCGAACGTCTCTACTATGCAGAGCTCCTAAATCATGCGAGTGGGGCTCGATTCTTGCGAGTAGCCAATCCAGATGTTCCGCAAGCGAGACAGAGGGTTGCAATAATGATGTCATGCTCCACAATCCATCATAGCGCGCCGGATTCTTGCTCGTCGATGCTCGAAACGGGTCATGGTCGCGTGCGCGAGTGGGTTCAAGATTGAGAATCCGAGTGACTTCTTCGGGATGGATCGATGCTCCCATAATGCGGAACGACGCGGAAAACGTATTTGCCAACGGCTTGGATTTCCCTCTATTCATCTCAGGGAACCTCGAAAGACGCAGGCGATATTCTTCGCTTGCCAGTCAGTCGCATCTTCCGATGTTGTCCAGCTCATCTTTGATGTTCCCATAGTCCTCATCTCCAATGCGAACATCACCCGTGTCTGTATCGATTTCAACGTCTGGATTGCCTTCATACCCCGGTTTGTTTTTGATGGAGTGTATGGCTCGTTTAATATCACGGGGGCTTTCTCCGAGTGCTCCCGCAGCTTCTCCGATGCTGCTTGTCCAATTAAAACTTGTGCTCGAGGTCTGGATTGCGTCCATTACATATGTATAGACCAGCACATGGACCGCGAATTCGCACACTCGCAGTGAGCTCTGAATTCCCATGCTTGCAGTCATTGAGACAGCGCCACCAAACGTGCCGCTAGGATCGACGCAGTTCGTTGGGCGTGAATTGCCGTACGAATACACATTCCCCCCACCCCAGATTCCGATCGGATCGCGCATAACGAAGCGGCCGAGGTCGGGCTGGTAGTATCGGGCGCCGAGGTGGAGGAGGCCTGTCGCGCGCCAATCCTGGGGGCCCGTGCCGGCGAGCGCGTCATCCTGGTAGCCGTGGGCACCGGCGAAGCCGTAGCGCGTGCCGATCGGCGTCGGGGGCGTGGGGTATTCGCCGGGGGTGGCGAAAGGTAGCCTTCGGCCGAACGCGGCGTAGGTCAGGTCGGCTGGCGCGGCGCCGCTGATGATTGAACCGCCTTCGTCGGTCAGCACTCTTGTGCTGCCGACCAGGTCGGCGTGGTAGTAGCGCGTGCTGACCGGGTCGCCGAGCGCGTCGAGTGATTGCTGCACAAAGGTGCCGGCGGCGCCGGTGTAGCGCATGGTCGGAGCCGTCGCGATCGACTTGCCTTCGATCGACGCGGTGAAGTCGAGGTAGGGTTCGTCGCCGTCGTCGGCGGTCCAGAGCGCGTCGCCGTAGGTCCATTCTGTAGGGTTGGCGGACGAACCCGTGTTGGCGGCGCGCGAGCGGTAGCGGCCGCGCAGGCTGTCGTAGCGGAATTCGACGCCGGCAATGTTCACAGATTCATCCGGTTGTTGTTCGTTGCGTATTACGCGGCCGGCCGACGCGAACTGCGTTCGGCCGGGCACCCGGCGGCGCGCGTGCGGTAGT
>JBFXAM010000063.1:0-25006 GCA_050184295.1 Phycisphaerae bacterium | reverse complement strand
GCGATACACGCGTGAGCCGCGAGCGGCGAACCAGGTAGGGCAGGTCGCGGCCGTTTGCGAACTGCCGATTGGGTCCGTTTGTGAGATCAGGGGCAGGTCGATCCGCGTGACATGCCCGCGCGATCGACGCATTCCCCGCGCGGATCGACCTGCCCTACCTGCTGCGGCGGTGAGCTTTCGCGAACGCAAAGGGCCGCCGCGGGGTCATCCGCGCGGGATTGCCGCTGAAGCTGGCGGCGCGGACTGGCCCCGATTTGTCAAGCCAGAGGCGGATTTTGCTTGCTTTTCTTTTTTTTGAGTTATCATGACTCTTGGGACGCGGCGAATGGGTGGATGTCTGGCGCCGCGGGCGGTGTTCAATTCCAGTTGTCTGCGGGCGGCGGCGGGCGCCCGTGAGGCGAGACGATTCGACCATTATTCTCCAGGAGCCGACTCATGCACGCTCGACGACGCCTGCTGTCGTTCGTGGGCCTCGTGGTGGTCGGTGCGCTTCCGCTGTGGGGCGCGCCGTTTACGTGGAATGGGAGCGTGGATTTGCTGTGGACGCGCTGCGCGAACTGGAGCCATAGCGGCTTTCCCGCGACGTGCTACCCGTCGAGCAGCGCCGACGACGTGACGATCCCGTATGTCGGCTCGCCGGGCGCGACGGATTGGGTGATCGCATTTCCCAACGTCACGGTCGACGACGTCGTCATCTACGAATCGACGAAGTTCGAGTCGTCCGGCGGGTCGAACCTGTGTCTGACGGTCGATTCGCTGACGATCGACGCGACCGACCATACGAGCGATCTGGAAGTGGACTTCGACGAAGCGATTGTGACCAACAACTGCCCGACGTAATCGCCGGGCGCGGGCCAGATCAGGCTCGCGCCGGGCCGGGCTGCGTCCGGTCGCTTCGGCGGCAATGGGGCAGGCTGGGCCTTGGCGAAGCGCCCTCGCCTGGCGTCGCAGGGGAGATTGCCATGCACACATCGACGGCGCAACGACTCGCATTCGCGCTCGTAGTCGCGGGGCTGCTGGCGGCGTCTGCGGGTGGGCAGATTCCGCCGGGGTATGAGTTCATCCAAATCACGAACTCGCCATCATACGAGTATGGCGCAGCGATCAACAATCATGGGCAGATTGTGTTCACGAGCCGCCCAGCGCAACTCAACGAGATGTTTGACGACCTGTATCTGTGGGAAAACGGCGTCGTCACGCGCTTGACCGACGACGACGTGCGCGACTGCTACCCCGACATCAACGACGACGGCGTGATCGTCTGGAGCCGCGGTATCGGCGACGGGAATACGCTGGAAGTCATGCGACTTGAGAACGGCGTCGTGACGCGGCTGACCGAGGACGGCTTCGACGACTGGGCTCCGCGGATCAATGCGTCCGGGATGATGACGTGGTACAAATGGACGCGCGGCGGCTGTCAGAATTCTGACTCCGACATTTACATCTGGCGCGGTGCTGGGCCCGAAGTATTGTTTGGTGGAGATCGATCCAATTCGCAGCCGCGCATCAACGACAATGGCGACATTGTGTGGACACGCTACGATTTCTGCGGGAGCCCGGAGCATTTCGTCTGGGAAGCGGACATCATGCAGTTTGCGAACGGACAGGTCCGTCCGCTGACCAACGGACAGTTTCAGCCGCAGCGCTGCGACATTAACAACGATGGACTTGTCGGCTGGTACTACAACGCGCCGCCGGATTGGCTTGACGCGATACAAATCTGGCGCAACGGCGTCGCCGAAACGCTGACGGACTGGGGGAGCGGGTTATATCTCGGAAACTCCGGCAGCGTACTATTCGAGCGCTGGCACGACGACAGCCAACTGTGGGGCGCCTGGCTGTTTCGTGACGGGCAATTCTGGCAGCTAACCGACGGAACACGGCGAGCAACCGTTGCGAGCATCAACGACGCAGACGAGTGTGTCATCTACTATGGAGCGCCGTTCTCCACAGACTTGGCAGTCGTCCGACAGCGTCTGCGGGGTGATATGAACTGTGACGGAGCGGTGAACAACTTTGACATTGACGCTTTCGTGTTGGCGTTAGCCAATCCGACCGAGTATATTGCAGCGTACCCGTCGTGCGCCATGTGGCTTGCCGACTGCAATCGCGACGGCGTCGTGAATAACTTCGATATTGATGCGTTCGTCGCGAGCATGACACAGCGATGAGCGTCGCCTTTCAGTCGATGGAGCAATCGCACGAGAATCGCTATGATGACGGACTGTCCCCGCCCTTGCGCGCCGGTTCTATGCCGTAACCATCCAATGGAGAATGTGATGTTGAGACGATTCCTGACTCTCGCCTGTGCGTGTTGCGCAGTGTCAATGTCGTATGCAACATCGTACACGTTTCAACCGAGCAGTGGAGATTGGAACACGCCCGAACATTGGGATCCAACCGGTGTTCCCGGCGTCGGCGACACCGCGACCATCCCCGACGGCAAGACCTGTGTCATCGCCGCCGCCAACCAGGCTTGCTCGCAGATCACCATCGCCGCGGGCGGCACGCACGGCGTCGTCGGAAAAGACCTGAGCATGCAGACTTCAGGCGGGCTGTCCAGCCAGATCAAAATCCACGGCACCATGTACTTCGACGAAGCCAGCTCCGTCGTCCCGCGGCTGATGCTCGTCAGCAACACCACGATCTTCGCCGACAGCGGTTCGTCCGGCGTCGTCACCGCCCGCGCCACCGACGGCTACGGCCCCGGCATCATCCGCCCGACCAGCTCCAGCGTCACGCTCACGGTGGGCCAGGGCATCACGATGCGCGGCTCGCTGCGCTTCAACGCCACCTCGACGCTCGAACTCACAATCGATCTCGATCACTCCACCGCGACGATCCAGACCAACCACGCCAGCGACACGCTCGACATCGGTGAAGTGGCGGACGTGGGCGAGCGCGTGATCCTGATCGGCGACGGCAAGCTCGATTGCAGCGCCGGCTCGCTCCGCATCGGCTATGCCGCCAGCGGCAGCCAGTTTTCCACAACCGGCCGCGTGCTCATCTCCGGCGGCACGTTCCAGGTCTCGCAATACGCGCTCTTCGCCAACGTGAACGCCAAGCTTGAACTCAGCGGCGGCGTGCTGGACATCGACTCCCCGACGTCGTTCATAGGCGACTTCGTGTGCGCCGGCGGGAAGCTCAAGGTCGCGCCCGACGTGGCCTTTGTCGCTAACTAAAGGGACGCACGGGGTGGAACGGCGGTTCAGGCCGAAGGCGTGAACGTGAGTAGCCCGGTGTGAAGCGCAACGGCACGCCCGAAAGTGTCGGGTGGTTGAAAAGTGGATTCAGGCCGAAGGCCTGATCGTACGTTGGGGCTCGAACGGTCCGACCAGCCCTTCGGGCTGGGAGTGGACTGGAGTGCCGGCGTGAACCGGGCGTGGCGCTGCGCTTCACGCCCGGCTACGAACTCGCAGCCCTGCGGGCTGCCGCGGGCCTGGGCGGCAGCGGAACTTCCGCTTGAGGCGCTGCACTTCTCCGCGGGGCGCGATCGCGATCTACGGACGGACCGCCGTTCGGACGGCCGACGCCTCGCCGGGGGCGGCCAGCGCGTCTTCCCTGTCCAAAGGGTTCGCCGCAGCCTGGTCTTCTTCGCCGGCGCGCTTCATCGGCAGATCGCGGAGCGCGACCTGTCCCTGACGGGTGGCGTCGATGGATTCGGCGAGGATGCGGGCGGCCTCCTGCGGCGCGTGGAAACCCAGCGAGTTCTCGGCCTCGACAAAGTCGAGGAAGAACTGCGCCTTGCGCTGCGCGAGGCGCGCCCTTTCGAGCTGCGAATCGGTCGCGCCGGCTTCGCGGCAGGCCTTGATGTCGTGGATCAACTCCACGAGCGCGGTCATCGCGATGCTCCGCAGTCGAAACGTCCGCGCCTGGATCGTCTCGGCCCGGTCGCGCAACTCCTGTTCCGTCTCCTTGTGGCAGGTCTGGCAGGCGTGGGCGATGTTAAGCAGCGGGCTGCGGACGTGGTGGTCGCTGATCTTGTGCGCGCCGACGCGCATGTAGGGCATGTGGCAGTCGGCGCATGCGACTCCCGAGCGCGCGTGGATGCCCTGGTTCCACATTTCAAATTCCGGATGCTGGGCCTTGAGCACGGGCGCGCCGGTGTCGGCGTGGGTCCAGTCCTTGAAGTCGGTCTGGTCATAGTAGGCGAGGATCTCGTCGACCTTCAGCCCGCGCGACCACGGATAGGTGAGCTGCTTGTCCTTGCCCTTGAAGTAGTATTCGACGTGGCATTGTCCGCAGACAAACGCGCGCATCTCCTGCCGCGTCGCCATCGTGTTCACGTCGTACCCGGGCACTCCCTCCTGCTCCTTGTACTCGCGGATGCCCTGGATGAACGCGGGCCGCGTGATGCGCAGCGCCATCGTCGCCGGATCATGACAGTCGATGCACGCGACGGGATGCTCGGCGAGCGTGCGCGCCTCGGGATAGGACATCGCGTTGATCGCCCGGAACCCCTGGAACACGTCTCCGTCGCCGACGCGCTGATACGCCGTCACCATCGACGCGTGACAGTTCAGGCACGCGCCGGGCTGCGGCGCCGCCTCGTGGCGCTTCGTGAAGGTCTGGTCCTCAAGCATGTACGCGTGGCCGCGCTCCTCGCGGAAGTCGACCGAGAACGGGTAGCCGGCCCACATCGTCTTGAGACGCCCGTCCTCTTCGAGGCGCGACTCGGCGACCAGCGAGCGCGGGTCGGCGTCGCTCGGCGTGCGCGGAACCGCCTCGCTGCCGCCGAAGCGGGTTCGCTGCATGTCGACGGTGCGCTTGTAGGCGTCGTATTGGAGCGGGAAGTTCTTGCCCCAGGTGGCTGGGTCGGCGGTGTCGGCGGCCAGCTCGACGACGCGGAAGAAGGGGTTCTTCGCCTCCTGCTTGTGCGTGAATACGTCGACCAGCAGCCAGGTCACGCCGAACGCCGCCGCCCCGGTGAACACGGCGATGAGCGTGACGGTCGTCCAGAAGCGCGCTCGGGCGGGCGGCGCGGGTGGGATCGCGGTGTGGTTCATGACGGGTTCTCCTGATTCGCGGGTGCGTCGCGCGCGGCGCGGGCGGGTGTCGTCAGTGCAGATGTCCCACGTCGCGATGACATTGCAGGCACGAGAGCGGCTCGGCGGCGCCGGGCCGCGTGTCGATCATCTCGACCATGTCGGCGTGACAGTGCCGGCAGGCGGCTTCGGTGATCGCGCGGTTCGTCGGCGTGATGCGGATCGGCCAGACAAAGTCGCCGGTGGTGAAGGCGCGCGAGTGGTTCCAGCCGTTGCGCGCCTTGGTGATCCACTTCCCCAAAAAATCGTGCGGTGTGTGGCAGTCGTTGCAGGTGGCGACGGCGTGGTGGCTGCCCTTGGCCCACGCGTCGAGCTGCGCCTGCATGACGTGGCAGTTGGCGCAGGCGCTCGGGTCGTTGGTGAGATAGGAGCCGCCCTCGGCGTAGATGAACGTGTAGGCGCCGACGCCGGCGACGACGCCGCCGAGCAGGCCGAGCACAATCGCGCTGATCAGAAACGCCCGCGCCATGCGGTGGATCCTTCGCGTTCAAGCGGAGCGCGCGGCCGGCGCCGCACCGGGGTCGAGCATCGGGCGGCACCCGAGCCGCGCGCCACCGGTGAGTAGACCTAGCACGCAGCGTGCCACGCGCGAATTTCATGCGCTCGCGCGATTCGCGCGCCCCCATTCTGCCGCGCCGCCGGCCGCGTTGCCAGCCCGCCGCGAACCTGCTATGCTGTTTGTTCGTAGTGACTTGCGCGAACCTTCCTGGCGCGCGGGCGATCCCGGGCGGAAAAGATCGACACATGCACGACGCTTCGTTCGAACCGCGCCCCGACACCGCCGGCCGATGCCGGGGCGCGAGCCTCGGGCTGCCCGTTCTGGGGCAAAAAGCCCAGCCCGTTGCGTCCTCTCCCCCACCCGGCGACGCTCCGATCGTGGCGTTCGTTTCGCTCGGCTGCGCCAAGAACCTCGTCGACTCCGAAAAGATGCTCGGCCAGCTCGCCGAGTCCGGCGCGACCCTCAGCGGCGATGAGGAAGCCGCCGACACGATCGTCGTGAACACCTGCGGGTTTCTCGAATCGTCGCGCCAGGAGGCGCTCGACGTGCTCCGCGAACTCGCCGAGCGCAAGCGCCGCGGCACGCTCCAGCGCATCGTTGTCGCGGGGTGTCTCGTGCAGCGCGACGGCGAGAAGCTGCGCGAGTGGGTGCCGGAGATCGACGCGCTGGTGGGCGTGAACAACCGCGACGATGTCGTCCGCGCCGTGTGGCGCAGCGACCGCGACGCGGGGCTCGACCTGTTTCTCGGCGACTATCACCCGCAGCCCTGGAGCGACCAGGCCCGCGTCCGCCTGACGCCGCGACATTATGCGTATGTGCGGATCAGCGAAGGCTGCAACCAGAAGTGCACCTTCTGCACGATCCCGTCGATCCGCGGCCCGATGCATAGCAAGACTCCCGAGCAGCTCGTCGCGGAGTGTCGCGAGCTGATCGCCGACGGCGCGCGGGAACTCATCCTGATCGGGCAGGACACGACCAGCTATGGCGCGGACATCGGCGCCGCCGGCGGGCTGGCGGGTCTGCTGCGGACGCTCGATCGCGAATGCGACGGGGCGCGGTGGATTCGACTAATGTATGTCTATCCGTCGATCTTCACCGATGAGATGATCGACGCCATCGCAAGCTGCGAACGCGTCGTCAAATACATCGACATTCCATTGCAGCATATCAACGATCGCGTGCTTCGCGCCATGGCCCGCCGCGTCACGCGCAAGCAAACCGAGACGCTGCTCGACAAGCTGCGACGGCGGATACCCGGCGTCAGCATTCGCACGACGTTCATCGTCGGCTTCCCCGGCGAGACCGAAGCGGAGTTCGAAGAATTGTGTGCGTTCGTGCGCGACTTCGGCTTCGACGCGGCCGGCGCGTTTCCCTACTCGCTCGAGCCCGAGACGCCCGCGGGCCGCATGAAGGATCACGTCGACCCGGCGCGGATCGCGCAGCGACACGAGCGCTTGATGCTCGCGCAGCAGGGAGTGGCGCTGGCGGGGGTGAGGCGTTGGGTGGGCAAGTCATTTGATGTACTGGTCGATTCGGACGACGAAACCGACGAGCGCGGCGCGGTCGCGCGGCACGCCGGTCAGGCCCCCGAGGTCGACGCGGTCAGCATCCTGCCCGACGGCGGCGTCGAACCGGGAACGTTTGTGAACGTCAAGTGCGTCGATACGGAAGACTACGACCTGGTCGTGAAGCCGGTCGCGCAAAAACTGAAGACAGCGAAGCGCTGAGGCCTCCTGTTTCTGCAACTCCGAGCGGTATCAATTCTTCTCGATGGCACGGCGCGCGACGCGACGAGCGTCCGCGCGGGCCGAAGCCCGCGGCTCAAGCAGCGCTGCGCATTCGCGGATAACGGTCTCATGCACACCATGCGGCGCGCGTTGTGCGTGTGCCCCCCCCCGGATCACGCACGATCCCCATCCGCCGACCGGCGCGCGTCGTCTTCACGCTCGCGCGCCAATTCGACCTAATCGCCTTGGTGGGAGCTTTTTTATAACCGGCGCCCTCTGGCACGCTGCGTGCTAGGTGTATTCCTGCCCCGCGCGTCCTCCGACCCCGCGGTTGGGGTCGGGGCGCGCCACTTCAATGGAGTGCCGAACATGTCGCGTTCGAAATTCGTATTGTGGACAAGGAAGGGGGGGGGGTAGGCTTGGTTGGGCGCTGATGGCGGTGCTGGCGACCGACGCCGGTCTTTCGGCGGTCGTGGCCCAGCCGTGCCAGATGCGTCCGCGGTTCAAGGCGCCGCTCGTGTTTTGCAGCGTGAACAGCGCAGGTCCGTGTGCGGGGCTGGAGGGCTGCCAGGAGAGCCGCCCGACCGGGCTGGCGCTCGGCCTGCTGGTGGGCAGCGACAATCGGCCGGACGTGGTGATCTGCAACTCGAACCTGGGGACGGTGAGCGTTTTCCGCAACACGGGCCACTGGGACGTGCCGCCGGGGCCGAACTGTGCCCTGGAGCACGTCGCCGGCTCGCCGTTCGACGTCGGCGGCAAGCCGAACGAGGCGGAGCTGGCGGACATCGACTTTGACGGCGATCTCGACGTGATCGTCGCGGTCGACGTGCTCGCGGACGACCGGGCGCAGCTCGCGATCCTGAAGAACGACGGCGCCGGGACGTTCGCGACGCAGTTCGTGCCGCTGGATTCGCGCTTCGCGGCGGACCTGGTGGCGTGGGACTTCGACACGAACGGGACGGTCGACGTGGTGGTCGCGGGGACGCGCATCACCGACAACGAGCAGCGCCCGCGGGCGGAGTTGGTGCGCCAGCAGCCGGCGGGAACGTTCAACTCGATCATCTTCGAGATGAGCGCCAACGTGTTCGGGCAGGGCGTGGGGATCGACAAGGGTGAAATCCGCCAGCCGGCGATTCCCGGACGGCTCGACGTCGTGATGGTGAGCGATGTGCTGGCGCCGGACGGCTTCGGGCGCATGCTCGTGCTGATCAACGACACGCAGGTCGGCGACCAGATTTTCGCGCCGACGGAGACGCGGTCGTCGCCGGGCGCCCGCGGCGTCGCGATCGGGCACTTTTTCACGACTTCGAAGCGGGCGAGCGCGATCGTAACGAGACCGGGCGATCACCTCGCGGAGGTGTGGCACGCCGATCTCGGCGGCGTCTTTGACGACCAACCCGCCGGGAGCTACCCGCTCGGCGGGGCGACGGATCCGTATGGCGTTGCTGTGAGCAAGCTATCTCCCGACCAGCTCGAGGACTTTGTCGTCGCCGCGCGCCTCGGCGCGCCGTGCTCCGGCCATGGCGGCCTGGTCGCATACACGGCGTATGGCTACGCGCCCTACGACGGGCAGTTCTGCGATCCGCCGAACCTGTTCTGTGTCGATCCTGCGGGACAGCCGAAGCCGCAGTACGTGGAGTGCGCGGACATGAACAGCGACGGTTTTCCCGACGTGGTGACGACGCACACGACCGCGAACCAGTTCAGCGTGCTATTAAATGATCTGTTCATCATCCCGGGCGGGTTCTAACAGGGGAGGTGAACCATGCGACTTAATATCATTGCCGCCGTCGGTTTGGCGCTCGCGCCCTCGGTTGCGGTCGTCGCCGGCGCACACCGCCAGCGGCTTTATCACGTCACCGATCTGGGCGCTCTCGGCTATAACTCCAGCGCGTACGACCTAAATGACACTGGGCATGTCGTGGGATCGACGCAACCACCTGGCGCCGGAAGCGTTGCCTTCTTATGGCGACCAAGCACTGGAATGGAGTCGATCGGCGCGTTTCCAAGACCCGGCTACCGCACCACCGAAGCGACCGCCTACGCCATCAACAACTCCGCCGTCGTGGTCGGCGTCAGCCGGGGCGCCAACGGACTTGAGGCGTTCATCCGGACCGCCGAGCACGGCATGGTCGGGCTCGGCGACTTCTCGGATGGGCCGTTCGGCAGCCGCGCGATCGCTGTCAACGACGCCGGCTACATAGTCGGGACGGGTACGCGCGGCACTACAGACGCATCCTGGTCGGAAGCCGCGATGTGGACGCCGGACCGCGAAATGATCGGCCTCGGCGACCTGCCGGGCGGTGCGCTGTACAGCGGCGCTGGCGGAATCAACAACCTGCTGCAAGTCGTCGGCGCCAGCACGGGCAGCACCGGCACGCAGGGCTTCATCTGGGATCCCGAGAACGGCATGCAACCCATGCCGCCGACGCCGTGGGGTGTGCTGACCCACGGTACGTTCGATATCAACGACGCGGGCCAGATGTGCGGGCGGCTGACGAACGCCGTCGCTTTCTTCTACGATCCGCAGACCGGCTATGAGCAGATCGGCCTGTTCGCCAACTCGCTCAGCACGACCGGCGTCGCGCTCAACGAGCACGGCGAGGTCGTCGGCCAGACGACGCTGTTCGACCCCTGGCTCGCGTATCGCGGCTGGGTGTGGGACGCGCAGCGCGGCCTGCGCATGTTGGACGAGTGCCTCGCCGCCGGCTCCGTGCTGCCCGGCTGGGAGCAGTTCATCGTGTCCGCGTATGGCATCAACGAGCGCGGCCAGATTGCGGGGCAGACCGTCAACATCGCGATCCTGCTGACGCCCTTCACGCCGGCGGACGTGAACTGCGACGGCGTGGTGGATGCGTTCGACATCGACCCGTTCGTCGCCGTGCTGGCCGACCCGGACGCGCACGAAGCGACGCAGTGGGATTGCCCGAGCATCAACGCCGCCGACGTGAACCAGGACGGCCGCGCGAACAACTTCGACATCGACCCGTTCGTCGCGGCGCTGCTGATGGGCGGGTGAAGCCGGGACCGACGACGATGCGCTGCGCGCCGGCGTACTGGGAGCAACATCGGTGCCGCAGCATGGTCGGCCACCGTTGTCGAATCGCGGGCTTGCGCCCGCGGCTCTGATTCGTGCGACGCGCGGGCGCTGATTCGCCAGGCAGGGTGCGCTGCGCTGGCGCGCCGGTGAATGGCGGGGCTACGCCGACGCCGCCAGCGGGTCCGCGGCCGTACCGATGGCGCGGTCGCGGCGGAAAAAGACGGCGATCGCCTCGACCAGCATCAGCAGCGCGAGCGCGATCAGCACCAGCGCGACCCACGGCACGGGGTTGCCGGTCAGGCCGTTCGCAAACCCCGCGCGGACGGTTCGCACCAGCTCCCACGTGCTGAACACGTACATGAACAGCGCGGGCAGGCCGGTGACCGCAAACACCCAGCGACGCCGCCGCGTCCGCCACAGCCAGACCGTCACGCCGACCAGCGTGAGTGCGGCGAGCAACTGGTTGCTGGCGCCGAAGAGGCTCCAGAACGCGCGCCACACGGGCACGGGTTGGCCGTTCGCGGTCGCCGGCGCGAGCACGAGAAAGTAGAGCGGCACGCCGACCGTGACGGCGGTCGCGAACCAGCGGCCGTAGCGCCCGTGCCAGCCGGTCAGCTCCTCGATGCAGTAGCGTCCGAGCCGTGTGCACACGTCGAGCGTGTCGTACACGAACGTCGTGAACGCCATCAGCGCAAACGAGACGGCGAACGCCGCCGGAACGCCGAACACTCCCAGATACGCCCCGATGCCGTTGGCGTAGAGGAAGTTGGGCACGGGGGTGTGTCCGGCGAGGAGCGGCGAGGCGGGTGCGAGGATCATGATGCAACTGAGCGAGAGCACCGCGACCATGCTCTCCATGAGCATCGCGCCATAGCCGATCGGGCGCGCGTCGGTCTCGCGGCGGAGCTGCTTCGAGGTCGTGCCGGAAGCGACCATCGCGTGAAAGCCGGAGCAAGCTCCGCACGCGACGGTGATGAACAGCAGCGGAAAGAGCGGCTGCCCGGCGCTGGTCTGCCAGGCGATGAAGGCCGGGTATTCGAGCGTGAAGCGCCCGCCGCCGAGCACCAGCCCCGCCGTCCCGCCCACCAGCGCGATGAGCAGGAACCACCCGCCGAGATTGCCGCGCGGCTGAAGCAAGAGCCACATGGGGATGATCGAGGCGGCGTAGCAATACGCGAGCAGCAGAACGTTCCAGGTGCGCTGGGCGTTCGCGTCGCTGAGATTCAGCAGGGCGGCGAGATCGAGCGGCAGAAGCTGTCCGGCCCAGATCGAGACGCCGACGAGCGGGAGGAAGACGAGCGCGGCGGTGGTCGGCGGGAGCTTCGCGAAGCGGATGAGCAGTCCCATCGCGACGGGGAGCAGCAGGTACAGCAGCGACGAAGTGGCGATGCCCGGTCCCGAGACGACCTCGCCGCTTTCGAGCGTGCGCAGCCCGACAAACGAGGCGGCGGTGATGTCGGTGAACGCGACGACGACGTAGACCAGCGCGAGCCAGATGAAAAGCAGAAAGAGCACGTACGAGCGGCGGGTCATGTGCTCGCGGACAACGAACGCGATCGAGCGCCCGCGATGGCGCACCGACGCGAGCAACGCGGTCTGGTCGTGCACGCCGCCGATGAAGATCGCCCCCAGCACGATCCAGATCAGTGCGGGCAGCCAGCCGAACATGAGTCCGGCGAGGATGGGTCCGACGACGGGGCCGGCGGCCGCGATGGCGGAGAAGTGCTGGTTCAGCAGGGGCAGTCGCGCCAGCGGGGCGAAGTCGCAGTCGTCGCGGTGTTCGACCGCCGGCGTCCTGCGGGTCGCGTCGAGTTGCAGCAGCCGCGCGAGCAGCCCGCCATAGAGCCAATAGGCGAGCCCCAAAGCGCCGGCAGCGAGCGCGACGATGAGAAGCAGGCTCATGCAGACCTCGGCCGATCGGCAGAGACGAAGCGACGCACGAACGACAACAGGCACGGTCACCGCGGCGCGACGCTCGACGCCGCGCCAATCGGTATCACGCCATCGGCGTGAAATCCAGAGGGGAAGGGGCGCACGATCGTCGATCCGGGCGTGTCGCGGCGCTCCACTCCCGGCTACGGACGTTCAGGCCTCCGGCCTGGGAGGGCCTGCCGCCGCGCGACGTCGCGCGGGTCGTCGGCGCGGCTCAGCCGTGATCGACGGGCGAGCCGCGCTCCTACGAACCGCGGGCTTACGCGCGCGAAGGTTGGTGACGTGGAGCGCCGCAGCGTTGCGCCGAGCGATTCCTTTGCCCGCTCGTTCCGTCGTGCTCCGTGTCTCGCCGTCCCGACGTCCGTTCGTACGTGTGCTCTCGTCCCAATGGTCATGGGCCAGGATGTCCCGTAGGCCATCGGTGGCGGCCAGCCTACTCGTCCTGTCGCCGCCGGCCTACTCGTCGTCGTCGCCCCTGGGCTTAAAGTTGGCGACGATCTGCTGCTGGACGTTGGGCGGCACAATGTCGTAATGGCTGAGCTCCATGCCGTAGCTACCCTGTCCGCCGGTGACGCTCTTGAGCTGCGAGGCGTAGTTGGCGACCTCGGCGAGCGGGACGGTGGCGCGGATGAGCGCCTGGTTTCCGGGCAGGACGTCCTGTCCGACGATGTGGCCGCGCTTGCCGGCGATGTCGCGCGTGATGTCGCCGACGAAGTTGTTGGGGACGGTCACCTCGACGTTGACGATGGGCTCGAGCAGGATGGGCTTGGAGGCGGCGAAGGCCTTCTTGAAGACCTGCCGACCGGCGATCTGGAAGGCGATGTCCTTGCTGTCGACGGGGTGGGTCTTGCCGTCCACGAGCGATACTTTCACATCGACGACCGGGTAGCCGGCGACGACGCCGGTCTTGAGCACGTCGCGGATGCCCTTGTCGACGCTGGGGCGAAAGGCCTGGTCGATCACGCCGCCGAAGATCTTGTCGACGAACTCGTAGCCCTTGCCGCGCTCGTTGGGTTCGAGGTCGATGAAGACGCGGGCGAACTGCCCGGCCCCGCCGGTCTGCTTTTTGTGCGTGTATTCGACGTACTTGGCGGCGCCGGCGATCGTCTCGCGATACGGGATCTTGGGCGCGTGCGAGTCGACGTCGAGCTTGAACATGCGCTTCATCTTGCTGCGGACCACCGTGAGGTGCAGGTCGCCGATGCCCTCGATCACCAGTTCGCCGGTCTGGCCGTCGCGGTGGCTCTTGAAGCAGGGGTCTTCTTCCATGAAGCGGTGCAGCGCGACGCCGACCTTGTCCGCGTCGGCGCGCGACTTGGGCGCGATCGCGAGCGAGTACATCGGCGTCGGAAAGCGCGGCAGCGGGATCGCGCCTTCGATCGGGTGGTTGCCGAGCATGGACCCGATGTGCAGGTCGAGCTTGGCGAACGCGACGATGTCGCCGGCCTGTGCGACGGGCACCTCGATGTGCTCGCCGCCGCGGAGCTTGAAGATGTGTCCGGGCCGCTGGCCCTTGCGGTCGTCGCCGACGTGGAGCGTGCCGTCGCCTTTGAGCATGCCGGCGTGGACGCGCGCCAGGGAATACTTGATGCTGCTGCGCGGGTCGCTCGTGACCTTGAAGGCCTGTGCGACAAAGTCGCCGTCCGGCGACACCTTGATGTCCGTCGTTTTGGTTTCGCCGCCCTCGGCGACGACGATCTGGCGGTGCTTGCCGAGCACCGGCGACGGCCCGAAGAGCACGAGCGCGTCGAGCAGCTCGTCGATGCCGACGCCCTTCTTGGCGCTGGTGAACAGCACCGGCACGAGTTTGCCCATCACGACGGCGGCGGCGATCGCCGGCTCGAGCTTTTCGGGCGCGATCGTGCCGGTCTCCATGTAGCTTTCCATCAGCGAATCGTCGGTTTCGGCGATCACGTCGAGCAACTGCGTGTGACAGTGATGCACGTCGAGCAGATCGACCTGCCCTTCGTCCTTCGCCAGGATGTCGACGATCGCCGACCCGCCGCCGCTGGGCAGGTTGATCGGCAGACACGCCGTCCCGAACGACTCCTGGATCGCGTTGATGGTCTCCACGAGGTTGATGTTCTCGGCGTCGAGCTTGGTGACGACGATCATGCGCGCGAGGCCGAGATCGCGTGCGGCGTTGAACATGCGGCGCGTGTTGACGCCGATGCCGTGGGCCGCGGACACGCACACGACGACGGTCTCGACGGCGGCCAGCGCGGCGAGCGCGGGGCCGCAGTAGTCGGGCATGCCGGGCGTGTCGATGAGGTTGATCAGCTTGCCGTGATGTTCGAGAAAGTAGGCGGTGGAGTCGACGCTGTGGCGCCGTTCCTTGGACTCTTCGTCGTAGTCAAGCACGCTCGTGCCGTCGTCGACGTTGCCGAGTCGGGTGGTGACGCCGGCCTTGTGCATCAGGGCCTCGCCGAGCGTGGTTTTGCCCGCGGCGCTATGACCGACGATGGCGGCGTTACGGAAATCTGCGACTTCACGAGCGCCCATGCCAGAGCCTCCGTCCCTATCGAGTTGCGTGTGCCCAGGTTCGATGAGCAATCGTCAAAGATTGCGCGAACCGGAAGTATAGCAGCCGGGCGACGGAGCGCGGAAGGGGCGCGCGGCCCGGAGCTCGTGGGTCGGCGTGGGCCGCGCCGATCGCGGATTGAAGCGCTGCGTCGCGCGTGCACCCACGCCGGCGCAACCCGTCCACGGAACGGCGCGCGGAACGCCGCCGCACGCGCGAGTCCCCGATCCGCGGGCCGTGATCCGCAATCGAGCCATGCGGAGCGGTCAGAGTTCCCGCGGCCCCAGCGTCGCGACGCAGATGCGGTCGATCGGCAGGCGGCGGGCGTACTCCGCGACCTGCTCCACCGTGACCGTGCGCAACGCGTCGAGCTTCGCCGCCAGGCCGACCGGCCGCGAGAAGTGAAACAGGTCGTCGCTCAGCCCGCTCGAGCGCGCCCGCGTCAGGTCGTCCTCGGTCAGCGCATGCGCGATCAGGCTGTCCCGCGCTCGGCGCGTCTCCGCGTCGGTCAGATCCTCCGAGACGCGCCGCAGCTCGCGCAGCAGCGTGTCGAGCGTCTGGTGGCAGCGCTCCGGCGTGGTGCTCGCACCGAGATGCAGCACGCCGGCGCCGCGCGGGTGCTCGTGCCACGCACCGACCCAGTACACGAGCCCCTGCTTCTCGCGCACCTCCGTGAACAGCCGCCCGCTCATGCCGCCCGAGAGCACGCCGATCAGCACCTGCTCCGCGGGAAACTCCGGATCGTCGCGCCGCGCGCCCGGCAACGTAATTGCGATCTGCTGCTGCTTGAGCTCCTTGTGGCGGTGCTCGCGCGCCGGCTGAAACTCGAACGCCGCGCGCCCCCGCCCCTCGGGCTCGGCCCGACCGAGCCCGAGAAACCTCGCCTCGAGCCGCGCGGCAAGCCCGTCGGCGTCGATCGGGCCGGCGGCGCTGACCTGCAACCGCCCGGCGTGATACGTCCGTGCCCAGTGCTCGCGCACCTGCCGCGCCCCGATCCGCGCCAGCGTCTCCGGCGAGCCGCCCGAGTAACGCCCCAACACGGGCCCGAACGTCAGGCGCTGAATGATCAGCCGCACCAACTCGCCCGCGTCGTCCTCAAGCTGCTTCAGATCCTGCTGCGCCAGCTCGACCGCGACCCGACAAGCGTCGTCGGGAAACGTCGGGTGAACGATCATCTCCGCGACGAGATCGACCACCTCGGGCGCAAACTCCGGAAGACACACGACCCGCACCATCGTCGACTGCCGCCCGGTCGCGGTGCTCCACTGCGCGCCGAGCGCGTCGAACGCATCCGCCAGCCCGCGCCCGTCGAAACGCCGCGTGCCTTTCGAGAGCGTCCGCTCGACAATCGCGCCGATCCCGCCCAGCTCCAGCGGATCCTCCGCCGCGCCGCTCAGCATGCGGAACGTCAGCCCGACCGTGTCGCGATCCGGCAGCACGTCGGCGGCGAACTCCACGCCGCTGTCGAGCATCCGGTGCACAAATCCCGTTTCCCCAGCCGTGCGAATCATCGACGCCTCCTGCTCGCGCGACGCGGCGCCGCCGCCCGCTGGCGGAAATCTACGGCCTTCGGCGTCGCTTGGCTATTCGCGGTTGCGCGGCGTCTGGCAGTTCCAGCAGAGCTCGAAGTGTCCCGGCACGTCCTCGCCACAGTGCGCGCACCGCCACGTGCTGCGTCCGACGACCGCGTCGCGCGCGAGCTGCTCCTGCAATCGCCGCACGTGCCAGCAGAAGTCGAGGAAGAACTCGCACGCGACGAAGAGGCGCGCGCCGATCATCCGGCTGCCGAGCGTGATCTCGAGGATGCCCTGTTGATCGACCGCGACGTAGGGGATGCGTTCGCGGGCGAGCATCATCTCGACGACCGGCGCGATCAGGCCGGGGTGCTGCTGCGGCTCGACGAGAAACCACACGCCGCGCGGTCGGGCCTGCTCGGGGTGCAGCTCGGCGCCGCACTCGGGGCAGGTGTGGGTCGGCAGTCCGCGGAGCGGATAGCGGCAATCTCCGCAGTGCAGGCCCCAGTCGGGGATCGGCAGCTCGCGGCCCGCGAAGGTCGGATCGCGCAGCCGGGTCCAGGAATGGACCAGCCGCCCGATGTCGATGTCGGCGCCGCACTCGGGGCAGCGGTGCGTGGGCAGCCCGCGAAGCGCGTAATCGCAGCGTGGACAGCGCAGGCCCCAGTCGGGAATCGGCAGCGTTGCGAGGTCGAGGTCCATCGACGCCATTGTAGAGTCGTCGCGGCGCCCGCGCGTGGAAACCCGCGCCGCATCCACGCCGTCGCGCGGCGCGCCCGATACGCGGCGACGTACAATCGCCGGCGCCGCGCGTGCAGCCGCGTGTGACGCGCCGCGCGACAGAGGAGACCTGTCATGGCATCCACGATTACCTATCTCGGGCACAGCGGCTTTCTGGTCAGCGACGGCCGATGCACGGTCGCGGTCGATCCGTTTCTGACCGGCAACCCGCTCGCCGTACACAAGCCGGCCGACATCGCGTGCCAGTATGTCGCGCTCACGCACGGGCACGACGACCATCTCGGCGACGCGATTCCGATCGCGAAGCGGAACGGCGCGCCGCTCGTCGCGTGCTGGGAAATCTGCCAGTTCGCCGGCGAGCAGGGCTGCAAGACCGACCCCGGAAACCCCGGCGGCAGGATCGCGACGAGCTTCGGCTGGGTCGCGTTCACCCAGGCGTTTCACTCGTCATCACACGCCGGCCGCTACATGGGACAACCTTGCGGCCTCATGATCCACATCGGCGGCGTGACGGTGTACCACTGCGGCGACACGGGGCTCTTCGGCGACATGAAGTTGCTCGGCGAGATTTACCAGCCGCGCGTCGCGTGCATTCCGATCGGCGACCGGTTCACGATGGGCGCCGAGCTGGCGACGCGGGCGGCGGAGCTGATCCGCCCGCAGGTCGCGATTCCGATTCACTACAAGACGTTCCCGGTGCTGGCTCAGGACGCGCGCGGCTTCGCGCCGCAGGGCGTCGAGGTGCGCGAAATGAAGCCCGGCGAGACGTGGCGGTGCGAGTGATTCGTCGCTCTGCGTCTCTGACAGTTCCAGAATCCGGAATTGCGGTCTTCGGATCGGGCCCGGTTGGGCGTGTTCGCTTCCCGCGCAACCGGACGCGCGCCGGACCGCAGCCCCACCGGGCGCTTAGATCGTGACCACCCGCTGGCGCGACGCGCGCGGCCAGAACAAGAGCAGCAGCGTCAGGCTGGCCGTCGCTGCCACGCCCAGCAGCGGCGCGATGTGCTCCGGCGAAGGCGGGCTGTCGCCGCCCGCGGCGTAGAGATGTCTTAACGCCGAATTGGCCGGCCCCAGCGCGAGCGCGACCGCCGCGAGTCCGGCGGCGGCCCCAAACCAGGCGCGCCCCACGTGTGCCCAACCGGTCTGGCGGCGTGCGATCAGCAGCAGCACCGTGCCGACAACGAACGGAGCGGCAACCAGCGGCGTGGGGATCGTGCCGCGCGCCAAGCCCTCATGGTAGCGAACGGCGCGGAAGTGGTCGTCGTCCCACGCCAGCACGCGGCCACCGGGCAACGCGACGTAGTACATCGACGCGGCACTCGCGATCGCGACCACCATGCCGCCCAGGATGATGAGCTTGGCGACAAACGCCAGCCCCGCGTTCGCCGCGCGCCCGGCGAAGGACGGCTGGGCCGGCGCCGGCGCCGCGGGCGGCGCCCAGGGTGGCGAAACGATCGCGGAGGGTATCGGCGGCGCATCGGCGGCGCCGCGATCGTCCGGTTCCATGGTCGTCACCGGCGATGTCGCAGGCTCCGCGGGCGCGCCGCGTGCCGCGGCGAACGCGTCCGCGACCTCGCGGCGCACGGCCTGCACTGCGCCGGCGACTTCCCGGCGCGCTGCGTTCACCGCGCCGGCAATCTCCCGCTGGGCCGCGTGGGTTTCGTCGTCGTGCTCGCGATCCCCGGCTGCGCCTGCGCCGGCGGCGACCGGCGCGGGCCCCCAACCGCCGCTCCGCGTTCGAGCGCGCCCGCCGGTCGGCCACATGCCGGCCGCCGATTGCGTCAGCAGCACGATCGCGCCGGTGGCGGCCCCGCCGAGCAGCGAGAACTCTTCCGCATCGAGCATCGCCGAGGTCGCCAGTCCGATGATCGCCGGCCAGAACGCGCTCCATCCGTTCACGTCGCCGCGGCGGCCCTGCTCGATGCGCGTGCTCCAGTCGCACAGCACCATCGCGACCAGTGGGGCGGCGACAATCACGCGCAGGTCGTCATGCGTCGCGGAGAACGGCGCCAGCGCGAGCATGGAGAAGATGCCGGCGGTCGACGCGTACGCGAGTCGGTCGAGAAACGGATTGCGCACCGGGATGCGCTGCAGAAAACCGAAGTGCGCCACGAGTCCGCCGATGACCGACCCGGCCATCATGAAGAACAGCCCAAAGAAAACCGCGGGCTCGTTGCGAACGCCGCTGCGCACTTCGGCCAGCAGCACCCCCGCGCCCGCCAGCGCCGCCGTGATCGCCAGCAGCATGATCGTCATGCCGAAGCGGTGACCGCCGGTCACGCGCGGCGGCGCCGGAGCGCCCGCCGCATCGCGCCCGCGGGCGCCCTTCGCCTGCGCGACACGCCGGAAGCCGCGCTGCACCAGCTTGCGCTCCCACTTGTCGAGCTTGTTTTCGAACTTGCGCTCGAGTCGTGCGAGCCGGCCGCCGGCCTTTCCGCCGACGCGCACGTCCCCGCTGATCAGGTCCGCCTCGAAGACCATCCGCGGCGTTCGCTCGTGGACGTCGAGCGGTGCCACGGGGCGCGGACGGGGCGACGCGGTGTGGGTGCGTTCGGTGTCGTCGCCGGCGTCGGCGGCGCGCGCGGCGGCGCGCGTCAGCGAGCTGGGGTCGAACGAAGCGACGCTCTCGCCGACGCCTCCCGCCAGCAGCGCGTCGAGCATCTCGTTGGCGTCCTGATAGCGCTCCTCGGGATCCTTGGCGAGCGCTTTGGTGATCACGCCTGCGAACGGCTCGGGGATGTCGGCGAGGTCCGGCCGCGCCGTCAAATGGCGCATCAGGATCTCGGCCATGCTCGAGCCCGCGAACGGCACGCGCCCCGTGAGCATCTCGAAGAGCATGACGCCGAGCGCGTAGATGTCGATCGCCTTGGTGTACTGTCCCGAACCGATCTCGGGGGCCATGTAGTGCACGGTGCCGACGCTGATCGTCTGACCGCTGTGGCGGCTGAGCGGGATGTACTTGCTCAGCCCGTAGTCGCCGATCTTCACGTATCCGTCGTCATAGAACACGTTGCCCGGCTTGAGGTCGCGGTGCACGATGCCGCGGTCGTGCAGGTAGCTCAGGCCTTTGCACAGCCCGGTGAGGAAGAACGCCGATTTCTGCGTCCCGAGGCCGTTCGGCTCGGCAATCAGCAGGTCGCGGAGCGACGGGCCGCTGACGTACTCCATCAGCACGAACGCGTCGTTGCGCGGGTCGCGCCGCACGTCGTAGATCGTGATCAGGTGCGGGCTCTTGAGGTTCAGCACGTTCGCGATGCCGCGCAGCTCGATCTCGGCGTTGTCGCGCAGATACTTCACGGCGAGCTGCTTGCCGGCGTCGGTGAGCGCGTAGTAGACCTCGCCGAATCCGCCGCGCCCGACGGCGCGCTGGACGGTCAATCCGTCGAGCGGCCGGTCGCCATGTTTGAAGGTGTACGCCACGGTTCGTGCCCTCCGCCGGAGTATTCGGCGCCGGCGTCAATCACTCCGCCCAAGCCTGCCCATTTTCGTCCGTGCCCGGACGCAGGTGCAACGAGAATCTACGTCGCAACTTCTAATCAGGCCGATGCGCTCCCGGGCGAATAGCGCTTCACGGTCAGGCGCAAGTCGCCGACCTGCATCGTCTGATCGAACGCGACCGGTTCGGGCGCGTCCGCCGGGCGCCCGTCCGCCGCGGTCCGGCGGGCGAAGAGGCGCCCGTCGCGTTCGAAGAGCACGACGCGGCTGTCCGCTTCGCGCACCGGGACATGGCATTGCGCGTGCGGACCCAGCATGCACGTATCCCGAAACAGAACGACCTGGCTCACGTCCTGCGGCAGGCGGCAGCGGTCCGCGAGCTTCAACACCGCCGACGCGCTCTTGTGGCTCGGCAACAGGAACGTGAAGCGCGCCCGTTCGCCGAGCATGACGCGGTCGTTGTGCCGCATCAGCGTGCGCTGAACGGTCCGCTGGTTGACGCGCGTCGGCGCATGGGCCACGAGAAAGTAGTCGTCGCCGGCGCGCACGATGTCGGCGTGATGCGCGTGCACATCCGCCGGGATCGGCACGTCGACGTCGCCGGGCGCGCCCGCGCGTCCGATGCGGATCGCGTCCGCGGAGAGCAGCAGGCTGCTGCCGCCGCCGTCGACGAGCAGCACCAGTCGCGTGTCGCGGCGCAGTCGGGCGGTGTCGGCGGGCGCGGCGATGCGGGGCGCGGATTGCGTGCGGATGTCGTTGTCCGGCGCCGTCCGCGGCGCCGCCGGCGCCGTGCTCAGCAGCGCGAGCGGTCCGGCGAGCAGCTTCTCGCGCGTGTTCGCGAGCTGCGCCAGCGCCGCGAGCGTCTCGCCCACCCAACGCGCGGGCCGCGGGAGCGCCGACAGACGCAGCAGCGCCTCGCGGGCCGCGGCGAAGTCGTTCGCGCGGAGCGCGGCGGCGGCTTGCGTCGCGGTGGCGAGCCAAGGGTCGTACTCGCGCAGCGCGGGGTTGAGGTCGCGAAACGCGCCCGTCGCGCCGAGCAGCGTGGCAAAGCGGTCAAGCCGGCCGTGCGCGAAGAACTCGTCGAGCTGCGCGCGATACGCACTTGCGAGCGGCGCCAGCAGCGCGTCGGCGTCCGCGCCGCGCCCGTGCCGCTGGCACGCGTCGGCCCAGAAGCGGCAAGCGGCGAGCACGTCGCCCGCCGCGAGCGCCGCACGGGCCTGCTCCAAGAGCTGAGCGCTGCGCCGGGCGCGCTGGTCGAGCTCGTCGTGCAACGCGGCGCGCCGCTGCGGGTCGTCCACCCCCTCGATCGCCACGCGCCCCGAGTCGAGCCGCCCCTCTCGGACCGCCTCCGCGGCACGGGCGTACGCGTCGTGCGCCGCCGCGTCCTGCGCCTGCTGCGACCGCAACGCCGCCAGCACGCGCTCCTGCAACGCCTCGAGCTCCGCCCCGCCGCGCGCCACCGCGGCGAGCCGCTCAAGGTCGTCGAGCGCGGCGCGATAGCGGCCAGCCTGGAGGTGGAGCCGGGCGCGGGCCAAGAGCGGCCGCTCGAGCGCATCGAGCAGCCGCTGGCCGCGCCGGTCGGCGCGGACGTCGGGTTCGAGCGCGGCTCGATAAGCGTCGTCGAGCCGGCCCTCGTCGAGGGCCTGCTCGGCGGCACGAAGTCGAACATTCATCCATCGCGCGAACATGCGTGCCTCAACGATCCGCCAAGAGCGGCGACCGGATTCTAAAAGATCCGTGCGAGACCGGGCGTGCGCCGGACCGAATCACCGCCGCGGCCGAAAGCCGGCGACCGATGCGTAAGTTCTTCGGGCGCGGCAGGTTCCGCTCAGTTTTCAACCACCGTCGCCGTCGCACTCGCCGGTCGAACGCTGAGAGGTATTCGGCGGCGGCGACGGCATATTCGCCGGCGGATCGGACGGCGACGCCGTGGCGCCGGCGAATTTTGCGCCCCGCGCAGCAGACCGGCGGATCGCCGGGAGCGCCGCGATCGACACGAAACACGGTTCCGTCGCGCCCCGCGGACGTGTTTCCGTCGCCGCGCTTCAAGCCCCGCGTACGCGCAGCCGAAAAGTACACCGGCACTTCGGGTTCTCGCTGGCGGAGGCGGAGTACGGGATCGAAGCAAGGTGGACCATGCCATTCTGGTGTGGCGAGATCTTCCGCGTCATTCTCAGTTGGTACGACTACCTGTTGCTCGGCGTCGAGGGCTGATGCGATGTTTGTGGAACTGGTGACTCACCGGCTTCCCCACCGCACGCCGCGCTCGTCGGCGCCACCGCGGCATCTGCCGCCGGCGGGCCGCATGTCGACGGGCCTGCTCGCCCCGAGCTTCACGCCCCTGGAGAGCCGCGACGGCGGCCGGCTGGCCGGCGCCTTGTGGCTGCTGACCGGGGCCCTGCTGATCCTTCTCCTCAGTTGGTCGGCCGCCCCGCGCACGCTGCTGTTGATCAGCTAGCGACCACCCGAAGCCGCCCGGCGCGGGCGACCGGCCCATTCTTCAAGCCAACTGCATGTGGGTTCGCCCCACGGGCGTCGCCGGGGCACGTCGGCGTACCGCGTCGGCGAGCGATGCGTGCAGGATGCAGAGTGCCGAAGGGGCGCGCGTACTGCGCGGGCCCTTCTGCACTCGGCATTCACCATCCCGCATTCCTCAGAACAGCTCCATCTGTCGCGGCCCCTTGCCGATCGACGCCAGGCGCGGATAGGCGCTCACCAGCCCCGGCGGTAGTTCGACCGCGGGCAGGCCGAGCGCGTGCCGCAGCTCGAGCGCGTTCACGACGCCTTGCCCGCGATAGTGGTTGTTGGTGAAGACGTACGTTTCCGCGGCGATCGCGCGCATCTGCGCGATCTTCTGCACCCATTCGCGCAGCTCGGCGTCGTCGTAGAGGTAGTTGTAGCGCTCGAACGCCGGCTGGTTCTCGGCGAACCAGTTGGCCGCGTTGCGCCCGTGCAGCCGCGCGTACGCCGCGTTGCCGAAGACGTGCGCGCTTGGCGACAAGCAGTCGCGGAGCGCCGGTTGGTCGATGTTGCAGAAGCCGCCGACGCCGCGGAGCGCGTCGAGCGCCGCGGGCGCCGCCCAAGACGAATGCCGCACTTCGACGAAGCGCGTGTAGCTCTCGAAGAGCCCGGTGACGCGCCGCAGCCACTCGACCGATTCGTGCCGATGGCGGAACGACCACGGAAACTGGAACAGCAGCGGACCGAGCACGCCCGCGACGCGGAGCGGCTCGATCGCCTCGCAGAACGCTTGCGCGGTCGTCGGCGACGGCGGTTCATCGCGGGTGTGCGTGAAGCCCTGAAACACCTTCACCGCGAACCGAAACGGCCGCGGCGTCTGCGCGGGCCAGGCGGCGACGGTGCGCGCCGCGGGGATCGCGTAGAAGCTGGAGTTGACCTCGACCGCATTGAACAGCTTGCCGATGAACGCCAGCGGCGCGAACCCCGCCGGTCGGCGCGCGGGATACACGACGCCGCCCCAGTCGGCGTAGCTCCAGCCCGACGGGCCGATCCAGAGAACTCCGGGGTTCGCCATCGTCGCGCAGTGTAACGACGCGGTGCGACGGATCGTCAAACGCCGCGCCCCGGACTTCGAGCCCATTCCGCGCCAAGCAATCCCCTTGGCAATGTCCCGCGCGCGAATCTACCATCTGGTCACGCCGCGCGTTTCGCGCCGCGCAGGAGCCGCCCATGCGCCCGATCCTCGCCGCCACGCTCGTGCTTTCGCTGGTCGTTTTCGCCGGATGTCCGCTGAGCACCGGCTTGCCGGATGAGCTCGACGTCGTCCTGCCGCAGAACCAGAAGCAGACCGCCGCCGCCGACACCGGCCCACAGTCGCTCGGCGGCGCGACTTGGGCGATCTTCCGCAAGTTCGATCCCAACGCCCCCGACGACCCGCAGTCGGTCGCGCCCGCTCCGGGTCCTTATGGCGGGCTGCTCAACGGCGGGCTCCTCGAGCGCCCGCCCGTCGACGGACTGATCTTTCGCGTCGACGTCGCCGCGAGCGGTCGCATCACGCGCGTGCGCGACAACCAGTTCTTCCTCGCCGACATCTACGGCGCTGATCTGGAGATCACCGCGGACCGACAGCCGACCACGCTGCCTGGAATCACGTACCGGTCGGCATCGTATGGCGTCACGGTCGGCGACCAGATCGGCCTGGCCGCGTATGTCGAGGTCGATTTCCTCGGGCTGCGCGTGGGCAACGCAGTCCTCTACGCCTGGGGCACGCTCGCCGACGGGCGCGTCGACGGCACATTTGGATATCTGCTCAACTTCGACGGCGGGCTCGGCGACCTGCTGCTGGACACGACCGGGGATCAGTATCTCTTCTATGCGACGCGGGAGTAGCGCCCCGCGCCCGCCGGGCGAGGAGCCGAGCGCGAGCGGTGCGAACGCGGCCCGAGCGCGGTGTGAGCCTGGCGGTTCCCGATGCCTTCGCGACGCGCGCGCGAGCGCCGCCGCGTTGCTACAATCCGACCATGATCTGCAACACCGACTTCGCGCTCCGCTCCTTCGTCCCCGTCGCGCCCGATTCGCACTTAGATCGGAA
>JBFXAM010000062.1:0-25343 GCA_050184295.1 Phycisphaerae bacterium | reverse complement strand
CCGGCGCCTGCATGAGCCGCTCGCAACGGGGATTCAGAACCGCACCGATCTCGGCGCCGCGCTCGCGCTCGCGATCGAGCAATCCGGCAGCGGCCCGATCGCCGGTGTCGTGGTCTTCAGCGTCGGCGGAGCGAACAAGGGCATGTCGGCGGACGAACTCGCCGCCTATGTCGCCCGCTTCAAGGCCCGGGTCTTCGCGGTCGGCATCGGCGCCGCCGCCGAGCCGCCCAACGTCCGCGTGGCCGAGCTTACGGCGCCGGCCGCCCCGCCCAAGCACGACCCCTTCGAGATCCGTGTGCAACTCGCCGCCAACGGCCTGGAGCCCACGCCCGTCCGGCTCGACCTGCTGGTCCGCGGGGTCGGCGACGCCGGCGAGCCGCGAGTGGTCGAATCGCGAAATGTGACGCTCGGCGGCGAGATCAGCAGCGCGGTCGAGCTCTTTCGCATCCAGCCGCGCGAGGTCGGCGAGTTCTCCTACGAAGCCCGCCTGGCGCGGCTGCCCGGCGAAGCGCTCGAGACGGACAACTCGCGCGAAGCGACGGTGCGCATCGTCGACGAGAAGCTTCGCGTGCTCGTGGTCGCCGGTCGGCCTTCGTACGACTTCCGCTTCGCCACCACGCTGCTCGAACGCGACAAGACCATCGACCTGAGCGTCTGGCTTCAATCCGCCGACGCGCAAGCGGTCCGCGACGGCGACACCGTCATCACCGAGCTGCCCCGCAAACCCGAGGAGCTCTTCGCCTACGATGCGCTCTTGCTGCTCGACCCCAACCCCGCCGACCTCGACTCCGCGTGGGCGGTCGGCGTGCGGCGGCTGGTGGATGAGTTTGGTGGCGGACTGCTGGTGCAGGCCGGGCCGCATTTCACGTCGCGCTTTCTGCGCGACGCGCGACTGCAAGACCTCGTTGCCTGTCTGCCGATCGTGCCCGACCCCGACGCCGACGTGCGCCTCAGCGACGAAGGCACGTATCGCACACAGGCCGCGCCGCTCGACGCACCGGCCGACGTCGCCGACCATCCGCTGCTCGCGCTGCTGCCCGACCCGGCCGCGAGCCGCCGTCTGTGGAGCGCCCTGCCCGGCGTCTTCTGGCACCTGCCCGTGCAGCGCGAGAAACCGCTCGCGACCGTCCTCTTGCGGCTCGGGCAGACACCGGACCGCACGCGCGGCGCGGGTGCGGTGCTCTTCGCCTTGCAACCCTTCGGCGCCGGACGGGCGGCGTTTCTCGGCTTCGACGGAACCTGGCGCTGGCGTGCCAACGCGCAGCGGCAATTCAACCGCTTCTGGATCCAGCTCACGCGCTATCTCGCACAGGCCCGCCGAACCGCGGGCGGGAAGCGCGGCGTCATCACGCTCGATCGCGACGCGGTGAATCTCGGCGACACCGTAAAGATCGAAGCCCGCGTGCTCGACGAGCAGTTCGCCCCCTGGCACGAACCCACGCTCGAAGGCGACATCGAATACGCCGACGGCACGCGCCGCCCGCTCACGCTCGCCGCGATCCCGGGACGCGAAGGCTGGTTCGCCGGACGAGCGCTCGGCGAGCGCGAGGGCGCCGCGATCGTGCGCGTCGCGCGGCCGGGCGCCGCCCCGGCGTCCGCCGCCGATCGCTTCCTGACGCGTTCGCTGCGCGTCTATCGCCCCGAGATCGAGCTGCGCACGCTGCGCCTCCAGGCCGAGCCGCTGCAACAGCTGGCGCAAGCCGTTCCCGACGGGCGCTTCCTGACGTTTGCCGACGCCGCCGCGCTGCCCGACGAAATCGATCGCGCCGCCGAAGTCACCGTCACCCGCGGCCGCAACCGCGAGCTGTGGGACTCCGCGGCGCTCATGCTGGTCATCGCGACGCTGCTGGGTGTCGAGTGGTTTCTGCGCCGCCGGAGCCAACTGCTGTGAACCCCGTGCCGCCACGCCCATCCGAGCGCGCCATCGCCGACGCGATCTTCGCGCCGCTCGCCGCGCTCCGCCGCAGGGCGCGGCTCTATCTCCTGCTCGACGGCGTCGTGCGGCTCGTGCTGGCGCTGACCGTCGGCGGGCTCGCACAATTGCTCATCGACCGCTGGCTGAAGCTCACGATCGACCAGCGCGCCGCGCTCAATCTCGTCATCACCACCTTCTGGTTCTGGGTGATCTACCGCTACCTCGCGGTGCGGCTCGTGCGCGCCCTCAGCGACGACGATCTCGCCGCCGTCGTCGACCGCCGCAATCCACAGCTCTTCGACCAGCTCACGACCGCGGTGCAGTTCGCGCTCGGCCGGGTCGGCGATCCGCGGGCGAATTCGCCGCAATTGGTCGCGGCGGTCCTGCACGACGCCGCGCGCAGTGCCGGGCGCGTTGACTTCCTCGCCGTCCTCGATCACCGCCAGGCGATCCGCCGCACGAGCGAAATGCTGGTGCTGCTCGCGGTCGTCGCGCTCGCGTTCGTCGTGATGCCGTCCGTCATGCACACCTGGTTCCACCGCAACTGGTTTCTCGCCGACCTCCCCTGGCCCCAGCGCACCTACATTCTCCCGGTGGGTTACGAAAACGGCGTGCGAAACGTCGCGATCGGTGACGAGCTCGAGATCGAAGCCCGCATCGAGGGCGAGCCCCCAACCACCGCCGAACTCCTCTGGTCCGCGCCCAGCGGCCGCAGCGGTCGCGAGGACATGACACGCCGCGGGCGGAGCCTGGTCGTCTCGCTCGGCGTGGTGACCGAGAACGTGCGCTTCCGCATCGTCGGCGGCGACGAGCGCACGGCCGCCTACTCCGCGATCGCGGTCGCGCGCCCGCAGATCGTCCGCACCGCCGTCCACGTCACGCCCCCCGCGTACACCGGGCTCGAACCACTCACGATCGAACAGCAAGCGACCGTCGAGGTCCTCCGCGGCGCGACCCTGGAGATCGAAGCCTGGCTCAACAAACCGATCGCGAGCGCGAGTTTTCAGGGTGTCAACGGCCTGCTTCAGCCGGCCGAGCTCATCGCGCCCGACCACGTCCGCGTCCATCTCGCGACCACGCCGCCCGACGAGTCCGCCGATGCCGCTTCCACCATGCCGGCCGGCAAGGCGCCGAACGATTCCGCGTTGCTCGAGTCCGGGGCGTACCACTTCGAGCTGGTGGATCGCGACCGTTTCAACGACCGGCGCCCCGTGCGCTTCACCATCAAGGTGGTCGCCGATCGTCCGCCCGGCGTGGATCTCAAACTCACCGGCGTCGGCCAGCTCATCACGCCGCGCGCCGAGATTCCCGCCGAGGTGAAATTCGAGGATTTGTACGGTTTGTCATCGGTCGCGCTGGCGGCGCAGGTGGGCGAAGACGTGCCCCACACGCTGGCGCTCGAAGGCTTCTCCCCGCCGCAACGCGCGTTTCAAACCACGTTGGCGGTGCCCGCATCGGCGTACGGAGTGACGCCCGGACAGCAGCTGAAGCTGTGGGCGGAGGCGGGCGATCTCGACCCGCGCGGGCCGAACGTGGGGCGTTCGCCGGCCATCGAGATGCGCGTGGTCACGGTCGAGGAGTTCTCGAACGACCTGGCGCGACGCGAGCTGGAGTTGCGGCGCGACTTCGAGCGCCTGATGGGCGAGCAGCGCGTCCTCGCCGACGCGCTGGAGCGACTGCTTGCGATCGAGGCGGCGGACAGCGCGCCGTCGGCGTCGACGAGCCAGCAGCTCGTCGGACTGGCGCGGCGCCAGAGCACGCACGCCGCCCGCGTGCTGACGATCCGCAAGCAGTTCGACCAGATTCTCGCGGAGATGCAGACGAATCGCGTGGCCCGCGCCGCCGACGAGCGCCGGCTGCGCGACCGCATCGTCGCGCCGCTCCTGCAAGTCGCGCGCGAATCGATGAGCGCCGCGACCGACCAGCTCAACGACCTGCGCCGCGAGCTCGGCGCCGACCGCCGGGCCGCCGCTCGCTCGACGCAATCGGAGATTCTGCGGCAGATGCGCGCGATTCTCGCCGACATGTTGGAATGGGAAGGCTATCGCGAGGCGGTCGCACTGCTGCGCGAGATCATCAACGACCAGGGCGAAGTGCGCTCGGAAACGCTTAAGGCCGTCGAAAAACAGCTCGAGGCGATTCTGGAGGAAGACGAGCTGACGCCTGCGAATTCCGCGCCGGCGCCTCGACCCTAGGCTTATGATTGGAAGACGGGTGTTGCCGATGAACCGCGCTTGCCTGCAATCCATTCCTCGCGTCCGCGGCTTGGCCTTGCTGACGGTGCTCGTCGGCGCGTTCGTCGTTATCGGACAAACGTCGCCGCCGGCCAGTGCGCCAGCGGCGACCGACGATCCGACCCCAAAGCCGCCCGCGTCGCTCGCGGCCAAACAGCAGACCATTCGCGAACGCATCCAGCGGCTCGAAAGCCGAATGCTGCAACTCTCCGCGCTGCTCGCCGAAAGCGAGCCGGAACAGGCCGAGCGGCTGCGCGACGCGCTGGACCGCACCGGCGAGCGACGAGTAAAGCATCGTGTGGAGCAGTTGATCGCCCTGCTGCGTTCGCAGCGCTTCAGCGACGCGGAACGCGAACAGGCGGCGCTGCTGAGCGACCTGGAGACGGTTCTGAACGTGCTCACCAACCCGGTGAGCGACATCGAAAAACGGCGCCAGGAGCGCGAGCGACTCGAAGCGATGAAACGCTCGATCCGCGCGCTGCTCGACGAACAGACCGAGAACCTTTATCGCATGCAGCAGGCCCAGGATGCGGCCGACGCGCTCGAGCAACTCGACCGGTGGGCCATGGGGCTGGAGAAACTCACCGAGCTGCTGGCCGCGCTGCGCAACGCCGCGAAGCCGGACGGGTCGGCGTGGGCGGCGGAGGCGCAGCGGCGGCTGGAACAGGCGGCGCGCGAGGCGGCGGAAAAGCTCCGCGCCGCGGCCGGCCCGGCGCCGGACGCTACCCCGACCCAGCAGGCCGCCGGCCAGGCCGCCGATTCCGCCGGCCAGGCGGCCGACGCGATGAAGGCCGCCGCCGAGGCGCTCGACCGCGCCCCGTCAAGCGACCCGGGAAAGAACGCGTCGGCCGACGAGGCGCAGCGCGCCGCCGAGGAGAATCTCCGCCGCGCCGTCCGCCGGCTGCGCGAAGAGCAGGAGCGGCTGGAGAAGACCGCGCGGCTCTCGGAAGTGGAGAAGGCCCAACGCCAGACCCAACAGAAGGCCGGCGACCTGCACGATCAGATGCAGCCCGGCGAGGACTCCCCCGGCGCCCCGGGCCACGAAGACATGGGCCGCGGCGCCCAGCAGGCACAGCGGGCCGCGGATCGGCTTGGCGAAAAGCAGCCCAAGGCGGGCGCCGAGGAAGGCCGCGGCGCGCTCGAGAGCTTCCAGAAAGCGCTCGACGAGATCGACGACGCGCTGCGGCAGGTGCGGCGCGAGGAGATGGAAGAGACCCTCGCGGCTCTCGAAGCGCGCTTTCGGAGCCTGCTCGAACGCGAGCAGTCGATCCGCGAGACGGTCGCTCGGCTCGCGACATTCGATCGCGCCCGCTGGGGGCGTACGGAAGACCTGGGACGCGCCGACGCCGCCCGCGAGCAACGCCAAGCCGCCGAGGACGCCGCCGCGATCCTGCGCATCCTCACCGACGAAGGCACAACGATCATTTTGCCGGAACTGTTGCGGCAGCTTTCCGGCGACATGCTGAACATCGCCGAGCGTCTCGAGCGCGACGATCTCGGTGCGGAAACGCAGCGGCTGATCAACGACGTGATCGACGCGCTGAAGGAGATCGTCGGCGCGATCGAGAAGAAGCGCGAGGAAACGCAGGATGCGCCGGCGCCCGGCGAGGGGCAACCCGGCGACCAGACCGAACCGCTGCTGCCCGGGTCGGCGGAGCTTAAGCTGCTGCGCTCCGGGCAGGTGCGGATCCACGAACGCACCCAGCGGCTCGCCGGCGAACCGCCGGCCGACGCCGCGCCCGCCGGTGCGGACGTTGCCGCGGCGCCGACCGCACAGGGTGACCGAGCGGCGGAATTCGAGCGCCTGGCGCAGCGGCAGCGCGAGCTAGCCGACCTGGCGCAGAAGATGTTCGAGCGAAAGTAGCCCGCGAGCGGAGGATTCCGAATGTCATGCACCGGGCGACCGCTGCAACGAACCGCCGGCGCGTTGTGCGTATTGAGCGCGCTGGCGCTGACGGGCCGCGCCGCGCCCGGCGAGCGGGTCGAACGACTCAACCGCGCCTTCCTCGACCACGTTGCAACGCTCGAGAAGGAACAGCCGCGCGCGGTCGAGTTCGTCCGCAAGACCTGGGAACAGGACTATCGCGACAGCGACGCGACGGAGAGCTTCGTGCCCGACGCGCTGGCGCTGCTGTATCCTGCGTTCCGCGACGTGCTCGCGTCGTTCGACGACGGCCGCTTTGACGACGCGGCCCGGGCCGCCGACCCGCTCCGCAAAAGCGCCGACGCGTTCCTCGCCGCAAACGCCGACTACTACTACGCGCGGTCGCTGGTCGAGCGCAGCCAGATGGAGGAAGCCGAGGCCGCACTCGCGGCGCTTTCGGCCACGGACTCCGCCCACGCCGATCGCACACCCTACGCAGCGCACCTGTGGTTTCTCAAGGCGTTCGCCCAGGCCAGCAACCTGCACTTCGACGCGGCCCTGCAAACGCTGGCGCATCTGCGCAGCGACTACGCCGACGCGCCCGAGTCGGTCCTCGTCGGGGCGCGCCAGTTGCAGCTCGAACTTGAACGCCGCACGCCCGATTCGCTCGACGAGGTCGCGCGGCTGATGGGTTATGCGGCATCGCGCCTGCACGTGCATGACCGCGAGCCGCGCGTCCGCGAGCGCCAGGAAGAGGCGATCCGGCTGCTCGATCGGCTGATCCAGGAGATGGAGCAAGAGGAGCAGCAGTCCGGATCGGGCAAGGGCGGTGGACGGCCCGGCAGCGGCAAGAAGAAGTCCGGCTCACCGCAACAGCCGAACGCGCCCGCGGAGGAATCGAGCGCGCCCGGCGGCGGCGCGCGGATCGGCGACCTGCACGGCGCGCCCAAAGCCGACCCCGCGGACATGTGGGGCAAGCTGCCGGCGGCGGAGCGCGAGAAAATCCTCCAGTCGCTGCGCGAGCGGTTTCCTTCGCGCTACCGACAACTGGTCGAGCAATACTACCGCAGCCTCGCGGAGCAGAAATGATCGACGCCGCCCCGGCTTCGCCGCGACTCGTTCGCACGCTTGGGGGTCGACGCGTGACCGGCCCCGCCGCGCTCTCGCTCGGCGCCATCAGCCTGCTGCTCGCGGCCACCGCCACGGCGCGCGACGTCGAGATCACCGGGCTCGACGGTCGCTCTGTGCGCGGCGAACTCAAGTCGCTGGCGCCCGAGATCGAGCTGGTCGTCGCGGACCAAGAAGTCTCGCTCGCCTGGGCCGACGTGCTCTCGCTGCGGCCGATCACGTCCGACGACCCGGCGATCGCAAGCACGCGGCCGCAAAGCGCGCCGCCGCCGCTGCGCTTCGCGCTCGCGGATGGATCGGCGTTCGGCGGATGGATCACGGACGGGACGCCCGACGGAGTCCGCGTCCGGCTCGCCGACGACCAGTCGACGGCGCTGACGCTCGACGCGCTTCGCACGATCACCGCGTCGACCGCCTCCTCGGACGCGGTCCGATCCCTGACCGCGCCGCCGAGCGAGGGTGAGACATCGGCGGACACGGTCGTCGTCGCGCGCGGGAAGGACACGATCGTGCTGCGCGGAGCGGTTCGCGGCATCAACGCGGAGCACGTGCTTTTTCACTGGAACGGCGCCGACCGCGAGCTGAAGTGGGCACGGATCGTCGGCGTCGCGCTGGCGCGCACGCCCGAGCGCGGCGCGACCGTGAGCGCGACGCTGCGTAACGGCGACGTCTTCGCCGGACGCGTCACGGGCAGCGACGACGCGACGCTCACGCTGCAATCGAGCATCTTCGAGGCGCTCACGCTTCCGTGGGCTGAGATCGCGCGGCTCGACTGCCGCAGCGAGCGACTCGTTTTTCTTTCGGACCTGCGGCCGGTGCGCTACAACTTCGACCCGTTCTTTGACAAGCGCTGGCCGCTCGCGACCGACCGCTCGCTGACGGGAAAGCCGATCCAACTGGGGAAGCGCGTCTTTGCGCGCGGCGTGGCGATGCACAGCGCCAGCAGCGCGACCTGGCGCCTGCGGGGGGCGTTCCAGCAATTCGCCGCGACCGTCGGTGTGGTCGATGAGACGCGGGGGCGCGGCGTGGTGACGCTGCGGATTCGCGGCGACGACCGCGTGCTGTGGGAGGCGGCGGGGGTCCGCGGCGGCGAAGCACCGCAGGACGTGACGGTGAGCGTGCGGGGCGTGGACGAGCTGACGCTGGAGGTCGACTACGACGAGGAGCTTGACTTGTCCGATCACGCCGCATGGGGACTGGCGAGGTTGATTCGGTGAGCCGCGCAGGAAGTGCGCCGTGTGCCGCGTTTGAACGCGTTCGGCGAATCGCGTCCGGCGTCGCGCTCGCGGGGGTGTGCGCGATCGTCGCGCGTCCCCCGGCTTGGGGCGCCACGCCGCCGCTCGAGATCGTTCGGGCCGACGAAGCGCGGCGGGTGGCGGCGTTGGAGCGGGCGTCACGCGCGGTCGTCTGCGTGTTCGCGCGCGACGACCTTCAGGGTGGCGGCAGCGGCGTCGTCATCGACCCCGCCGGCTACGGGCTCACCAACTTCCACGTCGTGGCCGGATTCCTCGAATCGCGCCAAGGCGCGGGCGCGCTCTCCGATGGAAACCGCTACCCGCTGCGCGTCCTCGGCGTCGACGTCGGCGGCGACATCGCGCTCTTCAAGCTCGAAGGCCGCGCGCGCTTCGACTTCGCCCCGCTCGGCGACTCCGATCGGCTGCACCTCGGCCAGTGGGTGGCCGCCATGGGCAACCCCTTCGTCGTGGCCGACGACTTTACGCCCACTGTGACGCTGGGCGTCATCAGCGGACTGCACCGCTACCAGGAAGGCCAGCGCAACGCACTCGAATACGCCGACTGCATCCAGGTCTCCACTTCGATCAACCCCGGCAACTCCGGCGGGCCGCTCTTTGATCTCGCGGGCGCGATCATCGGCATCAACGGACGCGCGTCGTTTGAAGAGCGCGGGCGCGTCAACGTCGGTCTCGGATATGCCGTCTCGATCAACCAGATCAAGCGGTTTCTCCCCTGTCTGCACGCCGGGCGGCTGTGCGAGCACGGCGCGCTCGGCGCAACGATCGACCGCTCCGGCGACGAGCTGATCTTCAACAGCGTGCAGGAGCTCTCGCCGGCGGAGCGCGCGGGGATCGAGCTCGGCGACGAGCTGCGGGCCTTCGCCGGCCGATTCATCGACACGCCAAACGAATTCAACAACATCCTCGCGACGCTGCCGAGCGGCTGGCCGGTGACCGCCGTGTTGAAGCGCGCGGGGAACGACGTAATCGTGACGGCGCGGCTGGAGCGTCTACCCGTCAAGGTTGACAAGCCGTACATCGTCGACCTCGCAGTGAATCACGCGGAAACGCGCCGGCTCTGGCAGCGCTATCGTCGCGACGACCGCGGCGCGCCGGAGCGGAGCGTCACGCGGGTGACGTGGCGCGGCCGGCTGCGCCCGCTTCCCGGCCACCTGGCCGCGGATCCGGCGTCGGCCGCAGACCCGACCGCCGACACGCACACTGCGCTGCGCGTGGATCAGACCCCGGAGCGCGTGGTCGTGCACGTGGCGAACGACGAGCGCGCGTTCGAGCAGAGCGCCCCAACCGCGCAGCGCGCCGGAACCGACCCGCCGTGGACCGATGCGCGGCTCTGGTCCGAGTGGCTCACCATCACGCAGCCGCTGCTCACGGCGCCGCGGATCGAAGTCGGCTGGGAGCTGCTCGGCGGCGACGAGGTGAACGGTTGCGTTGCCGCGGTGATCGAGCGGCGTCTGGAGGGCGGCGGGCGCGTGCGCTGGAAGCTCGACTTTCAAACGGCGGCGCTGCTCAGCGCAAGCGTGGGCGACGAGCAGGAGCCCGAGCGCGTCACATGGATCGCGGAGCGGCGCGTCGACGGCGACGGGCTGAAGCTCCCGCGGCGCTGGCAGCGCCAGGTCGGCGCGACGCCGACGATCGAAATCCTGCTCGACGCGCTCGAACCGCAGCTCGCGACCGGCGGAGACGGCCCATGACGACGCGCCGCGCGCGATCCCCAATCGCACTTCGGATCGTGCTCGCGACTGCGGCCGTTCTCGGCGGAGGCGCGTGCGTCGCGCGGGCGGGCGGCGCCAAGTCGCCTGCGGTCGGCGGCATGTTCGCGCCCGCGATCGACGTGGCGCGCGACCGCGTCGTGAAGCTTTACGGGGGGAGCATCGGCCGGGAGCACGGGTTCGCTTCAGGCGTCGTCGTGTCCGCCGACGGCCAGATCGTAACCACGCTGTCGGTGCTGCTCGAAGGCTCAAGCCTGCGTGTCGTGCTGCCCGACGGACGCAAACTGCCGGCGGAGGTCGTGCGGCGCGACGACCGCCGACAACTCGCGCTGCTGAAGGTCGACGCGCGCGAACTGCCGTTCTTCGAGCTCTCCTCGAGCCGGGAGCTTCAAATCGGCGACTGGGTTGTCGCGGCGGCAAATCCGTTCAAAGTCGCCGACGGACCCGAGCCGGTGTCATTCGCGGTGGGTGTGCTCGCGGCGCGGACGACGCTCGACGCGCGGCGGCGGGCGCAGGAGTTTCCGTACGACGGCGAGGTGCTGCTGACCGACGTCGTCGTGTCGACGCCGGGGTGCGCCGGCGGCGCCCTGGTTGATGGGCGCGGCCGGTTGGTCGGCGTGATCGGTAAAGCGGTGATCGGCAACCGCACAAACACGTGGCTGAACTACGCGCTGCCCGCGGAGGAAATCGCCGCGTTTGTGCAGGGAACGGACGCGGCCGCGACGGGCGTGGGCGTGCCACCGGAGCCGGCCGCCGGCGCGTCGCCCCCGACGCCGCACGCCGCGGGCGCGGAACGCGTCGACCTGGGGATTCAGTTGTTCGCCGTCGGCGGGCGGACGAAGCCGGCGTATGTCGAGCGCGTTCGGCCGCGATCGGCGGCGCGGACGGCCGGACTGCGCGCGAACGACCTGATCGTGTCGGTGAACGGCGTGCTGGTCGCGACGTGCGAGGACTTCGACGCCGCCGCCCGCAAGCTGCGGGTCGGCGACGCGGTGGAGCTGAGCGTGAAGCGCGGCGACGAGATCGTGACGATTCAGTTCACGGCGGCGGGGCGCGGACCATGACGCGGCGCGCGACCGACCACCGGCGACGCGTGCTGTCGGGCACCTTCGCGGTCGCGTTTGCGTCGGCCTGGGCTTGCGCGCCGCTGGCGGCGCAGACTCCGACCGCCGCCCCGCCGCCGGCGCCTTCCGCCGCGGCGGTCGACGACGGGCGTGAGACGCCGGACGCGGCCGCGGCGGCGGCGCTGCTCGCGGCGCAGCCGCAGGTGTTTCGCGCGGCGCTGGCGGCGATCGCGCCGAGCGTCGTGCGGATCGAGACGATCGGCGGAGCACAGCCGGCGGCGCGGGAGGACGATCCGCGGCGCGGTGCGAGCGCGTTTCGCCAGGCGGACAGCCCGACGACGGGCGTGATCTGGTCGGCCGACGGGCTGATCGTGACGAGCAGCTTCAACTTCATCCGCGACCCCTCGATCATCACCGTCACCCTTGCGGACGAGCGGCGCTACGTCGCGAAGCTCGTGGCGCGCGATCACCCGGCGCGTATCGCGCTACTCAAGATCGCCCCCGAGAAATCCGGCGACGCGCCCCTGCCGACGCCGACGCTGGCCCTGCCACCCGACGTTCGCGTCGGGCAGTGGGCGCTGGTCGCGGGCTATGGTCACGGCAGCGCAACGCCGGCGGTGTCCGTCGGCTGCGTGAGCGCGCTGAACCGGGCGAACGGGCTGGCGCTGCAAACCGATGCGAAGACCTCGCCCGCAAACTACGGCGGCCCGGTGTTCGACATCGCCGGGCGCCTGCTCGGAATCTGTGTACCGATGGCGGCGGGCGAGGACGAGCTGGCGGGCGTCGCCTGGTACGACTCGGGCATCGGCTTTGCGATCCCGCCGGCGCGAATCATGCGGCATCTGGATCGATTGGCGCGCGGCGAGGATGTGCGGCGCGGCTTTCTCGGCGTGACCCTTGCGCCCGAGTTGCTGGTTGGAGAGGAGCCGACCACGCGGCCCAGCTCGCCGCGCGACGGCCTGCGGATCGTGGGACAGGTTCGCGGACCCGCTGCGGATGCCGGGTTGCGTGTCGACGACGTGATCACGCATCTCGACGACCAGCGGACGCCCCGGCTCATCGAGCTGCGCCGTGCGCTGTGGTCGAAGGCAGCGGGGGAGTCGATCGCGGTGACCGTGCGCCGCGGCGACGAAGTCGTGCGGGTCGAGTTTGAGCTGGTGAGCGAGAACGCGTTCGCGACGCCGAGACCGCCGGCGCCGGATGCGGCGACACAGCCGGGCGAGCGCGAACCCACGACGCAACCGGTGGACGGGGCAGGCTGAGGCGTGGCGCGCCGACGTCGCGCGGGCCGCTTGCGAGCGATCCGACGCGTTTGCGCGCTCCCCAGGCGCGTGTTATTTCTTTTCGCGGAGGCGCTTGAAGAACCCGACCAGCACGGGCCGCGGAATGCGCGCGAGTGTGGGATGCGGCATTTCGTCGATCGTGAGCCGCTGGATGATCTTCTCGGCAACCGCCCAGTGTTTGCGCAGCTCCCTTGCCAGCTCGTCAGCGGACACGAGATCGCCGTCCGCCATCTTCACCGCATACGAAACCACGAGCGGCTCGACGTCGTCGTCGCCGATGGGCAGATCCTGCGAGGCGGCGTGGCGCGGGCCGGCGTCGCCGGCGTCGGCGGCGCGTTCGCGGAGCATCTTGCTGGTCAGATCGCGGGTTTCGCGGAGGAGCTTTTCCTGCTGCTCGATAAAGCCGCGATCGAGCGGTTCGAGTCCGAGGGTCTCGATCTGCTCGCTGGGCGTCGGGATGTAGACGGCCTGATGACACGACGGGCACTTGCCGCGCTTGCCGGCGTGCTCGTCGGCGGTGCGGATCGGCTTGCCGCAGAATTCACAGTGGAATTCGATCGCCATGAATCGCTACTCCTCGTCGTGAGCGTCCCCGGACCCGGCGCTCGATGATTGTACCCGGCCGCGCCGCCGGGCGCGAAAGAGCAGGCGCAGCGGGATCTCGCTGACGGGCAGGCGCTGGCGAAGACGGTTTTCGAGAAACCGCCGGTAGTTTTCGGCGATCAGCGCCGGGTCGTTGCAGAAGAACGCAAAGGTCGGCGGGGCGGCCGAGACCTGGGCGGCGTAGTAGATCTTCGGCAGCTTGCCGCCCTTGCGCGCCGAGGGGGCGCGCTCGCCGAGAATCTCCTCGACGACGGCGTTGAGCCGGCCGGTGGTGACGCGCGTGTGGGCCTGCTTAAAAAGCCCGCTCGCGACGTCGACGAGCCGGTCCACGTTCTTGCCCGACTTGGCGGTCAAGCAGACCAGCGGAGCGAAGTCGATCTGCGGCATGACACGCTCGAAGTACTCGCTGAATTCGCGCACTTCGGCGCGGTCCTTGACGAGATCCCACTTGTTGAGCGCCAGCAGCAGCGGCTTGTGCTCGTCGAGCACGGCGCGCACCAGCTTCAGATCCACCTCGCTGACGGGCGTTTCGGCGTCGATCAGCACCGCGACCACGTCCGCGCGACGGATCGACGAGAGCGCGCGGGTGTACGAATAGAAATCGATGTCGTCCATCCGCGCGCGTTTGCGCACGCCGGCGGTGTCGATCGCGACGAACACGCGCCCGTCGCGCTCGAAGCGCACGTCGACCGCGTCGCGCGTCGTGCCGGGGGTCTCGCTGACGATCATGCGCGCTTCGCCGGCGAGCGCGTTCACCAAGGTGCTCTTGCCCGCGTTGCGCTTGCCGACGATCGCCAGCTTCATCACCGGCGCGGCCGGCCGCTCGCCCGTCGCCTCGATCGCGCCGCCGATTCTTTCGAGCAGCTCCTGCAACCCGCGATAGTGCTTGCACGAAACCCGCGCCGGCTCGCCAAACCCGAACGACTCGAACGCCGCGGCGTCGGCTGCGAGCGTCTCCACGTCGACCTTGTTCACGACGACGATGACCGGGCGCTGCGTGCGGCGGAGGCGTTCGGCGATGGCGCGGTCGAGCGTGGCGATGCCGTCGCGGACGTCGCAGAGAAAGAGCACGAGGTCGGCGCGCTGGATGGCGAACTCGATCTGCTCCTCGACATGGGCTTCGAGGCGGTCCTCGTCGACAATGCCGATGCCGCCCGTGTCGAGCAGTTCGAAAAAACGCTCATCGTGCTCGATCACGACGCCGACGCGGTCGCGCGTGATCCCGGCGCGCGGGTCGACGATGCTGACGCGCTCTTTGGCGAGCGCGTTCAGCAGCGAGCTTTTGCCCACGTTCGGGCGACCCACGATGACCACACAGGGAAGCGGCATAGCGCTCAATGATACGCGAAAGACGCGGCGTTCCGACGACGGCCGTATGGACCCGAAGGCGGAGGCTCCGCGTTGGATCGACAAGCGGGGCGGGTCCGCTAGTCTGCTTTGGCAAGCGCGGCGTCAAGCTTGACCCGCAACTGCGCCGCGGACTGGAATCCGGGCACGAGCTGCCCGTCGATGAGAAAGGAGGGCGTACCGGTCACCCCCGCGGAAACGCCGGCATCCACGTCGCTCTGCACGCGCGTGGCGCGACCCGCGGCTACGCATGCGTCAAAGGCCGCCAGATCGAGCCCGGCCTCGGCCGCGAGCGAACGCAGCGCGGCATCACTCAGGTCGTCCTGGTTGGCAAACAACAAGTCGTGAAACGCGAAGAACGCCTCCTGCGTTCCGGCGCACTCAGCGGCTTCGGCGGCCGCCTGAGCCCGCGGGTGCAGCGTGCGGAGCGGGAAGTGTCGGAAGACCCAGCGGACGCGGCCGCTGTCGACGTATTCGGACTTGATCGTCGGATAGGTCTCGTCGAAGAAACGCCCACAGACGGGACACTCGAAGTCGCCGTACTCGACGACGACCAGCGGGGCGTTCGCGGCGCCGAGCACGTGGTCGTCAGAGCGCAACGTCGGATTCACGATGGCGTCGTCCCGGCCGGGATCGACGGGCGGGCAGCCGCCGCAGAGCACCGCAAGGAGAAGCAGGCCGGCGCGGCGCGCGATTCGTGGCTTGGTCATGTGGTCGGTGCTCCCCAGGGGCGCCGCCGTCGCGGCGGCGATGCGGCGGATTGTACCCGGCCGCGGAGCTCAACGCGGCGGATGGCTGTCCGGCGGCGCGCGATACGCGTCCGGGCGCACCATTTCCATATAGATCTCGGGGCATTCGAGCTCGCGAAAGCCAAACTTGCGGTAAAGCCCATGCGCATCGCGGGTCGCGAGCAGCCAGCGGCGGAGGCCCTGCAATTGGGGATGCGCGACGATCGTGCGAATGAACCACTGGCCGATGCCGCGGCCGCGATACTCCTCGCGCACGAATACGTCGGAGAGATACGCGAAGGTCGCGCCGTCGCTGATCACGCGGGCGAAGCCGATCTGGCGCTGCGCGTGGTACAGCCCGAAGCAGAGCGAGCCGGCGATCGAGCGGACGATCACGTCGCGCGGGATGCCCGACGCCCAGTATGAACGGTCGAGCCCGGCGTGGATGACGTCGAGATCGAGCCGCGCGCGATCGGTGCTGATGCAGTATTCGCCTTCGGTCCATTCGTGCATGCGCGGATTCCCGTCTGAATCGCAGGGCGTATATTACGCGGGCGCACCGATCGGCGACGACGCGGACGACGATCCGACGCGACCCATCCACATGCCCGAGCTGCCCGACATCGTGGCGTACCTCGAAGCGCTGACGCCGCGAGTCGTCGGGCGGCGCATCCGCGACGTGCGAATCGTGAGTCCGTTTGTGCTGCGAACCGTGCATCCGCCGGTCGAAGCCTTCGCGGGACAACGCGTGACCGATCTGCGGCGGATCGGCAAGCGGATCGTGTTCGGCTGCGACGCGGAGCTGTTCCTGATCGTCCACCTGATGATCGCCGGGCGGCTGCGCTGGCTGGAAGGAGGCGCCAAGCCGCCGGCGCGGATCACGCTCGCGTCGATCGCCTTCGACGACGAACCGCGCCGAGACCTCGCGACGGCGCCGGGCTCCACAATCGCCGAACGCCGCGCGGACACCGCCGACGCGGCCGACGGCGGCGACGACCCACAGGGCCCCGTGCTGGCGCTCACCGAAGCCTCGCCCAAAAAGCGGGCCGCGCTGCATATTGTGCGGGGCGAAGCGGCCCTCAGGGCGCACGACCCCGGCGGCGTGGACGTGCTCGCCTGCGATGAACCCGCCTTCGCCGCGGCCTTGCGCCGGGAGAACCACACGCTGAAGCGGGCGCTGACCGACCCGCGCATCCTCGACGGCATCGGCAACGCGTATTCAGACGAGATCCTCCACGCGGCCGGCATGTCGCCGTTGCAGCTCACGCAGCGGCTGAGCGCTGAAGACGTCGCGGACCTTCTCGCGGCCGCACGACGGACGCTGACCCACTGGATCGCCGAACTGCGGCGGAAGTTTGCGGGACGCTTTCCCGGCGCCGGAGAGATTACGGCGTTTCGCCCGGGCTTCGCGGTACATGGGCGCTTTGGCGAGCCGTGCCCGGCGTGTGGGACGCCGGTGCAGCGAATTCGCTACGCGGAGAGCGAGACGAACTACTGCCCGCGGTGTCAGACCGGGGGACGATTGCTGGCGGACCGATCGTTGTCGCGCCTGCTGAAGGATGATTGGCCGCGGACGATCGATTAATCCATGGGCGTGCATCAGGCAGGTTTCCTGAAGGTGCCGGGTCGGCGCGCATCGTGGGCGGCGATTGCTTACACTGGACGCGATGACTCCCGGGGCCGACGCGGCCGCGAAACCTGATCTCTCGGCGGTTCGCGCGGTGCTGCGTCGCTACTGGGGATACGAATCGTTCCGCCCGTTGCAGGCGGAGGCGATCGCGGCAAGCCTGGCGCAGCGCGACTCGCTGGTCGTGCTGCCGACGGGCGGGGGCAAGTCGATCTGTTACCAGGCCCCGCCCGCGGTGCTCGGGCGGCTCGATGTCGTCGCGTCGCCGCTCATCGCGCTCATGAAAGACCAGGTCGACGGGCTGCGCGTCTGCGGCTACCCCGCCGCGGCGCTGCACACGGGAATCACGCCCGACGAGCGCCGCGCGTTGGAGGGCGAGCTGCTGAGCGGGCGGCTGCGGTTGTTATTCGCGGCGCCCGAGCGGCTGGTGCAGGATGGTTTTCAGCGGCTGTTGCAGCGTGCGGGCGTGCGCGCGTTTGCGATCGACGAGGCCCACTGCATCAGCCAGTGGGGGCACGATTTCCGCCCCGAGTACCGTCGCCTCGCGGAGCTGCGCGAGCGTTTTGCCGGCGCGAGTTTTCACGCCTACACCGCGACGGCGACCGAGCGCGTGCGAGCGGACATCGTGGGGCAGTTGCGGCTGCGCGACCCGGTCGTGCTGGTGGGCAGTTTCGATCGTCCGAACCTCACCTACCGTGTGGTGCCGAAGGAGGACGTCCGCGACCAGGTGGTCGACGTCCTGAGACGCCACGCGGGCGACGCGGCGATCGTCTATTGCATCAGCCGCCGGGAGACCGAGGAGCTGGCGGCGCATCTGAATCGTGCCCGGCTGCGCGCCGCGTACTACCACGCGGGGCTGGACGCGGCCTGCCGGCGGCGGACACAGGACGACTTCGCGCAGGAGCGCATCGACGTGGTCGTGGCCACGGTGGCGTTCGGAATGGGGATCGACCGAAGCGACGTGCGCTGCGTAATTCACACGGCCCTGCCCAAGTCGATCGAGCACTACCAGCAGGAGACCGGCCGCGCGGGGCGCGACGGGCTGGAGGCGGAGTGCGTGCTCCTGTACTCCGGCGCCGACGTGATGCGCTGGGAATCGCTGATCCGCAAATCGGCGCAGGAAGCCGCTGTGGACGCGGAGCTGATCCCGGCGATGCGGGCGCTGCTCGGGCACATGCAGCGGTTCTGCGTGACGCCGACCTGCCGCCATCGCGCGATCGTCCGCTACTTCGGCCAGGCGCTGGCCGCCGAACGCTGCGGCGCGTGCGACGTCTGTCTGGACGAAGTCGGCGGACTGGTCGACGCGACCGTGCTGGCGCAGAAGGTGATCTCGTGCGTCGCGCGGGTGCGCGAGCGCTTCGGCGTCGTGCACGTCGTCGATGTGCTGCGCGGCGAGCGCACCGAGCGCGTGCTGCGCTGCGGACACGACCAGCTCAGCACGTTCGGGCTGCTGGCGGAGATCGAGCCCGACACGCTGGCCGGCACGGTGCGGCAACTGGTCGACGCGGGGCTGCTCACGCGGACCGACGACGAATACCCGGTGCTCAAGCTGAACGCCGACTCGTGGCGCGTCTTGCGCGGCGAGCGCCCGGTGCGGCTCATGCAAGCACCCGCGAAGCGCACCCGAGGCCGCAAGCGCGCGACGCGCGGTGCAGCGACCATCGACCCACGGATCGCGCCGGCATCGAGCGCGCCACGCGTCCTGAACGAGCCGCGTGCGCCGGCGACCGCGGCGAGGCGGGTGTCGGCGCCGTCGGACCGTTCATGGGCCGGCGTCGATCGCGAGCTGTTTGAGTTGTTGCGCGGCGTGCGGCGGGAACTCGCGGGCGACCGCGCCGTGCCGCCTTTCATGATCTTCAGCGACGCGACCCTGCGGGACCTGGCGCGGCGGCGACCGAGCAGCATCGCGGGGCTGATGGACGTTCGCGGCGTGGGGGAGCGCAAGCGCCGCGAGTTCGGGGCGCGGTTTCTGGCGGAAATCGCGGAATACTGTCGCGAGCACGGTGTCGGCGTCGACGCCGAGGCGGCGGACATTTCGCCGGAAGAGTGAGCGAGAGCAGGGCGATGAACACGGAGCAGGAACAGGAATACGTGTTGGGAACGCACGACGCGGAGCTGACGCGGCTGGGGCTCCAGCACCGGCTGTGGAGCGCGGCGGCGTATGAGTTGTGGGAGCGGGCGGGGTTTCGGCCTGGGCAGACGATTCTCGACCTGGGATGCGGGCCGGGATACGCGACGATGGACCTGGCGCAGCTCGTCGGGCCGACCGGAAAGGTCATCGCCGCGGATGTGTCGCGGCGGTTTCTCGATCACCTGGAGGCGCAGGCCCGCGCGCAGGATCGGCCGAACATCGAGACGCGGCTGTGCGACCTGCAACAGCTCGACTTGCCGCCGGCGAGCCTGGACGGCGCCTACAACCGCTGGGTCTTGTGTTTTCTGAAGGATCCCGAGCGCGTCGTGGCGCGGGTGGCGGCGGCGCTGCGGCCTGGCGGCGTGTTCGCCGTGCAGGACTACTTCAACTACGTGGCGCTGACGCTGGCGCCGCGCGGGCCGGCGCTGGAGCGCGTGGTGCGCGCCGTGGACGACAGCTGGCGGCGCTCGGGGGGCGACTCGGATTTCGTGGCCCGGCTGCCGGGGATGATGGCGCGGCACAGTCTGCACGTGCGCGAGATTCGCCCGATCCTGCGTGTCGCCAGGCCCGGGTCTCTGCTCTGGCAGTGGCCGACGACGTTTTTCATGAACTTTGTGCCCAAGCTCGTCGCGGAAGGCTACCTGACGCCGGCGGAGCAGGCCGCATTTGAGCAGGAATGGCGCGAGCGATCGAACGACCCGCACAGCTTTTTTGCCACGCCGCCGGTGTTTGAAGTCATTGCGGTCAAGAACTGAACCACGCGGCGCGTTGAAGCGACCGGAATCCGCGCGCCGACCGGCGTCGGGGCGGCGTCATGGCATCCACGCGAGCACGGCGTGAACCGGGTGCGGCGTATCGGTGTACAGCCCCTGGTAGTAGACGAACCAGCGCACCCCCACGTAGAGATAGGTCGCGAACAGGAACCACGCGCCCCATTCCGCGATGCGGTGCTTTCGCAGGCTGAGCAGAATCACGGTGCCGAACGTGATGAGCGAGAACTTGTAGAGCGCCAGCAGCCACGTCGGGCCGCCGAGCAATCGGGCCGCGATCGGGTTCACCTCGACGAAGTGGCCGTGGACCGACTCGGCGATCGTGAAGCCGAGGTCGAAGATGTTGAGCACCCACATGGCGGCGAGTGCGATCAGGATGCGGCGCGGGCGCGTGAGCCAGCGAAACGTCGGCGAGGTTAGGCCTACGGGTAGCGCGAAGTCGCGGGCGGCGAGCATTCGCGGCGGCGGGGCGTTGCGCGCCGGATCGGCGCCCGACCCAGCGGCGGAGGCGAGCTCCGTCCGGGGAATCCACGATTCCGGCGTGAACTGCGTAGGCGGCGCGCCGACCGGTAGCGGGCGGTGGTGCGCAGGGCGAGGGCGCACACGCACGGCCGTCTGGGCGTTGTTCAGCGACGGCCCGCGCAACCGGCGGACCGCGCGCTCCCAGGGCGCGGCGGAGAGCGATACCGAAGATGTCTGGCGTCCGAGCTGCACGCTGTGCCTATCGGCAAAACGCGGCGAAACTTGAGGAACGTGTGAAGGTCCGGAAGCTCGTCGCCACACGGATCGGCACGCCGCTTTGCAGTCGAGCACGCCCGCACACACGCCGCGCGATATGCGAACGCGCACACGGCGGTGTGTGAAGGAACATCGCGAACCTCGCGCTCCGAAGAGACATGCGCACCGCAAGGCGGCGCGGACGCGGTCGTCGCCGGCAGCTACACTGCGGCGCGACTCCGCGGCGCGCGGGGCGCGGCATTGTCTGGCGCGGCCGGCGCACCGATCGCACGACGATGCGCGGCGCCTCGACGCGGCGCCGAGCTGCAAAGGAGCCACCGATGGGCGTGAGGAAACTGCGAGCGCTGTTGGGCTGGCTGCTGGTCGGCGTCGTCGGATGCCGCACGGTCGCGCCACCGCCGGCGGCGCCGGAAACGAGCGTTCGGCCGGGCATCAACGCCGAGTACATGGACGGCGATGTTTCGAAGTGGGTGGAGCGCTTCGAACATGAAGGCCGCGAGGTCTACGACCATCGGCAGCAGATCGTCGATCAGATCGGCCTGAAGCCGGGGATGGTCGTCGCCGACGTCGGGGCGGGCACGGGGCTTTATACGAAGATGCTCGCGGGCGCCGTCGGCCCCAAAGGCGTCGTCTACGCGGTCGACATCGCGCCGGCGTTCGTCGAGCACATCCGCGGCCGCGCTGCCGCCGAGGGGTTAGAGAACGTGCGGGCGGTCCTATGCACGGAGCGTTCGGTGGAATTGCCGGCGGGGTCGGTCGACGTGGCGTTTTCGATCGACACGTATCACCACTTCGAGTACCCGCAGAGCACGCTGGCATCGATCCGCAAGTCGCTGCGGCCCGGCGGACAGTGGATCGTCGTCGACTTTGAGCGCATTCCCGGCGTCAGCTCGGAGTGGATCCTCAATCACGTGCGCGCGGGGCGCGAAGCCGTGATCGCCGAGATCCAGGCGGCGGGATTCAAGCTTGTGTCGCAAGGGAATGAAGCGGCGTTTCTGCGGCAGAACTACTTTCTGCGGTTTCAGAAGCGGCGGTGAGCGCAGGAGGTGCGGAGAGCGCCGCGCCGGCTGGCCCGCCGCTTGGCGCGGCGGGTGCTGATCCGGCCGCGAAATCCGACCCCGCGAATCGGCCGCGCGATCCGAACCCCCCGCGCCAGGCGGCGGGCCCGAACACCAGGGCCTACGCGACGCGCTTCTCCGTGCCGGCGAAGATGCGGCGGATGTTGGCGTGATGTCGGGCGATGATGAGCACGCCGAGCCCCGTCGCAGCCGCCAGCAGCGGCCACGCGCGGTCGAGCGACAGCGCCGTGAGGCGCGCATACGCGTACGCGAACGCCGGGAACGCGACCGCCATCGTGATCGAGCCGGCCGACACCCAGCCGGTGGTGAACCGCACCACGGCGTAGCCGCCCACCGCTGCCAGCATCGGCACCGTGAGGAACGGATAGATACCCAGCCCGACGCCGACCGTCGTCGCGACGCCCTTTCCGCCGCGGAAGCCGAGGTAGATGGGGAACACGTGTCCGAGGACGGCGGCCGATGCGATCAGCAGCCAGCGGCCGAAATCCGTCGCGTCGGGCGCCGGCGGCAGGAGCACGAACTTCGCCGCAAGCGTCGGCAGCAGGCCCTTGAGCACGTCGAGTGCGAGGCACAGTAACCCCCACTTGCGCCCGAGCACGCGCCCGACATTCGTCGCGCCGATGTTCCCGCTGCCGTGCGCGCGAATATCCACGCCATGGCCACGTGCGATCCACACGCCGAAGGGAATCGCGCCGACCAGATAGGCGCTGACGACGAAGAGCGCAAAGTTCACGGCGTGGCGTCCGGTGGGGCAGGCGGCGTGTCGGGCGGCGAAGTGCCGTCAGGAGATCCCGCGCGGGGCAGAACCGGATCGGAAGCCACGGCACCCTGCACGCGGAGCCAGCGGGGGCGCAGGCGGTCGCGCAGCCAGTCCGTGAGCGCGAGTCCCATGCCGCGCGTCTGCGTGCGGAAGCGATGGCGTTCGACCTCGTCGACGGACGCGCGCGCCGGTCGACGCGCCGCGAACCACGCGGCGAGGGACCAGAGCCGCCACCAAATCCACGCCCGCAGCCACGGCGCACGAGTTCCCCGGCGCGCGTCGATCTTGACGCGCGGCGCGAGGCGCAGCGTCGAAGCGTCGGCGTTCAGCGCTGCACGGGGCGGCGCACCGCCGCGAGCACCTCCGACGCCGAACGGGATGCAATCGCGCTTTGGTTCCATAGCTGTCGCCGGGCGAGGATGGTCTTGGCCTGCTGGCGATAAGTGGTCACACAGCTGGGGCCGCCATCCACGGTCGTCCCGCCGGCGTAACCGAGCCGGACGAGCCAATCCCCCATCGCCTGTTCATGTTCGGCGGGGTAGATCAGCGCGACCACGCCGCGATAGCGCACGCGATCGCGCGGATCGACCACGGGCTCGAGACGCTCGTCGTCCGCGCCGAGTTCCGCGAGTTGAATGAAAGCGCGGCACGGCGGCGGATCGGCCTGGGCGCGGCGTTCGAGGTCGTCGAAGTCGCGCTCGGCGTCGTCGAGGTCGGTGCGGTAGAAGAACATGCCGCTTTCGGTCAGGAATTTTGCGGGCGAAACGCCTTGGAGCTCCATCTGTCCGCTCGGAGCGGCGCGGTGAATCCGATAGACCTTGCCGTCACGATACTGCTCGCTTTCGAGCAGCATCGCGATCTCGTCGGCGGTGTATCCGACCGCGGTCCACTCGCCGAAGTCGTAGACGTAGAGCCCCTGGAGGTGTTCCGGGTGCTCGATCGCGGGCAGTTTCATGGGCTCTCGACCTCCCAACCGGGCTGCGGCGGCCCACACCGGCCGCGGATCCCGGCCGCACGCGAGCGCACCGTCAGATTCTAACCGCTCAACATCCCGCGGTCAGCGGTGCGAGCGTCGTCGGGGCTCTCAGGCGTCCATTCCGTACACGGCTGCACACTAACCCCACCTGTGCCAGGCGGGGGCGCAGGCGCTGCGCACCGTTGCGCGTCAGAAGCCCGTGCGCCGAGCGCGGGACCAGGCCCAGCGCTTTGCGCCGCGGGTTCTGAACCGCAGCCGACGCACGGCCAGGCGCTGCACGCCAGCGTCATTCCGCGACAAACCGCTCGAAAAGGTATACTGGCTGAGAGCCGCGTGCCGGGCTTCCCGCCGAAGCGGTCAAGCCCCGCGCGGCAATCCGACCGCCGACGCGGCGGGCCGAGACCCATTCGACACGAGCAACCGTCGTGAGCATACGAAAAGCGATTGCGCGAACGTGCACGTACCTCGGGCTCCTCAGCGTCGCGGCCGCTCCCGCTGTGGCGCAGCACGTATTTCAAGCACTCTCCGGCGCGCGGATGGTCTATACCGACATGGACCGCGACGGTCTGCCGGATCGCATTGATTCATGCCCGCAGCTTCCCTATGTCACGGAGTTCAATCTGTCGCTCTGCGGGCCGATGGACCTGAACCCCGACAATGACGCCCTGCCCGAATGTCGGGCGCGCGAGCGGGTCGCGCGCGTGTTGTTTACGGGCGGCGTGCTCACGACGCGGATCGCGTTCGCGGTCGTGCTCGATGGGCAGGCGTACTTCGCGGACGCTTTCGAATACCTGGGAAGCGGGCAGTTTCGGCATGATCCGGCCGGCGTCTGGCGGCTGTATCGCGTCGGCTCGACCAGCAAGTCGATCGCGGCGGTGGCGGCGAAGGTCATGGAGGAGCGCGGCGAGCTTTCGTTGAGCGACTTTGTGAACGACGACGACGCGACGCAGATGCTGGTCGGCGGACAGCGGACGCTGCGCAACCTGCTCGCCCACCACGGCGCCTTTCGCGTCGACAACGGCGCCATTCACCTCTTCTGCTACGACGGAAACCTCGACGCCTTCTGGCGCGATCCCGACGACCTCGTTTCGCCGCACTACGACTCGCCACCCTACGGAAACCTCGGCGGCGGCTATCAATACTCGGCGTTTAACTACTCGCTTGCGGGCGCCTACCTCGCGCAGCGCGCCGCCGAGCCGTACGCCCGCTTGCTGCAGACGCGGGTGTTCGACGCGGCGGGGATGTGCACCGCGTCGTTCGACGGCGCGCGGGCCGTCCGCACGACGATCGGCGACGGGTGGGGCGTGTCGCAGGCGCCGGTGATGCATGTCGGGCCATATATCAACCTTGTGAGTCCGGCCGACGCACGCTGCGTCGACAACTTCTACAGCAGCGACGACCTTTACGGCGATCCCTACACCTGGCAGCTTTACCGGCTCGACGAGGCCGCGGCGGAGGCGCGCGACCCCGCCGGCGGCGTGATCGCGTCGGTGCTCGACCTCGCGCACTTTGCGGCGGCGCTGCTCGCGAGCTATCACGAACCGAACGGGCTGGTGTCGCAGCCGGGAATCCGCGACTTATGGGGCGCGACGAGCGACCTCGGATGCGGGGCGAACTGTCCGTACGAACGGTATTACGGCCTCGGGTTCTTCACGGACAGCCTGCCCGGGCAAGCGGTCCATCAGGTGGGCCACGGCGGCAGCCGGCCGGGGTACGCGAGCGCGTTCGTGCTGCGGCCGGAGTCGAACACGGCGGTGTGCGTGCTCGCGAACGCGGACGTGAGCACCGCGACGCTTTCAAACCTCGCGAAGCAAATCCTCGATGATTTCGAGCCGTGAACCGCGGGGCGGCGGGCGGGACTTCGTCAGACAGCGACGAGCGGGCGGCGCGATCGTCCGGCGCAGGTGCACGCGTCCATGGCGAAGAGAAAAAAGGGCGGGCGAGCCGAGCATGGGCGTTGGCGGGACTCGACTCGCCCTTCATCAGGGGAACGGAGGCTTTTGGCGCTTGAAAAGTTGGCCCGTAACGTCCTTTCGTCGTGACCCTCAGCCGGCAGTTTCCAGATCACAATTCCAGAGCACGCCATCCTTGAGCACGTTACGAGCCCGCATCCATCACGCCGGCGTCGCAG
>JBFXAM010000061.1:0-25637 GCA_050184295.1 Phycisphaerae bacterium | reverse complement strand
TCTTTGGGGCCGGCGTGCACGGCGTCGCGAACCTCCGCACCGGATTGACCTACGGCGTGCGCGGCAGTGTGGCGAGCTCGAACGGCTGGGCCGGCTACTTTGAGGGGCGCAGCTATCTCAGCGGCAATACGGGCATCGGCCCGATCTCGCTGCTCGACGGGCCGCTCGCGCGCCTGCACGTCGTGCGCACGAGCCTCGGCCTGACGAGTTCGGCGTTGCAGTCGGAGGACGTCGTGGTCGAGGACGCCGATGCCGCCCTCGGCCTGTTCAGCTCACAGGACGGCGCCGGAGGATCATCGATCGCGCTGGCGGAGGTGGACGACTTCTTCGGCGGGCTCGTCAGCAAGTGGACGATCATCCGCGAGACCAACAACTCGTCGAACGGACTACGTTTCACCTATGGCACGGACAACGCGCCGTTCAACAATCCGACCCATGTGTACTTCGCCTCCGACGGCCGCGTCGGAATCGGCACGCTTTCGCCGTCGAACGAGCTGAGCGTGGCGGGTAGCGCGGACATCACGGGCAACCTCGGCGTCGGCACCGTCGCGCCGGCGGTGAAGATCCACGCGATCGGCGGTTCGGACGCCGAGCTCAACGGCGGCGGCTACTTGCAGTGCGGGTCGTCGTCGTCGCTGAACGTCGTGATGGACAACAACGAGATCATGGCCCGCGACAACGGCGCCGCGGCGCCGCTAACGCTGAACAACGAAGGCGGGGACGTGATTCTCGCGCCGCAGGGCAACACGCGGGTGCGCGTGCTCGAAATCACGGGCGCCGACATGGCGGAGCGCTTCCCGGTGAGCGAAGACGCCGCCCCCGGGATGGTCGTGGAGATCGACCCGGGGAACGCCGGCAAGCTGCGACTGGCGCGCGGCGCGTACAGCAAGCGCGTCGCGGGCGTGGTCAGCGGCGCCGGCGACCTGCCGGTGGGTGTGATTCTCGGAAACCTGCCGGCCAGCCAGAACGGACCCGCCATCGCGCTCTCCGGACGCGTGTGGACCCGGTGCGACGCGGCCACGAGTGCGATCGAGCCCGGCGACCTGCTCACGACCGCCGACACGCTCGGCCATGCCATGAAGGCCGTCGATCGCGACGCCTCGCACGGCGCCGTGATCGGCAAAGCGATGACCGCGCTGCCCGAGGGCCAGACCGGTCTCGTGCTCGTCCTGGTGAACCTCCAGTAGCTCCAACGACGCAAGGGAGGTCGACACAATGAAGATTTACACGTCCATTGCGGCGCTCGCGCTGCTCGCCTTATTCGCCGCTGTCGCCGCCCCAAGCGCCCTGGGACAGGCCGTGCCCGCCGCCCCGAAACCCGCGGCGATGGTGGACACGGTGTCCGGCGCCCCGCCCGCGGGCGCCCGCCATCCGACGACACGCAAGTTTGCCGACGCCGCCGTGCAGCTCTTCGACGTCGGCGCCGCGCTCCCGCGCCCGGCGCGGCTCGCACAGCCGCCCGAGGATTACGTCGCCCAGGTCGGCTACGTCGAAGAGCTCGCTCTCGCCGCGCTCGATTCGCCGACCTGGCGCCGGACGTCTGACGGCGGTCGCGTCTGGACGATCGAGCTGATGGCCGCGGGCAGTTGCGGCATGCGCGCCCGGCTTAATGGGCGCTGGGATCCCCGGCTCGAACTCCGTGTCTACGACCCCGAATCGGGCGCCGCGTTCGGCCCCTACCGCCACCCGCGGCTCGACGCCGACGGGGCGTGGTGGACCACGTTGATCATTGGCGGCACGATCGGGCTCGAGTTCTACCTGCCGCCGAAGGACAACGACGCCGACGCGGACGGGCCGATTCCGCAGGTGACCGCAGTCGCAAAGCACTGGGGCGCCGACCAGGGGAATCCGTGCGACAACCTGCCGCTCGGGTGCGGGCACTCGGACATCCTCTGCTCGCCGGCGTGGCTGTTCAGCGGACGGGCGGTCGCGCGCTATCAGTACATCGAGGGCGGCGGTTGCTTTGTGTGCACCGGAGCGCTGATCAACCGCTCGCCTTCCGACCTGGCACCGCTCTTCCTCACCGCCGACCACTGCATCGACACGCAGACGACCGCGAACACCCTCGCGCTCATCTGGTTCTATCAGAACGACGCCTGCGACGGGTCGATCCCCACCAACCCGAACCTGTTCCCGCGCACCGACGGCGCGCTCCTGCTCAAGACGCGCGACAACAGCGACACCAGCCTGCTCGGGCTCTTCGAGCCGCCCGTCGGCGACGTCTGGCTCGGCTGGGACTCCGGCGGGTGGACGCTCCAGAGCGACGCGACCGGCATCCACCACCCCGCCGGAAACGCCAAACGCATCTCCTTCGGCGACGTCACGGTGGCGCTCTTCGTCAGCTACGGCCAGAACGACGCGCACGTGTGGCGGTGCGACTGGGACACCGGCAGCACCGAGGGCGGCTCCTCGGGCTCGCCGGTGCTCGACGACGCCGGACGCATTCGCGGACAGCTCAAGGGCGGCCCCGGATGCGGCACCGGCGACTACGGCCGATTCGGCGTCTCATACGACACGCACCAGCCGTACATCGACGGCATGGCCAGCCCGGTGTACGTGGAAGCGGGCGCCGGCGGGAGCCAGCTCGGTACGAGCGGCGATCCGTTCAACACCGTGTTTGAGGCGACGTACTGCGTGTTCGCGGGCGACGAGATTCGCGTCCGCGCCGGGAACTACCCCGAGCAATTCACGATCTGGAGGCCGATGATCCTGAATTCGCAGAACGGACTGGCGCGCATCGGCGCGCCCTGAGCGAGCGCGCTCGTTCACCCGGCGCGCGGCGCGCCCAGACCGTCACGACCCGTTCCGCAAGGCACGTAGAGCCGTTCGCGCGCGATCCCGGCGCAGCCCGCGTCGTACGCCTCCGACTCGCGCGGCGTGCGGTCGGCGCACGTCGGGTCGTCGCACGGAGTCGCGAGCCGCGCCGCAGCGCCGGCGACACGCGGAAACGCGGCGGCGGCGCGGCCATCTGACGCCCCGCTCACCGCACCGCCGCGACATCCAGGCTCGTGATGTAATCGGCCGGCGAAGCCCCCGCCGGCAGGTGCGCGACGATGTCTTGATACAGCGGATCCTGCCAGCTCGTCATGGCCGCGACGTACTCGGGCTTTGAAACCAGGCGGATTTCGCGCAAGCCCGCGGCGGCGATCATCGCGCGCACGTCCTCCACCAGGACCGCGCCCGCGACGCAACCGACCAGCGCCTCCACCCGCGCGCGAATCGCGTCGGGCAGCGGCCGGAGCAGTGCCAGATCGGACACCGCGACGCGCCCGCCGGGCTTCAGCACGCGCGCGATCTCGCGCCAGACCTGCGGCTTGTCAGGCGAGAGATTCAAGACACAATTCGAAATCACAACGTCGACGCTCGCGTCCGCGACCGGCAGGTGCTCGATCTCGCCGAGCCGGAACTCCACGTTGTCGAGCCCGGCGCGCCCGCGATACGCCGCCAGGTTGTTTCGCGCCCGCGAGAGCATGGCGGGCGTCATGTCGACGCCGATCACGCGGCCCGCGGCGCCGACGCGCGGGCCCGCGATGAAGCAGTCGAAGCCCCCGCCGCTGCCGAGGTCGAGCACGACTTCGCCGGGACACAGCGCCGCGATCGCGTTGGGGTTTCCACACGACAGCCCCAGGTTCGCGCCGTCGGGCAGTCGCGCGAGATCGTCGGCGGAGTAGCCCACGGCGCGCGCCAATTCATCGGTCGAGAAGCTCGTCGGGCCACAACATCCGCCGCCGCTACAGCAGGCCGCGGCGTTCGCATCCGCGTCGTCCGGCCGCCAGGCGCCGCTTTCGGCGATGCGGGCGTAGCCGGCGCGAACCGTGCTGCGGACATGATCCTGTTCGGCGGCGTTCATTGGATTAGACATCGGGAATTCTCCTGGTTCGGATCGGTCCGGTTGGGGCGCACGGCGTCGCGCGTGCACCAGGCGCTGCGACGCACATTCCGGCCGGCGACGGCGGACAGCGCGCTTCGAGAGCACCCGCCAAGGTCCGCAGCGAGCGCGTGGGATCGACGAGCGCCCGAACGAGCTCGGGGCGCCGGCACGCGTCGAGCGGCGCGCTCCGCCGGGCGGTCTCTCGCGGCGTGCGGAGCCCACGAGCGGCAGGCGCCGCACGAGGTCCGCGCGGGCGGCGCGCCGGCTGCGGCCTTTTCTTGCTCGTTTGCATCATTATGCAAATATATCCGCGCCCCGCCGGCGGGTCAAGTCCGCGGCGCGAAAGGCGGCGCGCGGCCGGCGCGCAGGGAACCCGATGCCGCGATGCGGCGCGATTCTGCGGTGCATTCGTAGACGTGCGCGAACCGACGGAGCACGTGAGCGAACCCGGCGCGCTACGCCAGCTTCGCCATCTCGTCGTCGGAAATCTCGAAGTTGCTGTAGACCTTCTGCACGTCGTCGTTGTCTTCGAGCGCTTCGATGAGCTCGAGCATGTGGGCCGCGTTCTCCCCCGCCAGCGGCACGGTCGTGGCAGGCGCCATCGTCACTTCGGCGCTCTGCGGCTCGATTTTCGCCGCGGCCAGCGCCGCCTTGACGGTCTCGAACACGCCGGGTTCGCAGCGCAGCTCGAAGCCGTCCGGCAGCACGGTCACGTCGTCGGCGCCGGCTTCCAGCGCGACGTGCGTGAGCGCGTCCTCGTCGGTCTGCGCGCGGGTGAAGGTAAAAACGCCGCGCTTCGCGAACATCCACGCGACGCAGTTGGTCGCGCCGAGGTTGCCGTGGTGGGTCTCGAAGATCTTCTTCACTTCGGGCGCGGTGCGATGGCGGTTGTCGGTCAGGGCCGTGCAGAGCACCGCGGCGCCGCCGGGTCCGTAGCCTTCGTAGATCAGCTCTTCGTAGGACACGCCGCCCAGCTCGCCGGTGCCCTTCTTGATCGCGCGTTCGATGGTGTCGCGGGGCATGTTCTCGGCCCGGGCGGCGTCGATCGCGTAGCGCAGCGCGAGGTTGGCGTCGGGGTCGCCGCCGCCGGCCCGCGCCGCGACGATGACCGCGCGCGACAGCTTGCTCCACGCGCGCCCGCGACGCGCGTCCGTCACCGCTTTGGCGCGCTTGATCCGCGCCCAATGCGAATGTCCTGCCATGCGGATTCACCTCGACAACGAACGCCCAGCCCACGCATCGCTCAGGTCGGCAACGGCCGTCGCCGGCCGGCCGCCGCCGGAAGCTGGTAGGCTGTCACCAGACCCAAGACGGCGAACACCAGGTCGAGCGGCCCCAGCGTGTCACGCGCTACAGCCGCCGCTTCGCGCAGGCCGAATGAGCGGGTCGCTTCGCGCGCCCAGCGATCGATCAGCATCGCGCGCCACGCGGCGTGGTCAAGCCCTTGTGCATGCAGCGCCCGCAGCACAGGAACCGTGATCCGCCGGAACGCGTCCAGTTCGCCCGCCGTAATCTCCGCCGCGCTCTGCATCGGCGTAAACCCGTGGTCGAGCATGAAACGGGCGTGTTCATCCGGACCGCGAAGCGCGGCGAAGCCGGCGGCGTCGGCGACCCACGCCGCGTGCTGCTCCGCGGTGAGCTCGCCCACGCGATCTTCCTGATACAGTTCCCGCATGGCCACCGGCAGCGCGAGATACACGGTCGACAACTTGCCCGCGACGATCGCCGCCAGTGCGATCGCCGCCGCCGCGCCGCCCATGACCGGTCCGGCGCCTCCGCCGCGCGTCGCGCCCAGGCCGACGAGCAAGCCCACCGCCCATGCGACGTAGCCGATTTCCAAGCTGGTGAGCCGGCTGAGCAGCGCCCAGAGCGCTGCGCCCAGGATGCCGCCCGCGAAGCCAGCGATGAGCGCCAGCCCCGTGATTCCCGCGCGCCGTGCGTGCGCCGTCATGCCGGCGGCGCCCCGTTTCCGCTCACGCTCGGCGAGACCGAAAACCGCGCGTCGCATCCCGGTCGGCCGCACCGGACCGTCAGCGTCGGCACCGCGCCGAACTCGCGCGGATCCATGTGCTTCATCGCCAGCATCGTCGGAAGCAGCGCGTGCGCCGCGTGCAAACACAGCCCCGCGGGCAACGCCGCGTCGACCACGAACGGCTGCGCCATCGTCCCGGACGTCGGACACTCGTCGTCGCCGGGCGGATGCGTAACCATGACGCGGATGCCCCGGCAGGCGGATCCCGCGCCGGCGGCGGTGCTCGGCCGGCCGGACAAATTCGACGTCTTCGACTTCGCGGTGCGCTTTCGCGCGGGTTTGTCGCCGGACCCGCGAGCCGCGCGGCCGGCAGGGTCGGGGGCATCCGTGGCGGCGCGCCCGGGCGCGTGGCTCGCGTCACCGGCGGGCACTCCGCGCCCCGGCGGGTCGGAGAGCTCGTCGCGGACAATGACGTCAGCGTGGGCGTCGAGCGCGCGGTTCGCGAGCGCGTCGGCACGCTGATTGAACTCGCGGCGCACGTGCTGGAAGTGCCAGCGCGGAATGCGCAGCAGCAGCACCTGTGCTTCGCGATAGAGCTGTTCGAGTCGCGGGCTCTTCACGGCGTACTCGCCGGTCACCTGCCGCACGAGCAGCTCGCTGTCCGAGCAGATGCGGGCGCTCGCGGGGCGCAGCGGGAGCACCTTCTTCAGCGCGATGAGCAGGGCGCGATACTCGGCGACGTTGTTGGTCTGCGTGTCGAGGTAATAGCCGGCTTCGTGCAGGACGGCGCCGTCGTCGCGCTCGATGAGCACGCCCGCGGCGGCCGGCCCCGGATTCCCGCGCGACCCGCCGTCGATGTGGATGACGAGGTTCGGGCCGCTTGGGGTGCTCACACGTCTTTATCGATGATGAGGATCTGTCCGCAGTTCTTGCAGGTCTGCACCTCGTCGCGCGTCAGCAGCGCGTTGGCGCGCTCCGCCGACACCGACATGTGGCACCCGTTGCACACGAACTCGTCCTTCCGCGGGTTGATGCGCACGACCTTCGCGAGCGCTTCGCCGTCGTAGCGCTCCGCCACCCGATTGAAGAGCGCCAGCGTGTCCGGCTTGAGATGCTTCGAGGCCGCGTCGCGGCGGGTCTGGAGCCCGGCCAGCTTCTCCGCGAAGAGCCTCTGGGCCTGCTCCAGCTGCGCCTTCAGGTCGTTCAGCCGGGCCGCCTCCGACGCCCCCACCTGCTCGCGCTCCCTCAGCACCTGCTTGCGCGCCTCGAGCTTCGACATCAACTCCAGCGCCTTCGCTTCCACCTTGCTGGAGTCCGCCTTCTCCGTGTTCATCTGCGTGAGCGTGGCGGCATATTCCTTGTTTGTCCGGACCGAGTTGAGCTGCTCACGCAACTTCGCGATCGACGCGGTACGGCTCTTCAGTTCCAGGTCGAGGCCATCGACCTCGGCCTGCGATTTGCGGAGTTCCGCGTGCTCCGTGTCCACCCACGCGCGGGCGTCCCGAAGCCGGTTCGCCTGCCCCTGGACCTGCCTCTCCTTGCTGGCCAGCTGGCGGCGAATGTCCGCGATCTGGGATTCAATCTCCTGTAGCTCGATCAGAGCTTGGAGCGTCGGGCCCATCCAACTCTCCGGGGATTCACGCCGGCCGCATCAACAGCCGTCGCCAGCCCAGCGAGTATCGCCGAAATCCCCCCTCCCCGCAAGTCGAAGCCCGAACTTCGAAACGCTCGCGCCAGTCCCCGCGGCAGCGATTCCGCCCGCCGATCCGGCGTCTCACACGGCGGCCGTGCCAGGCGCCGACTGCCAGTCGTGCACGATTTCCTTGGCCACCAGCACCAACGCCTGCTCAACGGAATCCGCGAGCGTCGTCAGCACCGGCGGCTGCTGACACTGCGCCCGCCAGCGGCCCGCCTGGTAGATCACCGCGATCGGAACCCGCTGCGTTTCGCTGAGTTCGCTGTGCGGATGCTCCAGTTCCAGCTCGATCTCGAATCGAAAGGTCATGCGCCTCCCCTGCGAAGACCACCGCGGAAACCCACCGCGCAATACTCGCGCCGGCCGCCCACGCGGCCGTCTTGCAGTCATCAACATCGGGTGCCGATAGCACTAACTGCAGGAAACTCGTTCCGGAGCGCACGATGGCCTTCTTCTCGTTCTTTTGGCGGCTCTTGGGCGGACGCCCGACCGAGACCCCTGACCTCCGCGCCTCCAACCCAAGCCACTCGCGCAGGCGCGCCCAATCGGTGACGCAGGAATGGGAGCAGCGGGCGACGCCCGCGCCGGCACCCGCCGACGCGCCCCGCTCGGAGTCCGAAATCTCGGCCGCCCCGGCCCCGCACCGCGCGCCGACCCCCGCGACACCCACCCGCAGCGCCGACGCCGACCAGCCCGCCGGACCCGCGCTCACCCCCGGCACGCAGCCGTGGTGGATCCCCGAAGGCGAACCGATCACCGTCGTGGCGCCGCGCGGCCGCGGCGAGCCGATCGATGAGCCGCTCTATCAGGGCATGGCGACGGTGCTCGACGACGCCAACCTCGACCTCCCGCGCCTTCCCAAAGTCATCGACCGTGTGCTGATGATGCTGCGCGACCCTGAAGTCGACTTCCGCAAGCTCGCCGAGTTAGTCGGACAAGACCCGGCCCTTACCGTCGAGATACTCCGCCGCGCCAACTCAGTCGCTTACCGCGGGTTCACCGAGATTCGCGCGCTCGACGTGGCGTTCGCCCGGCTTGGGCACCGCAACCTGCGCGGCGTCGTGCTGGGCGCGACGGTGAAGAGCCTCAGCATCCGCGTCGGCGGCGCCGAGCGCACGCTCGGCGAGGAGCTGTGGCGCCGCGCGGTCGCGTCCGGCGTCGTTTTGAGCCAGCTCGCCACACACCTGAAGGTGCCCGAGAACCAGGCCGATCCGTTCCTGGTCGGCCTGCTGCACGACATCGGCATGCTCGCCGTGCTCAAAGTCGTGCACGAATATCAGCAGAAAACGAGCCGCCGCGTGCCTCGACCGCTCTTCGACATGATCGCGGAGCGCTGGCACGAGCACATCGGCCTGCGGCTTGCCGATGCGTGGGCGCTGCCCGATCCGCTGCCCCAGCTCATCGGCAATCACCACCGCGAGCCGGCCGACGACGATCCGCTGAAAACGTGGCGCCTGATGATCCAAACATCGGAGGTCATCACGTCGCTGCTGGGATACCGCACGTACCTGCCGTACGACTTCTTCTTCTTCCAGCTCGCGTGCGTCAAGCGGCTTGGGCTGGACTACGAACCCGAAGTCTTCGCCGTGCTTCAGCCGATCCCGCAACTGATCCGCGAGCGGCTGGAGTCGTTGTAGGGAGTGCAGGTCACCAGGCCGCAGTGCGCAGAGGCGCGGCCCGGCGCGCCGGGCCGGCAGGCAGAGCGACAAGCACAACGGGTCGCGCGAGCTTGCCGCGCCCGCGTCGCTCGCAGCCCTTCCGGCTCCCGGCCCTTGGTTTTCTGGCTTACGACCCGCCGACTTCGAAGCGGATGCAGCGGTTGATCGTCAGGCCCGGCTTGACGCTCGACAGATAGGCCTGCACCGAGCGCTTGCCGTCCTCCTTCACGTAGCCCTGGTCCAGCAGGCACACCTCGGCGAACCAGGTGTTGAGCTTACCCTCGACGATCTTGTCGATGATGTTGGCCGGTTTGTCCTTCACCTGCTCCCGCGCGAGGGCACGCTCCTGCTCGACCCGCGTGGGATCGACCTCGTCGCGGCGGATATAAGGCGGTCGCGCGAACGCGACGTGCATGCACACGCCGCGCTTCGCCTCCGCGTCGCAGTCCGTGCTCATTTCGACGAGCACGCCGACCTGGGCGTTGTGGTGCAGATAATGGCCGATCGAGCCGCGGGCGGAAGCAATGCGCGCGACCTGAAGGTTCTCGCGCAGACGATTGAAGGCCGCGTCGAAGATGTCCTTGACCGATCGTCCGGACCCGTCGAGCGCCTGCTGCGCGAAGATCGCGTCCGCGGTGGGGTTGTCCGTCTGGGCCGCGTGCCTCGCGAGCAGATCGGCGAGCTTGATGAAGTCGTCGGTCGCGGCGACCGGCGCCGTCTCGCAGCGCAGCTCGACCATCCCGGCGCGTCCGGCGGCCTCGTCGACGAAGCAGGCAATGCGGCCTTGCGTCGCCTCGCGCGAGGCCATTTCGCTCGCTTTCGCCAGGCCGCGCTTCCGCAGGTAGTCGATCGCCTTGTCCATGTCGCCGCCGTTTTCCGCGAGCGCTTTCTTGCACTCCATCATCGAAAGACCGGTGCGATCGCGCAGCTGCTTGACGAGTGCCGCCGAGATTTCCATCGAACTCAACTCCTGCGTGCCGGCCGCCGGGCGTCCCCGGCGACTCGGCCTGATTCACAAGACGATGACGCGCCCGCACGTGCAGATCACGCCGGGCGCGTGGAAAGTTCACTCGTTCGTCGTGCGAGCGCGGGACCGCTGTCCGTCCAGCATCCAGCTCGACCCGCAGAGCCTCGATCAGCCCAGCGCCGCGGTCGGATTGGCGGCGGCGCTCGGCGCACCGCCGGCGGACGCCTCGTCGATTTCCGAGACGACACCCACAGCGGGTCCGCCGCGCGGCCCGCGCGGGCCGCGCCGCCGCGGGCCACCGTCCGGCCCCCGGCCCTCGCCGCCGCTTTCGCCGTGCTGCGGTTCCGGGCGCGCCTTCATGCCCTCCTCGACCGCGTCGGCCAACTGGCTCACAACCAGGTCGATGGCGCGCATCGAGTCGTCGTTTCCAGGAATCGCGATGCTCGAGTGATCCGGGTCGCTGTCGGTGTCGATCAGGCAGATGGTCGGGATCTTCAGCGACCGCGCCTCGCGGAGCGAGTTCACTTCCTTGCGAACGTCGATCACCACAAGCGCCCCCGGCAGGCGCTGCATCCGGCGGATGCCCATCAGGTTGCGCTGGATCTTCTCCAGCTCACGCGATAGCGTCGCCTTCATCTTCTTGGAGTATCCGCTTTCCCACTGCGGGCTGGCCACGAGCCCTTCGAGCTCTTCGAGCCGCTGGAGTCGCGACCGGATCGTACGGAAATTGGTGAGCGTGCCACCCAGCCAGCGCTCGTTGACAAAGTGCATGTTGCAGCGCGTCGCGTGCTTTTGGATCGCCTCGCGCGCCTGGCGCTTGGTCCCGACGAATAGGATGTCCTGTCCTTCCGAAACCAGCTTCGACAGAAACTTGCGCGCCCGCAGCAGCCCGCGCACCGTCTCGCGAATGTCGTGAATGTGAATCCCGTTCCGTTTGCCGTAGATGAACGGGCGCATCTTGGGATTCCACCGGCTGCAGTGATGCCCGAAGTGAATCCCCGCGTCCAACAGATCGCGGACCAAAGGCGAAGACAATCGTCACCTCCCGACGGCTTTTCCCACACGGCGCCCGGCGCATCGCCCCGGCCCACGAACCCTCGCCGCGCGCCCCTTCTGCGGCTACGCCGCGACGTAGAGTCGAAGAAAGGCAGGATACCCAACCGCCCGCTCACCCGTCAAGCCGTGTCGGCCGCGAACGGCGCCGGGAGTGCGTCCCGCCGGCGGTTGCGCTTCAAAACCCCTGCGCCCGGCGATGGGCAGGCGCCGTGCGCGGGCACCGACCAGAATCCCCTGCGCCAGGCACGGGGCCGGGCCCGCCGCGGTGTGCGGCGGGTTGTGACCGCCCGCAACTCCACCGCTAAACGAGAACCGCTCGCGACCCGGGGAATGCACGCGGCGTGCGGCTGCAATTCCGACCGCCGTGGGCGAGGCGCGAGGTGCGGTCGGGGGCGCGGCAGAATGCGGGCGCGCACAGTGACCGCAACCGCTCCCGGCGGCCCTGCCCGCGTTGCCCGGCGAGTGGTGCCAGTTGTCAAGGCTTAGGCCTTCCCCCGCCGATAGCAAACGCGCACGATCGGCGACAGCGGAGCGCTTTCCGCCGCCGCGTCGTCACTCCGAATTGCGAGCCGGCGCGATGTCCGAAATCCTGGATCAATCCGAAATCGACGTTCTGCTCGCGGCGGTCGGCGGCGACGCAAGCGGCGCGGCCGCCGCGGCCGGCCTGCCCGGCGACGACGGATCTCTGGGCCCCGAGATCACGAATTACGACTTCAAACGTCCGAAACGCGTCAGCAAGGACCAGATTCGCGCCCTCGCCAGCATCCACGAGGACTTCGCGCGCAACTTCGGCGCGACGATGTCGGGTTTCCTGCGCACCATCGTCGACGTGCACCTCGTCGCCGTCGAACAGGTCATGTACAGCGAGTTCCTCCAGTCGCTGCCCAATCCGACGTGTTTCGTCATTCTCCACGCGCCCCCGCTCGAAGGGCAGATGTTTCTCGAGATGAGTCCGCTCATTGTCTACCCGATCATCGACCGCCTGCTCGGCGGCAGCAGCAGCGACACCTTCATCCCCCAACGCCCGCTCACGTCGATCGAATGGCGGCTCATCCACCGGCTCACTTCACGAGCCGTCGAGCATCTCAGCGAGGCCTGGCGAAACCTCGTCGACGCCAAGTTCGAGCTGGTCGAGACCGAGAGCAACCCGCACCTCATCAACGTGGTCGCGCCCAACGAAGTCGTCGTCTTCATCACCTTCGAGATCAAGATGGGCCAGGCCGCCAGCACGATGAGCATGTGCGTGCCGTTCAACGTCATCGAATCGGTGCTCGGCAAGCTTGCCAACCAGTCCTGGCTGGGCTATCGCCCCAAGGGCGCCACAGAAACCCAGCAGAAGCGCCTGCTCCGCAACCTGCACCGTTCCGTGGTCGGACTCACCGCGTACGTCGGCGAGACCACCATCCGGCTGAGCGAACTCCGCGCGCTCCGCCCCGGCGACATCATCGCGCTCGACAAACGCGTCGAGCGCGACATGGTGCTTCAGATCGAAGGCCGCAACAAGCTCGCCGGAAGCCCGGGACACTTCCGCGGCCGACGGGCGCTGCGCCTCGAGCGCGTCGCGGCGATCGACGAAGGGCTGTAGCGGCCCCGGCGGAATACCGAGCGCGGAATGCAGAACCGGGCGCGCGCCGGGCGACCCGCGCCTCATTCGAACGCGACGGGCCGCGCGCGGTGGATCGGCAGCAAGTCGCGGATGTTGTCGTCGAGACCCTCGAACCGCGCCCGCAGCAGCATGTTTCCACTGCGAAAATACACGGGGATGATCGGCAGTTCCTCGACGCACAGCCGCCGCTCCGCCTGCTGAAACAGCCCGTACCGCCGCTCGTCGTCGGGCTCCCGCGTCGCCGCGGCGATCCATCCGTCGTAGGTCGCGTCCGACCAGCCGGTGCGGTTCTGTCCGCTCGTGCTCGTGAACATGTCGAGGAATGTGCCGGGGTCGAGATAGTCGCCGAACCAGTCGCTGCGCGCCACGTCGTAGTCAAGATTGCGGATGCGCTCGCTGAGCACCTTGCCCTCGATCGCGCGCAGGTCGACGCGCACGCCGAGCACGCGCTCCCACATCGCCTGCATGGCCTCGGCGACGCGTTGATAGTCGGGATTGGCCGCGAACGAGATTTCGATCGCGCGGCTCGGGAAGCGCGCCGCGAAGCCGCTCCGCCGCAGGTGCTCGCGCGCCAGCGCCTCGCGCTCCGCGGCCGCGAGGCCTTCGCCCAGCCCCGTCGGCGGCGCATAGAGAATCGTGCGGCCGTCCCGCGTCGTCCTCGGCATGGCGGCGAGCGCGCCGCGCGGCACGTAGGTGTACGCCGGCGTCTCGCCCAGTCCCATCACCTGTTCGCAGATCGCTTCGCGATCGATCGCCAGTGAGAGCGCCTTGCGCAGATCGGGGTTGTCCAGCGGCGGGCGACGGCAATTCACGCGATAAAAATAGGTCGCGAGGCGCGGACCGACGCGAAAGTCCCGCCGCTCGCCGCGCCGCTGCTGCTCCAACAGCACGCGCGCCACCGGCGTCGAAAGCTGGCGATACAGATCGATCCGCCCGGTTTCGAACCCGAGCAAGGCGGCGTTGGGATCGGCGGTGATGTAGACCTCGATCGTGCGCAGCGCCACGTGCTCACGATCCCAGTAGTGCGCATTGCGCTCCAGCCACAAACGCCGCTTGAAGTCCCAGCGGGTCAGCACGAACGCGCCGTTGCTGATGATGTTCTCCGCCCGCGTCCACAGGTGCAGCGTGCGCTCCGCGTCCGCGGCGCGCCCGCCCGCCCGCCAGCGTTCGAGCAGCGGCGGATATACCGGCGCGAACGTGGGGAACGAGGTGAGATCGAGGAAATAGGGACACGGACCCGCCAAGCGCACGCGGAGCGTGTCCGCGTCGGGCGCGTCGACGCCGACGGACTCCGCGCCACGCGACGCGGCGGTGCTTGCGGCGCCGTCGAGGCGCGCCCGGTAAAACCGCTCCGCGCCGTCGATCACGAAGAGCAGCGCCGCGTATTGCGACTGAGTCGCCGGATCGAGCGCCCGCAGCCACGCATAGCGAAAGTGCTCGGCAACGACCCGTTCGCCGTTCGACCAGCGCGCGTCCGGGCGTAGGTGAAAAGTATATTCGAGCCGATCCGCCGATCGTTCCCACGACGCCGCCACCGCGGGCTCCGGCTGGAGCGTGCGCGGGTCGACGCGCGTGAGTCCCTCGAAGAGCGCGTTGGCAACCTGGATCTCGGCCAGCCAGCTCACGCGATGGGGGTCGATGGTCCGCGGCTCTTCGGTGGCGAAGACGAAGTCCGCGCGCTCTTCGCGGGCCGCCAGCGCGAGGAACACCAGCAGGGTCGCTGATGGCAGCCCGAGCACGAGCAGGAGTGTGCGCAGCATGCGCGTAGTCTACGAGAACTCGCGTCCGTGCCGCGAGCGGGACAAGGAGCACGCCAACGCTCCCGCCGGCAGTCCAGCGCCGACTTCGGCCGGCTGACCGCGACGTTCGGCGGGGCGCGCTGCACATCGTGACGGCCTCGCGCGGCGCGTCCACTCGCCGCCTACATCCGCTCCAGCGTCTCGATGCCGAGCAGCCACAACCCCAGCCGCAGGGTGCGGGCCGCCAGTTCGCAGAGGCGCATGCGCGAGAGGCGCGTCTCGTCGTCGGGCGCCTGCAGCACCGGACAGGCTTCGTAGAACTTCATGAAGTCCGCCGCCAGATCGTACAGATACGTGCACAGCACGTGCGGCGCGAGGTCCGCCTCGACCACCGCGAGCGCCTCGCGGAACCGCGCCAGGCGCAGCGCAAGCTGCCGCTCGGAGGCGTCGACCAGCATGATCCGTGCAGCGCTCGCGTCTCGCGAAGCGCTAGGGCCGTCGGCCGAGCCTGGGACCGCGCCCGCGCGGCCCGCGCGTTCGGCGGCTTTGCGATGGATCGAGCGGATGCGGGCGTAGGCGTACAGCAGGTATGGCGCCGTGTTGCCCGTGAAACTGAGCATCTTGTCCCAGTCGAAGACATAGTCCTTCGTGCGGTCGCGGTTCAGGTCGAAGTACTTCACCGCCGCCACGCCTACCCGCCGCGCGATCGCGTTCTTGTCCGCGTCGCTCAGCGCGTCGACGTCCGCCGCGGGCCGCTGATCGAGCACGGCACGGGCCCGGCGTTCGGCCTCGTCGAGCAGGTCGGCGAGCTTGACGTTTTCGCCGGTGCGGGTCTTCATGATCCTGCCGTCGGGGCCGAGGACGAGTCCGAAGGGGGTGTGCTGGAGCTGCACGTCGGGGCCGGCGAAGCGCGCGGCGCGAACGACCGCGAACAGCATCTGGAGATGCAGGGCCTGCGATGCGCCGACGACGTAGACGATGCGCTGCGCCCCCAGTTCGCGCGCGCGATAGCGCGCCGCCGCCAAGTCCGTGCTCGCATAAGGAAACGCGCCGTCGCTCTTGCGCACGATCATCGGCAGCTCGCCGCCGTCGGCGCGCCTGAAGCGCGGATCGTGCCGTTCGTCGTAAAGAAACACGCATTTCGCGCCCGCGTCGTCGCGCAGCTCCGCGTAGGGGCCCGCCGCCGGCTGTTCGCGCGGCTGCGGCGGCAGCGCGGCGGCGAGCGCGTCGAGCGTGGGCGCCAGCCGGTCGTTGTAGAAGCTCTCGCCGCACACGTCCGCGAGCGTCAAGAGCACGCCGAGCCGCGCGTAGGTCTCCTGCGCATGGGCGAGAGAGACGGCTCGCGCGCGGGTCCACGCGTTTCGCTCCGCGCGATCGCGGGCCGGGTCGCCGCGCTGGAGATCGCGCGTCACGATGCGGGGGATCGCGCACAGGTCATCGCGCTCGCCGCTCGGCCGCGTCACGACCAGCCCGAGCCCGTCGGCGGCGGCCACGAGCTTCTGGACGAACTTGTAGCCGAGCTCCAGCGCGCGGATGTCGATCTCGAGCGCGTCGAAGAGTTCGTCGAAACGCGCCAGGTTCGGACTCCGCAGGTCGGCGTCCCACTCGGCGCGAATCGGTTCGAGCGCGGCGCGGCGCGCGTCGGGCGACCACGCCGCCTGCTCCGCCTGCGGCGCGTCGTGCGCCGGTTTCGTCGGGAGGCCCGAAAGCCGCGCCTCGATGGCTTCAAGCGTCTCGCCGCGCAAGCGCCGCGACACGACGTACCACGCGCCGAGGATCACCATGCCGATCGCGGTGCCCCAGTCGCCGACGTGATTCTGGCGGATCACCGCGTGGCCTTCGAACGCCAGCACGCGCGCGAACACGTCGCCGATGATCGTGCTGCGCAGATGCCCGACGTGCAGTTGCTTGGCGATGTTGGGCGAGGAGTAATCGATGACCACGCGCTGCGGCTGCGCGACCCGCGGCACGCCGACGCGGTCGAGCCCCACGGTCGGGTCGGCGGGGGTGGCGTCGTGGCCCGGATCACCCGTGCGGCCGGATGCCGGCCGTTCGGGCGGCACTTCGCTCAGCAGGCGCGCCACGAACTGCCACCGCAGCCGGACGTTGATAAACCCCGCGCCGGCGATTTCGAGGGGCTCGGCCAGATCGCCGAGCTCGACGGCTGCGGCGATCTTCTCCGCCAACTCGCGCGGCTTCGTGCGCAGCGTGCGCGCCAGGCTCATCGCGACGTTGCACTGGTAGTCGCCGAAGCGCGCGTCGCTCGACGGCCGCACCTGCGGGTCGACTTTCTCGGCGCCAGGCCCGACGACGCGCGCGAGTGCGGACGCGAAGCGCTGCGTCAGGATGTCCAGCAGGCTCTCGGTCGGCATGGATCGCTCAGCGCGCCGCGCGGCTCAGTCCGCGGCGCGGGGCCGCCGACCTTCCGGCGCCTCGCTTGCCGCCGTTATGTCCGCCGATCGGCTTGCGCGGCGTGTGCTTCGGCGCGACGACGGGGCTTCCGGCGTGTCGCGCACCCGCGACCTTGGCGCCTGATTTCTTCGCCGAGCGGTGCGCGGCGTCGTGTGTGCGGTCGGCGATCGCCGCTTGCGCCGCCGCGAGCCGCGCGATCGGGACGCGAAACGGCGAGCAACTGACGTAATCAAAGCCCGCGCGGTGGCAGAACTTGACGCTCTCGGGGTCGCCGCCGTGCTCGCCGCAGATGCCGATCTTCAGGTGCGCGCGGGCGCCGCGGCCCTTTTCGATCGCGTGCTCGATGAGCAGTCCGACGCCCTCCTGATCGAGCGCCTGGAACGGGTCGTCGGGGAAGATCCCGGCCTTGGCGCGATCGACGTAGTCGGGCAGAAAGCGGCCCGCGTCGTCGCGCGACAGCGCCATCACGGTCTGCGTCAGGTCGTTCGTGCCGAAGCTGAAGAACTCCGCCGGCCCGGCGATCCGGTTGGCCAGCAACGCCGCCCGCGGCGTCTCGATCATGGTGCCCACCAGGTACTTGAGCCTCGACTTCGCCGCGCGCAGCACCTGGTCGGCGACGCGCCGCGTCTGCTCGGTCAGGATGCTCATTTCCTTCGCGTCGATCGTCAGCGGAATCATGATCTCGGGCAGCACCTTGATCTTCCGGCGATCGCAGTCGACCGCCGCCTCGACGATCGCGCGCACCTGCATTTCGAGAATCTCGGGATAGGTGATGCACAACCGACACCCGCGATGCCCCAGCATCGGGTTCGACTCGTGCAACTGCTCCGCGCGATGCAGGATGTGATCCACGCTCAGCCCCGTGACCTTCGAGAGCGCCGCGGCCTGCTCCGGCGTGCGCGGGACGAACTCGTGCAGCGGCGGATCGATCAGCCGGATCGTCACGGGGTAGCCATTCATCGCCTCGAAGATGCCGATGAAGTCGCTGCGCTGAAAAGGGAGCAGCTTGGCAAGCGACTTCACGCGCTGCTCGCGCGTCTCGGCGACGATCATTTCCTGGATCGCAAGCTGGCGCTCGCGCGTGCTGAAGAACATGTGCTCCGTGCGGCACAGCCCGATCCCGTGTGCGCCCATCTCGATCGCCTTGCGGGCGTCCTCGGGCGTGTCCGCGTTGGTGCGAACACCTAAGGTGCGAAGTTCGTCGCACCACTTCAGCAGGGTGTAGAAGCTCTCCGGCGGCTCCGGCCGCACCAGTTCCAGCGCGCCCTCATAAACCGCGCCGCTGGAGCCGTCGAGCGTCAGCGCGTCGCCTTCGCGCAGCGACCGGCCGTTCACGCCGAGCGTCTTGGCGCTCGCGTTGATGCGCAGCGCCTCGCAGCCGACAATGCAGCACTTGCCCCAGCCGCGCGCCACCACCGCGGCATGCGAGGTCTTGCCGCCGGTCTGCGTGAGAATGCCCTTCGCGGCCTGCATCCCGCCCACGTCCTCGGGGCTCGTCTCCTTACGAACCAGGATCACCGACTCGCCTTTCGCGGCCCACGCCTCCGCATCAGCGGCGTTAAACACGATCCGTCCGCTCGCAGCCCCGGGCACCGCGTTGATCCCGTTCGCGAGCTTGCGCGACTCGATGTCCGACGCCGAAATCGTCGGATCGATGATCGGGTAGAACAGCCGCTCGATGTCCACCGCGTTGATCCGCGCGACCGCCTGCGCCTTGGTGATCACCGGCTTCAACACCGCCGCCGCATAACGCGCCGGCAGATACTTCTTCTTCAACAAGCGGTTCGCCTCCGCCTTCGACATCAGCGGCTGCGTGGCCTGCTCGACCGCGATGCGGAACCCGGCCGCCGGCGTGCGCTTGCCCGCGCGGCACTGGAGCATGTAGAGCGTGCCCCGCTCGACCGTGAACTCCAGGTCCTGCATGTCCCCGTAGTGAACCTCCAGCAGCGCGCGAACCGCGAGCAACTGGTCGTACACCGCCGGCATCTTCGTGCGCAGCTCATCGAGGTGCAGCGGCGTGCGGATGCCGGCGACCACGTCCTCGCCCTGTGCGTTGATCAGCAGGTCGCCGTAGAACTCGTTCGCGCCCGTGCTCGGGTCGCGCGTGAAACAAACGCCGGTGCCGCTGTCGTCGCCGAGATTGCCGAAGACCATCTGCACGACGTTCACGGCTGTGCCCTTCAAGTCCGTGATCCTCTCGACGCGCCGGTAGGTGACCGACTTGTCGGCGTTCCACGAATGAAACACCGCATTCACGGCGCCGCACAGCTGTTTCCAAGGCGACTGCGGAAACTCGTTGCCGGTCTGCTCGCGGAAGAACGCCTTGAACTCGCCGCACAGCTGGCGCAGCTCGTCCGCCGGGATGTCCATGTCCAGCTTGACGCCGAGGCGCGCCTTCGCGTCGTGCAGCTTGTCCTCGAGCACCTGCTTGCTCAGCCCCGCGACCACCGTGCTGTACATCTGGATCAGGCGCCGGTACGCGTCCCATGCGAAGCGCGGGTTCTTCGTGGCGGCGGCCAGCCCCTCCACGGACTGGTCGTTGAGGCCGAGGTTGAGAATCGTCTCCATCATGCCCGGCATCGAGCGCGCCGCGCCGCTCCGCACGCTCACCAGCAGCGGATCGCGGGCGTCGCCGAGCTTCTTGCCGCACACCTTTTCCAGCCGCGCCAGCTGCGCCTTGACTTCCTTCTCAAGCCCGGCCGGCCACTGCTCGTGATGCGCGTGAAAATATTCGCACGCGTCGACCGTGATGGTGAAGCCCGCGGGCACCGGCAGCCCGATCTGCGTCATCTCCGCCAGACCGGCCCCCTTGCCACCCAGCGTGTGCTTCAGCGTCCCGTCGCCTTCAGCCTTGCCCGCTCCGAAAAAGTACACGAACTTCGTCGCCATGAGCTGACATCCTTGGGAAGTATCGAATCCCGGAAGGCGCCGCCCGGCGGCATCGCCAGAGCGGTCGCGCCCGGTCGGTTTCGAGGTCGCATTCCCCCCGCGGGACAGTGCGGGGCAAAGCGGGGCATTATCGCGGATCAGTGCGGGCTACGCCAGCGGCGCGAAGCTGCGGGCCGTGGGTCAATTGAGTGAAAAAGTGAATTCGAAAGGGTCGTACGGGCGTCTCGCCGGTGACTGCCGCATGGACGGGCGAGACGTCCGTACCACCCAAAAGAACATGAACGGGCGAGACGCGCGTGCCCCCCGGATCAAACTGACCCACTCCCAAGCTGCGGACGCCGGGGCGGCATCCCGCGCGGTTCCAAATCGGAACCCCGGCCGCCACGCGCGGGGCCCAAAAAAGGACCGACGGTACGACCGCCGCGGGCCCGCCGCTTGGCGCGGCGGGCTCTCACAGACGCGCGCGTGGCCGCTGCGCATCCGCACGGCGGCGGCCGGTCGGCGCGAAAAAGACACCGCGGACCCCGGCGGCGCCCGGGATCCGCGGTGACAGTTGCTTTCAATCGTCGGTCGCGACAGCGTCCGGGAGCGGCCCGCCGCGCGAAGGAGTTGCGCCGGCGCCTAAGCCCCGCGGCGGATGCGGTGCAGGCAGGTCAGCCCGATCAGCCCCAGCAGTGCCGCGCCCGGCTCCGGAACGACGGTTCCCGGCGGCGGATCGTTCGTGTTGATGAACGACTCGCTGCCGCCGTTGGCGAAGCCCTGCACGTGAATGCCGATGCGTAGATCGCGCGAGAGCAGGTCGGCAAGGACGCTCGCGAAATTGTTCCCTGCCAACAGCGCGAGCCGGATCGTCACGGTCTCACCGGGACTCACGCCGTTGCCTGCCGGCGGCGGATCGGCATCGAAGCCCAGCCCCGGCGACGTCTGAAACGGCGGCGTCGCGCCGTTCGCGCCCGGCAACTCGGGCGGCGACGCGCCTTGCGAGAACAACACGCCGGGGCCGTTGAAGATCGCTGCGCCCGCGCCGGTGTTGTAGCTCAGCAGCGCGTCGTCGTCGAAGTAGATGTCGGTGATCGCCATCGCGACCGACCCGACGTTCCGGAAGATGAAATCGACCAGCGCCCCGCCGGCCGACAGCACCTCCACCGACAGTTGCGCCTGTCCATTGTTCGTGTTCGTCTGGTTGTTCTGCGTCACGCCGCTGAAGCCCAGCAGGACGGCCGAAGCCGGCGAAGCAAACGCTCCCGCCACCAGCGCCGCGACGCCACACGCGAGACCACGTAACCGCATGGCTGTTCTCCCCCCGGAGAAGAAACGGTAGACCCTCTTCGGCGTGCGCCTCGAAAACTCGAAGACCGCACCACCCGCAAATGAGCCTAGCGTGCCTGCCGCGCGGATTTCAATGCGAAATGTCTTGGCTTTCCAAGAAACGGACCGCGCGTCCCGGAATATCTGCCGCGCCCTCGCGTGGCGCGCGCCGAAACGTTCTCGGAGCCGCGCCGGGTCGCGCGTCCGGGCGCGAACCGGAACAACACGCGGCCCGGCACCAGGTGCCCGGCGTCGTCGATCCACACATCGCGGCGCCCCTCGCCGTCGACGTTGATCCGCGCCGACAATGACGCACCAGGCTCGCCATTCACGCGCCCGCGAAAGCGCACCGCGCCGCCAACCTCGGCGGCGCCGAACTCCACCCGGAATTCGCCGATGACCGGCGGACGGTCGAGCAGTGCGTCGATCGCGAGGCAGCCGCCCGAAGCGAGCAGCGCCGCGCGCGTCCCCGCGCACGATACCCGCCGGCCGAGCCAGCCCATCGCTTGTCGCCGCCCGTTCACGCGACGCAGACGCCCGGCGATTTCATGCGATGCCGTCGGCGAGTGTCCGCCAGTCCGCAGTTGGAAGTTGTTACGATGCTCAGAATGAGCGAGCCGGTTGCGCCCATTCACGCCGACATTCGCCAGGCGCAGACGCTGCCGGGTCACTTTTACGCCGACCGCGGCCTTCACACGCTCTGCCGCGAGCGCGTCTTCGCGCCGAGCTGGCAATTCGTGGGCGACACGGAGCACGTCCGCGTGCCAGGGCAGGTGCAGCCGTTCACGCTGCTGGAGGGCTGTCTCGACGAGCCGCTGCTGCTGACCCGTGACGACGCCGACCAGCTGCACTGCCTCTCCAACGTCTGCACGCACCGCGGGGCGCTCGTCTGCGAACACGCCGGCGTCGAACGCCACCTGCGCTGCCGCTATCACGGGCGGCGCTTTTCGCTCGACGGCGCGTTTGAGCACATGCCCGAATTCGAGCAGACCGCCGGCTTTCCCACCGCCGCCGACAACCTGCCGCGCCTCGCGTTGCGGGCGTGGGGTCCGCTGCTGTTCGCGTCGCTGAAACCCGCGACGCCTTTCGAAGACTGGCTCGGGCCGGTGTGCCGTCGCATGGGCTGGCTGCCGCTCGACGAATTCCGCTTCGACCCGGGTCGCTCGCGCGACTACGTCGTGCAGGCGAACTGGGCGCTCTATTGCGACAACTATCTCGAAGGCTTTCACATCCCCTTCGTCCACGCGACGCTTGCCGACGCGATCGACTACGGCGCCTATCGCACCGATCTCTTCGCCGAAGGCAGCGTCCAGGTTGCGGTCGCGAAGGGCGGCGACGCGGTGTTCGATCTGCCCGCCGGCTCCGCCGACCACGGTGCGCGAATCGCCGCCTATTATTTCTGGCTCTTTCCCAACCTGATGCTGAATTTCTACCCGTGGGGCCTGTCGATCAACGTCGTCCGTCCGCTCGCCGTCGACCGGACGCGCGTCTCGTTTCTGTCGTATGTCTGGCGCCCTGAGCGGATCGATCGTGGCCCCGGCAGCGGACTCGACCGCGTCGAACGCGAGGACGAAGCCGTCGTCGAAAGCGTGCAACGCGGCATCCGCGCGCGCCTCTACTCGGCGGGACGCTATTCGCCCACACGCGAACAAGGAGTGCACCACTTTCACCGCATGCTCGTCGAGCGGCTCAATGCGCGCACGCCGTAATCAACCGGACGCAACCCAATCCGAGCCGCGCGTCTTCGCCAGCGCGGCGAGCGGAAGTCGCCGGTCGGGTCCGAGGTCGTACGAGAGGATTGTCACCGGATCGACGGGGTCTCCGTCATCGAACAGGCGATGGAGCGGCTTCCTATAGACCGACAATTCTTGCGAAATGCCGGGGAGTCCGGCGCGGGTTTATTCAACGGTCTCGCCTCGCCGCGTCGTGTCCATACGTCAATTCACTCGTGTATTGCCTCGAAACAAAGCGCTCCGGTCACGGACCGAGCCGCGGCCTTCAGGCCGCGCGGAACCGCCGCGCGACAGGAATGTCGCGGCTCCAATACGTCGCGGTCCTGATGAGGCGCTACACGAGCATGCTGCCGGGCCGGCTTCCGCCCTCGGTGCTACTGCTCCAGCATTCGGGCGGCCTCATGCTTCCAGCTACGAATCGTCCGAGCGGCCTCCAGCGCCTGATCGACCTCGACGTGCGGCTTGATCCTGTTCACGCGCCTTCCGATTGCGGTGTCGGACGCGTCGCCCTGCCCGGCTGCGACGAAGAACGCGGTAGCGAGTCGCTCCAGCTCGCCGACGTTTTTGGAGCCCAGCTTACCGGCAACAAACTCGATCAGCGGCTCATGACGGCGAATCGTCTTCGGAAAGCGCTCCAGCAGCGCTTCAGCCGCCGGCTCCGGCACTATGGTCGGACCATAGCCCTGCGCCTGCACGCGCAAAGAAACGAGCCCATCCGCTCGCATCGCGCTCAGCTCATCGCTCAGCTCAAACGAATACGGCCCGTGCTTGTAGAGGATGAAGTCAAAGCCCGTCTCGGCTCCGGCCAGCCCCTGGAGCAGATACGTCGCCTTCTGCACGTGCGTTTCGCCGCACCAGCTTCCGTGCTGGCGCAACGCCTGAATCAGTCGGATCAGGACGACCTCACGCTGAAGTCGGTTCATCGGCTTCCTCCTTCTCAGGGGGTCGAATAATCGTCTCGCGCTTCTTCTGCAGCCAGGACTCCGCCTCGTCAGCAACCGCGCCGTCCACGAACACGAAATCGAAGGTCGCCGCCGGAATGCGCTGCAGCGTCTCCGACAGCTCACGCGAGGAAGCGACGCGATGATCGTGCGTGTGGACCGGAAAGTCCACTCCCTCGCTTTTGGCCGGACGCCGATCGCGGCGCACCCGCTCCGCGCCGAACTTCGCGCACGCTGCGGCGAAGACCAGGTCGGTCGCGCCCGGATTGACCTTCGCGTCGACGGGGTTCCACTGATACATCCGGTGGAAGTGTTCTCGTTGCACTATCCGCCGCGCGGGATCGTGGCCCGGCTTCGTCGAATCGCGCGCCGCGTCGAGAATTGCCGCCATCACCTCGTTGTCTGTGATGCGCAGCTCGTCTTCGATCGCGGTCGAGAATCGCCCATCTTCGCGGCGATCCTTCAGCCACGCCGCCAGGAAATCCCGCAGATGGACATCATAGATCTTCCGGATCGGATGGAAGTAGACCTGCGTGTACATGAAGTAGCGGGCGAGCAACAGCACTTCGGCGGAATGCAGCCCGCCCTCCGCCACGCCCAGCGCGGGTTCTTCCGATCCCTGCTCATACGTCTTGGGCAGGATGCGCAGCGTGTCGATCAGGCGGTGATGGTCGAAGCGGCCGTACGCGACGCCGGCGTGATAGGAATCGCGCAACAGGTAGTCCATGCGGTCCACGCCGAACGCATCGCCGACGATGATCTCCGTCAGGATCGATTGCCAGTCGGTGAACTCGGCCGCCTCCGCCGGCAATGCGCCGGACTTGGCGTACGCTGCGCACTTCTTCGGCCCGACCGCCAGCTTGACGATATCGAGCGAGTTCAGCGGCGGCTTCATCGCGCTCCAGAGCTTCTCCATCGCCTCGCCGCGCAAAATCGCGACGGTCAGGCGTTCGTGGTCCCAGCCCGCCGGCAGCAACTCGTGTTCGGCGGCGTGCGAAAAGGGCAGGTGCCCGACGTCGTGGCACAGGGCCGCCATCCGCAGCACGCGCCGCCAATAGCCGTGCTCGATCTCGTCGCGCTTCGGGACGATGCGCCGCACCGATTCGTGGTGGATGTTCTCCGGCAGCGTCACCACGTCGAACACGCGGCCGGCAAGCTCCATCACGCCCAGCGAGTGCTCGAACCGCCTGTGCGTCGCCCCCGGATAGACCAGGTGCGACAGAGCGAGCTGATGGATGTGCCTCAGCCGCTGCACTGGCGGCGTGTCCAGGACCTCGCGCTCGCCGGTGTCGAGCCGGATGAACGTGTGAATCGGATCGCGAATCTCGTGCGTGCGTTTGGTCATGGCGGCGGCTCGGCCAATGGAGTCGATGCGGCCATTTTCAACCCTAACAATATTCTAACATCGCTGGCCGCCGACCGCAACAGGGGTTTCTTGCCCATCGGCGATCCGTGCGGCTTCCCCGCTCGGCGAAGGGCGGCGGGTTTCTCACGCGGAGGGCAAACGATCGTTGCGAGGCGCTTCGAGCCCCTGGAACACGAGCCAGCCATCTCTCCCTTATTTGGTTTCCGTCCGGGGGGCGCGCGAACCGCGCGGGTGAGCTACCGTTCGACCTCCGGGCGGGAGGATCAAAAAGGGGCCTGCCTACCAGGGGCTGAAAGCCTCAAGTTTGCCCACAACTGGCCGTAAGATGTTCGTGCCGCGCGGAATGGATTCTGCGTGGAATCGGCGCTCGTTGCGGCAAGGAGGCTGCGGATGGCGGCGTCTACGTTTGGCGAATTGAACTTC
>JBFXAM010000060.1:0-25785 GCA_050184295.1 Phycisphaerae bacterium | reverse complement strand
CGCCGGTACAGCAGCGACATCACGATCGCGAACACGACCAGCAGCACGACGAACGCGCCCGCGGCGGCGACGCGCAGCCGATACCGCCGCAGCGTCGTGCGCAGCACGTAGAGCGCGCTGTCGCGCTTCGCGTCGATGGGTTCGCCGGCCCGGTAGCGGCGTAGGTCGCGGGCCAGTTCGCCGGCGCTCTGGTAGCGCCGCTCGCGATCCTTCGAGAGGCACTTCAACACGATCGTGTCGAGTTCCTCGTCGATCGCCGACCCGCGGCGCCGCGCGGACCGCTGCGCGCTCGGCGCCGCGGGCTGGTGGTGGAGGATGTTGTCCAGCGCGCTCCGCAGGTTGCTGCCGACGTCGTAGGGCAGGGCGCCCGTGAGCAGTTGGTAAAGGATCACGCCCAGCGAATACACGTCGGTGCGGATATCGAGACGCGCCGGCTCCCCTTCGATCTGCTCGGGCGCCGCCCAGGGCAGCGAGCCGACGAATTGCCCGGTCTGGGTCATCGCCGAATCACGCGGCGCATCGATCGGCTTGGCCAGTCCGAAGTCGAGCACGTGCGGGTCGCCGGACGGATCGACGCGGATGTTGCTGGGCTTGAGATCACGGTGAATGATGCCGCGCAGATGAGCGGCATGCACCGCCTCGCAGACGCGAATGAAGACCTCGAGCACGTCGGCGGCGAGGTCCGCGCGTTCGCCGTTGGGCGTTGCGTGGCGGCGGGCCGCAGGCGGCGCGTCCGCGGCCCACTCGTCGAGCGGGCGGCCGGCCACGAGCGGCATGACGAAATAGTGGAATCCGCCGGCCCGGCCCGCGTCGTGAACCGTGACGATGTTGGGGTGTTCGAGGCGCGAGAGCGTGTCGATCTCGCGCTCAAAGCGCGCCCGGTCCGCCAGCGTCGCGAACGGGCCCTGGCGCATGACCTTGATCGCGACGTCGCGCTTCGTCGACTGCTGGCGGGCGTGATACACGACGCCTTGACCGCCGCGGTGCAACTCGCGCAGCAGCTCGTACCCGGGGATGCGAAGCTCAGGCAGCGCCACGGACGGATCCGTCTCGGACTCCGCCGCGCTCGCGAACGAGAGCAGAAAACGATTGTCCGCGACGATCTGGTCGAGCCGCGCCCGACACCGGGCGCAGTCCGCGAGGTGCGCTTCGAGCGACGCGTCCGCCGGCGCGCCGATCGCGACCTCCTCCAGACGCTCGGGCGCGGGGCAGTCGCTTCGGGGCGCCGACATGCCTAGGCGCCGATCCAGCCGGCCTCGTAGCGCGCGACGATCGCCCGCAGCCGCTCGATCACGCGGTTCTTGGCGTTATAGATCTCCTGCGGTTTCAGCCCGAGTTCGCCGGCGACCGCGTGGACCGGCTCGCGGCCGAACACCACGCGCTCGAACGCTTCCAGCGTTCGTTCGTGGAACTGCGTGGAGCGCCGCAGTTCCTGCACCGCCTGTTGAAAGATGTGGCGCTTCTCTTCGCCATCCCACACGGCCTCGATGTCGACGCTGTCGGCGAGCTCAACGATCGCCGACTCGCCGCGCAGCTCGCGCCGCCGGCCGGTGCGGCGCTTGAGGTCGACCAGCCGGCAGCGCGCGATGCCGATCAACCACGAGCGCAGCCGTCCCTGAGCGCGGTCATACTTTCGGGCGCGGTAGTCCTGCACGAAGCACGCCAGCGTGTCCTGGGCGACGTCCGCGGCGTCCGCGTCGTGGAGGCCCATGCGGCGAAGAAACGCGACCAGGATCGGTCGATAGCGCCGGTCGAATTCGTCCCACGCCGCCCGGTTGCCGCTCTCGTGCAGGCCCGCGAGCAGTTCGGTTGTGGTCTGGATGAATTCGCTCGGATCCATGCCCGCGGCGCTCCGGTCGGTGCTGACGGTAACGCCATGTTATCGCGGCGGTAACGCGCGACCAAGCGAATCACAGCGGCCGTTCGGTCGGCCAGCGCGCAGCGGCCCGCCGACATCGCCGCCCGGCGCGGCGCAAGCGATTGTCGGACCCGCGCATCGACAGTCTAGCGTGCGAGCGCAATCGACGCGGTCGCGCGGGCTGCCGAAGCCGACGCGCCGCACGTGATCCGACCCGGCACCCCCGCGCAGTTGCCGTGCTCGGGAACATCCCGGATGACCACCGCGCCCGGCGCTACGACCGCGCCGCGGCCGATGCGGCGGCCTGGAATCACGGCGGCCCCGATGCCGAGCGTCGCGCCCGGACCGATCGTCACGCCGCCGGCCAGCCGCACGGCCGGATGGAGAAACGCGCCCGCGCCGATGCCGACGTCGTGCTCGACGATCGCACCGGCGCTGATGACGGCGTGGGCGCCGATGCGGGCGTGGACGCAGATCGTAGCGCGCGGTCCGAGCAGTACGTGTTCGTCGAGAATCGCCGACGGCGAGATCGCCGCCGACGGGTGGATCGCCGACACGAGTCGCAAACCGGCTCCGCGGACCTGTTCCGCGATCACGACGCGGTCCGCATTGTCGCCGACGGCGACCAGGACGCCGGCGCGCTCACGCCGCGCAAGCGCTAACAACTCGGACAACGCGCCGCGCACGAGCAGGCCGTCGACCGCGCGCCCGTGTTTCTCGATGTCGTTGTCGAAAAACGCGACCGGTTCGTACCGGCCAGTCTGGTGGAGCACGTCAAACGCGACGCTGCCGAGCCCGCCGGCCCCGAAGATGAACACCCGTTCCATGGACTCGTCCCGCAGAGGTTCGCGCGCAGCCCGCCGCTTCACGCGCCGCGACGCGCGGGATGGGCCTCGGGTTCTATCGGCTTCCATCGGATTGCACGGCGCCCGGCTGTGCGCTCGGCGGTGTTCCACGCCGCGCAGATTCCGCTACCATGCGCACGTTCGTCGCCAGCCTGCCGCGCCCCAGCGTGCCTTCGCGGCGACGAACGCCTTCCCGCACTCTCGGAGCCGCGAACATGCTGCTGACATTCGCACCCATCGCGTTGTTGTGGATCCTCGCGGACGCGAACCAGTACGCGCCCGCCGCGCCCGCCGACTCGCCCACTACGCAGCCGACGACCCAGCCGACCTCGCCGAGCCTGCGGCGGCCCGTCCAGGTCGAAATTCTCGAGCAACTCTTGCGCGAGCGCGAGGCCCCCAAGCCGATTCTGCCCACCAAGCCCGCCGCTTCGAGCGATCGAACGGTGCGCCCGGACGGCACCACCACGCCCGGGCTGATGCTCGACGGGGCGATCGTGGTGAGTCGGCCGGGGCGGTTGATCCGCAACGGCGACCGGTCTGAGTTCACGTTCGTTGCGGATGATGCCGCGGCAGGTCTGAGCAGCAAAACGCTCCCGTTGCTGCCCAACCAGTTGCTTGAGGCGATGGAGCAGCAGGCGGAGCGAGGCGTGACCGAGTTTGAGATCACGGCGGAGGTGACCCGCTATCGCGGGCAGAACTACCTCCTGCTGCGCAAAGTGCTGCGCCGGGTCTCGAACGGAAACCTCACGCCGTGAGGGCGCAAGTGGCGTGACGTGACAGGCGTGCGGCTGGGAGCGATGACCCGCAGTCGATTTCATTTTCGATGAACGCGGCTCTCGAAACCAGTCTCTTGATGCACGTCGTGTCCGCGGGCACTACCCGTAGTGTGAGCATGATTGCCGGATCGCGTCATCCCAAAATCTCGACGCGAGATCGATAAAAATTATCTATATTACCATTCCAACCTGCTTTCTTTTGTGCTATTTTACCCTTGATGAGTACGACGTGCTCGCCTTCTGGCGGCATGTCGAAGTCGGCCAGATCGGGTTTGGCGTGATTCAGTGTGCGCGCCGCGGTGCTCAGGGAAGAGCTGCTGACCCGCTGCATCGGCCTACAAGGACGTTTGTGCCGGTGCGGGATGGCCCGCTTCAGATCAGAATTTGTTCGTTTGCAAAGCGTTACCGGTGGATTCGCAGTCGTGATGCTCCTTCGCCATCATCTGGATTCGTTTTTCGAGCTCCTGAGCTGATGGCTCCTCGCTCAACACCCAACCACCCCTTGGACATCCCTGCGAATCCACCTTCCCTATCTTGCGAATCCGGAGAGCGGACGGCGGGACGCGTTCGCCTCCGTCAGCTAGCTCGGTCGGCGGCGATCCGCGGCTGATGGTCCGGATGTTGCGCTGAAACGCACTCGTCGCGATCCATCGTCCCGTTCCACCGCGAAGTACGTCGAAACTCTCTCAGGTGTTGCGAGAAGGCGCGATCCCAAGCCGCGCGCCGAGCGCCGCCAGTCGGATACCGTAGGTGTGCGTGCGAAAGAGGTGCGCCGCGGCGCGACGGCTCTGTGCGCCGGCCGAACTCGGCGATCGGACCAGGTTCTGGACACGGTCACGCAGGCTGGGCGCGTCGGTGAAAGGCGTGACGTGCTCGTTGGGCACGAGCACGCCGCCGAGCCACTTGGCGAGCGGGAACTGCGCGGGCGCGTGGATCAGCACGGGAATGCCGGCGGCCGCTACCTGTACGAGCGCGTTCGAGAGCGGATCGGGTAGTGCGGGGAAGACCGCGGCGGCCACGCCGCTCCGCGCGACGTTCGATTTCAGCCAGCGCGTCGCGGACTCTTCGACGAGTGTCGCGGCGTGCGCGACCCGGCCCCAGCCGCGCCCGACGACGCCGACAGATCCGCACAGCTCGTGCAGTGCCGCGACGATCGCGCGCGCGATCGCGGCCGGCGCCGCATGGCACTGGATCGATTGCACGAGTCGCATCCGCGCGGCGGCGTCGTCGAGCGGCAGTCGCGCGGTGCGTTCCGCGTGGCGCAACAGCGCCTCGGCGTGCGCGATGTCGCCCGCTTGCCAGCGCGTTCGTGCCGCCTCGCACGCGTGCTGCCACACCAGGCGATGAGTCGGTTGCTCGATTCCGAGCGCCGCGGGCGAGTCATCGGGAAGATCGCCGACAAAGACCCATGGTGGGCTCTCAGCCGATTCACGCGGCGTCGCCACGGCCGCGATCGTTGCCCGCGGCGACTCCGGCGAGAAACCGGAGCTTGCGGGCGTGTTGGGGCGCACGATCTGCGACGCGCCGGCGACTTCGATCGGCTTGATTGCGTGTGAATCGACTGCCCAGCACCACTCCAGCACCTTGTCTGCCGGCACGCCTGCGCCGCGCAGCGCGTCCGCGATGCGCGGCGTCGCGGCCAGATGCCACGCCGCGGCGGTATCGCTCGGGGGCTGCGGTGGATACGAAACGTGCCACTCGCATGCCGCGCCGCGCGGCGGAAATGGCACGCGCGAGGCGGCGTGCCCGACGCAAATCGCGAGGGTCGGGTCGAATGACGCGAGGCGTTCGGCATGGGGCAGCAGGTGAACATCCAAGGGGCCGCGCGCGACGCAGCCGAGAGCCTCCCAGCGCAGCCCGGCCGCGGCGCGGAGCAAATCATCGACAGGCGCCGGATCGACATCGGGCTCGAACGCGACGACTGCGAGGCGCGACTCGCCGGCGTGCCCGGAGGCGGGTCGCGCCGACGCGAGCTCGCGAAGACGCGCGATCCGCGCCGGGGCGATTTCGCTCATCGTCTGCTCGCAGATCGCGCGCACCTGCTCGACATGCGCGGCCGATGCGCCGGGCAGTCGCAGAATGCTGCCCGGCGGCAGCAGCCCGCCGTGTCGGCGGAGCAGCGCATGAAGCGCTTCGCGGGCGCGCTGCGGCGGCACGAGCACGACCCGGAGCGAGGCGAGCGGGCCCGCGAAATCACGAATGCGCAGCACCGCAGCGAGATGCTCGAGCTCGGGTTCGAATACGAAGACAGCGCGAATTGCGGGCAGGTGCTCCAGGAGATACGCAAGCTCGGCGCCGGTCGCGATGCCGGGCAGCGCCGCGTTCGTGTCGCCGCACCGAAACTCCGCGAGCAGTCCCGCGGCGCGGATGCGCGGGGCAGCGGTTTCGTCGAGCCACTGCGCCGGCGCGCCGGGCGCCTGGACCCGATACGTCGGCGACCCGTCGAGCCCCGCGACGGCGCGCCAATTCTCACGCGGCGGCGCCGCGGACAAGGCGTCGGCGAGCGATGGGTTCTGCGTGCGAAGGGCGGCGACGTTGCGTTCGAATATTCGCGGGTCAAGCGCCAGCGGCGGAGCGTCGTCCGCGGCGCGCAGGTCAATGATGTCCGGCGCGCTCGTCATGCGCCCCGCATCACGCGCCACGCCAGCCACGCGAGCACTGCCAGCCAGAGCCCGTACAGCGCGAGGAGCGCCACGAGCGGACCGGGAGCGCGGCGCGGCTCGGTGCCGTAGGGCGCGGGCGAGCCGGGCGGGTGGACAAAGGGTGTGTTCATGATCGACCTAACTCGCTTTCGGCTGATCCGGCGGCGGCGGTTGAGGCGGCCGGCCGGCGAGGCGCCGGATCTCGGGCATCAGGAACTCCTGCGCCAGCGATTTGAGCGTACTGGTCGCCGGAATCGACAGCAACATCCCCAGCAGACCCGCCAGCTCGGCGCCGACGAGCAGCGCGACCACCGTCGTGATCGGGTGCAAACCCGACGACTGGCCCTCGATGATCGGCGAGAGCACCAGGCCCTCGACCGCCTGCACGATGACAAACACGATCAGGACGCCCGCCGCCGGCCACACCCAGTCCCCACCCGCCCGCGCCGGATCGAACAGTGTCAGCAGAACCGCGACCGGCAGGGTCAGCCCGGACAAGAACGGCACCAGACTGAGCAGCCCGCCGGCAACGCCCAGCGGGATGCTGTACGGCACGCCGACGATCGACCACCCGGTCGCCAACAGCACGCCGATGACGCTGCAAACGATCAGCCGGCCGCGAAAGAAGTTCGACGTCGCGCGGTCGATCGTCGTCACCACGCGAACGATCGTCGGGCGATACGCGGCCGGAAGGTGATCGCGAATGGTGGCCACCATCGAGTTGAAATGCCACGCGAAGAAGAATGTATACACGGGCACAAGCACGGCCGCCGCGATCCACGTCGTCAGGCTGCTGATCCACGTCGTCAGGTATGCGAGCGCCGCGCGTGCGGTCGCGAGGCCGTGCTGGCGGATGAGATCAGCCAGCGGCTGACCGGGGCTCGTGGTCGGCTGCGAGGCCGGCTGGGTCGCGGCGCCAGGCAGCAGCGTCCGCACCCACACACTCCAATTGATGAGTGCGTTCTGAACAGCTTCGAAATACCGCGGCAGGTTCTCGACCAGGTCCGTTAGTTGCCGGATCGTCAACGGCACCAGCACAAACGCCGCGACCACCGCGAGCGTCAGACCGATGAGGGACAGCAGCAGCAGCGAAGTGATCCGCTGAATCGAGCGGCGTTCGAGCCACGTCAGGACCGGATTGAGGATGTAGGCAAACGCCACGGCCAGCGCGATCGGCGTCAGCACCACGCGGAGCCGATACACCAGCCAGCCGACCAGCAGCGCCGCGGCGATCACCGCAAGAAAACGCGCCCAGCGCGCGCCGGCGGGCGAGAGCGGCGGCAGGTAGTGCTCGATCACGGGGGCGTAGTGTAGTGTCACCGCGGTGCCGCGGGGAGCGCGGTGCGGTACGATCGCGGCCGGACGAACAGCGCCCGCCGCCGGGCCTCACTCATCGACCGCGTCGAGCGGAATCTCGTAGCCGTCGAAGGCCGACGCGAAATCGAACACGTCGTCGAAGTCCTCGATGCGGTCGGTGTCCTGCTTCGACATGTGCCGGTGGCTGATGAGAAAGTAGACCATTTCGCCGAAATCGCGTGTTCGCCGCACGTTCCAGCGCTCCAGTACGTGCCGCGCGAGGCGTCCGTATTGCTCGACGGCGTAGGCGCGGAGTCCCTCGCAAAGCTGCTGGCCCGAGACGTGCCGCGACTGTTCGTCTTCGGTCGGTTCGCCGTGCAGGCGGCGCGCCGTGTAGTCGAGCCCGCGATAAAGGAACTGGTACGCTTCCAGCGGATAGCGCCCCGCGGCCCGAATCACGTCTTCAATGTTCTCAGTCGGTTCGGGTTCCATCGTGGCGACATCAGGTTGGCGCGCAGCGCGGCGGCGAGAATTGCGGCGCGGCAGCGCCCGCTGACAACGTGCGACGCCGGTGTTCCGCTGGCGCAGCCGGCAAAACTCAACGGGCTCCGGAATCCTCGAACATCACTCCTTCAACGGCCGTTTAGCCCGGTCCGGCAGGCGGCGGTGCCTCGCCTGGCCCGCCTTCCGGCCGAATGTCCCCGCGCCGCCCGCGCCCGCGCCGACGCCGCCGGCTGCGACGCGGGCCGCCGCCGTCCCGGCCCGCGGCAGAAGAGTCGCGATCGGCAGACTGCGCGTCGGCGACGGAGTCCGGCCCCGGCTCCGCGGGCGGCTCCTCACGCTGGGGTGTGTCGCCCGGATCATCGCGGCGCGGCGGCGGCCGCGAGCGGTCGTACGGCCGCGGACGGTCGCGCGGTCCGTCCCGGCCCGGTGCGGGGCGCGCCGAGCCCAAGGCACGCGCCGCGGGCGCATCGGGCAAGTCGCGGTCAAGCTCGCGGTCATCGTCGAGCGGCCCTGCGGGCGAGCTCTTCACGGACAGCGCCGAGAGTTCTTCGACCGGCAGCACGACCTCGCGGTCGTCGGCCGTGCGCACCATCACCAACTGGGTCAGAATCTGCCGATCGACCACCGTCGCGTCGCCGAGCGACGTACCGACGCGGGCGCCGACGCGCGGCAGCTTCGCGGCGAGGACTTCGTAGCCTTCGTGCTCGTAGCGCAGGCAGCAGCGCAGCCGTCCGCACCGTCCCGAGACCTTTGAGGGATCGAGCGTCGACTTCTGCACTTTCGCCATTTTCATGCTCACCGGGCGCAACTTCTTGAGGAAGTTCTTGCAGCAGCACTCTCGGCCGCAGATTTCATAATCCGCGACCAGGCGCGCTTCGTCGCGCGCCCCGACCTGGCGCATCTCGATTCGCGTGCGATAGTGCGCCGCCAGCTCGTGCACGAGGTCCCGGAAGTCGATTCGCACGTCCGAACGGAAGTAGAACACGATGCGTTCGCCGCCCAGCAGGTGCTCGACGGTGACGATCTTCATGTCGAGCTCGAGCTGCGCGGCAATCAACGCACAGCGGTCGATGTCCTCCTGCGCCGTGCGATTGAGATGCTCCTGCTCTTCGAGGTCCTGCGGCGTCGCTTCGCGCAGGATGCGCCCGGAGTTGAGCCGGTAGAACTCGGGCCCGCAGTTGTTCACGTAGGACTTGAGCTGCTCGCGGCTCACCGACTTCGAGCAGCCGGAGCACGTCAGGCTGACCTGCTGCCCGATCTCCATCCCGCGGTCGCTCTGGATGACGACCTTGCCGCCGCAACTGAACACCATGCCCGGACGATAGGTAAACTCGCCGATCCAGTTCATCGCTCCGTAGCGCACGCCGGTGCTGGGGTAGATCTTCTCCAGCCCGTTGCCGCAGGACTTCCCGCATCCGCCGGCGTTGCTCGGCTCGTCTGGCGATTTGAGCAGGTTGAGCGAGACGGACATGGGTTCGCCCTCCGCGCGGGAGATCGCGGCGTTGCTGGTCGGAGCGCGCCGCCCGAGTCGGCGCCCCCGAGGCTTGCCGGGTCTGTCGCCGCCCGGCGATGCCGTGCGTCGCGTCGCGCGACTTCACGTCGGCATTCAGGGATTCTCGCGTACAGGCGGGAGCGCGACAAGCTGATCGAGGCGCCGAGTGCCGCGAATTTCCTCGATGCTGCAACGCAGCGACACGCCCGCGAGGCCCCGGGCGGCGGGAAAAACATACGATTGCGACTGCTCATCGCCGGGGCCGATCGCCAGGAACGCCCGCTCCTGCCGCGGCCGGGCGGGTGCGTCGCAGAACGCCGTGAAGCTCACCGCTTGTGACGACAGATTACGGACGGACTGCTCGACCACCAGGTCGTCGCCGACCCACCGGGCACTCGCCTCCGTCAGAATCTCGGTCAATCCGACCGTGATCGGCGCATCGACGCGCAGCTCCGCGCGCAGCGGCGTCCGCAGGTGCACGACAATCGAGAGCGGTCGTGTCGCCGCGACCTGGCGCGGCGGCAGGCGCAGCGAAATCTCGCGCTCGAGCGTCTCGCCGGGAGCGAGCGTGACGTCGAACTGTGCCGGCGACGCGCTCCAGCCCGACGGCGGCGCGATGGTCACGACGCCGCCGAGCGGCTCGGCAAAGTGGTTGCGAAACGAGAGCCGCGGGCTGGGCTCCGAGGTGTGCGCCTCCACGTAGGTCGGCGCGAGTCGCAGACTGCCGTGCAGCAGGACGAGCGGCACATTGATGCGATCGAGGATGATCGGCGTAGCGCGGAGCGTCACGCGCGTGCGGCCGGCGGAGACCGTAAGCGGATGCGTGGCGCCCGTCAGCTCGACCGCGCTGGGCGCGTCCCCCAGGTAGAGCTCCACGTCGGCGGTCGCCGGCGGCGCCCACGCGGTCCACGCGACCGCGAAGCCCGTCGTCGCTCCGGGCTCGTCGCGAAAGACCAGCGCGACGCCGTCGCCCGCGAGGCGCAGCGCGCCGGCGGGCCGTGCGCCCGAGAGATAGCGCGACAACGTGCGGATCACCAGGTAGTCCTCGGCCGGTTCCCATTGCGGCGTGCCGGACGAGTCCACGACACGCAGGGGCGCGTCGAGATAGACGCGCTCGGGATCGAGCGCCTTGGCGATCGCGGCACGCCGCGCCAGTTCAGCGACCCTTTGATCGGCATCGGGCTCGCGCGGTGTTGCGACGCGCAGCCAGCGGCGGCCGGGAGCATCATCGGCGAGCCACGCGAGCTGCGCCGCCAGCGCCGACGAGGGCGCATCATCGGACAGGTAGGTCGAACTGATGTCCCGGCCGACCCGCGGCGCCGCGAGCACCGGCTGCGGCACCACCAACTCGGGGATCGACACGTAACGCGTGAGGTGCGCGCGCACCGCGTCGATGTCAGCCGCGGTCCATGCGGTCGGATCGCGCAGCTCCGCACGCTCGTCGCCGACCTGCCAGGTCGTGATCATCCCGGCGAAGTCGGTCAGCACGGGCGCCGACCGCTCGCGCCAACGCACTTCGTGCGCAAGCCGCGCCCGAAGCGACTCGGGCAGCGCGCCGCGTTCCACCGGCAGCGGCGGCGCCAGCACGCCGATCGTCTCGACCCGGTCCGCGATCAGCTCGCGCACGAGCCGTCGCACGGCGGCGGCCTGGCGCGCCCGCGCGGGCGCGAACGGGTCGTCGGCGATCGGCACCGTGAGCTTCACCGAGCGCGCCCCCAGATCGCGCAGCAGATCGCGCGCCCCGACCGGGTCCGGCCCCAGCCAGCGCGCCAGGTCGAGCCCGACGTCGGCGGGCGCGTCGGACAAGCGACGGAGCTCCGGCGTCACCGCGAAGCACAGCGTCCGCGACAGGAATGACGCCGAATGGGTGCGCAGCTCGATCTGCGCACCGTAGCGCCCGATCGCCAACGCCGGCAGTTCGAAACTCGAATCGATGTTGCCGTCGCCGGCCAGCGTCTGTTCATCCGCGTGAACCGTTTCGCCGCGCGCGTCGGCGAGTGTGAGTCGCGCCGACAGCTCGCTCGCCGGCGCGTTGCCGACGCGCAACCGCAGGGCGGCCGGCGCGCCCTCGCGGAACACGTTGGCGGGGTGGGAGAGCTCAATCCGCATCCGCGGCATGCGCCGCACCACGACGTCGTCAAACCACACCCGCGCCGCGACATCCTGGAGCGTGATCGGCGCGACCTGGTTCTCCGGCGGCGGACGCCAGACGTGCGCCTGCACCACCCACAGCAGCAGGCGCAGTCGCACGGCGTACGCGTCCGGCGTTGAAAAGTCGATGTCGACGCGCTGCCAATCGGTCGGCGAACCGTCCGGACCTGTACGCACGAGATTACTGACCGCGACTTCGTCGGGCAGGGGGGCGCCGGAGACGTCGAGGAGTTGGAGTGCGAGGAACGCGCGCGCGTGAACCAGCCCCTCGGCCCGCACCGCGGCCGAGACGCGGTAGTCGCAGCCGGGTTCGAGCACCAGGTCCGGACGCTCGTACTGGTAGCCGATGTTGCTGTTCACGCCGCGCAGGTCGAAGCGGAACGACGGCGGCGCGTCGTGGCCGAGCTCGTCGTCGAAACGGCCGCGCGCGAACGCCGGCAGCCCGGGCCCCGTGAGACGCTCCCAGTGCATCGGCGTGTCTTCAAAGTTGCCGAGCGGGCGCTCGTCGAAGTCAAATACGCGAATCATGCCGTCCGCGCTGGCGGCGGGGGATGACCGCGCGCGCGGGGGGAGGGGCTGCGCGGGCCCCGAAGTGGGTGCGGGCGCAGTTTCCGCCTGCTGGGCGCGCAGCACCGCGGCGCCGCACGCCAGCGCGAGACACAGTGCCATCGCGCTGTGCGCCCCAGGACGCGGGAATGAAGGCTTCATCTGGAACGCTTCGGCGGCACGTGCCTCGCGGTTGAAGACCCCGGCCGATTTCAAGCCTGGTTCACATGGCCGGCGCGCTTGGCGACGTTCCGGCTTACTCCCGCCGGGCCGCGCGGCCCCGGGGGGCGCAACCACTGCGCGACGGTGCTTCGCGCACGCGAGCCCGCAGCTATACTCTCGCGGCGGGGCTCACCCGGCGTCCAACTTCGCGCCACCGCGGCGCGACGCGAGCAGGAACGCCGCCCGGCCCGCGTCCGGAGCCTGATCACCCGTGAGCACACCTGTGAAACCCGCACGCCGCTCGGGCGGCGCGCCGCTGACCGCCGAAACGGCGCCCCCGCATGCAGCGGATCGCACCGCGCCCATCGCATTAGGCGACATCCCGGCCGCGACTTTCGCGCCCGCGATGCATCGCGTCGCGGACATGGTGGTCGACTTCCTTGCGCACGTCGGCGACCGGCCGGTCTCGCCGGCGATCGCCCCCGGCGCGGTCCGCGCCCAGTTGCCTGCGACGCCGCCGCCCGACGCCGAGCCACTGCACCAAATCCTCGACGACTACAACCGCGTGATCGAGCCGAACACGACGCACTGGAACCATCCCAGCTTCATGGCGTATTTTTCGAGCAGCGGCTCGGCGCCCGGGGTGCTCGGCGAGACGCTCGCCGCCGCCCTCAACGTCAATGCCATGCTGTGGCGCACCGGTCCGGCCGCGACCGAGCTCGAAGAGCACGTCTGCGACTGGTTGCGCCAAATGCTGGCGCTCCCCGACGAATTCGTCGGGCACATCAACGATACCGCCTCGATCGGGTCGCTCCTCGCGCTCGCCGCGGCCCGGCACCGCTGCGGGGACGCCGAGATTCGCCAGCGCGGGATGGCCGCGCGAAGCGACCTGCCGGCGCTCGTCGTTTACGCCAGCGAGCAGGCGCACTCATCGATCGAAAAAGCCGCGATCACGCTCGGCATTGGCCTCGATCACGTGCGCAAGATCGTCACGGACGACGCATTCCGCATGGACGTTTCCGCGCTGACCGCGGCGATTGCGGCGGATCGCGCGGCGGGCCGGCGGCCGATCGCGATCGTCGCGACCGCGGGCACGACTTCGACCACCAGCGTCGATCCGCTGAAGGCGATCGCGCGAATCGCGCGCGCGGAGCGCCTCTGGTATCACGTTGACGCGGCCCACGCCGGCGCCGCGGCGATCTGCCCGGAATACCGCCCGCTCTTCGACGGCTTTGAGCAGGCCGACTCGATCGTCGTCAATCCGCACAAGTGGCTCTACACGCAGAAGGACTGCTCCGTTCTGCTGGTGCGCGAGCCGGCGGCGCTGCGTAGCGCGTTCTCCCTCATTCCCGAGTATCTGCGGACCACCGAAGCCGGCGCGACCAATCTCATGGACTACGGCGTGCAACTCGGGCGACGATTCCGCGCGCTGAAGCTCTGGATGGTGATTCGCGCCTTCGGCGTCCGCGGCATTCAGGAGCGCATCCGATATCACTGCGGCATTGTGCAAGCGCTGGCCAAGCGGATTCGCGAAGCGGATGCCCCGGCGTTCGAGGTCTGCGCGCCGACGCCTTTCAGCACGGTGTGTTTTCGCGCGCTCGTGGGCGCGACGCCTGAGGCGCAGGACGCGTTCAACGAGAAGCTGCTGGCGGCCTTGAACGAGACGCGCGCCGTGTTCCTGTCGCACACAAAGCTACGCGGCCGGTTCGTGTTGCGGATGAGCGTCGGGAATCTTCGCACCACCGCGGAGCACGTGGAGGCGGCGTGGAGCCTGATCCGCGCGACCGCGAGTGCGCAGGTCTGCGGCGGATAACCCGCGCGCCAGGCCGCGGCCGGCGGGAGCGATCGCACCCGCAGGGCGATTGGTGAGTTCTCGGGGGCGATGGTGCCCGCCGCACCTCAGCCCGATAATCCAACGGCTCAGCATGCGACCGCGCGCGTTTGGAACCATGCGTTTTTGTCGTGCGCCGGTTCCGCGGGCGAACTGGTGCAAATCCGATGCCGTCGCACGCACGCTCGATTCCGTCCGTGTCCTGGACTATAATTTGCGCCGCTGGGATGGCGGCGGGGAAGTTGCGGGTGCGTTCACACATGCCGGGCGCGCAGCCGCTCGGCTCGGGACGTTCGAACGCGCATCGCCCGACGACGGGCACCCCGCCCCACGCCGTGAAGAATGCCCCAGCCGAACCGCGGTCCCCGAACTCAGAGAGGAACTCATGATTCGCATTCCAATCCGCGCGATCGTTGTCGGCGCCCTCGGTGCGTCGCTGCTGGCGGGCGCGACGGCCGCGGTGGCCCAGCCGCTCACATCCGAACGCGTCGCCTCGGGTCTGTCGCTGCCGTGCGATGTTACGGCGCCGCCCGGCGATTTCGCCCGCATCTTCGTCGTCGAGCAGCGCAGCGGAACAACCGGCCGAATTCGAATCGTCGAGCTCGCGACCAATACGCTGCTCGCGCAGCCGTTCCTCTCCATCGCCAACGTCGCGTTTGACTCGGAGCAAGGCTTGCTCGGCCTGGCGTTTCACCCCAACTATGCCTCGAACGGCTACTTCTTCGTTAACTACACCGCCGCGGACGGCGCGACCAACATCGTGCGCTACACCGTCAGCGCCGATCCCAACCTCGCCAATCCATCCACGCAAATGCAGGTGCTGCGCCTCACGCAGCCGTTCCCCAACCACAACGGCGGCTGGCTCGCGTTCGGTCCCGACGGCTATCTGTACATTGGGATGGGTGACGGCGGCAGCGCGAATGATCCGGGAAACCGCGCCCAGGACATCACTTCGCAATTGCTGGGCAAGATCTTGCGTATCGACGTCGACGGCGACGACTTTCCCGCCGACGCCACGCGGAACTACCGGATTCCGCCTACCAACCCGTTCGTAGGCGTCAGCGGCGATGACGAGATCTGGGCTTTCGGCGTGCGCAACCCGTGGCGGAACGCGTTCGACCGCGCCACGGGCGATCTCTACATCGCCGATGTCGGACAGGACGTGATCGAGGAGATCGATTTCCAGCCGGCGAACGTGCCCGGCACGCTGCCCGGACAAGCCGGGTACCAAGGCGGAAAGAACTACGGCTGGCGCTGTATGGAAGGCAACAACTGCACCGGGCTGACCGGCTGCACGTGCAACGGCGCCAATCTCACGCTCCCCATCTACACCTATTCGCACGGCGGCGGGCGCTGCTCGGTCACAGGCGGATCCGTTTATCGCGGCTGCCAGATTCCGGCGCTCCAGGGCACCTATTTCTTCGCCGACTTCTGCACCAGCGAAATCTGGTCGTTCCGCTACTCACCGGGGACCGGCGTGACCGAGTTCACCACGCGCACCGCCGAACTCGATCCCCCCGGGGCGCTCGCCATTAACAACCCCAGTTCGTTCGGAGAAGACGCGCGCGGTGAAGTCTACATCTGCGACCGCGGCGGCGAAGTCTTCCGCATCCGGCCGGTGACGATCTCGCCGGACTGCAACGGCAACGGTCTCAACGACGGCTGCGAAGGCGATCTCGCCCCGGTCATTACCACGCAGCCCGACAGCCGCACCGTCTGCGCCGGCGACAACGTGAGCTTTACGGTCGTCGCCACCGGAACCGGGCTGAGCTACCAGTGGCAGCGGAACGGCGTGAACATCGGCGGCGCGACTTCGGCGACGCTCAACCTGAGCGGCGTGACAACCGCCGAGGCCGGCGACTACCGGGTCATCGTCAGTAGCGCCTGCGGAAGCCGGACCAGCAACGTCGCGACGCTCACCGTGCGGATCCCCGGCGACGCAAACTGTGACGGCGCAGTCGTCAACTTCGACATCGACGCGTTCGTGCTCGGCCTCACCGGCGGACAGGCGGCGTGGGAGGCGGTCTACAACTGCGGCTTCCACTGCGCACTCGATATCAACGGCGACGGCAGCGTGAACAACTTCGACATCGATCCGTTTGTCGCGCTGCTCACGGGACCGTAAGCCCTGCCCGTCGAGGATTAGAGGACAACGCGAGCGTAGGCCGGGTGTCGGCCCGGCCTACGCTCGTTCCACACCCGCGTTCAGCGCTCGGCGGCGCTCTCGAAAAACTCGAACGCATCGATGATGTCGAGATAGGCGCCGTCAAACCCCGCGTCGAGCAGGCGATCGAGGTATCCATCGGCGCCCACGATGATCTGCCGCCATTCCGCGTCCCAATAGCGGACGACGAAGTTGCCGGCGAAGTTCGCGTTTTCGGCGACGACGAACGGCGGCGGCTCCGTGCGCCACGCCGGTTGCCAGTAGTCGCGGTAGTCTTCGGCCTCGCCGATGCTCATGTACGCGATGACCAGCCGGCGTGCGCCGGTGGCCCGGGTCTTGAGCGTCGCGACCTCGGCGTTCGTCAGCAGCTCTCCGTCGAAGTACGCGTCGATCACGAGCGCGTCGTGCGGCGTTCCGGCCAGCGCCCTCAGGTAGGCCTCCCGCGAGGCGAACGCGCCCGGGTTCAGCAGGTACAGGAAGTTCCGCGCGCCGGAAAGCGTGGCGACGTCGGCTGCGTTCGCGTTGGGCGGCGCCGCGGGATACGTCGGAACGTTGTCGAGCTCGCGGCGATCGGCGGCGAAGGACAAATGTCCGAGTGCGGCGTTCTGCACGTGGGAGTCGTCCACGAACGCGCGCCGCGCGCAGTAATCCGTGACGAGCACAGCCTTGCCGGCGTTCCGCGCGATGGCCAGGTACGGCAGAATTTCGTTCCGTGCCGCCGCCGGAGTCGGCGCGTCATCCGACTCGTAGCCGTAGAACAGGTCTTCGCGTCCGACCCCGTCGATCGCGGCGAGATATGAAGCGGCGGGCAGCGCCGCCGTGCCGTCGCCGGCGGCGAGCAATTGGTGCCCGTTTTGCGGGATGATGATGAAATCGGCGTCGCGCTGCCGAGCGGTCGCGCTGATGAGTTCGACGAAATCGCGCATCGCGCGGCGGTAGTCGCGATCCGCCGGTCCGTCCTCGCGGACGTCGGGAACCGGGCAGCCGGTCAGGACCACGGGTGCAAGGAGTGCCACGAAGAGATGGCATCGAAAGCGTGCGTGCGGCATCGGGATGTTCTCCGCGGTGCAGAGCGACGAGCGTGCGGTGCCAATCACGCGTGGGTCCGATTCGCCGGCGTGCGCCGCGCGCGGGCGCATCCCGCACAAGTTGGAGCTTGGCCCGGTCGACTGGGCGGCGCGCTTCGCACCAGCGCGAGACAGTCACCGCCAACGTCGTCGCAGCGCCGCAACGCCCGCGACCAGCAGCGCCGGCGACGCCGGCTCCGGCACGCGCGTCGCTTCCAGTCGAAAATCGTCGAAGCACACGCGCGGCACGCCGTCGCTGCCGAGCAATGCGATTGCCAGATAGCGCCCCGCGAGCTCCGCAGGCAAGACGGCCGGCGACGTGTACTCGATGAAATACGGGCGCATCGTGCCGAACGTCTCCGGCGGCGGGATCACGCCCTGCGTTGCGACGAGCGTAACGACGCCGGGGGCGCCCTGATACGCGAAAGTCTCCAGGTCCGGGCTTGCGAGCAGGCTTACAAACACGATGTAGTCGGGATCAAACAACCCGATCCCGGCGAGGAAGCTCAAGCGATAGTGCGTGTTCGGCTGAAGCTGGGCGTCGATCGTCTGCTGCATTCGCACCGCTTGCGCGGTCACCAGATACTGTCCGTCGTGCCCCGACATGAACGGCATGCCCGGGCTACGCTCCGGCGGATTCAGCACACCGGCGCGGATGATCGCGGGGTCACCGGGTGGTCGCAGGAGCGTCCGCCACCCCGGGACTTCGACCGGGTCGGCCCAGCTCACTTCACCGCCGGCGAACGGAAACCGCGTCGCCACCGGCACTCCCGCGCCGCCGGCGCCGTTGGTCTGTTCGCCGATCGCCAGCGGGCGGCTGAGTGTCTCGAAGCTTGGGTTGATGATCGGTAGCGCCTCGCCGCGCGCGATCGGGACCGCAAGGCTGATGATCGCCGGCAACGTTCGGCACAGCCATCGACGGGGCATCGGTGTCACCCTCGGCACAGTGAAACGGAATCCGCGGACGGCGGTCGCGGCGCGCACCGCCCCTGCTCATATGCCGGGACGCGCCGCGATGTCCAGCGGGTGAGCACCGACACGCACTTGGAATCCCGCACCCGGTCGGCGGACGGTTGTGCGCGCGTTGCCGCTCGTCCCGCCTGCGCAGATGTCGCCTCCGGCGGACCGCCCGCGGGGAGCGCGAGCGCGTCCAGTACACGGCGGGGCCTTTGGTCCTTCACAGGTTACCGACGGGCGGCGTCGCCTTGGCGCGCCCCAGCACCGCCGCGATAAACGCTCCCGCGAGCAGCCAACCCAGTCCCTGCTCGATCAGCGACGCCGCCAGCAGTCCATCGGGAAAGCGGTACCAGTTCCAGTATGACACGTCGATCGAGAGCGTAGCGAACACGCCCACCAGGCCGGCAAGAAACGTGCGGCCGAGCCAGTTGGCGCGCACGTTCGCGAGCACGATGGCGAGCGCGAGCGCCGCCGCCACATTGCTGGCAAACTCGTTTCCGAGCTGACGCGGTTCCATCATCTCCCCGCCGCTCGGGTCGAAGACCACGATCCCGCGCGGTCCGGCCCGCAACTGGGCCATCCAGCGCTCAGTCTCCTCGTCGGTCAGGCTGCTCTCGTCCATGCCTGGAAAGAAGTAGAACCCGCGCTCCGTGAGTGTCGACTTGAGTTGCGAGGTGACGGGCGAATCGGCCGGCAGGGGGCGCACGTAGAGATGGTCGACGTGCAGGACCATATGAGCCGCGGCTCCGAAGCAGAACATGACGATGCCGCCGACAATGCCGGCGAACAGAACGCGAACGCGGTTCATCGCTGTGCTCCAGTGGCGTACGGATGAGGTGGGCCGCGAGTTTCGCCTCGGGCGCGCGTCGTACGATAGCGGGAACTTCCGGCGCCGCCACTGGATTCGCCGATGGCGCGCCGCCCAATTCCTGAAAATCCGCGTGGCGTCCTTGACATGCAACTAAAAAGTTGCATAATAAGTCGGGCGGAAGCGACATGGACGACGTCTTCAAAGCCCTGGCCGATCCCACGCGTCGGGCGCTGCTCGATCGGCTCTATGCCCGGCCGGGGCAGACGCTCGGCGCGCTCACCGCCGACCTCGGGATCACGCGCCAGGGCGCAACCAAGCACCTGGCGCTGCTGGAGGCCGCGAAGCTCGTCGCGATTCGCTGGTCAGGCCGCGAGAAGTTGCATTACCTGAACCCCGTGCCGATCCGCGAGATTCACAATCGCTGGGTCAGCAAGTTTGCGTCGGAACGATCCGACCGTCTGCTCGATCTCAAACGCCGGCTCGAAGAGGAAGCGACATGAACCCATTGCGACACGTTTTGTCCGTCGACATCCGCACGACGCCTGAAGCGCTCTGGGACGCGCTCACCAAGCCCGAGTTCACTCGCCAGTACTTTCACCAGACCGAAGTCGAATCCACCTGGCAGCGTGGCGCCCCGTTCGAGTATCGCATGACCAACGGCGCGGTCGCGGCTCGCGGCGAAGTGCTCGAATCGGATCCGCCGCGCAGGCTGGTCATCTCCTGGCGATTCGACTACAGCCCCGACGTCGCGTCCGATCCGCCGTCGCGTGTGACCTTCGAGATCGTGCCGAAGGGCGCGCTCTGCACGCTCACGGTCGTCCACGACGACTTCGCCAGCGAAACCAACACGTACAAAGCCGTCGGCGGTGGCTGGCCCAAGATCATCGCCAGCCTCAAAAACCTGCTCGAAACCGGCGTCGCGCTGCCGGTCGAGTGATCCACTTTTGCGTCGCGCGAACCAGCGCGCCCGTGCGAGCCGCGCCACGCCGCCCCGACCGCGGCCGGCGCAGACTTGATTGATGAGGGAGGTTCATGATGAGAGTGTTCATCGTGCCGGGCGTGCTCGGCGTTTGGCTGGTCGCGGCATGGCAATCGTCGGCCGCGTTTGCGCCGGACGCAGAGCCAAGCGAGCCCCCGGGCATCCAGCGCGCGGCGCTGGATCCGCCGCCGGTCGAAGTCGAGGCGGTCGTCCCCGCGCCCTGCGGCGACGTTTGGCGCGCCTGGACCTCCACCGCGGGGCTGCGCGCGTGGTTCTCCGAAAACGCCGACGTCGAGCTCCGCATCGGCGGCCGTTTCGAGATTCTCTTCAGCGCCGACGCGCCACCCGGCGAGCGCGGGTCGGAGGGCTGCACGGTGCTCAGTTACCTGCCCAACGAAATGCTCTCGTTCAGTTGGTCCGCACCGCCCAAGTTCGCCCATGCCCGGCCGCGACACACCTGGGTGGTCGTGCGCTTCGAGCCGATCGGGGCGCGGCAGACGCGCGTGCGGCTCGTGCATCTCGGGTTCGCCGACCGTGCCGCCGAGTTCCCGGCGCACGCCGGCGAGTGGCGCGAGGTTCGGGCGTACTTCGCAAGCGCCTGGCCGCGCGTGCTGAAGAGCCTTGTGCAGCACGTCGAATCGCGGAATCTGGATCGGCCGAGACCGACGCCCTGACGCCGCGCGATCGCGATCCGCGGGTTGTCGAATCATGGACGCGCTCATACGTCGGAGTTCCTGCGCAGGGGTCGATTCGCGATCGGCCGCTGTGCGGGTTCATCAGGCCGGCAGGGCTCGCGACGCACGCCCAGCGAAGACTGCTCCTTCGCGCGGGGGTGGCGATCACTCCGGTTCCGACGCGGGGCGTCAGCCGCCGGTCTGAAGCAGCCGCAGCCGCACAAGATTGAGGGCCGCCTTGGCCGCGCGATCGCGAATGACCTCGCGCGGCGCGTCGGCGCCGAGCCGCAGCTCTTCGGCGCTCGCCCCGGCGCCGTCCGCCAGCCCGACATAGACCAGCCCGACGGGCTTTTCCGCCGAACCGCCGCCGGGCCCGGCAATGCCCGTCACGGACAGCCCAAAGGTCGCGTCCAGGCGAACGCGCACGCCGGTCGCCATCGCGCGGGCGACCGCGCTGCTCACGGCGCCGTGCTGCGCCAGTTGGTCCGCCGCCACGCTGAGCAACGCCGTCTTCGCTTCGTTGGCATACGCGATGACACCGCCGCGGAACCACGCACTGGCGCCCACGATCTCGGTGAGCAGCGTGCCGATCCATCCCCCGGTGCACGACTCCGCGACCGCGATCGTCGCACGCCGTGCCAGCAGCAGTCCGCCGACGACGCCCGCCAGCGTCTCCTCGTCGCGGCCGTACACAATCGCACCCAACCGTCGGCGAATCTCCCGCTCCGTCTCGTCGAGCATCGCGTGCGCCTCCGCCGAGGTCTCCGCTTCCACATTGATGCGGATGCCGACGACGCCGAGCTGCGCCGTCGTGCCGACTTCGGGGTTGCGGCCGCGCGCCATCAGGTCGCGAAGCTCGCCGCCCACCACCGACTCGCCGGCGCCGAAGGCGTGCAGCCGTCGACTGAGCAGCGCACGCCCCGCGCTCGCCGCCGCGATCCGCGGCAGCACCTCGCGTTCGAACATCTCGCGCATCTCGAACGGCACCCCGGGCAGGGAAAACACGGGCGTCTCACCCAGGCGGAGCAGAATCCCAGGCGCCGTTCCGCGTGGGTTCGGCAGTGCCGTCGCACCGCGCGGCAGCAACGCCTGCACGCGGTTGGCGTCGTGCATGGGGCGGCCGCGGGCCGCGAAGAATGCACGAATGCGCTCCAGCGACTCGGCGTGCAAATCCATCGGAACCCCCGCGACGGTCGCGAGCGCCTGGCGTACAAGATCATCCTCGGTCGGTCCGAGCCCGCCGGTGAGGACGACGACGTCGCAGCGCCCGGTCCGCGCCGGTGGCGCGTCGCTGGACCCGGTCGCCGCCCGCAGCACGTCACAGGTCTCTTCGAGATCGTCGCCGACCGTGATGTGCCGCGTCGTCCGCACGCCGACCGCCGCCAGTCGGCTCGCGACCCACGCGGTGTTTGTATCGAGCGTCTGCCCCAGCGCAAGCTCCGTGCCGGTTGAGATCACCCACGCGCGCTGCATGCGAATGAACTCCTGAGCCGGACTGCCGGCGAAGCACGGGTCGACCGTACTATCGTACAATCAGGGGCCACGGCACGCCGAGCGCGGAGCGTAGATCGCGGCGCGCGGGTGCGTCTTGCGACCGGCTCGTGGCGGGGGTGTGCACCGGAGCCAGGGGCGTAACGGAGGGATTCAGATCGCGATGACGATGACAACCGAATCGCCCTTCGCCGCCGCCGGCGCGTATCGCCCGGCGGAACTCCACGATGATCGCGGCATCCGCGTCGCCGCGGTCTTCACGAGCGCCGCCGACGAATACCGCGCCGCCCGGGAGGGTCTCGTCGTATTCGAGCGATCAACCCGCCGACTGCTCGCGATCACCGGCCGCGACCGGGCCACGTGGTTGCACAACCTCGTCACCAATGCGATCAAGCCGCTCACGCCGGGGACGGGTTGCTATACATTCGCAATCGACGTGCGTGGCCGCGTGGTCTTCGACGCGAACATCCTGTGTCTCGAAGCCGGACTACTGCTCGATGTGGATCATCATTCGCTCAGCGGCGCGCGGGCGCATCTCGACCGCTACCATTTCAGCGAGGACGTCAACCTCGAACCCGATGACGCGAACGCGCGCCTTGCTTGCGCCGGACCGCGCGCCGCCCAGGCCGCCGCCCGTTGCGGCGTCGGCGGCTTCGACGCACTGATGCCGCTGGCCAGCGTCGCAGTCGCGCCATTACCGAGTCCGTCGCCGCCGTCCGCCGGCGAGCGCGATTTGCGCGTCGCCGCGGAAGCGTCGCCGGCCAGCGTGCGCGCGTCGCTCGCGAACGCGGACACGCCGCGCTCAATCGCGTCCGCGCCGCGCTTCGTCCGGCACGACCTCACCGGTCTGCCCGGCTTCGAACTCATCGTGCCGCGCGAAGCCGCCGCCGCCTGGTGGGACGTGTTAGTCCGCGACGCGGGCGCGACCCCCGCCGGTTTCCACGCGATCGACGCGCTCCGCATCCAGGCCGCCATCCCCTGGTCCGGCCGCGACATCGACGACAAAGTGATCCCGCCCGAGACCGGTCAGGGCACGCGCGGCGTCAGCTACAACAAGGGGTGCTATCTGGGCCAGGAAGTCCTCGAACGCATGCGCTCCCACGGCACGCTCGCGCGCCGGCTTGTGCGCCTGCGAATCGCCGACGGGGCAGGCCTCGCGCTGCCGACCCCGCTTCGCCGGGGAGCTGCCGAAGTCGGGCGCGTCACCTCGCTCGTGCGACACCCGGTCGATCACGATTGGATCGGGCTTGGCTACGTGAGGACATCCGTCGTTCAGCTCGACGAGCTGACCGCCGGCGCGCCGCCGCGCGCTGTGCGGATCGTTCCGGAGTGATCGCACGCTCGCAAGCAGACCGCACACGCTGGTATCGGGGGCGCCAAGCGCGTCCCCGGCGCCCACATTGGCGCAGCCGCGTCGCGCGCCGGTACAATCCGCGCGCACCGCGGGCCAGTAGCCCAATCGGCAGAGGCAAGGGTTTTAAAAACCCTCCAGTGCGGGTTCAAATCCCGTCTGGCCCATCGCCGGCCGGTCGCCGTGCTTGGCGGTGGACGCCGTCACAGACCGTGCCGACCCCGTTACCGGCCCGATAAATAGTGGCGCCGCCGCTCCCTCGACCGTCCGACACGCGGCGCGGAGCCGGGATGTGCAATCCGAGCCACGCAGACGCGTTTCGCTCCCCGGGGCGCGGTCTCGGACATGAATCGCGAACCCGCGGACGATGGTCCGCTACCTCGTTCGGCCCCGAGTGCGTTCATTCCCGTTGCCAGGAGGTAGTCAATGCGTCCGTCGTTCGACCGCACGCCCGGCGCGTTGCCACGACTCATCCGCGCCGCCGCTTGCGCGTGCGTCTTGCTCGTTGCGTCGGTCGCCGTCCGCGCCGTCGCCGGCAACATCACGATCATCCGCGACACGTGGGGCATCCCGCACGTATTCTCGAACAGCGACGAAGGCGCGATGTTCGGCGCCGGCTACGCCACCGCGGAGGACCGCCTGTTCCAGATGCACCGCAACCGGCGCGCCGTGCAGGGCCGCCTCGCGGAGCTTGTCGGCAACATGCCCGGCGGATCGTTTGGCTCGACCGTTCAGCAAGACGTGTACTTCCGCCATCATCAGCTTTACAAGTACTCGCAGCGCGCCGCCGCCAATCTCGATGTTGGCACCCAGCGCCTGCTGAATGCCTATTGCGATGGCGTGAATCACTACATCACCACGCATGCGGGACAGCTCCACTACTTGTTCGCCGGACAGACGCCGGAACCCTGGACGCCGGCCGACTGCGTCGCCGTATGGAATCGCATGGCGGACTATTTTGGCGCCGGCAGCAGTGCGTTCGGCAAGTCGCGTCAGCAGCACGAATTCGAGCGCCTGGTCGCGCAGTTCGGTCTCGAAGCCGCGATCGAGATGTTCGTCGGCACGCCCGTGGTCGACGAGTCCGCCGCGGTTGTGCTGCCGGCCGACCTGCCGCAAACGACCGTGGACGCGATGTACCAATACGCAATCGACCACGGCTTCGGAAACGGCACGCCACTCCAGGGCCCGCCGAACACGTTCAGCGGGGCGGAATCCGCGAAGTTCAGCCATGCGTGGGTCGTCGCGGGAGCGCGCTCCACGACGGGCGCCGCGCTGCTCCACAGCGACCCGCAGACCGCCGTCGCCAGCCCGTCGCTCTTCTACGAACTGCACGTCCGCGGTCAGACCTTCGACGCGCGCGGCATCGGCACCGCCGGCTGCCCGGGCTTTCTGATTGGTTTCAATCGCAGGATCGCGTGGGGGCTGACCGCTCTCGGGGCCGACATGGCTGACCTGTTCGAGTTGCAATCGACCGGACCCAATCAATATTCCTACGACGGCGCGCCATATATGATGGACGTGTCGAACGAGCAGATCCTCGTTCGCAACGGCACGCCGGTTCCGATCACCGTGCGCGACTCGATCATCGGCCCGGTCGTCACGCCGCTCTGTCAGGACGTGCACACCGGCGAAGAGTTTGTCCTACAGACGCTTCCCAGCCACGACGCCGCCCGCCATACGGTGCAGGGCACGATCGCGATGATGCGTGGCGAAACGCTCGCGACCTTCATCGACGCGCTGGACGGCTGGCGTCATCCCGGGGCGAACATCGTCTTCGGCGACGACCTCGGCAACATTGCCTATTGGACGCTCGCCGCCATTCCCGTGCGCTCCGCGCTCGCGCCCGTCGGCCCGCGCATCGCGCAGGACGGCTCCGCCTCGCAATATCAGTGGCAGGAGACGCTCCCGCTCCACGTTCGTCCCCACGTGATCAACCCTGCCCGCGGCGCGATCTGGAGCGGCAACCATCTGCCCATCGGCTCGTGGTATCCGATCCCGCTCGCGCTGGGCACGGGCGGCGGCGGCGACACTACGCGCTCGTGGCGACTGGCCGAGCGGCTCGCAGGCAGCGCCGTGCTTTCGCCCGCCGACATGCTCACGGTTCACCGCGACGACGTGAACCCCGCCCGGCGCGTCGTCCTCCGCGCCGGCTAGCACCTGCGCGACACCCGCGGCGTCACGCTCTCCA
>JBFXAM010000059.1:0-26649 GCA_050184295.1 Phycisphaerae bacterium | reverse complement strand
CGACCGCGGCGCCCTGGCCATGGCCACGCTCATCAGCTACCGCCTCAACGACGACTGGAACACCTTCTGGGCCACCAACCCCCTCCGCCGGGCCGCATAATTGCAACCCGGAGCGGGATGCACCCCCGCCCAGGTTCCCACCATGCGCGGGGCTTGTCGTCGTGCGGAGCAGGGACTATGCTACGCGGCTCGCCTGAAAGGCAGCTTGCAGGCACGATTTGGAGTCTCCGGGATGAACATCGCGATCGGCAGCCGCGTGAAAATCGAACTGAAGACCCGCCCGTCGAACCAGGCGGCGGCGAAGACGCTGATGCGGCTGTTTCGCAAGGACGCCGACCTCGCCAAGGCCCACCGCATCCAGAAGGAAAAGCGGCCCTCGTGGCAGTGGAAGCGGCGCGGCGGGACGTACTGGCACCACCAGATGAAGACCGAGCCGAGCTTTGAGCTGACGCCGGGCTTGATCGGCACGGTGCGCGCGACGCTCGACATCGTTCGCGACCTGGCCAGCGTCGAGCGGTTCGTCTCCGTGACGCCGGCGAAGTAGCCGCTCGCGACCCCATCGAATTCTCGGACGGCGGCGCCGGCGCTCGGCGACGCCGTTCTCTTTTTTCCCTCCGGCAGCCGGCCGAGCCGCCCGCCGGGCACGCCGCCGCGCTCGGTGGATCGCGCGCGGACACAGCAGCCTCGCCGCCGCGCGGTGCGGAAGCGGAGCTACGGATTCTGGCGGCTCGCGACCGCAAGGCCGCGGATGACGACCGGAATCGGGCGGGCGCGCGTGGGGACGAGCGGCGGCGTCACGCGCGGGGCGGCGTCGACGAAGCGATCGAGGTCCTGAAAATCCCAGCGCTCGCGCGGCACGGGGCGGCCGTGGGCGTCCACGAGCGGGCAGTCGTATTCGCTGACCAGAACGCGGGCGGCGAAGCGGTCGCACATCGCTTCCTTGCGGCGCGGGCAGCGCCCGGCGGTGTACACCAGGTAGTGATAAAGCTCGTGAAGATAAACGAACAGCACGAGGTGATACGCATCGGGCAGCAGCAGACGGTAGCTCTCACGCCACCAGTGCGTCCGGTTGCAGCGGGCCTTGCCGACGTGCGTCGCGAGCGCGTAGGGATAGCGGTTCGCACGGCCGAGATTCACGAAGATGCGGCCATCGCGATAGAAGCAGGTTCCCGAAAAATCAGCCCCGCGGCTGTAGCGCAGCCGGACGGCGAGACGTTCGTGGTCGTACGGCTCGGTGTGGCGTAGCAGCGCGGCGCGGATTCGCGGCGTTTCGAGGTGCGTGTCGTTGTCGAATCGCACGGGGCGTCCTCGCAGCGCGTCGCAGGCGTGCGCATCACAACGCGCCGGCGGCGGTTGTGCAAGGGTCCATCGCGGCGCGAAGCCTGGCGCTCTTCGTGAACCCCGGCGCGGGTGCAGTCTTCGTTGAACCGCGCGCCGGGCCCAGCTATAGTGGAACGGCGCTGGGAGTGATGCTGAATGCGCCGCTCTCGACCTGCCGCGCCATGGGGGATTCGACGGTTGCCGCTTCCGCCACCGAACGGGGGGCAGCTACGCCGTCGCCGGCTGGGTGCTGGATTCCGATTCCGGAGGACGCCTATGCGACCGATCTCTCGCGCGCCGCGCCTCGGCGGCTGGTCTCTCGCGGTCTGCGCGCTCGTCACTCCGGCGCTGGCGCAGACTCTCGCGTCCTCGCCGCCGCGCGGCGACGCGGCGCAGATCACGCCGATCGTGTCCGGGCCGATCGCCATCGACCATTACAGCGTGCAGAAGTTGTCCCTGCCGAACGCGGCGGGCGGCGCGTTCAGCGTGGCGCTCGCCCTAGACGACGCCGCGGTCGTGCTCGAATTGCGGCCGCACAGCCTGCGCGGAAACGATTTCGAGCTGCGTGTGGCGGGCGCTGACGGCGTTCCGCGCGGCGTTCTGGCGCCGCCGCCGCGCACCCTGCGCGGCGAGATCGCGGGAGAGCCGGAATCGCGTGTGGCGGGCTCGCTGCTTGACGCCGGATTGTCGGCGCTGGTTCGGCGGAGCGACGGGACGACGTGGGTGGTGCAGCCGCTGGCGGATTTTTGTCCCGGGGCCGGGCGCGGGGAGCAGATCGTGTTCCGTGCGGCGGACACGACGACGCTCGGGCGGTGGGGCTGCGCGGCGGACGAGACCCGGCGGGCGCCGGACGACGCGCCGGCGGGCGGCGGGCTCGCCGGCACCGGGCTGTTCGTCGCCGATCTCGCATACGACTCCGACGTCGAGTTCTACACGCAGAACGGCATGAGCGTGCCGAATACGCTCTACGACATCGAGAACATCAGCAACGTCGTCGCCGAGCTGTACGAAACGCAGCTTCAGATCACGTTCGAGATCACGCTCGTGGTCGTGCGAACCGCGACCGACCCATTTGAGAACAACCTCGCGAGCGGCATGCTGTCGCTCTTTCAGCAGCACTGGAACACCAACTTTGGCGCGTTGCGCCGCGACCTGGCGCACCTGATGACCGGCCGCGTGCTCGACAACGACACGCTCGGCATCGCCAACATCGGCGTGGTCTGCAACCCGCAAAACGCGTACGGGCTCTCGCGCTCGCGCTTCAGCCAGGTGCTCTCGAACCGCGCGCTGGTCACCCGGCACGAGATCGGGCACAACTGGAACGCCGTCCACTGCGACGGCAATCCCGACTGCCGCATCATGTGCGCGACGTTCTGCGCCTGCGGCAGCACGTGCGAAGTGTTCGGCGCGGACTCGGCGGCGCTCATTCTGGCGCACCGCGACAGCCGCATTTGCCTGTCCGACAGCGTGGCGCCGCTGTCGCCGCCGTTCTTCGACGACTTCAGCGAGATGGCGGTTTCGGCGGCGCGCTGGTCGTACAACCAGGGCGCGACGCTGTCGTCGATCGGGATCGACCCGCCGAGCCCGCCGCAAACCCTGCTCCTCAATGCCGCGGGGAATCAGACCTATCAGGACGACGAGATCCGCACGACGCCGATCCAGCTCGGCGGCGAAACGCAGGTGCTGCTGTCGTATCACACGCAACACCGCTTCGTCGAGTTGAACGAGCAGTTGTTCGTGGACTACTACTCGGCCACGAGCGAGCCCGCATTTCTCGGGTGGGTTCAGCTTCAGCAGTTGACCTCGGATGGGCTGGACCAGGAGCAGTTCGACTTCTGGTGGCACGTCCTGCCGCCGGACGCGCTGCACGACGGTTTTCGGCTGCGTTTCCGCGCGGAAGTGAACGCGGTCGACGACCGCTGGTTCGTCGACGACGTGCGCGTGCAGGCCGTGCGCACGCTCTCCCTCGACTCGAATCCGATTCAGGCCCCGCTGATGATCTCGCCGGCGGACGCGGCGCTGCGCGGCGACGGGACCGCACCGTTGTCGCGGTTGTTCCCGCCGGGGACCGACGTGACGCTCACGGCGCCGCCGACCCACGCGGGGCAGACGTTTGCGCGCTGGGTCGTGAACGGCGAGAACCAGGCCGAAGGCGCGGCAAGCGTGATGATCACGCTGAACGACGATTCGATCGCGGTCGCCGAGTTCGCGACCGTGTCGAGCGTCACGCTCGCGATTGGCGCGACGCCGGCGGACGGCTTTTTGATTGCCGTCGCGCCCGCGGACGTCAACGGCGCGAGCGACGGCGTCACGCCGATGGAGCGCGTCTACGCGGCCGGAACGCCGGTGACGCTCACGGCGCCGGCTCGGACGTCGACGCACACGTTCGACGTCTGGACGGTCGCCGGCGTACCGCAGACATCCCGGCAGAATGAGCTGACTCACACGGCCGACGCCAGCGCGGCGCTGACGGCGCGATACGTCGTCATCGGCGACATGAACGGCGACGACCGACTGAACAATTTCGACATCGACGCATTCGTGCTCGCGATCACCGACCCGGTCGCGTACCAGGCCCAGTTCCCCGGGCTCGATCCGGTGCAGCGCGGGGATGCAAACGGCGACGGTTTGCTCAATAATTTCGACATCAACGGGTTCGTCGAGCTTCTGGCCGGACAGTAACCCTCCCGGGGCCCGGATGCAGCCGCACCGAGAACGATTCGCCGCCGGCGAGATTCAGGCGGTGCTCTCGCATTACGACCTCGGCACGATCGAGAGCGCGCGGGAACTGCCGCGCGGGTCGCGCCGCGCGCCGAAGCTGCTGCTGCGCACAACCCACGGGTTGTATCTGCTGAAGCGGCGCGCCGCGGGGCGCGACAACCCCGAGCGCGTCGCGTTTTCGCACGAACTCACCAACGTGCTGCGCGGGCGCGGATTCCCCGTGCCGCGGCTGGTCGGCACGCGCGCCGAGAACCACTCGCTGCTGCGGCTCGATGACCGCGTGTACGAGATCTTCGAATTCGTCGATGGCGCGGACTACGGCGGCTCGCTCGACCAGACCATGAGCGCGGGCGCGACGCTCGCCGCGTTTCACCGCGCGGCCCGCGACGTGCATACCGAGTGGAAGCCGCCCGAGACCGGCTATCACGACCTGCCGAGCGTGCGCAACGGGCTGAACGCGATCCCGTCGACGACCGCCGGGCACGACTCCGTCATCGGGCGCGAGGCCGAGCTGCTCTCGCTCACCCAGCAACTGTACGAATGCTACGACGCGCACGTCGCCGCGATCGAGGCCGCGGGATACGCCGGCTGGCCCCGGGGCATTGTGCACGGCGACTGGCACCCCGGAAACCTCCTCTACGAGCACGCACGCGTCGTCGCCGTCCTCGACCTCGACTCCGCCCGCAGGCTCCCGTATGTCTGCGACGTCGCCAACGGGATGCTCCAATTCTCGATGGTGCGCGGCGGCGACGAGCCGGCGAATTGGCCGGACTATGCCGACGAGGCCCGCATGCGCCGCTTCTGGCTGGGGTATCTGCACGTCACGCCGCGCTTTCCGATCGAGCAGCGCCGGGCGATCCCGGAGCTGATGATGGAGTCGCTGATCGCCGAATCGGTCGTGCCCATCGCGGCGACCGGTTCGTTCGGTCCGATCCCCGGATTCGGCGTGTTGCAGATGGTGCGACGGAAGCTGCGCTGGCTCGAAAACGCCCGCGAGCGGCTGCTGGGATGGCTGCTCGAATAAGCGTCGCGCGGTGCTGAACTTCGGAGTTGCAATTGAACGCAGCGCTTACCGCGGCGCAACGGGTGAAAAACTCCGGACCTCCGCCGCGCGAACAAGGAACACTTCGACGCGGCGGTTCATTGCATCGTCGCTGCCCAGCGGGCGCGCGGCGCCGTAGCCCATGACGCCGACGCGCGCCTCGGACACGCCGGCGGCGACGAGCGCGTCCTTGACCGCGATCGCGCGGTGCGCGGAGAGGTGCCAGTTCGTTGGATGCTTGGCCGCGGTGGCGCCGCGCCCGATCGGGCGGTCGTCGGTGTGTCCGACGACGACGACGTCGAACGCGCCCGCCGGCAGATCGCGGAGGACGCGACCGAGCCGCGCGACCGCTTCGCGCCCGTCCGCGCGGACTTCGTCGCTGCCCGGGTCGAACAGCCGATCGTTCGCAAAGCTCACGGCGGCCCGCGCGCTGTCGTACCACACGCGGCCGGCAAGCGCCCCCGCGAGTTCGCGGAGCGCCTGGTCCGTCGATGCAGGCAGCGCGGGCGCGTCGGCCGACGGGCGCTGAATGGCCGGCGCCGGCCGCTGCTCGGTCGCGGCCACCAGCTCCGCGTTGCGCTGCATGAGCTGATCCAGCCGCTGGCGGTATGCGGCCGCCTCGGCCCGGGAGGTCTCCGACGCGCGCAGCTCCTCGTCGAGCCGCTTCTGCAACGCAACCACCTTCGCCCGCTCCGACGCGAGGGCTGGCGAGTCGTTCGGCAATGCCGCGCCGCGCGTCGGCTCCGGCGAACGGTCCGCCGAACCCGAAGCACAACCTGCCAACACGAGCGCTGTGAATGCGAGCAGAAGCTGGACGGCGCGCGGCATCGATCGACCCTCCATGAACCGTCGTCCCGAGCAAAGGCAGCGCGATGGGCGAATGGGCGGACGCGGTCCGCAGCACCACAGCAAGCTTGGCGCGGCTACGTGCGGAGGCCGCCGTCCACGAGCAGCACTTGTCCGGTGACATACGCGGCGGCGGAACCGGCGAGAAACGCGACCACTCCGGCGATTTCGTCGCTCGTGCCAAAGCGCGCCAGCGGAATCATGCTCTTGACCTGCTCCTTCAGCTTGTCGGGAAGCACGTCCGTCATGTCGGTCTCGATGAAGCCGGGCGCGACCGCGTTGCACGTGATGCCGCGCTTGCCCAGCTCCTTGGCGACGGACTTGGTCAGGCCGATGAGGCCGGCCTTGGCGGCGGCGTAGTTCGCCTGACCCGCGTTGCCGGCAACGCCGCTGACGCTCGTGATATTGATGATGCGGCCGCGCCGGGCCCGGACCATGTGCCGCGAGACGGCCCGGGTGAGCCAGAAGGCGGCGCGGAGGTTGGTCGTGAGCACGTCGTCGAACTGATCATCCTCCATGTTCATGATCAGCCCGTCGCGCGTGATGCCGGCGTTGTTCACCAGGATGTCCACGCGCCCGAAGCGCTCGACCGCGGATTCGACCAGCTTGTCACACGCGGCCTTGTCGGCGACGTCGGCGGCGGTGGGGATCACGCGGGACTTGCACACCTCGTCGCCGCCGATCCACTCGTGAATCCGCTCCACGGCGCGGGCCGCCGCGAACACGTTCGCGCCGTCGCGCGCGAGGCGCGCGCAGATGGCCTGGCCGATGCCCCGCGACCCGCCGGTGACAATCGCGACCTGCCCCTCGAGCGTCAATTTCCACCTCCGGGGACGGCGGCGGCCGGTGCGACGTCGCGGACAACGCCGACGTTTCGGCACTTCGCGGTGCGGTCGATCTTGCGCAGCAGTCCCATGAGCACTCGGTTGGGCCCGATCTCCCAGAACGGGCCGCAGCCGTCCGCGATCAGACGCTCGACGCACGCCTGCCAGCGAACCGGATTGAACACCTGGCGATAGAGCGACTCGCGGATCGCATCCGGATCGCCATGGTAGCTCGCGTCAACGTTGGCAACCACGCGGACGCGCGGCGCGACAATCGGCGCGGCGGCGAGCGCGGGGCGCAGCTCGTCGGCGGCGGAGCGCATCAGCTCGCTGTGAAAGGCGCCCGCGACCTTGAGCACGACGGCCTTTCCCCCGGCGGCCTCGATCGCCGCGGGCGCCGCCTCGCACGCGGCGCGGTCGCCGGAGATCACCAGTTGGCCCGGGCAATTGTAGTTCGCGATGCCGATCCGGCCGTGGGTGGCGAGCTTTTCACACACGCCCAGCACCGCCGCCTCGTCGAGGCCCAGCACGGACACCATGCCGCTCGGCGTGCGCTCCGCGGCCTGCTGCATGAGGCCACCGCGGCGATGCACGAGGCGAAGCGCGTCGTCAAAGCGCAAGGCGCCGGCGAGATGCAGCGCGGTGTACTCGCCGAGACTCAGCCCGCCGAAAGCCGCGAACTGGTCTTCGCGGATCACGCCGGCCGCGAGCGCGGCGCGATACAGCGCGACGCTGGTCGCGAAAATCGCCGGCTGCTGGATGTCGGTGGCGTTGAGCCGATCCGCCGGTCCTTCGAAGCAGAGCGTCGAGAGCCCGAACCCGAGCACGTCGTCCGCGGCACGGAACACGTCGGCGGCTGCGGGGAACGCCGCGGCGACGTCCCGCCCCATGCCGACGAGCTGCGAACCCTGCCCGGGGAAGATCGCGGCGTGCGTGGTCATGGCTCAGAACCTCAGCAACGCGGAAGCCCAGGTGAGACCGGCGCCGAACGCGACGATGAGCACGCGGTCGCCGGCCCGGATGCGGTCGCCTCTGCGGGCCTCGTCGAGCGCGAGCGCGACGGAGGCGGCCGACGTGTTGCCGTAGCGCTGGATGTTGATCAGCACGCGGCTCTCGGGAATGCCCAGTTTCTGGATCGCAGACTCGATGATGCGCAGGTTGGACTGGTGCGGGATGAAGAGCGCGACGTCGTCCGTCTCGATCTCGGCGTCGGCGAGCGTGTCGGCGATGAGGCGCTCCATCTGCGTGACGGCGAACTTGTAGACCTCGCGGCCTTTCATGCGCACGTAGTGCAGGCGCTCATTGACGGTGCGCAGCGACGCCGGTTCGCGCGTGCCGCCGGCGGGAACCCAGATCAGCTCGGCCCGCGAACCGTCCGCACCGAGGCGGCCGGCGAGCAGCCCCCGGGCGGGATCGGCACTGCGGCGCAGGACCGCGGCGCCGGCCCCGTCGCCGAACAGCACGCAGGTGGCGCGATCCTCCATGTCCGTTACGCGCGACATCGTCTCGGCGCCGATGATGAGCGCGTAATCCGCCAGGCCGTTGTGAAGGTGCGTCGCGGCCATCGTCATCGCGTAGACAAAGCCGGAGCAGGCGGCGTTGAGATCGAAGGCGGCGGCGCGGTTGCAGCCCAGCGCGGCCTGCACCTGGCAGGCCAGCGCGGGCAGCGTGTGATCCGCCGTGAACGTCGCCGCAATGATCAGGCCCACCTGGTCCGGCGTGACGCCGGCGTCGGCGAGCGCGCGGCGCCCGGCCTCGGCGGCGAAGGTGAGCGTCGACTCCTGCTGCGACGCGAAACGCCGCTCGTGGATCCCGGTGCGCTGGATGATCCACTCGTCCGACGTGTCCATCCGCTTCGCGAAGTCGTGGTTCGTGACGACTTGCTCGGGGACGCTGGCGCCGGTCCCGACGATCTCGATCGGCAGCGCCAGCTTCATGCGGGGGCCTCTTGGGGTGGGGCGAGCTGCGCGGCGATGATGCGATTCAGTTCGAGCCGGTGCTCCTCGACCGCGACGCGGATCGCGTTGCTGATCGCGCGCTGGTCGCTGCGGCCGTGGCAAATGATCGCGACGCTGTTGAGCCCGAGCAGCGGCGCCCCGCCGTACTCGGCGAAATCGTGCTTGCGCCAAACGTTCTGGACGATCGGCTTGAACTGCGCGGAGAGCGCTACGCTTTCCTGCTCGATCTCGTTAATAATCGTTCGACACAAGCCCTCGGCGAGACCCTCGGAGAGCTTGAGGATCACGTTTCCGACGAAGCCGTCGCAGATGAAGATGTCGAAGCCGCCGGCGAAGATGTCGCGGCCCTCGGCGTTGCCGACGAAGTTCAGCCGCGAATCCTGCTTGATCAGCGCGCGGGCTTCGCGGATGAGCTCATTGCCCTTGGCCTCTTCCTCGCCGATCGAAACCACGCCGACGCGCGGGTTCTCGATCTTGAGAATCGCGCGGGCGTAGCACGCGCACATGCGCGCGTAGTCGAAGAGATGATGCGGCTTGGGATCGACGTTGGCGCCGACATCGCAGATGAGCACCGGGCCGTGGAATGTCGGCATCACGACCGCGATACCGGGGCGTGTTACGCCGGGGATGGTGCCGACGCGGAGTTGGCAGGCGGCGACAAAGGCGCCGGTGTTGCCGGCGGAGATGACGGCGTCAACCTCGCCGCGCCCGGCGGCGGTCGCCATCCGGACGATGCCCGAGTCGCGCTTGGTGCGAACGGCTTCGACCGCCTTGTCATCCATCTGGATGATCTGCGTGCAATCGGTGAAACGCACGCGCGGGTCGGCGAGATCAAGCTCGCGGCACTCGGCTTCGACGCGGGCGCGCGGCCCGAAGATGTGAAGCTCGTCGGCGTCGCCCAGGAAACGCAGACCCGCAGCGATCCCGCGGATGATCTCGCGCGGGGCGTGGTCGCCGCCCATCGCGTCGACGGCGATGCGCATGGGCACTAGGCCTCCTCGGACCCGACCTTGATCTTCGTATGCGAATTCACGTAGCCGCAGTTGTCGCAGGCCACGTGGGAGCGCTTCGCTCGGCCGCACTGCGGACAAGCCATCAGCTCGACCGGCGTCAGGGCGTGATGCGAACGTCGCGTCCGCTTGCGGTGCTTGGTCTTCTTATGAACCGGTAACATCGGAGCTCCACAACTCTTACACAACCGCCGCGGGACGGTTGCCGTGCCCGAAATTTCGACGAACCCGCGGGCCGCGACCGCGCCCGCAACAGTCCGGAAAAGCCCCCGCGCAGCGGCGCGCGACACGGCCGCCGAGCGAATCCGGGCACGGTACGCGGTGCGCGGGGGTGTGTCAAGCACGAGGCGGGATGCGGACGGCGTCACGGCGTGCGAGTGGGTCGTGGGTCAGTTTGATCCGGGGGGCACGGGCGTCTCGCCCGTTCATGCGGCACGCACCGGCGAGACGCCCGTACCACCCTTTCGGATCCACTTCTTCACGAAACGGACCCACTGCCCGGAACGGGGGAATTGTCGGGGTGCGCCACAGTTTTGGCGGGCGTGGAATTTCGCCGCAACGGGGCGACGACGTGTCGCGCCGGGTGGAGCCGCGCCAGCCGCGATCGCGATGTCGCGGGCCCATCCGACGCGGGCGCAACGGCGTGTCGCCACCGGTGGAGCCGCGCAAGCGGCGCGACCCGGGGATCGGAAATTCGGAACGTCACCACCACCCCGCATGGGGCGGAGGAATGCGTGCGGCAACGATCCGCGTGCCCTCGGTCGTTGCCGGGGCCGCAGAGAGCCGCGCGACTTTGTCCACGGGTTCCGCGCGGCCCACACGGGCCTCGCTCCACCCGGTGGCGACACCGCTTGGCCCTGTCGGAACCGCCGAAACGGTCGCGCACCCGGTGACGGGGCCGCGGAGGTGACCGGGACCGGCGCGTCGTTGCGCGTGCGCAGCCGGCGCGGAGGCGCACATCCGCACGCCGTGCGCCAAGCATGAGGCCCCGCAGATCGCGCGGCGCGGCAGGTTCCGATGCGCCGCCGATCCAACGGAGACGAGATGCGCCTGCCGGGCGCGCGCCAGCGGCTGGAAACCGGAACCCGTGCGCCGATTATCAGGCCGCGCACGGGCAGTGCGGCCCGGCTTAAAGCGGCGGAGTTTGTAGAGCCGTGGAGAGACAGGCGGGCGGTGAGAGGCTCAAACGGCGTCGTCGCCGGGGTCGCGGTCGTCGGTTTCTTCGGCCGCATCCGCCGTGGACGCGGCGCGCTGGCCGCGCGGGGGGGTCTGTCGCGCCTTCGTGAGGTGGAACTCACCGACGGGCGCGACCTTTCGGTATCCCAAGTGGAGGAGCACGTCGAGCACCTCGGTCAGCGTGGGGAAGGGCCGCGCGTTGACGCGCTTGTACTCGTCCATGGCCATGAGGAACGCGAGCTGTTCCTCGTTCATGTGGCCTTCTTCGGCCGCGCGCCGATAGTCGGTGCGACGTCGGCCGGGGCCGCGGCGGCGATCAAAGGCCGATCGGCGGTCGTCGGAGCGACGATCCTCGACCGCGCTGGCAGGCGGGGGGACGGTGGGCTCGGCAACCGGAGTCGGCAAATCGGTGCGGCGCGTCATACGGAACGCTATCGGCCGGGCGGCCGCGAAAACTGAGGGGCGCCGCTGCTCCTGCGGCGCAGCCCTCCGCCTTCCCGGCGGGCGCGCCGCGATTGGAAGCAGTGAACGCCGAGCGCCGCGCACTTTCCGCGGCGGTCGGCGCACCGGGGCGCGGACCGATCAGCGCTGGACGTGCGACCGGGACCGAGCTACTCGTCGTCGTCGTCGCCGAAGTCGTCGTCGGCTTCGTCCTCGAATTCATCGTCGCCGGCGACTTCCTCTTCGTCGTCAAACTCGTCTTCGTCGTCGTCCGCGTCTTCTTCCTCAAGCTCCTCGAACTCGGATTCCTCCTCCTCTTCCTCCTCTTCGCCTTCCTCGTCCTCCTCCCGGCGGCGGGCGGCGTCCACCGGCCCGCGGGCGAGTTCGCCGGTCTCGTGACCGAAGCCGTCCGGCTCCAGCTCAGCGCCTTCGTCCACTTCCAGTGTCTCGTCGTCTTCGTGCTCTTCGACATCGATCTCGACGCCAACCCCGCGCCAACGCTCGTCGACGAGCGGGTGCCCGGGGCCCCCGCGGGCGCTGGAGTCCGGCGTTTCCGACTTGCGGAACATGATGCTGCTCCTGGGTTTCTGGCCTCGCGCATCGGTCTGCGCGCGGGTAGATTAGGGGCGACGGGGAATTCGTCAAGCCCGCCCGCGCGGCAATTTCCGGGTCGGCGGAAACGGGCTTGGAAACCGGTCGCGACCGCCGCCGCGCGCCCTTACACTCGCCGCCGCCGGCCCGCGGACGGTTCACCGCGGCACGGCGCCGAATGCCGCCGCAAACCGGGAGAATCGTGAATGGGTGTCGCCCCCGCCGAAGCGCCCGTCTGGTACGCCGGCGGCCTTTCGTTCAACTGCACGCAGTGCGGAAACTGTTGCAGCGGCCCGCCGGGATACGTCTACGTGTCGGACGCGGAGATCGCGCAGCTCGCGACCGCGCTGGGGATGAGCGCGGAGGAGTTTGCGCGACGGCATACTCATCGCGTCGGGCGGCGGCGGAGCCTGCACGAGCGCGACGGCGGCGACTGCGAGTTTCTTCAGCGCGACCCGAACGGCAAGACGCGCTGCACTGTGCACGCGGCGCGCCCCGTGCAGTGCCGCACCTGGCCTTTTTGGCAATCCAACCTCGAATCGCCGGAGGCATGGGCGTCGGCCGGCCTCACCTGCCCGGGGATCAACCGCGGAGCACACCATCCCCTGCCGGTGATCCAGGCGGCGCTGCATCGCAACGCGGAGCTCGGGCTGCGCCTCTGAGCAGCAGCAGCAGCCAGCCGCACAGCGCCATCCCCACGCCGGTCCACACCCCCAGCGCCCCGCCCACGCCGCCGTCGGCCGGACGCCCGCCGACGGTGCGTACGACTGCCAGCGCGCCGAACATCAGCAGCACGCCGACGACGCGGCGCGCGGGCGGCGAGCGCGGGTGGAGCGTGAGCAGCGCCAGCGCCGCGACAAGCACGATCTCGCGCGCCAGTGGAAACACCGTGACGCCGAACGCGAAGCCGTTGGCGAGATTGCGCAGCATGCCCGAAGACAGGCGCGCCCGGGTGCCACGGTCGGTCGCGACGAACGACTGCTCGCTCTCGCGCGGGCTCATCGTCTGCCCGGCCGGCGTCGCGACCCAGGTGTGGAGTATGTCGCTCACCAGCCACGCGTCGTGACCCATCCGGCGCAGCAGCGACGCGGCGACCACGGCGCGGCCGTCGCAATCCTCGCGACCCAGCGCCAGCGTCTCGTCAACGGTCGGCAGGTAGTCCATCACGCCCCAGGTGTCCCAGTCGAACGCGTACGGGACATGCCTCTGCACGACCTGTTGAACGATGGGCAGCAGGCCGGCCGCGGTGGTGACGTTGCGCGCCGCAGCGGCAGCGAGCACGTCGGCTTCAAGCGGGGCGAGGCCGGCGTGCTGCGGATCGAGCACGCTGTTCATGTCGGAGAGGCGCGCCAGCCAGGTCGGCAGATAGTCGACGCGTGGATAGACGGTGAGCAACGCGACCGCGAGGAACAGCGCGACCTTCAGCGGCCAACGATGGCGGCGGGGGCCGGCATGCCAGGCGTCCCAGAGTCGAATGGCAGCGGACGGCATCGTGACTCCCTGAAACGCAGTGACAGCATGGTGGAACAGCGCGGGCTCGGCAAGCCGCGGACGCAGGTGGCAGCCGAGGCCCGAAGGCGTCCACCTGAAATCAGGTGTTTCCCGGGTACCGGATCGGTCCGAAAACGTGTCAGCGACGGGCCGTGCGTGAGCCCGTCGACGCGGGCACGGCTGTGGTTGGGGCCGGGTTCCCGCGACGGAGAAAAGTCTCGAAAAAGGGCTTGCCGATACCTAACAAATACCGTACTATGTGACCTGTGACGGATTCGCATGCGCGAATGCCACCCCCGACGTGTTGCGGGCGCAGCAGGCCACGGAATCGGTTGCCACGGACGGCAGGCCGCTCGCAGTTTCGCCCCGAGCCGATCGCAGTCGCGCCCCGGGCGCGCGGGGCGAGCACATCGGAAGTGAGGCCCGCATGTCGCGAAGCGTACCCGTCCCCGCGGCGGCCCCCGAGGCCGTCATCCTGCGGATCCAGCGCGTCCTGCCTTTCTTTTCGCCGGCAGAGCTCGCCGGATTAGCTTCGTACCTCGAGCACCGGCTCGCATCGCGCGCCCGGCGCCGCGCACGAAGCCGCGGATCTCCTCGGGATCCGCGTCGGCGTACTCGGCCTCCCAGTCGCGCAGCCGATCGAGCGCGTGGGCCCGAACCTGCGCGTCCTCGACCATCAACAGCAGCCCGGCGGCGCAGAAGCGCGTCACCCAGTGCCCCTGCAACTTCGCTTCTTCGTACAGCAGCTTCATCGGCGGGTCGACCTGGAAGTTGATCTGCGGCTTGCGGTCCGCCATGGCGGCGCCTCCTCCAAGGATGTCGGCTTTTTCTAGGAATTCTCATCGTACCGCAACGCCGCCCGCTTGACGAGACCTCCGCGGAACCGCGCCGCCGCCCCTGGGGCCCGGATGACCTTTCCACCCGCCGCGCGGCGGCGCTGACGGCGTTCTTCCCCGCCGTCGCCCGCCGCGCGGCCCACTCCTGTTTCCGCGCGCCGACAGCGCGGCACGCCGCGGGCGCCAGCCGCCGCGCGCCCGGTGCGGTCGCGAAGAACACGGACGCTGTCGAAGGCGGAGAAGTGCCGCGATGCGACAACCGGGGACCGGGCGACGGTCGTGGGTCCGTTTCGCGAAAGAGTGAATTTGAAAAGGTGCTACGGGCGGCTCGCCCGTGTCTCCCGCATGAACGGGCGAGACGCCCGTACCACCCGAAAGAACATGAACGGGGCTGGACGCCCGTACCACCCGGATCAAACTGACCCACGACCCGGACGACCGGGCCCGCGGCGTGTCATCCGCAGGCCGTGCGTTCGTCGGGCCAATGCCCCTATTCGGTCAGCAGCGCCACGAACGGGTCGATGTCGAAGTTGTTGACCAGACCATCATCGTTCACGTCGGCGCGGCTGATGTCGCAGGTCGGGAACGCCGCCGCATACGACGCGGGGTCGGTCAGTGCGAGCACGAACGGATCGATGTCGAAGTTGTTGACGAGGCCGTCGCAGTTGAGATCGCCGGGGACCGGCAGCGCCGCGATCGCGGCGTCGACGTGGTCGATCAGCACGCGGAGCGTCACCTCGGTGGCCTGGATCGCGGCGTTGATATTGGTGTTCATGCCGACGTGGATGTGCCCGGAGGCGACGTTCCACGAGGCGTCCTGCGGGTCGGCGTGCATGGTGTGATACCAGCACCCGTGATAGCCGATGAAGTTCGAGAGAAACCGGCCGTCGTCGACAACGGTCGTGAAGGGATTGACGCCGACGACCTGGGCCGCGACGGCGTCCACGATCGCCTGCATCGGCAGCGTGCTATTGCGCACCGTCAGCGGCGGCTCCAGCTGGATGATCGGCAGGTCGCTGGTCGGCTGAAGCGGCGCGAGGTAGTCGTTATTCCACTGGCCGGTCGCATACGTGCGATTGCCGCCTTCGAGCTCCCAGCCGTTGGTGGTGTTGGCGCGGCTGAACGTGATGATCGCGACCGGGCGCAGCGCGGGGACGATGCTCCACCAGTCGGCGGATGTATCCTGATAATCGACTTCGAAGTCGCCGGTGCCGCGGCCGAGCCCGCCGGGGAACTCGGGAAAGAAGGCGTAGACGTTGTAGCCGCGACCCTCCCAGTTCTCGCCGACCCAGCCGCCGGGGTTCTGCGTCGCGTTGCTGCTCCAAGCGCGGAGCATCTCGTTGGTCGGCGGCCAGTAGCCGGTGATGACAATATTGTTCGTGTATCCACCGCCGAGCGTGTTCGGCGTCACAATCGTGGCGCGCAGCGCGCCCGCGAGATCGGCGATGGGGTTGATGCGGCGCCCGTGCTCGTCGTAGCGGTCGTGCAGGGCGTCGAGCGCGGCGCCGGCCAGACCGGGCGCCGGATCCTCTTGCGCGACAGCGGGCCCGGCAAACCAGAGCGCGGCGACAAGACATCCGACGGCCGAAATGCGGGTTCGAAGCATGAGCTTTCCCACTCCCAGGGTGTTGTGGCGGTCCGATGGACCGCGCGTCACGAAACCGGCCGGCGCGGCCGACGCGCCGCCAGCGCGACCGGATTACGGCGCGGGCAGGTCGGGACGCGTCGCCCGCACCTTGTCCATGTGCCGCTCAGCCGCCGGCGGGTCGCCGCGCCAGCGGCTCAGAAACGCCAACGCATACTGGATCGCCACGCGCTCGGCGTCGGGGGCGGAAGCGAGCGTTGCGTAGGTACTGTCGAGGCGAGCGGCGTTGGCGAGCGCCTGCCCCCAGTAATAGAGCACCTCGCGATGAAACGGCGCGCGCTCCCGAGCGCGACCGAGTTCGTCAGCCGCGTCGGACGGTTGACCGGACCCTAGCAGCAGTTTACCAAGGACGAGGCGGGCTTCGACATAGTCCGGGTTAATTCCCAGAGCCGCACGCATCCCCGCGATCGCATCCCCGACCCGATTCGACTCGGCCAATAACAGGGCCTGCTGAAATCGGGCCCGCGCCGAGCGCGGCAGCAGGGCGACGATTTCCGCCGTCTCGTCCAGCGCTCGGTCGACCTCGCCCAGTTGACCGAGCAACAGCGCCTTCGCCAGGCGGACGTCGATGTTCTGGGGCTTGCGCCGCGCGACCGACTCCAGCGTGCTCAAGGCGTCGCGCGGCCGCTGCGCCGCAAACGCCAACTGCACCAGCCGCTGCGACTGGTCGCGGATGGCGGCGTCGGCGTCGAATGCGGCGCGCACCTCCTCGAACGCACGACCCGGCTCGTTCTGATATTCGTACAGCCGTGCAAGCGTCAGCCGGGCGCCGAGGTGGTCCGGTTTCAGCTCCAGCGCTCGGCGGCAGCGGCGCTCCGTCTCGGCGGTGTCCTCGAGATAGAGCGCCGCCGCGCCGAGCTGCGCCTCCGTGTTGGCGACGCGAAGCAGCCCGAGCGATTCCGCCCGCAGGTAGGCAGCCCGGCTGCGCGCGACAGCGGCGTCGGTCTCGTCCGGCGACGCGCCGGGTTGGGCATAGAGGCGCTCGGCACGCGCCATCCAGCGCTCGCCTTCGTGCGTGTAATACTGCACGATCGATGAATGCCCGAGAAAGGCGACGTAGACCATTGCGGCGACTGCATACGCCGCGCCGGCACGGGTGATGCGGCCGTGATATCGCAGCCGCGCGTTGTGGACGCGGACGTTGGGCTGATAAAGCAGGCGGAGCGCCGTGAGCAGCAAGTAGGCGCTGATCGCGCCGATGCCGAGCGTCAGCAGGAACGGAATCGCATCGTAGAGTCCGCGAAACGCGTAGAAGCAAGTCGCGAAGATCGCCGCCATGCCCAGCTCTTCAGGCCACGAGAAGTCGAACGACTTGCGGCGCGGCGGCGCAGCTTCGGGTGGGCGCGCGACGCGGCGCGACTTTCCGCGGAACGCGGTGGGCGCGCCCCAGCCGAAGTAGAGCGCATCGTTGGGGCAGACGTCGACGCAGTCGAGACACTTCATGCACCCCGGGTCGACCACCATGCCAAAGTCGCGCACCTCCTCGTGCACCCGGACGTTCGAGGTGCAGGTGGCCGTGCAGTGGCCGCAGCCCTCGCACGCGTCGGTCACACGGATCTTCCCGGGCGCCAGCAGGTCGGCGGGCCCGAAGAAGCCGCCGTACGGACAGCCGTAGGTGCAGAACCCCTTGTTGCCAAGAACGTAGACGATCAGAAACCCGCAGATGACGAAGGTGAGCACGCTCACGATGGGCCCGGGAAAGGTCTTCCAGAAGTCGGTCGTCGTGACGTGCGCCAGCCAGTCCGGCGGGGCCGCGCCGGACCACCAGCGGACCGCGGACGGCAGCACAAACATGTACAGCGCCGCGAGCAGCGGGACCAGAACGAGCAGGCGCGAGCGGAACGGCTTCGGGCGCAGGCCGATACGCTTGAGCAGCCAAGTGCAGAGATCTTGCAGCGCGACGATGTGACACGCCCAGCCACAGAAAAAGCGTCCGAAGATCAGCGTGGCGAGAATCGCACCCGCAAAGAGGACGAACCCCGCGTTCACGAGGCCGTCGTTGAGCGTGAACATCGCCTCGCTGGGCTCAACCGGCGTGATCGTGCGACCCGTGTACAGCCAGTGCGCGATGTGGCCGAGGATCACAACGTGGATCGCGATCAGCGTCGCGGCGCGCCACCGTGACCGCCGGCTCTTTTTCAGCGTGCCGCACGAGCCACCGTGTGCGCCGCGCGCACCGCCGGTGCGCAGTTGCGGAAGCCGTACGGGAGGTGGTACGACGGAGCCAACGGGCATCGAGCGCGCTTCCGGGGGGGTGAACGAGACCCTTCGAGCCTAATTCTAGCGGCGATCGGGCCGCTTGCGACAGCGCAGCGCCGCGCGAGCTTCACCCTCTCCAAACCCGCGACCGTCGTGCATCAGTTTGATCTGGGTGGTGCGGGCGTCTCGCCCATTCATGCTGGTCTGGGTGGTACAAGCGTCTCGCCCGTTCATGCGGCAGACACGGGAGAGACGCCCGCACCACGCTTTCGAATTCACTTTTTCACGAAGCTGACCCGGACCCGCTACGCCCGCGACCCCCGGGGTCGCCGCGCCCGCTTTGTGCCGAGTATCATGCCGGGTTCGGTCCGTGTTGGGGCGCGACGGAGGCGCGGAGCGGGCCGAAGCGCGAATCGGTGTTGACGGCATGGGTCGAACGAACGCGACGCGAAGCGGGAGCGCCACGCGCGCCGAGCGGAACGCGAGCCGTTCGCGCAGCGCGGCCGCGCCACCGCGGCACGAGCCGCATTCGCCGAGCGGCGCGGACGCTGCCCAGCCCGGTTCGACGAACGGCGACGTCGCCTGGCTGACGATCCGCGGCGCGCGGCAGCACAATCTCCGCAACGTCGACGTGGCGATTCCCCTCGGGCGCTTCGTGTGCGTGACGGGGGTCTCCGGCAGCGGCAAGAGCTCACTCGTCAACGACATTCTCTATCGCGAACTCGCGCGCCGCCTCCACCGCGCCACCGCGCTCGACCCCGGGGAACACGCCGGCATCGACGGCGTCGAACACCTCGACAAGATCATCGCGATCGACCAGTCGCCCATCGGCCGGACGCCGCGGAGCAATCCGGCCACCTACATCAAGCTTTTCGACGAAATCCGCGACCTGTTCACGCGCCTGCCGGACGCGAAGCTGCGCGGCTACAAGCCGGGGCGGTTCAGCTTCAACGTCGCCGCGGGCCGCAAAGGCGGCGGCCGTTGCGAGGCCTGCGAGGGCAACGGCGCGAACCGGATCGAGATGGACTTTCTCGCCGACGTGTGGGTGCGTTGCCCGGTATGCGACGGGAAGCGCTTCGGGCGCGAAACGCTCCAGATTCAGTACAAGGGCAAGTCGATCGCCGACGTGCTGGAAATGGATGTTCAGCAGGCGCTGGAGCACTTCGACAGCCAGCATCGCATCCGCGGCATGCTCCAGACGCTCCACGACGTCGGGCTCGACTATCTCAAGCTCGGACAATCGAGCGCCACGCTTTCCGGCGGCGAGGCGCAGCGCATCAAACTCGCCCGCGAACTCGTGCGCAAACCCACCGGCCGCACGCTCTACGTGCTCGACGAACCGACCACCGGGCTGCATTTCGAGGACATCCGCCGCCTGCTCGTCGTGTTGCACGGCTTCGTGGACGGCGGGAACACGGTGGTCGTGATCGAGCACAATCTCGACGTCGTCAAGACCGCCGATTGGATCATCGACCTGGGCCCCGAAGGCGGTGAGGACGGCGGCGAGATTGTGGTCGCGGGCGCGCCCGAGCAAGTGGCCGCGTGCGCGGCGTCGCACACGGGCGTGGCGCTGCGGGCGGTGCTGTCGACAACCCGGACGAGCAGCCTGGCAGCCGCCGAGGCGCGGCGGACGACGAGTCCCGATCGCGCGATCCGACGCGACGCACGGGCCGCCGACGTGGTTCTCGTTCGCGGGGCGCGCCAGCACAACCTGCGCGACCTGACCGTGTCGTTTCCGCGCGGCAAGACCACGGTTTGCACGGGCGTGTCCGGATCGGGCAAGACCAGCTTCGCGATCGACACCGTCTTCACCGAGGGGTATCGGCGGTACGTCGAGTCGCTGTCGGCGTACGCCCGGCAGTTCCTCGGACAGCTCGCCAAGCCGCGCGTCGATCACGTCGAGGGGCTCTCGCCGGCGATCTGCATCGAGCAGAAATCAGCCAGCAAGAGCCCGCGCTCGACGGTCGGCACGATCACCGAAGTCTACGACTACATGCGCGTGCTCTGGGCTCGGCTCGCGACGCCGCACTGCCCAAACTGTCAGATTCCGATCGGTACCCAGACGGCGGACGAGATCGTCGCGCGCGTGATGGCGTTGGAGGCCGGCGCGCCGATCATCATTCTCGCGCCGGTGGCGCTGGGCGAAGGCGAGAGCTACAACGCGCTTTTCAACCGCTTGCGGAACTCGGGCTACGCGCGCGTGCGCGTCGACGGCGAGGTGGTGCCGACCGCGCACGCGATCACGCTCGACGCCCGGCGAAGGCACCGCGTCGACGTCGTTGTCGATCGCACGATCGTAAAAGCGAAGTCGCGCAGCCGCATCGCCGACAGCATCGAGCACGCGCTGGCACTCGGGAACGGCGTGGTCGGCGTGCTGGTCGAGGCCGTGGAGCGCGTGACGGACCCGGGGGCCGCGGGAACGACCGGCGGTCGCGCGGATGGACGAACCGCGGAACGACCGGACGCCGGAAACGGAAAGCCGGGCCCGGGGGGCACCGAGGCCGAAGACGTGGGATCGAGCGCCGCCGCGAACCCGGCGGCGCGCCGCGAGCAGCCGACTCCAGACACGAATGCCCAATCGGAATCCGACTCCCCGCCGACCACGGCCGTCTCGCCCGAGCGCGAGCTGCGGTTCTCGCAGAATTTCGCCTGTCTGCGGTGCGGCGAGAGCTTCGACGAGCTGGCCCCCCACCACTTCAGCTTCAACAGCCAGCTCGGGTGGTGCGACACGTGCGAAGGACTCGGCGTCCAGCGCGGCGCGCCGCCGGGAACGATCATCACCGACCCCGACAAGTCGCTCGTCGACGGCGCGATCGACGGGTGGCGCCGTATCGACCCGCGCTCGCCGCTGGGCAAGCTGCTCGCGGCGTTGTGCGCGTCGCTGGGGGTCGCGCCGACGACGCCGCTGGGAGACTGGAGCGCGGCGCAGAAGCGAGCGCTCATGTTCGGCACGGTCGGCGAGTGGATCGACGGGTCGGCGGCGTTCCCGTCGCACGACGCGCCGACGGGACTGGCATCCGCAAAGTCCGCCGGCGCCAAGCACCACGCGAAGTCGGCCGTGATCGGCGGCCCCGCGCGCCGCCCCGCCGGATTGCGATTTCACTGGCGTGGTTTTTTTCCCGCGATCGACGCCGCCACGCGAAACAGCTGGTCGTTTCGGCATCGGCTTCGCAACGTTGTGGCGGAGATTCCGTGCACGAGCTGTCGCGGCGGGCGGTTGCGGGGTTTTCCGGCGGCGGCGCGCCTCGGCGGACGGACGATTGTCGAGGTGTGCGACCTGCCGCTCGCGCAGTGCCGCGCGTTCTTCGATGAACTGAAGCTCACCGTCAACGAGCGAAAAGTCGCCGGCGAACTGTTGAAGGAGGTTCGCGACCGACTGCAATTCCTCGTCGACGTCGGACTCGACTATCTCACACTCCACCGCGCCGCGCCCACCCTCTCCGGCGGCGAGGCGCAGCGCATCCGGCTCGCGAGCCAGATCGGCGGCGGACTCGCGGGCGTGCTCTATGTGCTCGACGAGCCCACGATCGGCCTCCACCCGCGCGACACCGGGCGACTCGTCCGCGCGCTGGTCAAGCTGCGCGATCTCGGCAACACGCTGCTGCTCGTCGAGCACGACCGCGACGTGATCCGCGGCGCCGATCACATCCTCGATTTCGGCCCGCGCGCCGGCGCGTTCGGCGGGCGGATCGTGGCGGAAGGACCGATCGCGCACATCGCGGGCGCATCGGGCCGCGCGGACGCGGACGAATCGCTGACGCGCGCTTACCTCGCGGGCACGAACGCCGTCACCGTCCCCACCAACCGCCGCCCCGTCGATGCCTGGCGCGACCCGGGGCGCGCACCGACCACAACCGGCGGCGACCGCGCGGCGCGGCCGCGGCGCCTGCGAAGCGGACACGCCGCGGCCCCGGACGGCGCGTCGCCGGGCTGGCTGGTCATCCGCGGAGCGCGGCAGAACAACCTGCGCAACGTCGACGTGCCCGTGCCGCTGGCGCGGCTGGTCTGCGTCACCGGCGTGTCAGGCAGCGGCAAGAGTTCACTGGTGAACGACATTCTGTGGCCCGCGCTGGCACGCGACCTCCAGAATTCCACGCTCGCGCCGGGCGAGCACGACGCCGTCGAGTTCTTTCAGCGCGTCGCGACCGACGGCGGCGTAACACTGGCGCGCAGCGCCGCGGGCCTGATCGAACGCGTCAGCAACGTCGACCAGTCGCCGATTGGCGCCACGCCTTCGAGCAACCCCGCCACCTACACCGGCGTCTTCGACTGGGTTCGCGAGCTCTTTGCGCGGCTGCCCGACAGCAAGGCGCGCGGCTACAACGCAAATCGCTTCAGCTTCAACCGGCCCGGCGGGCGCTGCGAGGCGTGCGAGGGCTTCGGGCAGAAGCGCATCGAGATGCACTTCATGCCCGACGTGTGGATCGAGTGCGAGAACTGCCGCGGCAAGCGCTACAGCGCCGACACGCTCGACGTGCGCTTCAAGGGCCGGAGCATCGCGGACGTGCTGGAGTTGCGCGTCAACGCCGCGCTCGAGCTCTTCGAGAACGTGCCACGCATCCGCCGCATGCTTCAGACGCTCGCGGACGTGGGGCTCGATTACGTGCAGCTCGGACAGAGCGCCACGACGCTCTCCGGCGGCGAGGCGCAGCGCGTCAAGCTCGCCGCCGAACTCGGGAAGCCCGACACGGGCCGCACGCTCTACATCCTCGACGAGCCGACGACCGGACTGCACTTCGACGACGTCAAGAAGCTGCTCGCGGTGCTGCACCGGCTGGTCGACCTCGGCAACACGATCGTGGTGGTCGAGCACAACCTCGACGTCATCAAGAGCTGTGACTGGATGATCGATCTCGGTCCGGAAGCAGGCGAAGGCGGCGGTTGCGTCGTGGCCAGCGGCACGCCGGAAGACGTCGTCCGCGCGCTACGCGCACTCCCGATTGCGGAATGCGCCGCGCGCGGCGCCGATGCCGGTCCGCAGCCACGCGCCGAGCTCGGTCGGACGACCGCCGCCGGCGTGCGGTCGACGTCCTGCGCTCCCCATCCGGGGTTTCGTTCCCACACCGCCGTCGCGCTCGCGCCGGTTCTCGCGGCGGGACCGCACGCGGCGCGCGAAGTGTTCGACCCCGTCGCGTACGCGGAGCGCACCCTCGCGATCGAGCGTGCCGGTCTGGGCAAGATCGGGCGCGAGGTGCGCGTGCCGTGGCAGATCGACGGGCGGAAGTGGCACCTGGAGCAGCGGCCCAGCCGCGACGGCAAACCCGTGCGCTGGGAGCCCGCGGCGCTGGAATACGTCGAGCAGCTGATCCAGCGCAGCGGCCGATTCGCGCCGACGCGCTGGAACAACCGCGCGTCGGTCGAGATCGCCGCGGCCGGCGCCGACGAGTGGTTCTTTCACGCGCTGACCGGCGGCGAGTGGCTGTTGGCGCTTTACTTTCACGTCCCGCGCGGCCGCTTTGAAGCGAGCAAACTCAACGCGCAGCTCCGCCTACCGACATTGGACGAGCGCGGCGACCTTCAGACTTATGGCGACTGGGCGCGCGTCGACGTGCGCAAACACCTGGGTGGCGTCGACGCGGTCGCGATCCACGTCCACGACCGCAAGGAGATCGATACGCCCGCGTTCCGCCGTTTCGTCAAGGACGCGGCCGCGGCGTATCTGCAACACGTCGCCAAGCCGTGAACGGGATGCCTTGCCGCCGGTCTTGCGGTCGAGACCGGAATCGCACGACCGACGACCGCTGCTCTCGCGCGACAGACGCGGCCTCGCCGCGGCTGCTGCGCGCACCCGCTGCGAGGCACCGCCCGACCCCGATCTCCCGGCGCCGAACGTCGCCCCCGAGCGTCGCGTGGCGTCCGCGTCGATCGCGAATTGGACGCCCCGCCGCCGCGCGGGTATATCGACGCCCATGAACGGCGCGTCGCATGCGATCCTGGCCGACCTGAACGACGCCCAGCGCGCCGCAGTCAACCACCGCGACGGCCCCCTGCTCGTCCTCGCCGGCCCCGGCAGCGGAAAGACCCGCGTCATCACCCGCCGCACTGCGCTGCTCGTCGAGAGCGGCGTGGTGCCGCGCCACATTCTCGCGATCACGTTCACGAACAAGGCCGCCGCCGAGATGAAACGCCGCATCGAGGAGCTCGGCGTCGCGCGCGGGATGTGGATTCACACGTTTCACGCGCTCGGCGTGCGGCTGCTGAGCGAGTTCGGTCCGCTGGCGCGCGTGCAGCCGGGCTTCTCCATCTACGACGAGGACGACCAGCGGAAGCTCATGAAAGAGGCGCTCCGCGGGCTCAATCTCAACCTCGACGACTACAAGCCCGCGGACATGCGCGCACAGGTGAGCGCGGCCAAGAACCGCCTGCAAACGCCCGCCGCGCTCGGCGCGCACCTCGTCGAGAGCGGCTACGCCGACCGCTCGGCGCGGCGGATGGTCGAAGTCTACGAGCGCTACGAAGCGCTGCTCGCGGCGCGCAACGCCGTCGATTTCGACGACCTGCTGATGCGCGTGGCGCTGGTGCTGCGCACGCAGCCCGAGATCGTCGAGCGGCTCAACCTGCGGTTCCGCTACGTGCTGATCGACGAATATCAGGACACCAACCACGCCCAATACGTCATCGCAAGGGCGCTCTCGCAGCACCATCGCAACCTGTGCGTAACCGGCGATCCCGATCAGAGCATCTACGCCTGGCGCGGCGCGGACATCCGCAACATTCTCGACTTCGAGCGCGACTATCCCGACGCCGTCGTCGTCCGGCTGGAGCAGAACTACCGCTCGACCGGCCGGATTCTCCAAGTCGCCAGCGCGCTCATCCAGCACAATCGCCGCCGCAAGCACAAGGCGCTGTGGAGCGAGCTACCCGCCGGCGACGCGGTCCGCGTCTGCCGCTTCGGCGAAGGGCGCCAGGAGGCCGAGTTCATCGCGGATGAGATCCAGCAAATGCACCGCAACGCGAGCGGCGCCTACAGCGACGTCGCGATCATGTACCGCGTCAACGCGCTCTCGCGCGGGCTCGAAGAGGCGCTCCGCCACCGCGCGATCCCCTACCGCATCGCCCGCGGCGTCGCGTTCTACAACCGAAAGGAGATCAAGGACACGCTCGCCTACCTCCACGTGGTCGTCAACCCCAGCGACGAGGTCAACGTCCTCCGCATCGTGAACACGCCGCCGCGCGGCATCGGCAAGACCACCGTCGATCGGCTCGTCGCCGCCGCCCAGCGCCTCGACCGGCCGCTGCTCGAAATCATGAGCCGCGCGGACGAGCACCTGCCCGCCGCGGCGGCGAAGAAGGTCCGCGCGTTCGTCACGCTGCTCGAACGGATCAACACGCACACCGCCGGCGCCGTCGCCGACGCCGTGCGGTTTGTGCTCGCCGCCAGCGGGATCGAGCGCGAACTGACCGAACAGCCGGAGGACGAAGGCGAGGACCGGCTCGCGAACGTCTACGAACTCGTGACCGCCGCGGCGCGCTACGACGAAGAGACCGCCGAGCCGTCCCTCGCCGATTTCCTGCACCGCGTCAGCCTCGTCAGCGACCAGGACAGCGTCGACGAGACGTCCGGCTGCGTGCAACTGCTGACGCTGCACGCCGCCAAGGGGCTCGAATTCCCGATCGTTTTCATCGTCGGTTGGGAACAGGGACTCCTGCCCCACGCCCGCGCGCTCTTCGATGCCGGCGACGTCGAGGAGGAGCGCCGCCTTGCGTTTGTCGGCATCACCCGCGCCCGAAGGCGGCTCTTTCTCACCCATGTCCAAGAGCGCCAGACGCGCGGCGTGACGAACGTTCAGATCGAGTCGCAGTTTCTCGGCGAACTCGGCGACGAGGGCCTCGTGCTCGAAACCCGCGGCACGCTCCGCTTCTCACCCGCGCGACCGATGTTCGCCGACGACGCCACGCTCCGCATTGTCCCGCTGGAGGACGGCGGCGAGGAGCGGCTGCTCGGCGAGGACGAGCTAGCCGCCGAGGGGGAACGCCCGCGCCGCCGCCTGCGGCCCGTCGAGCCGGACGAAATCGCGATCGATGCGGACACTGCCTGGAGGCGCGCGATCGACCGCGACGCACACGTCGACAGCGACCCATCCGCCCGCGACGACGCGCCACGCGGCCGCACCGGCCCCCCCAAACGACCCGGCGCGCTGGGCCGCCGTCACACGACCCAGCGCAACGCCGAGTCTGACCCGCCGAAACCCTCGCACGCGGACGCGCCGGCGTTCACCGACTGGAAGGAAGGCACGCTCGTTCGCCACGGACAGTACGGCGTCGGACAGATTGTGTGGATTCAGCGCAACCCCGGACAGACCCGCGCCGGAGTCAAGTTCGCCGGATATGGCGAGAAGACGCTCATTCTCGAGTTTGCAAAGCTGGTGAAGCTGGAACGCGGGGCGCTGTAGACCTACCGCAACCGCACCGCGCGGTACGATAACCTCGTCGCCGGCCGCTGGACTGAGTACTTCTACGACGCCGACCCCGGCAACCGCGACATCGACCACCAGACGAACAACAACCGCCTGAGGTGGTATGATGAATACGATCCGGAATACGAGTCC